>CAJAIA010000009.1 GCA_903939735.1 uncultured Ignavibacteria bacterium
TCGTAGAACATGGCTTCGTCAAACGCATCGTACCCAACAAGCACGCGTCCGGCTCCCGACGTGATGCTGCTCGTGCGCGTGATCACAGAGAGTTCGCCGCGAACCCGCCATGTGGTCGAAAGCTTGTACTGCAATCCCGTGCCCGCTGTGATCGAAACAGTCGACCGTTGCGTCGCAACCGCTTGTGTGTTCTCATCGTAGAAGGGCCATTCAACGTCTGCGATGCGCGCAATGCCATTGAGCTCGTAACGGCGGGCACGCACGTATTCATACCCCACACCACCAAGTGCATAGAGCGTGAGATCGGACGACCACGGTGCTAATGCGTATCGGATGTTGAGGGGAATCTGTGTGGACGACATCGACATCGCTTGATAGGCCGTGAGGTCGACTGATGTAGCGTTGTCTGTGTATATGCCGCTGTACACATTGCGTCGTTGTTGCGTAAGCACGCCGGGTGCCGTCTCGATCGACCATCGATCGGTCAGTTGCATGCCAAGCCATACTCCACCGGTGACTCCAGCCGATGCGGAGCTCTGATCTGTGATGAGTGGATCGTTTGATCCACCAGCGACAGGCATCTCGAACCCCATGCGTGGTCCGACATACAACGTGGTGCAACCTGTCGAGAGGAAAAGCACGCATACCCAGGAAATCAACTGTGCTCGCATGACTGTAAAATAGGCATTGGACGGGGCAAGTGTTAAATTGCCATAACGTAATTCACCATGCATCGACACGATGGGGGGAACCATCATGAGAATATTCATCGTAGCTCTTATCTGTATCGTAGGCTCACTTAGCCTTACAGCACAGACACCGCCAGCATACGTATCATCACAGAGCCTTATTGGCTGGTGGCCTCTTGATAAGAACGCTGCTGACAGTAGCGGCAATGAACTTGACGGCGAGGTCTTCGGTGCAACCCGCACGGTTGGACGAGCCGGAGTGCCAGATACAGCATACGACTTCGGTGTGACTGGTATTACGCTTGGCGCTCGCCATCACGAGATCGCTATTCCCTACGATGCGCTCCTCAACACGCAGAACCTCACGGTCGCAGTTTGGGTGAAGCCACGCTCGTTGTTCTGGCAGGGTAATCCTGCGCAAAAGAGCACACTGATTGCACGTATGCAAGGGGGCGATCAGCAACCCTCTGGTGAAGCATGGTCGATCGACTATAACTTCACAAGCGTAACTGTAACCATATCCGATTCGACGAACACGCAGGCTGTTGCAATCGACAACAATCGTCTTCTTGTGAACGACTGGAATCATGTTGCGTTTACCTACGATGGTGTAACACTGCGCGTGTATATCAATGGCATTCTTCGTGCTGTTACCGCAACAACGCTTGCACTCAATACACGTAGCGCGTCAGGCATCTCTGTTGGCGAGCTTGCCTCGTCAACGGGATATTGGAATCATGTGAACGGCGCGATTGATGAGATCGGTATGTGGGGTCGTGCCTTGACGCCTGCTGAAATCACAAACCTCGTGACAGGTTGTGCCGTCGCCGTCACACGTCAGCCATCGAACGTCCGCACAACGATTGGTGCAACGGCCACATTCGTCTGCGCATCATCAGTACCTGACGTAACGTATCAATGGCAGCGTGTAACACAGCAAGGTGCTGTGGCAGTTGCAGAAGGCGGACAGTTCACGGGTACAACAACGAACACGCTTCGTGTATCAGGCCTCACGATGGATAACGACGGCGCTCAGTATCGCTGTGTGATCTCACGCGGCACGTGCATTGATTCAACTCGGGCAGTCACACTCAACGTATGCGGCGCTATCACACGTCAACCAGACGCACAAAAGGTTCGCATCGGTGAGTCTGCGTCGTTCTCATGCGAAAGCTCAGACAACCGTGCTGGTTATCAGTGGCAGATTGGTCGTGGTTCGGCGTATGAGAATCTGCAGCAAGCAGATGCAACAGCGCCAACGATAACACTTGCTGCTCTTACGATGGCGAACACCGCAACATCATATCGGTGTGTTGTTACGTCTGGCACATGCGTCGACACATCGCGTGCCGCTACGCTGGATGTATGTGGCGAAGTCACAACGCAACCAGGTGATGTGAGCGCTCGCACGGGTGATACGGTAACATTGACGGTTGGTAGTACAGATACAACGGCCACATATCAATGGGAAGTCTCGTTTGGCGAAGGCTTCTGGCTCCCAGCAACGGTCCGCCCATTCCGTGGTGGAACAACATCAACACTCACGCACGACAGTGTTACAGTGAGCGACGAAGGCGTGTTGTATCGCTGTATTGTGCGCTCAGGCGAGTGCGTTGATACGATCGCCGTGGTACGCCTGGCTGTCTGCGGACGCGTCACAGCGCAGCCGGAGTCGGTCTATGGAGCTGAAGCAAAGGCTATCACGTTCACAACCGCATCGACAGATCCGCGTGCACTCTTCCAATGGCAGATCGGCACAGGGCAAGGATTTGAGAATCTCCCTGCAGATATCCGCTATAAGGGGGCTCGCACAGCAACGCTGACTATTTCACCGGTGATCCGCGCAGATCATGAGTCGCGCTATCGCTGCGTCGTGATCTCGAGTTTGTGTGCAGACACCACAGAGGTTGCCGAGCTCTACGTCTGTGGAGAGCGTCCGCTTCCACCAACAACGCAGATTGTAAAGGTCAATACTGTTGCTCGCTTCATCACGGGTACGACAGATGCGACAGCTACGTATCAATGGCAGATGAACACGGGCACGGGCTTCCGCTCGATCAGCGACAATGCTACGTTCACCGGAACCACAAACGATACGCTTGAGATCAAGACGCCATCGACGGAATTCAATGGCGCGCAGTTCCGCTGCCGCATCACAAGTAATGTCTGCGTGTTCGCATCGGCTACAGCATCGCTGTACGTCTGTGGTGAGATCACACGTCAGCCAGAGAATCAGCGCGTACCGCTTCGCAACGACGCACGCTTCAGTGTTGGTGTATCCGATCGTACGGCCACGTATCAGTGGCAAATCTCGACGGGTGCGGCATTCGTTGACTTGCAAGATGGACGTCGCTATCGCGGCACAACAACAGCAGAGCTTGTGATCGTGAGTGCTCGTCTTGATGATGACAACACGCAGTACCGTTGCATGGTAAAGACGGGTGAGTGCCGTGAGGAAACACGCATCGCAGTGCTTCGCGTTGGTGAGACCAGCGTTGAGGACGAGATGCAAGGCTTCTCGATCGCACCAAATCCCGTTAGCGACGACGTCGTCGTGCGTGTGCCAGATACGATGGTCGGAGCGACATATACGCTCACATCAAGCCTTGGCACGGTCGTTCGCAGTGGTCAGATTGATGCATCACAGATGCGCATCGACATGCAGGACCTGGTGTCAGGTGCCTACATCATGCATATCAACGGTGTTCGTTCTGCGACGGCGATGATCGTAAAGCAGTAAGCGACGACAGCAGCAGCGCGAGCACAACAACGGTGACGGTGCCAATGACGTTGAGCCATAAGAAGCTCACAACGTTGAGGGCCCAGCATGCGATAACGAGCGCTTCTGCAACAGCTGCACTCCAGAACGTCACGCGTCCGTTGGCACGCTTGATGAGGAAGGCAACAATGAAGATGCCGAGGATCGGACCGTAGAACAGACTCCCGAGGATGTTCACGGCTTCGATCAGCGATCCCATTTGCGTGGCAAGCATACTCATGGCGATTCCGAACACGGCCCACATCAGCGTGTGCCAGCGTGCAGCACGGATGTCGCTCGGAGTGTTCGTAATGCCGCGGAGGTCAACAACACTCGCTGTGGCGAGTGAGTGGAATCCGGCCGATATGCTGCCCCACGACGCCATGATGACGACCGCAAAGATGAGTCCGATGAGTCCCGCTGGAAGCATCGTTCGCACGTAGTACAAGAAGATGTAGTTGGTGTCGTTCGACTCTAGGATGCCCGTGGATCGCACAAACGTGCGATACTGCGCACGTAGACGTGTTGTGCTGTCGTACGCAGCGCGATACCGCACGTCCGCACCTTGCTTGCCCGATACAACGTCCTGCGCTGTTAGCATTAGTTGGGTGTTTGCCGCATCCCACTGCCGATGCAAGACATGTGCTGTGGTGCTGTCTGCACGCTCAGCGCGTTGCGCGACGGACGTGTTAAAGAAGATGGGTCCGGGAACCAGACTGTACAACGCTACGAGCAGCGCTCCGATGAGAAGAATTCCATACTGCATCGGGATCTTTACAAGACCATTTACCAGTAGGCCGATACGACTCTCACGGATGTTCTTGCCCGTAATGAACCGTCCGACCTGACTCTGGTCGGTGCCGAAGTAGGAGAGTGCGAGGAAGAACCCACCGATCACACCACTCCAGATGTTGTACTTGTCGTGTAGATCGAAGGTGGTGGTGATCACATTCAGCTTGCCCGCAATCTCAGACAGCCGCAGGGCGTCGGACATCGAGATGTCCTGCGGGAATCCCTGCACGAGATACACACCAGCAGCGGCAATCGACGTTAGGATGATCCCAAACATCAGTGTCTGTGTGTGTGCTACCGAGCGTGCTCCACCCGACAGCGTGTAGGCAAGTAAGAGCCCGCCCACGACCACGTTTGTTGCATAGATGTTCCAATCGAACAGCGTTGCAACGATGATGCTCGGCGCGTAGATGCTAATCCCTGTGCTGAGTCCGCGCGAGAGCAAGAACAGCACGCTTGTGGCAAGACGTGTGCGACGATCAAATCGCTGTTCAAGAAACTCATACGCTGTGTAGACGTTGAGGCGGCGGAACATCGGAATGAAGAGCACGCTGATAACGATCATCGCCAGAGGCAGGCCGAAATAGTACTGCACAAACCGCATGCCGTCGGTAAAGGCTTGTCCGGGCGCAGAGAGGAACGTGATCGCGCTCGCCTGCGTGGCCATCACACCAAGCAGCACAGCGTACCACGGCATGGCTTGTCCGGCACGCAAGTAATCGTCAGCAGTCGAACTGCCACGTCCACGCCACACACCATAGAGGACGATGCCGAACAACGTCGCAAAGAACACACCCCAATCAAGGGTGCTCATTTTCCAACGCTCAACATATTCGCGAGCAGACGCATGCCACCGGGCACACCGGCAGGGATCTGGCGGAAGAGCGACAACGCGCAGTACACGTAGTGACCCTTGCCGTAGCGAGCATAGATGAGCGAACCCCTATGTGGTGCCTCGTTGGTGTCGTGCATCGACAGCGGCGCATCGTAGCGCGCATCAGCTTCCGGGAAGTACAGTCCGCGCTCTTGCACCCAGCCGTCAAAGTCCCGCGCTGTAATGCGGTTTGGTGTCGATAGCAGTGGGTGGTCTGGCGTTGTCATCGTGACAACAGCATCTTCTTCTGTCACGCGCGAGCGACCAAGCTTCATCGGGTACGGACCCAACAGCGTTGTCGACATGTCTTGCGTTGTCATGTAACTCATCACCAACGTGCCACCACGCTCCACGTAGGAGATCAACGATGGCATGATGAACTTCATGCTCTTACGCACATTGATCGCACGAATGCCAACGAGTACGGCGTCGTAGTTCGCGATCAGCTCATCCGTGCGGAGCAGCTGTTCGTCGCTAATCTCAACCACCGTGCAGCCGAGTGTGCGGAGAAACTCAGGCGTGTACTCACCGGCTCCAACAACGTAGGCGATACGCTTCGCTGTGATAGCAATTGGTTCAGCCACGATGCGTACGCGTGCTGGCTGCGTGTATTGAAGTGTGGGCAGGTGCTCGTACTGCATGGTGATCACCGTGCGGTCGTACACCACGTTGTCGATGACAAGTCCGCATGTAAGCTCAACAGAGCGGCTCACAGGTGCTGCAATCGTTATGAGTGTGTCGGTGTTCGCACGGATACGGATCGATGGTATCGTGGCAAGCACCTTGTCGCCGTCGCGGAGCACGAGGCTCGCGCCCGCGACTGCGCGATACGCACGGACGCGGAGCGTAACAGATGCGCTGCCGTTTGGTGCTAGTACAACGCGTGTAACAGGCTCAACGCTTACCGGTGGCACCACGCGAAGCTCTTCGATGACGTCGCCCTTGAGCGGGTCGAGCTTCTTAAAGCTAAGCGGAACAGTTGTGTGAACTGTGTCGGCACCGAAGGCAAAGGTGAGTCCAACCGTGAGCGATGGCGGAGTAACGGGCTCGCCGAGCAGACGCTCGTTGGTGAGCGTAAAGAGTGCGTCTGAAGGTTCGCGCGCAAGCCAGTAGGGTTCCGTTACGGGCGCTTCGTAGGGTGAGCGTACCTCAGTCTCCGACCATAATGAGTCGTGCAGCAGCGTGATGTTCCTGCGGATACGTCCTGTTGGGAAGCGAATCTCAGTGCATGTAACGGGGCGAGCAGCGCGCGCAATGATGCGTGTGGTGACGATGATTGTGTCACCTGATACGATCGTTGGTTCGCCAACCGTCGCGTCGGCAGTGATGCCGGCGCATGAGAGAATGATGTGGTCGATCTCTGTGAGTTTCTGTGTGCGCCAGAACGTATCGCTTACGGAAGTGATCATACGACGCACGCGAAGCAACGCGTCGAGTGATCGCTCGGGGTGCGTCATGTCGAACGACGCAATGATGCTATCAACGGCACGACCAATGTCGGCGCGTCCTACGCGCGTCCATGTTGTGTCGACGCCGTCGAACAGACCCCGCGTGGGGGTGTCGCCGATGAGTGTAGCGAAGTACTCTGGGCGTACGCCGGGTGCTTGCGGTGTGCCAGCCCCCTGACTCTTATGCAAGCTGCGGCTGATGCCAGCGAGTTCGCCATAGCCCATGCCGAGCAGTGGGTCGTAGTTGCCCACTTCAAGCTTGAACATACCTTCGCTGATGGTGCTACGATTGCCGAATTGAAATGCATTGAAGAGCAGGCGGCGTGGTTTCCATGATGCCGCATCGCTCATGCAGACGCGCATCGCGTCTTCTGCGATGATAGCTGACGCCGAGTGTTGACCATGGCCCGCCATGGAGTCTTTTGGGAAGCGGCATATCACTACGTCAGGACGCATCGTGTTGATGATGCGTACCATGTCGGAGACCAGCGTCGCCTTGTCCCACTGACGAAACGTTTCATCGGGGTTCTTGGAGAAGCCGAAGTCGATGGCGCGAGCAAAGAACTGCTCTGCGCCATCGAGCTCGCGTGCTTTCAGAAGTTCGTGTGTTCGTATCAATCCGAGCGGTGCCCCTTGCTCACCACCGATGATGTTCTGTCCGCCGTCTCCGCGCGTAACCGACACATATCCGGTACGGATGTGGCGTCCACGTGCAAGCCACGCAAGTAGACGTGTGTTCTCGTCGTCGGGATGTGCCGCAACGTAGAGTACCGACGTAAGTGAGCGCAGACGAAGAAGCTCGCCATACACAACAGGGGAGGGGAGCGGACGCAGCTGTTGCGCCATGCTTGCTGCTGTCGCAGCGACAAGCGCAACAGCGATGAACCACGAACGATGCTTCATGTACTTACTTGACAGAGTTCAGGACGTCGTTTGCGTACTTGGTGTACTCAGCTTCGGCTGGTGTACCCTTCACCATCGAGATCACCGTATTTGCTGCTGTGCGAGCAACGTCCTTGTTGCCAGCCTTCGCTGCGATGCGAGCGCGGAGCATCTGAATCCAGTATGCAGTTGCATTCTTTTCTGCTGCAACCGTTGCGTACTTCAGTGCTGCGTCGAGATTCTGGTTTGTCTCATAGTAGTACGATGCCGCCTGGTAGTAAGGAATCGTCGGGTTGTTGATTGCACGCTCGATGTTCTCGCTCAGACGCTTTTCGTTGTTCGCCTTCACAGGGATCGACACATGCGTGTTTTCCCAGCGGATATCAATCGTGCATGTTGAATACGTGATGTTCTCAATCGTGATCGTGAACGTCTCCGTCTTCGATGGACTTACTTGCGGACGCACCTTTGTGCGAAGCACGTCGTCCTTCGCATCGAAGAGCTTGCCTGGCCATGAGCCTGTGTTCTTGTTGATGATGATCTCCCACTCCGTAGCACCCGGGATCGAAGCGAGCGAGTACGTGCCGGCTTTCACCGTAGTACCAGCAATCTCAACATCTTCGCCGAATGTGATCTTCGTTGCGGCATTTGCGCCAGTGCGCCATGCTTGGCCATAGGGCACTAGATCACCGAATACTGCACGACCGCGTGCTGATGGACGGCTGTATGTGATCTCGATCTTAGATGTCGAGAAGTCTTGCGACACTGTTTGCGTCGGACTCAGCGATGGGAGCTTGAGCTCTTGGGCCGATACAGCGCTGATCGCAACGACTGTTGCGAGGAGAACGAGAAGTGATTTCATGTCGATGTTCCTGTGGATAATGAGCCAAAACTCGAGAGCACAAAAATACCACCATCTAGTTCCACGGGAGCCAGTGTGTCCGTAATGTTGTGACATGCGTATCACCATCCTTACCGCAGTCATCCTCGCGATGACCGCCTCGTTGCACGCGCAGTCACGCCGTGCTGATTCCCTGGCCCTCGTTGATTTCTATGGAGCGATGAAGGGGCAGGCATGGGTAGAAGACTCAAACTGGGTGAGTGAAGCTCCCCTCGAGCTCTGGCATGGCGTAACGACGTCGGAAGAAGGACGCGTGGTTGGACTGCGGCTTCCTTCGAATAACCTTGTTGGGTTTCTGCCGTTTTCGATCGGACAGCTCAATTACCTCGAAGTGCTGGACCTCTCCAGAAATCGTGTCGCAGGTGAGTTCCCTGTGCCCATCAATAAGCTGGTGAATCTGATAGAGCTCAACCTCAGCGACAACGTCATGAAGTGTGATCTACCGATCACACTTGCCTCGTGTTTCAGTCTCCGTGTGCTGCGCTTGGCCCGCAATGAATATCTGGGTGAACTGCCGTACAACTTTGCAGAGTTAACTCGCCTTGAAGTGATCGATCTTTCAGGGAACAAGCTTACGGGGCCACTACCGTTTGATATCGGGCGTATCACGAATCTCCGCGTTCTGCGAGCACCAGGTAATCAACTGAGCGGATCGCTGCCTGCAAGTATTGGTTCACTCTCGGCCCTCGAATTCGTTGATCTTGCGAACAACAAACTCACGGGGTCGATTCCAGGCACAATTGGCGGTTGTTTTGAACTCCGCGAAGTGTACCTCCAGAACAATCAGCTATCTGACACGCTTACCTCATCGATTGGTGTGCTGCGTAAGCTCCGTCGATTGAATCTGCAGCAGAACGCACTGCGTGGATCGATTCCCACATCTATTGGAGGATGCCGTGCGCTCGAGCGACTCATTCTCTCGTCGAATGCGTTGACAGGTGCTGTCCCTGTTGAGATTGGTCAATGCGTGAACCTCGTTGAGTTGAATCTTTCCGTCAATCAACTCGCTGGTCCACTCCCGGAAGAACTCACGGCATGCACGGCACTGCGCAGTCTGGTTCTCTCCAGAAATCTCTTCGGTGGCGAGATACCATCGTGGCTTGATTCGTTGCGTTCATTAGAAGTACTCGCGCTCTCCGACATTAACGCTGTTGGCGAACTTCCAGCCGCTCTCGGACGTCTCGATTCCTTGCGGGTGCTCGATGTAAGCAGCAATGCTCTTGTAGGTAGTGTGCCTGAGTCGTTCCTTGGCATGGACAGTCTCACGACGATTGGCCTCTTCAGTAATGACCTCGTTGGTGGACTGCGTAACCTGCCGCAACGTACGTACACGTTGTTCGCTGTGCAGGACAATCGCTTCGACTTCGCTGATATCGTGCCAGTAATCGAGCGTGGTAATCCTCGGTATATCTATGCACCTCAGGATTCGCTCGGTATTGCCATCGATACGCTTGTTGAGAAGGGTACCACATACACGATCACAGTGGAGACCGATGACATCGACACCAATGTGTACGCATGGTATAAGGATGGCGTTGTCATCCCGGACATTCGTGGACGTGACCTGGTGATCAACCCTGTGCGTCACAGCGACTCAGGTGTGTACACATGTACGATCACAAACGTCCTCGCTCCCGATCTCACGCTCTACCGACGTCCGGTATTGGTCCGCGTCGAGCCTGATGAGCCAGATGACACAACATCTGTGATGGATGATGAGCTGCGCCGTTCAATCAGTGTTACACCACAACCTGCGTCGTCACACATCACACTCCGTCGCACAACATCGGAACCATATCTCGTCGATGTGGTGGATGTCCGTGGTGTTGTGGTTGTCGCGCAAGTATGGGTCGAAGCGCCCACATATCATGTTGGCACATCGAGTCTGAGCACCGGCATGTATCTCGTGCGCATCCGCACAACGAATGCAAGCACGGCCATACCGATCATCATCGAGTAATGATGTTTGCTGTTACGGTGTAACAGCAAGGTCCGTTGTTGCAATCGCTACGATCTTGCCACTGATAATCACTGGCACGGAATACGTCCGCATCCAGATTTCGCCGCCCCCTGCATCGAAGTATGGTTCTGTCCATACCGCTGCACGCTTCGCGATCGGTTCCGTAAACCATCCCTTTGTGCGAATCTGATAACTCGCAACAGCGAGGTCTGCATACGCGAGCGATGTGCCCGAGCGATACCAGTACGGACTCAGTCGCACCGACGTGTCGGCATTCATCACGGCAATCGTCGAGCCGAAGAAGTACGACGGATGGCGTTCGAGATATGCCGCAATGCGATTGCTCACCAGTGAGTCATCCGGGAAGCTCTTCTGCAAGCTGTCGACGAATGTTGTCACGGCTGCTTCAACTTCGCGCATGCGAATCGTGTCAGGAGTTACGGCGTTGTCGCTGGAGCAGGCAACGAATGCGGTCGCGAGGATGATAAGGCTGATGAGATGTACAATTCGCATGTGATTACTTCTTGATGATTGATGTGAGGACGGTATTGGAGGTCACCACAACAGTCCCTAACTCAGGAGTATGACCGCTATACACCGTCAACGACGCACCAATCTGACCATACACTGGTGAGAAGTACAACATGCCAGTCATCGAAATTGCGTCTTGACCAACCTTGTCGGAAACGGCGCGATACGATGACGCAGAAACGCGAAACGAACCAGCTGGCATTGTAATTGTTGTGTCGGGATTCTTACATGAGAGCGTATAGGTTAGTGTTTGCTCAATATTCCCGAATTGATCGACAAACGAATCCTTCCAAACGGATAACACGTCGCCTTTGGAAGCGGAGAAGCTCGCCGTCTTAACTGTCGTGTCGGGATAGTTGTCGATGAAGGCGTTATTGACCATGCGCAAGGTGTCATCCCCAATGACGAGGATCTGCGCACCTGATGCCCCAGAAACGTTGACCACGGTGTCGTCGAATGCCGAAGTGTCTACTCCGAGACTAGATGTGGTGGTCTCCTCAAAGCGAAGAATATCACCTGGAGAGAGACTGAATGTCGTCAAGGAAAGTCCACTATCAGTGGGACTTGTGGAATTCGAACATGCAGTCAGGCCGAGCATGAGACCTGCAAGTACTGACAGAGTTAGGTGGTTGCGCATTTCTGTGGCTTTGAACGTTGATAGCGAATGAATGAGTGAGAGGGGATCGTTCAGACTCAGCGGGCTATTTACACAAAATCTGCGGTTTGCCTGCCTACGTCTCCAACGATTCGCGCGTACGAATCGTATCAGGCGTTACGGCGTTGTCGCTTGAGCAGCTTGCAAGAGATAGCGCATGGATGGTGCTTCAATGTGAGAGCGGCAGGTGGTCGTACTACGCCAAAAGTACGACCGTCCGCAACACGTGCAATCGAGTGTTCGTCGAAGAGCTCCCTACCCACGCCGCCAGCGGTTGGCCACGTTGACCAGCAGAAGCATCACAGGGACTTCGATGAGGGGGCCGATTACGGCGGCAAAGGCCTGACTCGACGAGAGGCCAAAGACGGCAATAGCTACGGCGATTGCGAGCTCGAAGTTGTTCGATGCAGCTGTAAAGGCCAGTGTGGTGGTCTTCTCGGGATCGGTACCCATGCGTGTGCTCAGCCACCAACTCACGCCGAACATCACGAGGAAGTAGATGGTAAGGGGCACACCGATCCGTACGACATCGAGTGGCAAGGCAAGCATCGTCGTTGCCTTGAGACTGAACATCAGGATGATTGTGCCAAGGAGTGCGATGAGTGTGAGTGGACTAATCGCTGGGAGGAATTTCTTTTCGTACCACGCTTCTCCACGCAAGCGTACGAGCACAACGCGTGTGATCGCTCCAGCAGCCAGTGGAATGCCGAGATAGATAGCTACACTCTCTGCAATCTGCGGCACGCTGATGTCGATCTGCGCACCTTCCATCCCGATCAGTGGCGGTAGCCACGTCATGAAGAACCATGCGTAGATGCTGTAGAAGAACACCTGGAACAAACTGTTGAAGGCAACAAGACCAGCGGCGTACTCACGATTGCCGCAGGCGAGGTCATTCCACACGATCACCATCGCAATGCACCGTGCAAGACCGATCATGATCAAGCCCTGAACGTACGCTGGATAGTCGGCAAGGAAGACGATCGCAAGGATGAACATCAGGGCTGGACCAATAATCCAGTTCTGGACGAGTGAAAGTGTGAGCACCTTCCAGTCCATTACCGCTTGCCCGACAAGTTCGTACTTCACCTTGGCAAGGGGCGGGTACATCATCACAATCAGGCCGATGGCCAATGGGATGTTTGTTGTTCCCGAGCTCATGAGCTCAATCGAGGACGCGAGCTCAGGGACAAGCGCACCGAGCGCTACACCAATCACCATAGCTGCGAGAATCCAGACCGTGAGGAAGCGATCAAGAGTTTTCATCGTGTCTCTGTCAATGACGTTAGGTGTGTAGGGAGCTCGCGTACCATTGCTGCAATCTCGTCGCGCACACGACGGTACACAGGTAGAGCATCGTCGTCACCCATACCCTGCGTAAGGCGAGGTGGATCGTCGAACGAGATGTGCATCATACGCGAACCAGGTAACACAGGACAGTGCTCGCGTGCTGAGTCACAGACCGTAACGGCAAGGTCCCACGGTACCGCAGGAAGCTCATCAATCGTTTGCGACGGTTGCGTGCTGATATCGATGCCAACTTCGTGCATCACCGCCACGGCTTTCGGGTTGAGTCCATGAGCTTCAATGCCTGCGGACGCAACATGTGCATCAGGGAAGTACACTCGTGCGTAGCCGGCAGCCATCTGACTGCGGCAACTATTGCCTGTGCAGAGGAAGAGGATGTTCATGCCTGCAAACATCGTGAAGCTGTGTGAAGAAACTGTAAACAAGAAGGGGCGTGCATTGCTGCAAGCCCCCTGATATGCTGATAACAACGCGAACGTGTCAGATCAAGATCACATACAAGTCTTGTGACTCGTCGTCAAACTCGTCCTTAGTGAGGAAGAACGGTATGTAGTTCGTGCCCTGCGAACGCAGGTGCTTTACCAACGCTAGGAAGTGGTTCTTGTTCATTGCATAGATCATGTCTACCGCAAAGCGAGAAACAGGTGTGGTCACGTGCTCGCGCGTCTGAAGTGCTTCTTTGAGCTGGAACTCAAACACGCGTGCAACCGCAATGATGGCTTCTGTTTTACTCGTATGCTTTGCGTGATCAACATGATCGTCCCACACGGCACTGATCTCGTCGTCAACAAAATCGCCGAGGCTATCATCCGGATTTGTGTCGTCAATGTCGAGCAAATCGATAAGGATGTTCATTGCCTCGAGTTGGCTCATCTCCGCTTGATGAATATCTGAGAGGATGGAGATGCCGTCGGTGTACTTCTCAAGGACGTGATGGATCGCTTCAGAGCCAATCTCTTCGACCTCGTGCAGACGTGCAAGGAACGGGATTTCGTCTTCTCGGCGTGGCGCTTGACGCAGTAACGCAGTGAGCCGGACACGGATAGCTGCGGTATCGATACCTGTGTGCCCAGAGGTTGTGTCGACTTGAAGCACATTCGGTGCTGGATCCGGAGTTGGTTCTGTTGTGTTGCTGCATCCCCATGCGGTGAATGCGAGAACACTAGTTGTGGCCAAGACAGCCGCGCGTAGGTGCTGAAGCATATGCCCCTTGTCTGTAAAATGAGTAAATGTCCCAGGTGAAAACATACGAAGGATTAAATGTTAGACCACGTATTTTCCCCGGTCTAACCAAGGGAGAATCACATGCGTACACTTACACGTTGCATGATCTTGCTGCTCATGTCTGCAGAGTTCGCAGCAGCGCAACCATCCACACTGCTCTATTACGTCTCGGGACGTCCGAATGAGCACGGTATCTGGGTTTCGCGTGAGATGCCCGACGGGAAGTATCAGCGTGGCACAAAGGTGCTCCTTGATGGGAAGTTCGACGGCAACGCCGTCGATCCTGATTTGGTGATGTTGCCTGATGGGCGTCTTCGGATGTACTACTTCAAGGGCTACTTCGTATCGCAGCCCCCTCCCAACGCTGGCCCCAGTCCGATCTTCAGCGCTGTCAGCACAGATGGTGTGAACTTCACCATCGAGCAACAGGTGTTTGCGTACGACAACATCTTTGATCCTTCGGTGATTGCTCTTGGAGGTAACGAGTACCTGATGGCATGCACCCAGATGGGTAATATGTCGGTCAATACGGTACTCGCACGAAGCAGCGATGGTGGTGCAACGTTCACCTATGAGGCGACACTCCAGAATACTGGTGTGCCTGAGTTACATCGATTTGATGATGGCACAGTTCGCTTGTACTATGGCGGACCAGATGGCATCATGAGCAAGACGTCGCAGGATCGTGGCAAGACATGGACGCAAGAGCCCGGCTCGCGCTGCAAGGGGCAAGGGTTCATCGGCGACCCTGGCGTGTATCGATCAGATGATCAATCGTGGTGGTTGTTTGTTAAGGGATTCAACGGCACCAACAATCAGCGTCCGTCCGGACATAAGATTCAGCGTGCTCGCAGCACTGACCGCGGCATGTCGTTTGCCATTACCGACCAGCTCGTGCTCGATAGTGCCAGCGTGCCGGAAGGCATTGCATTCACATCGCGGTGCGAGATCGCCCAACAGGCCGCGCCTCAAACTGTATGTGCGGGTGAGAACGCTACGTTTTCGCTCACGATGGACACCGCAGGTATCGGTGCAGTGTCCTACCGTTGGTACCGCGGCACAACACGATTGTCTGATGATGCACGATATCGTGGGTGTACTACGTCCACGCTATCGATGAGCAACATTGGGGCAAGCGATGCAGGTGAATACACGTGCCACATCTCCATGTTCGTAGCAACGATCCCGATACGCTCGCTGATCTCAACGGCAACTGCGTGTACTCTTCGTGAGATGCCATCAATCACCACGAACCTTGACGACACAACACGTGTCAATGTTGGCGCTACGGTGACGCTTCGTGTTGCCGGACGTGGCGCAGCGCCTCAGTGGCAATGGTATCGGAACGGCACACCACTTCCTGCCGCAACAGCGGATCAGCTCGTGATCGACAATGTGCAATTGAGTAATGATGGTGATTCGTACGCAGTAGAGTTGCGAGATGCGTGCGATACGCTTCGATCGATGGCCACCACATTGCGCGTTATAGATCCGACAAGTGTCGATGAGACGGCACTCCAACCACACATTCGTGTAACGCCGTGTCCAGCAGCCGATGTCGTCATGATTGACCTAGATGCATCAGCTGGTCGTCTGACGCATATTGACGTCATTGATAACACAGGACAGCGCTGTGCGACGTTTGATGTGCGCGAAGCGCGCGAAGTTGGAAGCTCCGTTCTTCACATCAGTGTAGCACAGTTGCCGAATGGCGTGTATCATTGTATCGGACGTGGTCTGCAAGGCCATGTCGCTGCAGCTAGGATACATGTGATTCATTAAGTTCAGGACACAGCATGATGAGCCTATCGCGGATCTACAGCAGCATCTCGCGAGCTGTTGCGCGCATCGCTGGACGTCCCTCGACCTTTGTTGCGGCACTCAGTTGTGTAGCGCTTTGGATATCGTCCGGACCCTTGTTCGACTTCAGTGATACGTGGCAGCTCGTAATCAATACGGCTACCACGATCGTGACGTTTCTCATGGTGTTCTTGATTCAGAGCACACAGAACCGCGACACCGAAGCTATCCACCTCAAGCTTGACGAGCTAATTCGTGTTACGCAAGGGGCTCACAATCGCATGCTCGATCTTGAAGAGCACGAGGAGCAGCAACTCGATGAACTCCGTGAGCGCTATGAGCAGTTAGCTCGCAGTGCGCGAGAGGGTACTACGGGCAGTGAAGAGGATACGGGTTCGCCGGAGCTGTAAGGGCTCTGTAAGCCTTGGTTGACTGTGATGTTGTCACCTACATGTGAATGTGCGGGCCGTAGTTTAGGCGATCTATCGAAGAGGCCCATACTATGCATCACGTACTCGTACTCACGTTGTTCGCTGTTCTTACGGCAACGAACATCATCGCAAGCGATGTCGGTATCTCTGTAACCCCAATTGCTGTCGAAGGCTTCGCAGGACGACAGTCATTTGCTGTGGGTAGACACGGATCCAAGGTTGTGCTGATTGGTGGTCGGATGGATGGCCTCCACCGACGCCAGCCGCCGCTTGCATTTAGCGCAGATGGCGAACCGCAGTCGATCGTTGTCCTCGACCTAGAGCAGAAGAAGTCATGGTCTGCATCGGTCGCTGGGCTTTCAGGTGATGTACTGGATCAGTGGACGTCGACCAATGCCTGTTTCGTTCAGGTCGATTCGCTTCTGTATATCATCGGTGGATACGGCATAGCATCATCTGGCGCAGGTCATCGCACGCATCCCGTGTGGAGTAGCGTCAATGTCCAGCGCCTCATTGAAGCCGTTGTTGCTGGTCGACCGTACGCGCAACTCATCAAGCATGGCACTGGCGATGCGTTCGCAATCACCGGCGGACGTGCTGGTTTTTTTGGTGATACGATTATCACTGTAGGCGGACACCGCTTCGATGGACGCTATAACCCGATGGGTGGCTCGTCGTTCACACAAGCATACACAAATGCAGTGCGACGGTTCATCGTCACAGGTGGACGTCAGTTGTCGTTCCTCAACGAGTCTGTAGACCCACTTCACTTGCACCGACGCGACTTCAACGTCGTGCCACAGATGTTCCCAGACGGCACGCACGGTTACACCGCATTTTCAGGAGTATTCCGCGTCGGCGTTGATCTACCGTTTCTTGATGCTGTATCCATCAAGCGTGATACCCATGCTGTTGTACCAGACTTCGAGCAGTACCTCGCGCACTATCATTGTGGTACGGTTCCCGTCTTTGATATGCGAGATAGCTCGATGCACACGTTCTTTCTTGGTGGCATCGCGCAGTACCGTGCAAATGGTGCAGGCGCTCTTGAGCGTAATGACAGTGTTCCATTCGTCAACACGATATCACGTGTGAGTAGAACTCGCAATGGCGTCATGCGCGAGTATCGTCAAAACGAGACAATGCCCGGTTTGCTTGGTACGGGTGCGGAAGTAGTGCTACGCGAGCAACCCTCATTGACACGAAACGAGATCCTAACCGTCAACGCGAGCGATCTCACGAACAATGCGGTAATTGGTTGGATGATTGGAGGTATTCGTAGTACTGCGCCAAACATCTTTTGGGTGAATGACGGTACGCAGAGCGAAGCCAGCACGTTTGTGGCAGAGCTGCGTCTGACGTCTACTGCAACATCAGTGTTCATTGCGCCATCAGATTCACAGCGCAACGTACCACCCGGTATCACAACACGTATCGATCAGCATCAGCTTACGGTGATCGTTTCTGACATCTCAGACGAGGTTGAGATCGGTCTTTTCGACCTCAACGGTCGATACGTCGATCTCGGCTGCACCACTTCTGTAGGGGGCTCGCAGGCAACAATGACTTGCTCGATCGCTGATCTCCCATCTGGGGTGTACATCGCTGTCGTCATCGACGGTGAACGCACGGCTTCAACGTTGCTTTCGCTGCAACGGTAGTGGCTGTTACGCCGCTCGGTTAAGCTTCTGCTCTGCCTCGTATAGGTCGAACGAAATCTGGAGATTCATCCAGAACTCAGGTGTTGTACCGAGTTCACGAGCAAAGAGAATTGCCGTCTCCGCGGTTACACCGCGTTTTCCGCGGATGATCGTGTTGATACGCTGTATAGGTACTGCGAGACGCTCAGCGAACTCAACCTGCGTCATGTTCATAGGCTCGAGAATCTCAGTGAGGAGAACTTCACCGGGATGCACGGGGCGTCGATGTGCAGGAGTCATGGGAGTTACCTTCGATGGATTTCGCGAATACCAAGTATGCGATGTCCCAGTATCTGCACTGTGCGACGTCGGTCGTTAGCAGCGACACAAACATACATTCCGGGTTTCAGATCACGAAGTGCCTCTTCGGACATCACTGTTGCGATGTACGCACCTGTGATATCATACACACGAGCAGGGTAGGTAAACGCACTCCCTGTATCAGCTGACTCCTGCACGGATGTAATGTGCGATGCGAGCACGCGCACGATGGTGTCAGCGATAGCGGCGGGTGTGCCTGGACCTTCGTTTGTGAGCACAACGACGCTTGCGCGTAGTGAGGGTATCCACAATGCTGAGGATGTGAACCCACGAATATCACCTCCGTGTCCGTACACAATCTGTCCGCCCACCATTAGGCGCCGAACACCGAGTCCGTAGGAATTGGGTGCTACGAAGGCAGTGAACTCAGACATCGACATCGTCGAAAGCACGCTGTCGGTAAACAGCCGTTGGTAGAACTCCGCATACTGACGTGCCGTTGAGATCACGGCGCCAGCTGCCCATGCACCGCTCCACTCTGCCATCATTGGTGTTGCCGATGCATCACGTCCGCCTAACCAGCGATGCGCAAGTTCGCCGACGAGTGAGTCCTGCGGGAAGAGCCGCATGGAATCAAGTTGTAAGGGTGTGGTGATGTATCGTGCGATAAGCTGGTGCAGTGGTATGCCGCCAACGATCTCAGCGATCGTACCGGCAACAAGGTAGTTGGTATTGCAGTAGGCCCACGCAGTCCCAGGTGCAGTAGCAGCTGGTGGGATCATCGCGAACAGTTCGTCGCGTTTCCAGATACGTCGTGGGTTTGCGAGCACGGAGTCGCGATATGATTGCCCCCCTGCATACTCACCCAGTCCACTCGTGTGATTGAGGAGTTGTCGTATCGTAATCGTTGAATTGATGTATGGATGCGGCGGCAGATGCATCGACACTGCATCGTCGAGGTCGAGCAGACCTTCCTCTTGCATGCGGAGGAGGACGATGGAGGTTATTGTCTTCGTGTTGCTTCCGATAGCTAGGAGCATGTCCTCAGCTATGGGCTGGCCATCAAAGGATTCGCCAGCACATGCCGTGTAACGCTCACCGTTCCACACTACAGCTGCAGATACGCCTTGGATGTCGAGACGCTGTTGTACTGCAGATACTGCGTTCCGTAGCGTTCGTAACAACGCCTCGTCTGCGGCGTTGACGGGTGATGCTAGCCATGCTGTGAGCAGCATCAACGATAGAACTCGACAAGTCGTATGCATAGGTACCCTGGTCATGTCCAGCTTAGAGCCCCCTGCACCACACAACGTTTAACCGACAGTATGTCTACGAAAGTCCGTAGAACTTCTTCGCGTTGGCGATCAGAATCTGGAACTCGTTCACGTTCGGTGTGTCTGGGGTGGCACTCTCAACGAAGGTGCCGCCAATCACGCCAACATCATTTTTAGGAGTGTTGAGTAGGTGCTTCGGGAAGATATAGAACGAGCGCTTCACATCTTGATTCGACTCTGTCTTACCCTTATCGAAGTACACCAAGATCATGTGTTGAAGATTCGCTGGTACCTGATCACGAAGCATGATGAGATGTCCTTGCACGGGCACCATCTCAGCATCGTTCTGAAGCTTAGCAGCGCCAAGGCCTGAGCAGTCAACAATGACATCTGTATCGAGTTCCGCATAGGATGAGATCTTTTTCTCGACGAATGTCACGCGTGGACGTAGGTAGTCGGTAAGCGACTGCATAAACACGGCTGTATCGATGAAGATGCCATCGTCGTAGGATACCATCGGACGCTTGGTGCCGTTTCCGAAGTCGAGAATGACATCCTTTGCTGGCTGCATCACGACGCCGACGTAGGGCTCGAGACCAGAATCTTCTCGGCGCTCGAAGTATGCCGGGAGGATTGAGGCACCCGCAGGGAAATCCTTGTTCTTACCCTTTGCAACGGAAGCAAAGAAGCGATATGCATCAATCCCAATCTGATTAATCAGCGCTTGCATGCCTGATTCGTTATCCATCGAAACGGGCGCGAGCAGACCGCCAGCATTATGGGATGTAAGGCGTTCAAACGAGGCAGCGACGATCGTCACGTTGGTGTAGCCGCGCTGGAGGAGTTCATACGCGCTGAACAATCCCAAGCATCCACCACCTACGACCGTGATGGGCGTTGACATTTGCATCGCTGAGCCCTTGCGTGACCCAAGGAGCAGTCCAATGACATATGATGCGGATCCCGGACCAAGTGTCCAGCCGCTACCACCATGCCCGTAGTTGCACGCGACGAGCTTCCCGTTCACTTCACCAACACTCAAGTTCGGTGCACCGCGACGCATCGGACGATAGCAGAAAATCCTCTCACCGAGGTACGCGGAGTCGAGTCGTGGCGGAGTGATCGAGCGAACCTCTGCTGTAGCATTCGACGAGCTGCCGAACCATTTCGAGCAACCACTTAACCAGAGAAATGAGGCTGATGCAGACAACGCGGTCACAAAATCACGTCGGTTCATCATTGATCGAGTAGTGTCGGATGATTGTTGATCTGCGTGTGTGTCATTCTGATCGAGCTTCATTGTGGTCTCCTTTGTACGCGATAATACGTATGGAATGCCACATGCGATCGCAGCAAGAAGAGAAGGAAGAGAAGAACGCCCTGCTTCGCTGAAGTGTGGAAACGAGTAGTTTTGCACCGGTAAAAAAACATCAGCACACACACAACGGAGTCAGAGTTGGTACAATGGGGTTTGTCGCTCATTACGAGCACAATTGTGGTGGGTTCCTTTTTTGTACCAAGCACTGCAATGCACGCATCTCTCGATGCACTTCCATTGCAACCAGATTCCACACGGCGAGACACAGCCGTGTATCAACTCGCTCCGGTTACAGTGATATCAAGCATCTCGCGCATGGATCCAGTGCATGCGCCATTCAGTCTTGCTGTGATTCGAGCTGAGGACATTCAAGCGCAACCGATTCGCGCAGTGAGTGATGTGCTCGCATATGTTCCTGGCGTAGATCTGCGTCAGCGCGGACCGCTAGGCGTGCAGAGCGACATTGCGATTCGTGGTGGAACATTTGAGCAGACCGCGATCATGATCGATGGACTGCGCCTCAATGATGTCCAAACCGGACACAATACGTTTAGCATTCCGTTCCTTCCGACTGACATTGAGCGCATCGAAGTGGTCAAGGGTGGCGCAGCGCGCGCACTGGGCGCTGGCGCGATGGACGGAGCAGTGAACATCGTACTCAAGCAGCCAACCGCCAAGCCATCGCTTCAGGTATCCCTGATGGGCGGCGACGCATCATATCGCGAGGCACGCGTGTCTGCATCGATCGGCAGCGAGACGTTGACGCACCGAGTGAGCGCGCAGATCATGGACCATGCTGGATGGGCTCCATCGACAGACGTGTCGCTCCAGACAGCGATGTACCACGGTGTTCTGTCGCTCGGTGAGACACGCACAAGCGTCATTCTCGGCTTGAGCAATAAAGCGTTTGGAGCAAGCAGGTTCTATACGCCAAACTTCCCTGAGGCATGGGAGAAGATCACCACCTTCATCGGTGGTGCAACGTTTGATGCGCCCCTTTCAGAAACCATCGAGATGTCGGTGCGTGCACTTGCGCGCTTGAACGACGACGAGTTTCGTTTGAAGCGTGATGATCCGTCATTCTACACCAACACGCACAGCACGCAGCAATACACGGTACAAGGACGACTCACGCGCCGTGATGAAGATCGCGCAACGTCATTGTTGGTCGATGCAGGGTCTGACGCTATCAACAGCTCGAATCTCGGCAAGCATGATCGCGTGCGAGCGAGTGCAATCATCGAACACGTTGAGCGGTTCGGTAATCTGCGCGTAACGCTTGGTGGTGGTGTCGTAGCCTTTAGCGATCGACTTCCGTTGCCGACCGGTGGTGTGGATGCGTCGTACATGCTATCACAGGAAGCGTCATCAAGTGACATCGTCTTTGCTTCTGTGCAGACCAACGGACGCATTCCGACATATACGGATCTCTACTACAGCGATCCAGTAACGACAGGTAATCCGAACTTGGTGCTCGAGCGCGCAACAACAGCAGAAGTCGGGTATCGTCATGCAACGGCATCATCGATGCTCAACGTTGCGCTCTATGCGCGTGATGGACGGAACATGATCGACTACGTGTTTGACTCCGCGGGGAATTCAACGGCAGAGAACATCACTAATGTGGAGATTCGTGGTCTCGACGCATCATACAGCACAACGCTTGCGCTTGGTCCGCTCTCGTACTTACGCGTCGGCCTCATGTATCAAAGCGTGAAGGGATCTGCCACGGCCCGCACGTCATTCGTTGCTGACAATCTGCGCACGCAGGTAATCGTTGAAACGCGCTGGCAGTTGCCGTTCGACATTCAGGCATCGTACATCCCACGTCTCATCGAGCGTGTAACAACGCCAACATTGTACCTCGTGCACGATGTACGACTCATGCGAACGTTTGGGATCGTGACGATCACTGCAGAAGCAACGAATCTTACTGACCAACGCTACGTCGAAACCGGCTGGGTCGTCGTACCACCACGCTGGGCGCGTGTGGGTGCAGCGGTACAGCTGTGAAGATGCACCGAACCGTGTTAGCGTACAGGCACCACAGCATTAATGCGAACGACGCGTTCGAGCATACGCTCTTCTGGAAGTTGCTGTCGTAATGTCGCTTCTGGTTCACCACGACCAGTCACCGTTACGTTGCCGGATAGTTCAGATGCCACGGCGCGTGCTCGCTCAAGACTGATCCGTCTGTTGTCCTCGGTGCTGCCAATGACATCGGTGCATCCTTCAACCGTTACACGCGCGGTGGTGCCGATGCGGCTTCGAACAAACTTCAAAATGCGACGATGTTCGGCTGACAGATCAGCGCGTCTGAATGGGAATACCACGAGCTCGTACCGTTCAACGATGCTGTCGTTACGTCGTTCCCGTCGCTTATCTGTCAGACGAATTGCATCAACGGCCACCGATAGTGTATCAGATACGCGTTCTCCCTGATGCGTGCTAGCGAGTAGAACGCGAAGATTGCCATCGCGCATAAGCGCTTGTGCACCTGCATCATCGGGTGCGTACTCGATCGGCGATGCGAAGGCCTTCGATGAACTGTCGATGCGCACATCATTGACGCGTACGCTCCAGTTCCTGATCGGAAGGTCACCCGTTGAGCTAGCCTCGATGACGATCTTTGGCGGCGTCATTGTTGCTACAGTATCGGCGATGCGATAGGGGGCGAGCACGTCGTCATTCGTCGAGACGATTTCGACACGGCGATTCTCTTCGTCGGCGAGCGGTCCTTCGCTGCCCGCAGCAACCGACGCATTTCCGGGGAGACGTCGTGAGCGCACCTTGATGCGCTTGGCCGAGATACCGAATGCTTCCGTAAGTGTTGACGCAACCGATCGTGCACGTGCAAGTGCCACAGTTGAATCTACTTCGTCGGCAGACGTTGTGCCGACCAGTGTGATGTCCGCAGTTGGATATTGTCGCAGACGCTGCGCGAGGATTGGGAAAACTCGATGATGGAATGCAACCGCAGATATCGCTGTCGTACCGGAGCGCACGGTGTCGCGCGTGATGTACCTCGATGGAATTGTCGATGACGAAGCATCAAAGAAAATGTAGGGAAGGATTGGAAGGAACCGCTCCTCTTCGATCTCTTCGATGCGCAGTCTGCCACGCACATTGGCGCGCAGAACGACATCGTGCTTGATTGCATCTTCCTTCGATGATCCCGATACTGGCGCTTCGGTTTTCGTTGCTATTGCAGGCGGTGTCGGCGTTGTCTTCTGCACTGGAACCGAACGCGGGGAAGGGGGCGCATCAGGCGCACTCCCGAACTCATACGAGATGCGGAATCCGATCGACGGAACGATCATGCTCCATTGTGTGGCTGAAGTCAGACTCGAGAATCCGTATGCGAGTGATACCTCGGGCGTGAACCTCCAGCGTTGTGTTTTCGTGAGAGCGATGTCGAGCCCAATCGCACTGATGCCGTACAACGTGGTGCCTACAGATTGTGGCAGGGCACCGCTGCGAACGTTACGCTCCGTTGTTCTCGTGTCTGTAAAGACTGCGCCTGATGGGGCGACGAGCTCTTCCTTCGCACGGAGTTGTCCGAACGACCGCGTTGCAAACCCAAGACCCTGACGTAACGTGACATTACCGAATCGATAGCCGAGAAACGATTCAACGCCGAACTCTGTGAGTGGTGTTGCAATCGTGTGTTGAATCTCGCCTTGGACGATGAAGTTGTCCTCGATAACATCTACGACTTCACGTGTTGTCAGTGTGTGCGAACGATCGCTCAGTGTTAGACGAACACCACCGATCAGAGATCGCCATATCGTGATGTCGGAACCAAGACTCAACTGTCCGCCCACGCCTGAGCCACCATCGAATGACGGACAGCACGAAGGGAATCCCGGAAGTTCGCGAAATGCAGCATTAGCTGTGGTAAAGCCCAGTGCAGTGCCAACATCGACCCGCACCTGTGCAGCAAGGATAGCCGACCACATCAATATCACGACACAGACGCTAATGATTCTCATCGTACCACCTCGAATGTGCTTGAAGCAACGGCCGACCCTGTGTGAATAACAAAGAGGTACCGACCGCTCGGCAGCGACGGGGGAATGCTCCAACGAGCGCTACGTCCCGTGTTGTCGAGTGTAGTGAGCATGATCTCCTCACCCAGTAGGTTAACGATCCGCGCTGTTGCCTGCGACAGATCGACGCCGCTGGCGAAGCCTACAGCTCCGTCAGATCCAACGGGGTTTGAAACAACCGACGCACGCAGCAGCGGCTGACGTGTGGTGATGAAGCGTCCCACCGAATCAAGACGGCAGATGCCCGCCGTGCGAAATGGCAACACAACGGGCTTCGGCTCTGAATTGCATGGATCAAAGACTAGGCTATCGATGATGATGTCCGTTGAGTCGCGCTCACCCAAAGCCACCGCGAGCTTGAACGTTCCCAGCGTATCGCTCTGCAACGCTCGGCGTCCGGAGAGTCGCACGCTCCGTAGTGTATCATCTGTTGTTCCCACTCCAAGCGGTCGCAACGGCAACAGCATCGTCTTATCAAATCGTGCAACGGCAGACCATTCTGTGGGGAGTGAATCGAGTGCTGTACCAGCTGGCACGGAGATGCGCAAAACAACTTCAATCGTCGACCCAGCGTCAGAACTATCCGCGCCTGCGTAGGACAGAAGTAACTGCGTGCTTCCATTCGACGACGACACGACCACGGTGACGGTGTCGGTGGTTGTCGTGCAGCCATCTGAAGAGAACAGCGTCGCGCTATAGCGTCCCGGTGTAGTCACGCGTAGGTTTGTGTCTTGACCGATCACGCCGTTCGACCAAGCAACCCGCGCAATACTTCTGCCGTCTCGGATGTTAAGTACGACGCCGACCGAGTCGCACAGACGAATCGTGCCTAGTGGCTCAAGACGTCCGGATGGAGCATTGCCGCGTTTGATCTCAACGCTATCGGTGATTTCATTGCAACCTCCTTGAATCGTGTATCGAACGCGTAGCAATCCCGGACCTGATGCAGTGTAACTCTGTCCCTGAGATCCATCAGGCCAAACAGTTGTTGCCGTCGGTTCCGTGAACGTCACAACTGTAGTATCGTTTGGACTGCAGAGCACCGAGTCTGACGCCACGAGTCGCAAACGCTTGGTTGAGCAACCCGTGCGCACGAGATAACCATCCGAGATACCGCCACGATTCGACGTCTGAAATGACTTCCCAGGAACGTTGGTTTCAGGTAGGAGCGTGCTGTTCGTCGAACCACAGAAGTACTCTCCTTGCGATCCCGAGCGCAGAGCCCTGCCTCCAAATCCGAATCGCTGTTGATCCGCATCGAGGATACACTCGTCGGCATTACCCTCGTACTGTTCGGCAAGATCTCGACCAAAACCGAAATCAATTGTCCAGAGATACGCATTCATTCCGTTCGTACCCGCAAAGGGTCCTACGGGTCCGTTAGAGAATACCAGCGGCAATCCAAAGAGGCTTTGATTCCTGGGGAGTGCAACACAGAGGTCATCGTTTATAGTTGAGATCGACTGCACCCAACGAACGGCATTCAGAAATCCCGATGTCTGCAGTGCGAACGCGTCGCCCCCGAATTGACTGCCACCGGCATACGGAGGATTGACAGGTGATGGAACATTCCGCATTGGATTAATGAACGGACCACCGTTGTACACACCACAAGCGGTTACCGATACCGCCGACGCAAACAACGTCGGGTCATACTCGACCCGAGGCTGTACCGTGTACACAACGTCGTCACCCGTGCCGCCCATGTACATGTGCCAAACTGGACGCAGATTACTGTCGAGACGGGCAATAAATCCATCGTCGTTGAACACATCGCCTGAGCGGCTCTTCGAGATGTAGGCACTTCCCGGAAGATTGTCGCTGCGTGTTCGACCACCAATGTATACCTCACCGAGGGTGTTCTGCCGGCGAATGCACAGGATCTCATCGAGGTAGCGTCCGCCGAAGTACGTCACTACGTCTTGCACAAGAAGCGTCGTGCCGCCTGATCGATCGATGATATACTTGGCGACAACTCCATCACCGATACCTTGGCCGAGTGATCCGCCCCCTCCATACGACCGTTGTGGTGCACCGACTGTTGTGGGGAGATCCGTTGATGCCGTAATTCCGGCAACATAGACACGATCGTTGATGATGTCGATGCTTGTTCCTATGTCGTCGCGTGTTCCACCGAGAGTCGTTGATGCAAGCCGTTCACCGTTCGGTGCAACGAGCATGACACCCACGTCTGTGGTCCCAGCTGCGCCGAGCTGTGCACCACCGAGTGTGTTTGCTCCAACATCTGCACTGCCTACAACAACAGCTGTTCCGTTTGCAGACACTGCAACTTCGTGCGGAGCGAACCCCTTGAACCACATCAACCAAAGAAGTTCACCTTCCGGCGAGAACTTCGCAAGGTAGCCGGGCCCTGCATTGTCTTGCGGACCCGACACACCGCGAGGTGCGGGGAAGTCTGTACTCTCGAACACACCGCACACGTATGCATTCTCGTCGTTGTCGCAGTCCACATCGCGCGCTTCGTCGCGGCCACTTCCACCAAGGTACGTCGCCCACTGCACCTGCACCTGCTGCTGAGCAGGAAGGTATACTGATGTTACACTGAGTAGCAACAGCATGAGTGCACCACGTACTCCAACGATCATCGCATTCCTCCATCAAGAAGCAATCGCGACTGAACAGTAGCGCCGAATCGCATCACAACAACATACGGCTGGTGTGAATGCTCTGGAACATAGTTCGCTCCACGACCAACACAACGGCCGTCCATTGTGTACCACAACACCTCATCTGCGCTGCGTAAGTGATCCATTGAGAGAGCGTCTGTGTCTGTCTCTTCGTAAACAGATGAAACTGGTACAGGCCACGGATCCTTGAGTCGTACCACACGTCCGTCTGCCGTACCTGCGATCATCACTTCGTTATCAGGGTAGACCGAAAGGAATACTACTGGCGACCCGCCTGTCTCGAGCGTCTTCACGCGCGCCCCTGTTTTCGTCTCCACGATGACTATCGTACCGTCGTCCTGTCCTACGGCGAAAAACACTGCTGATCTGGAGCATGCAACTCGATTTCCGCGGAAGCCATCAATGAAGGGAGTTCCGATCGCCGGTAGCACGATCTTTTCCTGAAGACTCACGGCATCTACGATCACAGCATCAACCGCATCAGGCCGTGTGCGCCCATATTGAATGAATACCAACACATCTGCTTCGCCAACCTGAGAAGCCGGAGCAAGGATGTCGATGACCGAAGCAGGAACCGATATCGTACCGAACGGCTGACCACTTAGCCCGTCGAGGATGCGAATCGTGCTGTCTGCACAGCTCGTCACGATCCGTCCATCGCGCGTTGACAGGGCAACCCAAGGATTGCAGGCGTCGATCGCCCACGAAGCAAATGGCTCAGGGTTGCCCGATTGCAACGCAAACGAACTGTCACGGCTAAGTACGATCAAGCGTTCTGTAGTCCTACTTGCTACCACTGACGTAGCACGACGAGAGAATGTGGTATCCATGGACTTCAACGCAATGTCGTAGCGGCGCAGCCGACGTATCCCGTCGTCACCAACCGGAGTGAAGTACAACGACTGACTAATTCTATCGAACGCTATTGATGCTGGTGTAGCGAACCCCCATGGTGGATTGCCGATAGTCTCGATCACCGAGCCATTCGCAACATCGATGAGCCGAATCCGATCCGAGCTTGATGACGCGGTGGCTATCATGGTTCCATCGATCGACCAAGCGGCACGTCGTAGGTACCCAGTCATGCCCTCAAGGTCGAACATGAACGTATCCGTCGTGAGGTCCCATACCTGTACGTCGTTGCCCTGCGTGGCCACGTAGAGACGCTTTGCATTCTGGTCGATGGCGAGGGCTGAAATCGGGCGTCCAAACTCGACAATCGTATCAGCATCGGAGCGCCCGTCCGTGTACCGACGCAGTCCGGCAAAGAGCACGCCCGCAGTTATCGTTCGTGTTGCGTCTTCAAGAACAACGAACTCAGGTCCACCAGCGATGCCGTAGTCAACATCACGTCTGTTCAGAATCGCGCCTGTGGCTGCATCCACGGTAAGGATCGCATTCGATGCAGCCATCCGGATAGTGGTCGATGTGGCATAGGCCGCTGTATAGATAGGCGAACTTCCTCCAGAGCCGGGCGCAGCGCCGTCAACCACCGCACGTACGGTAAGTCCAGGAACCGCTACGATTCGGGCAGGGTTTGGTACCGATGGCTCGTCCTTTCCACCTGGTAATGACGTCGTTATCGTCATCGAAGCTCCGTCCGGGTTCACGGCAATAGAGCGGATGGGCGACGAAAGGCGGATGGTGTCGAGAATCGTTCGATTGTTCAAATCCCACCTTCGTACAACACCCGCATCGTCTCCTACTGCAACCCAATCTCCTATTGGAGAGCACGCAACATCATTTACTTGAAGGGTGTGTTTTCCAAGAGTAAAGAGTAGTCGACCTGATGCGATCGACCAACACCTTACCCAACCGTCGGTATCACCCGTGATCACCATTGCTTCATCTGGCGTCACTGCCATGGAGCGACCACCGAGAAATTTGGTCGTTATCAATGTAAGGGTGGCGTTCTTTGTTGCGAGGTCCCATACACGCAGAGAACCATCAAAGGAGCCAACCAGCAGACGTCCCTTCGACAATGGTACAACGTCGTAGGCTGGACGTGTATTGCCACCTCGTTCCCAGAGGATGTCGGGGAACTGCGACTGGGCCCTCAATGACATGGTAACTACGGCGAGTAGGCCAATAATGGATGCTAGACGCTTCATACCGGAACAACTTTCGCAAATGGAGACATCGAAGTCATACACCCATGAGGCCCTGTTGTGTCACGCGCACCTATGCACACATCTCGATTGTGACATTTGCGCACATTATGGGTGTAGCTTTGTTCAGTGGTTCAATTTCCCCTCCATAGCGCCCACGAAGAACTACTTTCACTCGTGAACAACCCGGCAACACGAGACGAGAGCTTTGGTGCGTTCTACGACGCGTTCAGCCGTCGGGTGTACGCCTACGCACTTCGAATGACGCAGTGCAGGGACACGGCATCGGATATCACCCAAGAGACCTTCATCCGTGTCCATGCGCACCTGAAGCGTGGAAACACAATTGTCGATCCATTGCCCTTCTGCATAATGTTGGCACGGCAGCGTGTTGCCAACGTTGTGCGTGACGAGAAGGAACAGCTCAGTGTGCACGAGTCATGTCTGGTCGTCGACCCCTACGAGGCTATCCTCGCGGCAGACCTGTCAGTCCATATCGTTAACGCCGTCGAGTCACTCCCTGCTGCGCTGCGCGAGGCATTCATCCTTCGTTACTACGATGGTTTGTCGTACGACACCATTGCCGAAATGATCTCTGAATCAGCAGGCAGTGTGCGAATGCGTGTCCATCGTGCAAAGGCATTATTACGTCAGCAGCTCGTCCATGTTCGGAGTGATGTACGCTGATGCGAGCAAGTGCCTACATCCTTATTCAACGATATCTCGACGGAGATCTCTCTGAGGTAGAACTCGAAGCATTTCTGCACGATCTTGAGCATGATAGCGAACTCGCTTCAATGCTCGAGTGCGAAGTCAACATCGATGCATCCATTATTGATGATGCGTTTGCCATCCAGCCTCCAGCCCAGTTGCGTACTGCGGTGTTAGCGTCGATTCAAGCCGAATCCCAGGCGGTGCAGCACGTCAGTCTGATCATGTCGAGCTTGGCCGTATCAGCCATCTCCATTGTGCTTCTCATGCTACCTGCACTCTACAGCACGGATATTTTACGAACAGAGAGTACTGCAAGGGCTGGTATCCAGACGGCACAGCCCCCTCATCAGTTTGCAGTGCCATCACCACGTACTGCACGATTCATCACGAGTGATGTTGACGAGGATCGATCACCTGATGAAGCAATTGTGCAAACAGAACTCGACATCACCGATGTTCACAGGGTCAACGATGAGATCCCAGATTTACATCTTCACCAAGCGACTGCCACGCCACAGTGGCCGTTAACACTGCCATCGACAGTAGATATGTCGAATGTGTTGTCTGGTGTTGTAAGCCCATCAATCGTCGCACTTCGCTACGAGTTGGATCAATTCGACAATATCTCAGTGTTCGTCGAAGCCGGTGCTCTGCAGCAGCGCGAGATCGCGACGACGTACGTCAACAACGTACAGATGACGAGTGCGAATACTGCGCTGATGCCATATGCATCTGTGGGGATAGGGGGCGAACTCTGGGAACTCCCGTTCGTATCTCGATCGATTTCCGGTATGGCAGCATTAGGAGTAACTCCGGTAGGACCAATGGTCACTGCAGACCTGACGATGAATCTGTTAAGAGTGGGGTCGCTTTCGTTTGACGTAGGTGTGCGATGCCTTGGTTCGATGAATCTTCGTCAACAGCAGTCGTTTAGTGCATCGGTGTCGCCGATACTGCGACTTGCAGTGCCGCTAAACACGCAGTAGTGTGATCGACGAGATGATAAGACACGTCTATCAACGTAAACGCCCCATCACGAATATCGTGATGGGGCGTTGTTGTTTCGCGTCTATTCTTGAGCTGAGGCGCTTAGAACATGTAGCCGATCATGACACCAACTTGGAAGTTGCCGATGAAGTCATCATCGCTGCGTGCAACCTTTGGAAGTGTATTCGACAGACCGTTATAGAGATGTCCGCCAAATCGGAAGTTGTCGATTGTGTATCCAACTTCAGCACAGATGCCGAGGTCGAGTGGACTCATGCCATCGGGATCGTTATCATCGAAATTGATCGACTCTGTTTGCGTCAGACCCAACGCTGTAGCAGTGAACTCACCTGCAATGCCGTAGCCCAAGTACGGACCAACGCCGAAATTCCAATTGCTTGTTCTGAAGTTGAGCTTTACGGGAACTTGGAGGTAGATCGGACTAGCTGAAATCGTTACGATACTGGTTGAGCGCTTTGCCCCCTTACTTGTTACCTCGACACCAGTGCCAACGAAAAATGCGCTTGAGAGGGGAATGTCGACCACGCCTCCCACCATCCACGTGCGAACCGACGTGAGTTCCGTTGCGAATCCCTCGTAGTTATACGTCGATGAGTTCAGCGCCGCCTTAACCCCGAAGCGTGGTTGCATGTTGACCTCTGGCTGCGCCTGTTCTTGTGCTGTGGCCGTGGAAACTGCTCCAACGGCAAGTACTGCAGTGATGAACTGCTTGATCATGGAAAACCCCCTAAACTCATGAATGATGAAACAACATCTGCCTCGTTGCTGCAGACGCAAGCAAAGATCGGGTGCTCTCGCCTTCCTCGCAAGGTGTGGGGTGCAAGTGGCTTCTATACGCAAACGCGGCGTGGTGCTCACCATATCTTACATTTGTAGATGAAGTTCCTCCTCGTACTCCTCCTCGCTGCATGCACGGTGCATGCACAGCAACCAGACCTCAGCTCCCTTAACTGGGACGGTAGAATCGTTTATGAGTGCAACTCGATAAAGAGCGAGGGCCTCAAAGAAGTCTCCCGCTTCGTTTCAGATGGAGCACGGACAGTGTACATCGGAACGCCGATTGCGCTGTACACATACGGCGTCCTCGCATCGGCAATCGATGAGCCGTCAGCTGCAAATCGCTACGCCGCGCAGACGGGACTTCAGGCGGCGACAGCACTTGTGCTGTCGTATGGGATTGCTGTCGGAGCCAAGAACATCGTAAATCGTGAGCGTCCATACGTAGCTCATCCCGACCTCATTGTTAACGGTGAGGGGAGAGTTGATACACATATGAACTCCTTCCCATCCGGACACACCACGGGAACGGCAGCAATGACAACGACGCTGATCTTACGGTATCCGAAATGGTATGTGATTGCCCCTTCCGTTGGATATGCCCTCTGGATGGGATTCTCGCGCATGAACCTCGGCGTTCACTACTTCACGGATGTTATGAGCGGGTATGCCATCGGAGCAGGTGTTGCCTGTGGCGTCCATCTGTTGAGCAATGAACTCTTCAAGCTCGCCGAGCCAATTCTGCCGTCTGATGGTTCTATTGCTGTTGGCCTAGGCGGTACGCCAACAAATCCGGTCTTCACGCTCTCGATGAGCTTCTAAGCCGCGATCACCATAAGCCTAACAAAAAACCCCATCACGCTGGTCGTGATGGGGTTTTATCGTCTGTGCTCCCTCGGGGACTCGAACCCCGGGCCCTCTGATTAAGAGTCAGATGCTCTAACCAGCTGAGCTAAGGAAGCCCACAAAGATACGGAGCTCTCGGAAATGTGCAAGGGTCAGGGGGCGAAAACAACACGAGCCGCTCATCCTTGGAAGAATGAGCGGCTCGCATGATTGAGCGATGTCGTGTGGCTTACTTGAACATCTTCAGCAGGATGCCGCCGTTCGCTGCAAACGCACCTGCGAATACGAGCGAGATGATGGCCATGAGCTTGATAAGGATGTTGAGGGCCGGACCAGATGTATCCTTGAACGGATCACCAACGGTGTCGCCAACAACAGCAGCCTTGTGCGTGTCGCTACCCTTACCACCATGGACGCCTGTTTCGATGTACTTCTTGGCGTTGTCCCATGCACCACCAGAATTGGCCATGCTGATGGCAAGCATCACGCCGACCACGAGCGAGCCGATGAGGACGCCGGCGAGCATCTGCACGCCGAAGAGGAAACCAACGAGGAGTGGCGTGAGAATCACGAGCAGACCCGGTGCGATCATCTCGCGGATCGATGCTGCCGTTGAGATGTCAACGCACTTCGCGTAGTCAGCCTTTCCTGTGCCTTCCATCAGACCCGGGATTGTGCGGAACTGACGGCGAACTTCTTCGATCATGGCGAAGGCAGCCTTGCCAACACTCTTCATCGTCATCGCGCTGAACGCGAATGGCAATGCGCCACCAACGAGCAGGCCAGCGAGAACGTTTGCATCGGTAATGGCAAGATCCGCACCCTTGACCTGTGCACGTGTGAGGAACGCACTCGTAAGCGCGAGCGATGTGAGCGCGGCCGAACCGATCGCAAAGCCCTTGCCGATGGCAGCTGTTGTGTTGCCAGCAGCGTCGAGCGCGTCGGTACGTGTGCGAATGTCTTTACCCATCTGCGCCATCTCAGCGATACCACCAGCGTTGTCCGATGTCGGACCATACGCATCGATCGTGAGGCCAACGGCAATGGTACCAAGCATACCGATCGCTGTAAGAGCGATACCGTACATACCTGCGAATGTGTAGCCGATCACCACGCTGATCGCGATGAGCAACATTGGAATCACGGCAGAGTTGTAACCGAGTGCAAGACCGTAGATGATGTTCGTTGCGGCACCCGTCTTCGACGCGTCAGCAACTTCGCGCACTGGCTTGTAACGGTGTGATGTGTAGAACTCTGTGACCAAACCGATCGCGAGTCCAGCAACAAGGCCAACTGCAAGAGCGATGAACACACCCATTGCGCCAACGGAAACGTCACCCACCATGAAGGTGTTGCTGCCGAATGCCCACATGGTGATCGGATAGAGGGCAACGAGCATGATAAACGTTGAGATGATTAGCGCGTTCTTCAGTGCAGCCTCAACCTTGTCTTCCTGCGTTGCACGCACGAATGGAAGGGCAAGAATCGACGCAACAATACCAACACCGTTGACGAGCATAGGGAAGAGCAGGATGTTGAGATCCGTGCCACCTGTTGCTTGGTAGCCTACGGCACCAATAACGAGTGCTGCACATGTCGACTCAGCAACCGAACCGAAGAGGTCAGCGCCCATGCCGGCAATGTCACCTACGTTGTCACCCACGTTGTCAGCAATAACGGCAGGGTTGCGAGGATCGTCTTCAGGAATTCCTGCTTCGACCTTACCTACAAGGTCGGCACCGACGTCAGCTGCCTTGGTGTAGATACCACCACCGACACGACCGAAGAGTGCAACAGCTGATCCGCCGAGACCGAAGCCGGAGAGGATTTCCATTTGCTGTTCAGCTGTAAGACCAGGGATAAACGCGTCGATGCCAAGCCATACGAGGATCAGACCGATAACGGCAAGACCTGTAAGACCAAAGCCCATCACCGCGCCCGATTCGAACGCTACGCTGAATGACTTTTGAAGCGAAACACGCGCAGCCGATGCCGTGCGGACGTTGCCGACGGTGGCAATGCGCATGCCGATGTATCCTGCCGCGACAGATGTTCCTGCACCAATAAGGAAGGCAACGGCTGTTTCAAGTCCGTGCTGCACGGTTGCGAAAATCACAACAGCGAACAACGCCATGAAGATTGCCAGCACGCGATACTCGCGGCTCAAGAATGCCATTGCACCCTCTGCAATCGCAGAGGAAATTTCCTTCAAGCGGGCAAGCTCTTCGGGGTTTGCAGCGCCATCTTCAATCTTTACAGCCAAGACGCGCTGACGGAAGAACAACGCCAAGATCAGAGCAAGCAGTCCCAGCCCTCCGATCAGTCCAACGACGAGATTCATGCAGATCCTTTCACGTGATACATCAGAAAATGTTCAACTTTTTCGTACGTTTGTGGTCTCGCAAGGACGCTTAGCTCAGTTGGTTAGAGCGTTACGTTGACATCGTAAAGGTCACTGGTTCGAATCCAGTAGCGTCCACGTCGGCCCCCTTGCTTGGGGTCAAAGATACAAAGCCTGTCACTGTGTGATGGGCTTTTTACATTAACACCAACCTCCGCCCTTCAATGAAAATGCCCCGTATCAATCGTGATGCGGGGCATTGTTGTGTGCCAGTGTGAATGCGCGGCTTACGCCTTTGCGCTGAGCTCTTCGAGTGTGAGCGACTTCGGACGAACGATTGGCGATGCCATCATGCGGTTGACGACCATCTGCGAGCAGAGACCGATTGCGCGTGACACACCAAACATCACTGTGTAGAAGTCGAACTCTGTCATGCCGTATGCATAGAGCAACGAGCCCGATGCTGCATCAACGTTCGGCCATGGGTTCTTCGCCTTGCCATGCTCCTTGAGGATGCCTGGTACGAGACGGAAGATCTTGTGCACGATCTGTACGTTTTCGTCTGTCAAGCCATTGTCGACACCGAAATCGTGGAACGCCGTGAAGCGTGGATCAGTTACGCGGAGAACAGCGTGACCATATCCCGGAATGACTTGTCCGTTGTTGAGGCGATTCCATGTGTACTCTGTGAGCTGCTCATCTGTTGGTACGCCACCGAATTGCTCGCGGACGTCCATGATGAAGCGCAGACATTCTTGGTTTGCAAGACCGTGCAACGGGCCGGCCAGACCACACATAGCGGCTGATACGCTGTAGAACGGATCGCTCAGCGCCGAGCTCACAACGTACGACGTCATCGCGCTCACGTTACCACCTTCGTGGTCGGAGTGAAGCACGAGGTACAGACGTACGAGTTCCTTCCATGCTGGGTCGTTGCTGACGCCAAGCATGTGCGCGAAGTTGTTCGACAGGTCGTTGTCGTCTGCAAGCGGTGCGATCACCTCGCCCTTGTTGAAGCGAATGCGGTAGATCGCAGCTGCGATGCCCGGCATCGATGCGATCAGGCGGATCGAATCATTGACCATCGACTGCCAGAGTGCGTCCTTACCTGCGCCCTTATCGTACGCAGCACGGAACTCACTCTCGCGCTCCATCGCCAGCAGACCAACGCTGAGCATGGCCATTGGATGCGAATCCTTTGGCATTGCCTTGAGTGTGTCTACCACATATTGCGGCACAGCATAGTGCTTTGCAAATGCGGCACGGAGTTCTGTAAGTTCTTCATCAGTCGCACGCTCACCAGTGACGAGCAACCAGAAGGTCTCTTCCGGCGTGATGTTCGTCAGGTCGAGGATCGGCGTGTTGCGAATGCGCAGGCCTTCGTCGGCTGAAACGCTCGATGTATCGCATACCAAGGCAGGTACTCCACGCATACCGCCGAGCACTTGCTCGATGGTGACGCTGCCGAGCACGGTCTCGCCGTGTTCCTTGAGAAGGCTGGTGCGCTTTGCACGAAGCACTTCGGCTTGTGAAATGAGTTTGGTATGTAGGATGCTCATAGGGTCAACTCCGTTGGTATAGCATGCAAAACTACGAAAGCAGAGGATCCGAAAGAACGTAACTTTATCGTGAAAGGTTCGTTAGGCGCACCCATGAATAAAATCGGCGTTATCATCTCGCACGAATACCGGACTCGGGTCCGGGCTAAGTGGTTTATCATTTCAACACTTCTGGCTCCGCTCGGAGTGGCCCTGTTGATCACTGTGCCCGTGATCGCGGCAATTCTGGCTGGTGACGGAACCGAGGGAAAGATCGCCCTGGTCGACCGCACGGGTCTGATCGCGCCGGCGGTGGTGGCCTCGGATACTGCTCGATTTGAGAACGCCGGCTCGCGCTCGGAGCGGGACCTCGCGCAGGCAGTGCAGGACGAGTCAATCCAGGCCTACGTGGTGATCCCAGAGAATGTCCTGGATTCAGGCGCAGTGACGATGTATTCTCGAGGTGGCTCGGGTATCGCCTTCTCGTCCTCAATCGAAAGCGCAATCGAGCCGGTGGTGACGCGCGCACGCCTTACGCAACGTGGAACAGATACCTCGGTGATCGATCTGGTCGAGCAGGGCGTCCGCGTGATTGGTCTCAAGCAGACCGACGAGGGTGTGAAGGCCGATGCCAGCGAAGCATCAGCGATGATCGGCTACATCAGTGGCTTCGTGATCTACATGCTGATCTTCCTGTACGGCTCAATGGTGATGCGTGGTGTGGTCGAGGAAAAGGCCAACCGCATCATCGAAGTGATTGCCAGCTCTGCACGCCCCTTCGAGATCATGATGGGGAAGGTCGTCGGCATTGGCCTCGTAGGGCTCACACAGCTGACCGCGTGGTTTGTGCTCGGCAGCATTGTAACGACGGTGGCAGGTCTTGCACTCTCATCATCATTGCCAGCGCCCGATCCAACGAATCCAATGATGCAAGGGGGCGGGCTCAGCGCAGTGCTTGCGCAGGAGGGCATTGCCCTTCCTGAGATTCACATCGTATCGATCCTGATGTTCATCTTCAACTTCTTCGCTGGCTACTTCCTCTATGCATCGCTCTTTGCAGCTGTGGGATCTGCCGTTGATCAAGAAGCTGATGCAAACTCACTGACGTTTCCAATCACACTACCAATCGGCATCACGATGCTGTTTATCGGAAATGTGATTGCGGCACCGAACGGTACGCTTGCTACCGTTCTGTCGATGATTCCGTTGTTCTCGCCAATTCTGATGACGGTGCGCGTTGCCGCTACCGATGTGCCGTGGTGGCAGTTGGTTGGATCGATGGTGTTCAGTGTAGCGGGATTCTTCGGCGCTATATGGCTTGCTTCGCGCATCTACCGCATCGGCATTCTGAGTTATGGAAAGAAGCCGTCGCTGAAGGAGATCGCGCGCTGGATTACTCAGCGTGTGTGATCATCAACGGTAGTGTGTAGGTAGCGCCGGGCTCTTCAATGATGATCGAGTAGCCGCCACTGGCAAACCCTGTCGTCGACACGGTGTGTTCGATCATGCCCATTGGCATGCGCTCGTTCAGCATAATGCGACCCTCCACGGTGACGACGCTGATGCGCGCCTCGCGCTGTGACGACGTCCGCGTAATACGCACGCGATCGGCAGCAGGGTTCGGTGCAATGCTGTAGCGTTCTGATGGTAGCGTCTGCGATGCATCGACCGATGTGACGAATGCTTTAACGATTGATGCGAGCACACGTGAGCGTGTTCCGACGTTGACGCCAATGAGTGAGTCGCATGCAATGGTCCACCGACCGTCGGGCGAGCAGTACACCACGGTATCGATCGTAATGCGACGTTCTCCGTCGCGGCGCATGTAGGAGATGTTAAGCGGCAGCGTTGTGAACAACGGCCAGTCGGCGAAAGTCTCCTGTTGGACCTGACGCACACGCACAACCTTGTTGCTGATATCGTTCTCGACTTCGAGAATTGCCCAGCCCTTGCCTGTGACCCATTCGTTGAAGAACGCTGCAGTCCGATCACCTAATGCAGGCTGCATCGCGATACTGAAGTCGTCCGTCGTTGCATTGCCAAAGGTGTTGTCGCGCACGTAGGCCTTCATCGCATCGAAGAAGGCAGAATCACCGGCAATGGCACGCGCCATCGCAAGGACAACTGCACCCTTTTGATAAATCGTCGCAGGGTAGTTCGATGATGGCGACGTGCGCGGATAATCCTCGAGTGCGAAGGTACCCTCACTTGGTGCGATCTGCGTGATGTACGTGCGCGCTTTCGATTGTACGGATGCAAGGTAGGCGGCCGGACCCCGCAGATGCTCGAGCCATACGCTTTCGCTGAAGGTCGCAAAGCTCTCGCTCAGCCACGCGTAGCGGAAGTCTTGCGGTGTAACGCAATCGCCAAACCACTGATGCGCAAGCTCGTGCGCAGCGACGATGTTTGCGGTGTCGCGCCGTTGCACTTCACTGATGGCAATGGCAATCATGCCTTGATGTTCCATCGAGCCAAGCTGCGAGGTGTAGTACCCAACCTTCGAAAACGGGTACTGACCATATAGCCTCGAATAGGTCTCGGTCATGCGCGGCACACGTGAAAATGCAATCGCAGCCGATGCGCTATCACGACGGCGCATGTAGAAGATATGCGGTACAACACCTGGCGCTGTTTGCGTGATGTAGCGTCCGGCTGCAAACGTGAGCAAGTATGTCGCCGACGGATGCGTTTCTGTCCATTCATACGTTGCGCGACCGTCGGGCGCAACTGCAACTGGCGTAGCTACACCATTCGATGCTACAAGCCATTGTGCGTCTGGCACATGAAAGCGTGCATGGAACGTGGCCTTATCAGATGGATGGTCGTAACACGGAAGCCAGTGTTGCGTTGCCGAGACGTTCGGGCTCGCGAAGCCAACACCCAAACAATACAGAACGCTATCCTGGTAGTGCACACCGCCCCATGCCGAGGGTCCGCCCTCGTTGGTCATGGTGCCACTGTAGAACACGTCGATCGTATCGCGCTGGTTGCGCTTAACACGTGCGTTGATCGCAACTGCGTAGTGCATTGTATCGACGTTGTCCGTTCCTACGCGAGGTGCTGATGTGCGCGAACGCTGCTGTTGAATCACAAACACCGAATCGATGGTCAGTCCACGCAGATTGATAGGGAAGGTCGACACCACAGTGTCGGCCGTCCAACGCACGGCGATGCGGCAGCGTCCGACGATTGTCTTTGCAGCAGGATTCGGGAAGGTGATGTCGGCATCGTAGTGCTCAACATCAAACGCCTGTGGTCGGAAGAACGTTGGCGAGGAGACTTGTGAGAGCGCGGGTGTTGCGCTCACAAGAAGCAAGGCGAGGAGGAAACGTACCATGGCGTACAACATACCAAAAAGGGCCACCGCCGTGAAGCAGTGGCCCTTGGAGAGATCAAGAGAGGCGCCTTAGCGGATGATCTGCAGCGGCAGCGCAAAGTTGGTTGTGCCGTTTGTCACGTGCACCATCACCATGCCCGACGGCAGTGATGCTGTTGCAAGCTGCATCGTTGTTTCACCAGCGACCACGTCAACTGTCTGCGTTGCAAGCGTTACACCCGTCATCGACACAACACGAATTGTTGCTGTGCCAGTTGTCGCGATGAAGCGCAGCGAAGCTGATGCAGCAGCCGGGTTCGGGAAGAGGTTGACACGTGTGCCGACGGCATCGACAGGTACGTCGACGCTTGTCGTGCTCATCACGAGGCCGATGCTGACTTCTTGATCAAGGCGCTGATTGTCAACGATGATCGTCTCAACTGTCGGTGCATAGTCTACACGGTCGGCTTCGAGTGTGACGGTGCCATAGGAAAGCTCCGTGAGTTCGTATGCGCCTTCGTTCTCCGACATCGCAAAGTCGATTACATCGCCTTGCTCGTCGCGTGCGAGAATCAGCGTGCCCACAACAGCGGCATTGCCTTGTGGTGTTTCTTCGCCAACCTTATGAACGATGCCACCACGCTTGTCGTACACCCATCCGCGGACGCGACCCTTGCCGCGCTCACCCTTTGCTGTGTCGAGCAGAATATCGTGTTGGAGCGCAACCATCATGTCGCCTACCTCAACGCGTGTTGCGTTGAGCCATGAGCCAACTGCCTTCTCACCCATGCGCATCCAACCAGGGATGTATGGACGTGCTGTTGGCATACCGAAGACGATGTAGACGCCTGGTGTGAGGTTTGCAAATGCGTAGTTGCCGTTTGCATCTGTTTCGACGCTGTAGGCCTTGTTCTTGATAATCACAGAGTCGCCGTTTTCCTTTGCACGGCTGACAAGCTGATGCGCAACAACCTTGCCAGTGACGCCAGCGCTGGTGTAGAAGTTCTTCATCGTTCCCGTGAAGCCATTCTGGTATACCGGACGCTTGTCCATTGGGAAGTTCACGCCGTCTTCATTTGCACTGATGTTGATCGTCGTTGCTTGCGTTGCATCGTTGGTGTTATTCCAGAACTCAACGAGATACTCGAGCTGCTTGTCACGTCCGAGAACTGTCGCTGTACCGATGTACGGGATGCCAGCTTGGATCTTCACTTCGTAGTATCCGTCTGCGTTTGTCTCCGCTACAACGCGACGCATGAGTGCGTTTGCGGCAAGCGGATCACGTGAGCGCACTTCGAAGACAACCAGTGCCTTGAGTCCGCCGTTTGTTTCTGCATCAAAGACACGTCCAGCGATTACAACCTTGACTGCTTCAGCACGCTTTGCGACAACGAAGTTGATCGTCTCAGCTTGGTCACATTCAATAGTGACACTCTTTGCGTCCGCAAGTTCAACCGCATTCTCAAACCATTCTGCAATGAATGCTTCACCTTCAACACGGAGCTTGTAGGTGCCTGCAGGGAGTTTTAACTCGTATCGGCCAGCAACGATCTTGGCTGTGTAGACCGGACGGTACGCAACCGTCGTGTCGCCGTTAGGTGTGCGAACGATGCGCTCCATGCGCCATGCTGTTACAACACCGTTTGCTGTGGCATTTGCCCCTTCGATCGTGACCGCGCCCTTGAAGGTTGCGCAGGTTTCTTCCTTCGGCTTTTCGCCACCGATTTCAAGAACATACGTCTGATACGTCATGATGATCTGACCATTGACTTCGACCCATGCTTTGATCTTGATCTCATAGCGACCTGCACGTGGGTTTTCCCAGACGATGAGGCCTGTCTCTTGATCAATCGTCATGCCTTCCGGACCATTCACGATGCCGTAACGAATCTTCGTGCCGGCGTTTGTCTCTGCACGAACAGGATATGTGTAGCGCTTTCCTGCAGATCCATTCTTCAACGGAACCGACACGATGATGACCTTCTTCTCGCTCTTGTCCTTGATCGTGACCACCTTGATCATCGTGCGAGCACTCTCTTCGTTGCCCCAAACGGCGCGCACGAAGAATGTGTATGTACCAGCTGCGAGATTCTCCACGTTGTACGTGTAGAAGTTCTCGCGAGGGGGCTTGGCAGGATCGACAACTACTGAGCCGATCTTGCTGAACTTGGTGAGGTCCTCGGTTTCTTTCGATGCCTGATAGACGTTGTAGGAACCAGGGACATCATTGCCCTGCATTCCGAACCAGCCTAGCATGACATACTGTGAACCGTTGCTGTTGTCGAGAACCTTCGCCTGAAATCCTTCCGGACCTGGGCGCTGTTGCGCGAATGAGGCAACGAACCCCATGGCGAACACGACCATTGCGAGCGCAAGGCGTGATAGTGATGCTACGTTCATGATAGCTCCAATGATGTGCAGTGAAACACGTGGTGACAATCGTTCTTCACCAGGTACAAACCACGACCTGCGGTTGGGTTACAGCGTTAAGGTTATCGTGCCGAGGGTTTGCTCCTGGCCAGCGCCCACAAAATAGCGATCCTTATTCAAGACCACGTACAGCGTCAAGGTAACGCTCCGCGGTTGGCCGGGCTGTCGGGGCTGTTCAGCAATAATGATTGCCGCCGTATTGGTGTTGGCTTCGGATGGATAGACCTGTACGCCATTGCCGAAATCTGCCGAGAAGCTGACCTCGCCCTTGACCAAGTTGTACGATAACCCGTTGCCAGGGAACGAGTCTACGCGGACACGGAACTCCTTGAGCATCGGGCTTTTCTGGGGGTCTGGTACAGTCTCCATGGTGCAGTCAATCCAGAACCGCATTGGCGCTACGGTGGTATCGATGCGGAACGTGGGGAGCCCCTTAATCCGGTACGAGCCCGAAGCAGCGGTAAAATCGACGTTGATGGTCCGCGGTGTGATCTTCACGGCAGGGGTCACCGGGGTTTCCGTGCGGGGAGCATCGGAGTCGAGAGGAGATATGCACGATGGGATCAGCGCGACAACCGACATCGTCAGAAGCGCGGCAATAATCGTGGAACGAGTGGTCTGTGTGATACGCATTTGTCTATCTGTTAAAAGCGAACGGCAACGCCGTACGTAAGTCCGAGTTTGGAAGAAGAGAACCAGGCACTGTTGAACTGGTAAGCCATGGCCGTACCCTCAACACCGAGCATGAACGACAATGGTCCGGCAGGCGAGTATTGGAATCCAGCCGTTACACGTCCGAGTGGACCAAACGATGTGCCACCGAGCAGAACTTGTCCGAATGGCGCGAAGCCCGACGATCCAAGTTGCGAGAGTGTGTAGCGATACGCAGCGCCTGCCCACATCGACTGCGGCTGCTGCTGATATTGAATGACTTGTGCGTTCACATTGCCCTGGAAGGACATTGGGAAGATTTCGCTCCCCATTTCAAGGCCTACTGCATGATTGTCCGACAGCTGATACAGAAGACCAAGGCCGACATTCTCATACCATGTCGACTGCGCCGGCGCGTTGACATCAACAAGCGAGGTTGCGGACATGCCGCGCATCTGAACGATGAATGCAGGGAACATCATTGAGCGCATCGAAATCGGCTGCAGCGCTGTTTGCTGAATCACGCGCTGATCTGATGTCTGCGACAACGTCATCGCATTCGTGAGCGTTACACGTTGCGCAGGTTGCATTGCAACAGCAGGCATCTCTGTACGCTCGGTGTTCTGCTCTGCAAGGGGCTGCTCAACAGCTGGTTGTGACGGTGTACGATCGAGCTCAGCACGCAATGCCGCGTTGTCGCGACGCAGTGCAGCGAGTTGCGCGTCGTGCGTGCATGGCTTCTCGACGATGATGGTCTCGCCGGCCTTCACTGCTGGTTGCTGTGGTTGCATCGCTTGCAACTGTGGCGCATCAGACTGCATTACGCCCCACGTGATTGCTGTAGCTGTTGCTGCTGCGAGCAGGGGAATACCAACCTTCGGGAGCCATGTCGAGAGTAGACCGCCGCCCACGGCTCCGGCTGCTGCGCCTGCTAGGGGGCCAGCAAATCCCAGTCCGCTAAAGACCGAAGAAGTAAGTGCTACCGGTGGTATCAATGCCACACGATCGTTCTGTACAGCAGAACGAATCGCGAGTTGCTGTTTGAATTCCGACCGAAGGTCGGCATTCACAGCAAGCTCACCGAAGAGCGTCGACTCGTGCATGGCTTCAAGGTCGCCATCAAGCAAGTCGTTAATATGATCGCGGTGGTCCATACCAGTACCGATCTATTCTTTTGAAAATTCGTTGAGATACGGTTCAAGGATTTCCTTGATCCGTTGTCGAGCCCGAAACACGCGAACCTTCGCAGTCTCAAGCTTGATGTTGAGCATTGCGCTTATCTCGTTGTACGACAGACCATCGTACTCACGAAGAACAAACACTTCCTTTTGGTCATGGGGCAAGAGCTCCATGGCCATGGTTATGAGCTTCATCATTTCCGAGCGATCTGCTTCGCGCGAGATTCCTGGGTTGTAGAGCGCTTCGTCAAACTCTACTACCTGCGTCTGTGCACGCTTCTTTTCGTTGAGACACAGATTTCGGCAGATCGTCAGTGCATAGGCGCGAACATTCTCGAGGTACTCGATCCGCTCAGCGCTTTGGTAGAACCGCATAAACGTGTCTTGAAACACATCGTAGGCGCGGTCCCTGCTTCCGAGTACGCGCATGCAATACGCGAACACGTTGGGCGACAGTCGTGAATACAGTTCACCAAACGCAATCTCGCGACGTTCCGTGCGAAGCAACGCGAAGAGTTCAGTGTCGCTATATTCCGAGAGCTGACGCTCCATAGATCACAATAACTTGAAATGACGCAGAACGTTACGGGGATTGAGTCGCTTTCGTACACGATCGTACGCAGCGCACGTCGCACGATGTCGGTGGAGATACAACCGCACGGCATTGTCGTTGTGCGGGCACCGAATCGTATGCCATTGTACGAAATCGAGCGGTTTGTTGCCCTGAAATCTGCCTGGATCCAGCGCCGTGTCCGTGATGCGCAAGCCCGCAGGGCACTTGTGCCACAACTGACGGGTTCGCGATCGTTCTACCACCGAGGGGAAGTTCGTACGTGGGGCTTTGCCGGCGATGGAGCGGATCTCACCGTCCCAAGCCGGGTCAAAACAGAAAACGCTGCCATCAGCTACGTAGAGCGATGGCAGCGTTCAGAGGCAGAGCAGGTGTTTTCGACCATGATTGCTGACGCGTTGCCGACTATCGGCGTGCCGGGTCTGCGCTATCAGGGTCTGCGGATTCGTGCGATGCGTCGGCGCTGGGGCTCGTGTTCGTCAACTGGACATGTCACGTTGAACGGACATCTGATTCGCGTCCCTGATGGATGCATCCGCGGTGTTGTGGTGCACGAGGTGTGTCACCTAGCTCACCTTCATCACGGACCCGCCTTCCATCAACTTGTTGCCGATGTGTTTCCCGACCATGCGCTTGCCGATGCAATTCTCGATGCATGGACGCACGTGCTCTACGACGACGTTCTTACGCCTTAACGCAGATCTCGTCGAATGCACTTGTGAGCGATGCAGCAATCATCTCAGGTGTGCGACCCTCGATGTGATGGCGTGGCATAAAGCCTACCAGTTCACCATCGCGCATCAATGCGATGGCAGGTGAGGACGGCGGAACACCCGTGAAATACGAGCGCGCACGCTCGACTGCCTCGAGGTCCTGTCCGGCAAACACTGTTGTGATGTTATCAGGCAACGTGTGATGCTTGAGCGCAAGCGCTACGCCCGGACGTGCACCGCCAGCGGCGCAACCGCATACCGAGTTGAGCACAACCATCGTTGTGCCAGGCTGCTTCATCGCGGCATCAACATCTTCTGCTGTGCGAAGCTCCTTTACGCCGAGCGATGTGAGTTCTTCGCGCATTGGTTGGACGAGCATTGGATCGTATGGCATTGCTTACTGTTCCCCTATGTTGTGTTGTTGTAAAACGGTGGTGAGGTATTCCATTGCGAGTGGACCAGCAATCACGGGAAACTCCGTGTCGAAGTCGGCTCGCTTGGATGGATCAAGTGAAAATGCTTTGTGGAGAAACGGTATAGCCGAGTGTGGCTGTCCGGCAGCGCACAGCGTCTTGGCCGTGGCATAATACCCTTCAGCCCAACTTGGTAACAAGCGCACGCATTCATTGAATCCGCGCAGAGCTTCAAGTACGTCGCCGGTTTCCAGCACGCTTGAGGCATAGTCGAACCAGCACTCAACATCATCGGGTTGCAGCTCGAGTGCTTTCCGGTAGGCATTGAGCGATTCGGGTACACGACGAAGATTGAACAGTGCATCAGCCTTCGCATACCACAGGTCGGCATACGCTGGGTCGATCGCTAGTGCCGCTTCATAATCGCGCAGAGCAAGATCGAACTGCTCCATCGCGTCGTGGCATGTTCCACGTCCGTATAGCGCTTGCGCATGCGTGGGATCAGCGGTGATAACCTTGGTGAACATCTGTGCTGCTTCGTCGAAACTTCCGCGTTCTTCCAAGGAAGATGCGAGGTTGTGCATCACAGGTACATCGGCTGGGTCGGCAGCATGTGCATGCGTATACGACGCAATAGCTTCTTCAACACGGCCAAGCGCAGAGTACGTGTTGCCCATGTTGAACCACGCGTTCACGAAGTCGGCCTTGATCACTGTGGCCATGTCGTAACAGCGCACGGCTTCGCGAAGAGCCCCCTTCTTACCCATGATCACGCCTTTGTTGAACCACGCATTGGGTTCGTATGGCTCTGCATCGATGAGTGTGTCGTAGATGGCGGCAGCTTCGGTGAATTGTTCAAGAGCTTCGTAGCAGATGGCCATTTCGAAGAGCGCATCACGATGGAATTGCTCGTGTCGGGACAGTACCGTAAACATGCGCAGTGCTTCGTCGTACCGCTCACGCTTCTGCAGAATGAGTGCCTTGGTGAAGAGTGCGTCGAAGTTTTCTGGGTCTTGCGCAAGCGCTGCATCGATGAGCAATTGTGCGTCGTCGAGACGTCCAAGTTGCTCGAGTGCAATACCGCGGTTGATGATAAGCTCGGTGTCGATTGGGTCGAGCGACGACGCGCGATCATATGCGTCGAGCGCATCTGTCCAGCGACCAAGACTGCTGAGGGCGATCCCGAACTTATGCCATGCATCGGGCGAGTAGGGGGTACGCTCGGTCCACATCTTGGCGAACACAAAGGCGTCCTCAAACGCGGACGTCTCGAGGCAGTAGTGAACGACCATTTCAAGGGATTCGATCGACGGAGCCCCTTGCTGCCAGTTCCCACTGCGCACAGAATCCCGGAACCGACGGAGCGTCTCATCGAGCTCCTGCCGATTCAGTTCATCGTTGTCGTCGTCGTAGTCGAACTCCATCATGATGCACGCAACATAATCGATGTTGGGAAAGGACGTACGTGGACGTTTTCCACCGGACGGTAGTGCATTGTGAGGGGGCTTACATCACCTCGAATACGAGGAATTTGAGGTACTGGGTCTCGGGCATGGCCAGCAGCACGGGATGGTCGGGTGCCTGCGAGCCACGGTGAATGAGGCGGAGCCGACGTCGAACCCGTGCAGATTCGCGGTAGATGATGTCGAGCAGGTCGTGCTCGGGCACAATCTGGGTGCAGGAGGCGGTCACGAGGATGCCACCACTGTCGAGCAGCTTGAGGGCGGTGCGGTTGAGCTCGGCATACCCTGCCAGTGCCCCACGGAGTGCGCCTCGGTGCTTGGCAAACGATGGGGGGTCGAGAATAACCATGTCCCACTTACGCCCCTCGGCAACCTGTTCGCGCAGGTAGTCGAAGACGTTTGCCTTTACGAACGAGCAGGCATTGAGGTTGTTGATCGTTGCGTGGTGCTGGGCCGACTCGATGGCTGGTGCCGAACTGTCGATACCAACCGACTCTGTAGCGCCACCCTTGGCTGCGTTGAGGGCAAACCCGCCGACGTTGCAGAAACAGTCGAGTACGGTTCGTCCGGCCGAGAGGTCGGCCACAATCTTTCGATTGAGCTTTTGGTCAAGGAAATAACCCGTCTTCTGTCCGGCCGTGATATCGACTTCGAGGAGAATGTCGTTTTCTCGGAATTGCACTGTGCTTGGTACCTCGCCCCATATCACGCCCTCAGTAAGCTCGAGTCCTTCCTTGGTGCGCATTTGCGAGAGGTTCTTCTCGATGATGCCGGTAGCGGCGGGGAACACGCGGCGCAGTGCCGACACGATGAGGTCCTTCCTGCTGTCCATGCCGGCCGAAAGCGTCTGGATAACGAGCGTCGAGCCATAGAGGTCGACGATCAGACCCGACAACAGGTCGGCCTCTCCGAAGACCACGCGATAGGCTTCAGCGTTTGGAAGCAGCAGCGCGCGCAACCGTGCAGCGCGCGTGATACGCTCGACGAAGAAATCTTCATCGACCACGTCGATTTCGCCGCCGAGCAGCCGAATGGCAATCTTTGAGAGGGGATTGTAGAACCCCGTGCCAAGCGACGCGCCATCGGATGTGCTGAGTCGGATGAGACTGCCGGGCTCCATTTGTGGGATTGCTGAGAGGTCAGTCGTGAACACCCAGAGGTGTCCTTCTTTGATACGACGCTCTTCGCGTGGACGGAGCGTGAGGATTGGAAGCATGTGGCAAGCTACGGAGAAGATATATTGTTGCACCTATGCGCCTCCTTCGCATCATCGTCATCATGCTCGTCTGCGTCAGCGGCGTACTCCACGCGCAGCGACAAGCAGAGAACTGGTACTTCGGCGAACTCGCCGGCATGAATGTGCGCTCGTCACCGCCGGTGATTCTCACCGACGGCGTGATGAATACTCGCGAGGGATGTATCACGGTGTCTGATACGGCCGGACGGTTGCTGTTCTACTCCGATGGCTCGGATGTATGGACGAAGAATCATGTGAAGATGCCGGGTGGCGTTGGACTCTGGGGGTTCTCCTCGTCGACGCAATCGTGCATCGTGATCCCATGGCCGGGGCGTCCGTCGCGCTACTTCCTGGTTACCGTCGATGCCGTTGAGCGCAGTTACGCGCGCGGTATCAGTTACTCCGTCGTCGACATGACGTTGAATGGCGGCAATGGTGATGTGCTGTTGTTGAATGTTCCGCTGCAACCGGGTGCGTCGGAGAAGATCACGGCGGTGCGTCATGCGAATGGTGTGGATGCATGGCTGATTGGACATGAAGTTGGGACGAATACGTTCCTTGTCTATAGCGTCACACGCAATGGCATCAACGCTACACCAGCGACGTATCGACTGGGTCCGGCCGTACAGTTTGGCGACATTGGCTACCTGCGTGCGAATCCCCAAGGTACACGTCTAGCGATGGCAACATCGATGCCTGGTCGACTCTCGCTGTTTCGTTTTGATCGCGCAACGGGTGCGATTTCGTCGGCTGTGACGCTGTCGTCGCAGCTCACCTATGGAGTGGAGTTCTCGCCGAGCGGCTCGTTGCTCTATGCATCGTCGTACTCAAGCACATCGATCGACCAATATGATTGTTCCGTTGCAGATGCATCAATACCCGGCACGCGGATGTCGATCGGACGCTCGGGTGCGGTAGCGAACGGAGCTCTGCAGCTTGCACCGAATGGTTGCATCTATCTCGCGCATGAGAATTCACCAACCATCAGCGAGATCGCACGTCCGAACGTGCGTGGCACGGGATGTCAATATCGCGATCGTGTTGTCGATCTCGGCGGACGCATGAGCCGACTCGGGTTGCCAAACATGTTTCCGGCTGTCTTCTCCAACGAAACAGTGTACGACATCGTTGTTGCCGACGGGTGTGTTGGCGATACGCTGGCGATGGTCGTGTCGCCAAAGGACTCTGCAACATCGGTACAGTGGGACTTCGGCGATCCCGCGTCGGGCTCGACGAATCGCTCGCGACAAAACCCAACGTCGCATGTGTATCGCACATCAGGGACGTACATCATCAAAGCGACCTTCCGTTCGGCATCGGGCAGTACGATGGAGCGCGAAGCAACTGTGAAGATCGGCGCGCGTCCTGCGATCTCTGCCGGACCCGACATCACGATCTGTAAGGGGCAGGTTGCAGCTCTCACCGTGCTTGGTAATGCAACATTCTCGTGGTCGCCGGGATCGGTTCTCAACGACTCTACTGTGGCCAAGCCGCGTGCATCGCTCACACAGACCACAACATTTATCGTCACTGGGCGAAGTCCGGAAGGCTGTGCATCCTACGACACTGTCACGGTGTTCGTCAATGAAGGCACGCTCACCACATCGCCCGACACCACGATCTGTGCTGGGTCGAGTGCACGCCTTCGCGCGTCGGGTGCGTCCACCTATGAATGGTCACCCGCGATCGGTTTAGACGACGCGCGCAGTGCAACGCCGCGTGCGCAACCTGCGCAGACAACGCAGTACCGCGTGATTGGTCGAAGCGGAACATGCATCGACACTGCATTCATCACCGTCACCATCGCGCCACAGCCAACTGCGCGTATCATTCCTGCAGACCCACAATCGTGTCCGGGCGTGCCGGTTGTGCTTGAAGCATCAGGGGGCACTCGCTATCAATGGCTTCCGACATCTGACATTGCCGATCGCACTGCTGCACGTGTAACTGTTGCGCCGCAAGCCACAACCACGTATACCGTTGTGGTGTTCTCTGCTGAAGGATGTGTCGACACAGCCAGCGTGACCGTGCGTGTTGGCGGAAGCATCAGCGTTGATGTGCCGCGCGACACCGCAGTATGTGCAGGCACCGATCTCACGCTCACGTGCACCACGCCTGGCAATGTGCAATGGATCGATCGCTCGAGCGGACTCGTGCTGCCGGGATCAACCGTGACGATTACCGCCACCACCAGTACATGGATTGACGTCATCGTTGAAAACAACGGATGCAGCGGACGTGATAGCATGCGTGTGGATGTGATTCCACCGCCGCCACTGCAAGCTCGCGCCGATACAACGATTTGCATTGGCGACACCATCACCTTGTGGGCACGTGGTGCCGAGCGCTACGCGTGGACGCCCACCACGAGTCTGGCAGCATCCAATCAACCAAGCACCAGCGCATGGCCTGTGCGAACAATAACGTACGTGGTGCAAGGATGGGACGCACGTGGATGCACCGCGGTCGACTCGGTAACGGTCACTGTTGTGCCGCCACAGGCAGTGCAAGTGCGGTCCGAAACGATAGTGAGTGCAACCGGCGGACAAATCCGTGTGCCGATTCGAAGTGACAGTCAGAACCCTCTCATAGGTGCACTCGTCCTCACACTACGCGTCCGCGAGGATGTTGCCGAGGTCAGCGTCGTCCCGCACCCGAACGTCACACGCCTTACGCGCACCAGCGTCGGCGGCGTTGCGATCATTACCATCGAACTTTCGCAGAGCGTCGCGCCACCGGTGTTTGTCGAGCTCGATGTGCGCATGCTCCTCACGGGCGTGAACGATCGTGCGATCCTTGTGAACGCGCAGGCAGGGGGCTCGTGTAGCACACCAGGTGATGCGACGATAGGAATCACCGCGCAGCAGTGCGCCAGTTCGTCCCGCGTTGTCAGCATTGGCGCCAGCGGACCCCGCATGCTTGATGTAGCGCAAACCAGTGATCACACATTGACCGTCGTGTGGTCGAGCAGCGCCATTGGACGTCACGACCTCACCATCATCAACGTGCAAGGGGCGACCATGTGCGCCACATCGTGGTCGCGCGTTGTGCGCGACGCGCAGACATCAACCGTCAGCTTCGCGACCGACCATCTCGCATCAGGCATGTACCTAGCATGCCTTGTCACTGCCGAGGGGGCTCTCTACGTCCCGGTGATGGTCCAGAAATGAAAAACGCCACCCAAAGGGCGGCGTTTTGATGGAGCCAACTATCGGACTTGAACCGATGACCTGCTGATTACAAATCAGCTGCTCTACCAGCTGAGCTAAGTTGGCGACCCAAATCGGGAGTACGAAAATACAAAAGGTCGGGTTTAAAACAACTCCGGCGCAACAGCTTCTTCGATCATTTCGCACCAGATGTGGCCAATCAGAATGTGGGACTCCTGAATGCGGGCCGTGACGGTGGATGGAACGACGACCGAATGATGACACAACGCACGGAGTGTTCCGCCGCTGCCGCCCAGCAGACCGATGGTGGTCACGCCTTGCGTGGTTGCTTGCTCGACCGCACGGATAATGTTGGATGACGTCCCGCTGGTGCTAATTGCTACCAGGACATCCCCGGGTTGACCGAAGGCTTCGACCTGACGTGCGAAGACGTTGTCGAATCCGTAGTCGTTGCCGCCTGCCGTGAGCACACTGGTGTCGACCGTGAGTGCAAGCGCTGCTATGGCCCGACGTTCGACGCCGCTGCGCAAGCGGACAACAAGTTCGGCTGCGAGGTGCTGACTATCAGCAGCACTGCCGCCATTACCGCAAAAGAAGATGCGCTTGTTCGCAGCAGCACACGCCGCAAGTACTGCACCACACGCAGCGATGTCCGCCGTACAGGTTTCTGTAAGACGTTGCTTTGTTGCAATCGATTCGCCGATGATGTCAGCGATGCGCTGTTCGTTGAATGCTTCTGGCATGCAGCAAATTACGCGTCACAACGGCTCCGACAACGATGATGCCCCCAACAATTGCTGTCTGCGAGGGTACTTCGCCATGCCCAAGGCCAACCCAGATAGGGTTCAACAGGGGCTCAATCACCGTGATGAGCACGGCTTCGAGCGCCGTGACGTAGCGCATGGCCCATGCATACAGGATGTAGGAGATGCCGAGTTGCACCACACCGAGCAAGACAAGGTTGACCATGACCGATGGCTCTGGGGCGAAGGGCGTGATGAAGGGGATGCAGACAAGCGCAGTGAGGATGTTGCCGAACAGGATGCTCTCCATCGTCGATTCACCTCGCTGCGCACGCATGAAGAGCGCTACACCGGCAAACGCAATTCCACTGGCGATAGCAACAGCGTCGCCAACGATCGTGCCGCCCTCAAGTGAGTCGAGGAAGAACACGCCCATGCCAAGCACCACTGCACACACGGAGATGATGTCGATCCGCGAGATGCGCTCGCGTGCAACAAGCCAACTGAGCAGACTTACCCACACAGGTGCGGTGTACTGGAGGAAGATGGCGTTCGCAGCCGTGGTGAGCTTGGTGGCAGAGACGAAGAGGATGACGGTGAGTGCGTACGAGACGATGCTGCCGATCTGCGCGCGCGACCACGTGGGTGCAACACGACGGTTCCATGCGAAGATGACGAGCGCAGCGATGGCACTGCGTGCACCGGCAATGGTGAGTGCATCGAGTGGTATGCTCTTGATGAAGAAGCCACCAGTGCTCCACAGGATGGCACACAACGTGAGCGCGAGAAGTGCCCGCGTGTGCAGCGTTGCGGATTGCTCCTGACTCATCGCAGGAATTGTGCGCTTCGCGATGATGCGACGATCATGTCCATGCGCGCATTGCCCTGCGACATGCTCACAGTTTGTCGGCTGCTCGTGGAGAGCGCTTCGGCAGGGTAGCGATTGTCAAGCGGCACCGTGAGTGAGATGTCAGCAACGAAGGTCGACTTCGATGGCATGTCGCCAAACCGCAACGTGAACGTCGGTGCTTCGGCCCGCGCCATGATTGTTGCCGTTGGCAGTGATCCCGATGAATCGATCGATGCAAAGGTGACGGTGCCGGTGAGTTTCTTCATTGCGCCGGAGAGTACCGGACCAAGCACCTTGCGGAAGGCGGGGATGTTCATCTTCCACGTCGCGCCAAGCGCAACGGCCTTCGCAGGGTCCATCAACTTGCTGGTTTCCGTGCCCCCTTCACTCTTGACAACCTCACTGAGGAGTGCTTGGACGTCGTCGCTGACAGGTGCATTATCGACGGTGAACACGCTGCCGGAATCGGAGAACCAGCAGCGCACCTTGGTGCCTGTTGGAAGCACATCAACGGTGTCGGTAAGCGTGAGCTTGCGGAAGTCGCGAATGACGAGATTCTTTTCCTTTTCCTGTCCGTTGACCGTGACGCTGACCACGTTGCACTGCGCCGAGAGAACAACTTCGCGGGAGTCAACAGAGTCGCCGCGCTGCATGTCCTCGATGTAGACCTTGGTCTCGTTGCGTGTTACAGCACGCGTGTTGAGGAGGTATCGATCGTACTCCTTGATCTTGCGACCAAGCTTGAGATCGTATGGCTTGAGGAGCTGTGCCGATGCGCCAACGCATCCGATGAGGAGTGCGATGACGAGGAGAAACTTAGAACAACGTTGATTCTGCATATCTGCGAATGTAGGCCTTAACGTCGAACTTCTTTGCGCATCCGTTGGCATTCATGTAGCGAATCTTGCCGTAGACGGGACGTTCAAACCAGGCGCGATCGTGCACGCCCCCTATACTCCAGGCCACGCCAACGTATCCGTTCGGGTCGCGTCCGTCGAGCGCATGCGTGTCGTTGAGCGTGATGCCAATGGCAAGCGCTTCTTCCGGTGATGCACTCCATTCGAGGATCTTCTTCGCCCAGTACATGCGCATGTATCCATGCAGTTTGCCGGTAGACAACAGCTCGCGCTGTGCGGCATTCCAGAGCTCATCGTGTGTTACTGCCTGCTGCCATTGCTCGAAGGTGTACACGTACTGTCGCGGATCGTCGCGATGCTCGTTGAGCGATGACTGTGCCCACGCAGCAAAGCCTTCGAAGGAGTCGTAGTTGGGATTGTAAAACGTGAAATTGTCGGAGAGTTCACGACGTACGATGAGCTCTTCGAGATAGGACTCAACTGGACAGTCCTCAGCGCCTGTGCGTGCAAGACGATTCACCTCGAGCGCTGCACGCTGCGGCGCAAGCTGTCCGAAGTGGAAGTATGGCGACAAGTTCGACTGACCCGGCTTTGTGGGATCGTTGCGGTCTTGATAGCGTTCAATGTGTGCCGTGAATGCATCCAGCAGTGCACGCCCTTGCTGTTCGCCAGGGGTAAGCCATGTAATGGGTGCAACCGATGTGTCGACGCGCAGCGTTGATCGAACATGCATCCAATCCGTCGGCTGCGGCATGGCAGCAGGAGGGAATGGGTGACGCTCAACCGCTGGAAACTCGTCGAGGAAGGTTGGCAACAGTCGCTTGATCTTCGGACGAATCGTGTACGCTGCAAACTCGAGCTTGGGTGAGCAATGCCATGCGGGGATCACGTTGTGCGCATCCACTTGATGCACCGCAACCGACGTTGCAGCGCACACCGCATCAACCCATTGCGTCTTGATGCGAAGCGGTTCGAAGTCTGTGACAAGGAGCGATGGCGTCGTTGCTGCACAGTATGCAGGAACCTGTTCGCGTGGATCGCCGAGCAGCATCGTGAAGGCGATGTTGTGCGACGTGCAATCGCGCTCGAATTCCTCGAGTCCGCGCAGCATGAAGTCGTACTGACGGAGCGTTGCACCAAGAAACTCGGGAACCAGGCAGAACACAACGTGCAACGGAACACGTCGTGCGATTGCGATCTCTTGTGCGTAGAGTAATGCCCAGTTGTCGCGGAGCCGTCGATCGCGATTAACCCAGCAGACCACCGGACCCGAGCCTTGGGGTTCTGGGCGTTCAGGGGTGAGAATGCGGACGCGCTCCGGACGAATACTCATGATTTGATCTCAATTCCACCAAGGACTACCGTTGCGTCGATGATGAGTGTTGGGCCGATGACGTTCTCGTCGCGATATTTCCGCGTTTCGTCATCAATGCCACCAAGAATAGGTGTGCCCTTCACCGAGATGTTCCAATGCGGTGGTACACGAATCTCGATGCCACCCATCACGCATGTTGCTTCGAGCACAGCAAGGTTGCCGTCGATCTCCGCACTACGCAGGTCGATCTCGAGTCCGCCCATGATCGATGAAATCGAACCACCCTTGAACTGCTTGCTCACAACGCGTGTGCTGGAGCCGCCCATCAGCGCGTTCGACTCAAGGTAGTCGCTCTCGTAGGGGAGTCCTTCGCCGTGTTCGCTTGTTGGTGCGGCCGTTGCTGATCGTGCACGACGCATCGTACCGCGCAACAGAGAGAGTCCGCTCAGGATGAACACGATCGGCCAGAACGCACTCCAGAATCCATCAATGATGTCGAGTGAGCTCAGTTGCAGGAGAATGCCAACCGTGAAGAGAATCATGTTGCCGAGGAACGAACCATTGCGCGTTGCAACGCGGGCCAGTGCCCAGATCGCGAGGATCGACGGCCACCACGTACGGAGGATGCCCCACACATCGAGGTCGATCACACGTGCGGTGTCAAGCAGGAGTCCGATACCGAGGACAATGAAGATCAGACCAAACACGATAGGACCAGCGGAGCTCCGCTTCGGAGCTACGTTGAACTGGTACATAAACGATGTGGGATTTTGAGGATCCATCGCGTCCTCCAACAACGGTAGTTAGACAAGCGTTCCGCACTCGGCACAGTCGGGACATTCCGACGGCGAGGCGGCTTGTGTACGCTCGAACTCGGCAATAGTTGCGACTACTTCGCGGAGCTGCTCTTCGTTTAGCTCAGGGAAGATTGGAAGCGACAGTACCGTTGCCGCAAGACAGTTCGACACAGGGTAGTCGGCGTCGTTGAAGCCGTGCTGTGTAAAGCACTCCTGACGGTGGAATGGCACAGGGTAGTAGACTTCCGACCCAATACCAGCCGCTTGGAGGTGTGCACGCAGTGCATCGCGATGTGCCGAGCGAATAGTGTACTGGTTGAAGATGTGCACATCGGGTGCACCACCGGGATTCATCACTGCTGGGAGCAGGATGCGGTTGTGTTCGTCGAATTGTGTGTGACCGGGAGCTTGGCTTAGTCCGGCCTCAATGAAAAGACGCGTGTAGATGTCGGCGTTGCGACGGCGCGCGGCGTGCCAGGATGCAAGGTGGGGGAGCTTTACGCGAAGCACCGCGCCTTGAATTGCATCGAGACGGAAGTTGCCACCCATGATCTTGTGGTAGTAGCGCGGCTCCATGCCGTGGTTGCGGATCTGACGCAGACGCACGTTCAGCTCGTCGCTGTTCGTCGTGACAAGTCCACCGTCGCCAAATGCGCCCAAGTTCTTTGTTGGGTAGAACGAAAAACATCCGATGTGTCCGATTGATCCAACGCGACGTCCGTCGGCGGTTTGTGTGCCGATTGCTTGTGCTGCATCCTCGATAACAGGGATGTTGTGCTCTGCCGCAATTGCCATGATGGCATCAATGTCGGCGGCCTGACCAAACAAGTGCACCGGGATGATGGCCTTTGTGCGTGGCGTGATCGCCTTGCGTACTGCTTCAGGGTCGATGTTGTAGCTCACATGATCGACGTCCACCAGCACAGGCGTTGCGCCAACGCGCGCAACACAGCCAGCGGTCGCGAAGAACGAAAACGTTGGGATGATCACTTCGTCGCCCGGACCGATGTTGTAGGCCATCATGGCCATCAGCAGAGCATCGGTACCGCTCGATACGCCGATGGCGTGCTTGACGCCGAGATAGGCTTCGAGCTCGCGCTCCAATGCGTCTACTTCGGGTCCCAGAATGCTCACCTGCGACTCTGCAACGCGAATCAGTGCGGCGTCGATCTCGTGCTTGAGCGTGTGATACTGTAATTTGAGGTCAAGAAGCGGGACGGGCATTGAGAACTCGAGAATCATGCAACAGAATTCAACAAAAGTAGCGAGAACATCCCGACGCACGATGCTTATCAGCATTGGTGCGCTGCTAGCATCGTGGACAGGTGCTGAGGCACTTCGACGATTCCTTGCGCCAACAAGTGACGCATCGAGTCATGCCCACGATCTTGGACCACTCGATGGTGTCGTTGCCGACGGTGCACGCAAGGAGCTGACAATCGGCGGTACGCGCGTGCTGATTGCTCGGAGAGGCAATGACGTGCGTGTGCTTGACCTCACCTGTACGCACGCTCGGTGTCCACTCGAGGTGCACCTCCCATCGAATCGCATCCGGTGTGCGTGTCATGGAGGAGCATTCGATCTCGAGGGCAACGTGCTCAATGCACCCCCTACACGCCCCCTTCCAACACATGAAGCCCGTGTCGTCAATGGAAACCTCTATGTGCGCATCCATCAGGAGCACACCTAATGCAGCAGGCCACATGGATCGACATCGCGCGACGGATGTGTCTTGGGGTGTTTGCAATGCTCATCGGTATCGAGCTGGTCACGGGGCTCCTGCTGGGCTTGCTCTATGAACCATCGCGGATGCCAGCAACAACTGCTGATGGCCGCACAGCAACGGTGATCGTAGGGGAGCGTCGTGAGAACGTCGGACCCTTCACCGACACCGTCGGACGTCCAGCAACGCCGAGTCTTGTCCCTACGCGCCCCGGCGAGCTTGTGCCAAGTGCTGCCGCAGCGAGCGTGCAGGTGCAGATCAATAACGCGCCGGGTGGTGCAATTGCACGCACTATGCATCACACGCTCGCAGGATGGCTGGTGGTATTGGCCTGCATTGTTGTTGTGTTATCTGCCATTGCGCGCGTGTATGAGCATGCTGCATCGACGTGGGTGATGTCGATCGGGATGCTGATTGTCGCCCTCGCTGCGGCATGGACCGGACGGATTTTGCCTGACGATATCTATGCCGACGTGAGTTTGCGAATTGTCGGACACGAGCTGTTGGAAGCGCCGCTCGGCGATGCTCTCGTGGCTGTGCTGGGTATCGTGCCTGGCGAGCCCATGCTCGCGCGGACGTACTTCGTGCACATTCTGCTTGGCGTGGCGTCGGTGTGGCTGGCCTATGTACTCTGGCGGGAGCGCCAGCACGTGCCGCTTGTGGTGGGCGCAGGCCTTGCGGTGGCAATCATGGCGGCGATCATGCCGATCCACGCATTTGGTGCGCGGGATGCTGTTACGGGGCTTGCAGGCACCGTCCATGTGGACCCCTGGTGGGTGATTCGCCCCCTTCACGAGCTGGTTGGCGTGCTCGGTGCCGAGCTCGCGGGGTATGTCATGCTTGGTGGCACGCTCGTGCTGGTCCTGCTCCCGGTCTGGCGGCGTCCATAGGGCTTGCATCCGTGGGCACGGGAATGCTCCCTATCTTTGCGCTCTTGATTCACTTCAATCCAACAAAGGACAGACGTATATGTTGATCGGCGTACCAAAGGAGATCAAGCCGAGTGAGAAGCGTGTTGCTCTCACGCCTGGTGGAGTTGAAACCCTCCGTCAGCACGGCCACGATGTGATCGTTGAGACCAACTGTGGTGTTGGTTGTGGATTCACGAATGATGACTACATCGCAGCTGGTGCGAAGATCATCGATACAGCTGCTGAGGTGTATGCTCAGGCCGACATGATCATGAAGGTCAAGGAGCCAATCGCACCCGAGTACAGTCTCATCCGCAAGGGTCAGACGCTGTTCACGTACTTCCACTTTGCTGCATCACGCGAACTCACCGAAGCAATGGTGAAGAGCGGCGCAACGTGTATCGCGTACGAGACAGTTCAGAAGTCAGACGGATCGCTCCCGCTCCTCATTCCGATGTCGGAAGTTGCTGGCCGCATGGCTCCGCAAGAAGGCGCGAAGTACCTCGAGCACCCAATGGGTGGACGTGGTGTATTGCTCGGCGGTGTACCTGGTACAAAGCCAGCAAACGTGATCGTCCTTGGTGGCGGTGTCGTTGGTACAAACGCAGCGAAGATCGCAGCGGGCTTTGGTGCTCGCGTGACAATCTTCGACAACAACCTGTACCGTCTGCGCTACCTCGATGATGTGATGCCGAAGAACGTGATCACGCAGATGTCAACGAAGTCGAACATCCGTGAAGCAGTCAAGGATGCCGATCTCGTGATCGGTGGTGTGTTGATCGTTGGTGCAAAGGCACCACACCTGATCACACGCGACATGCTCAAGACGATGAAGGAAGGTTCTGTAATCGTCGACGTATCGGTTGACCAAGGCGGTTGCGTTGAGACGTGCAAGCCAACAACACACGCAGATCCAACGTACGTGGTCGACGGTGTTGTGCACTACGGTGTTGCAAACATGCCAGGCGCTGTGCCGTACACATCGGCCATCGCGCTCACGAACGCAACGCTCCCATACGCAGTGCAGCTTGCCAACCACGGCTGGAAGAACGCATGCAAGGCGAACAAGGAACTCGAATACGGTCTGAACGTCGTCGAAGGCAAGATCGTCTACGAAGCAGTTGCAGAAGCATTCGGTATGGACTACGCACCGGTAACGGCAGTTCTGTAAGCTCGTATTTCAGAGAACGATGCATAGATTTGAGGGCCCCTACATGGGGCCCTCGTTCGTTTATGGAGATTGCTATGACTGCTATCCTACGTTCAGTTCTTATTGCCTTGCTGCTCTGTGCTGCATCGTATGGTGCATATGCGCAGATAGAACGTCAGATCAGCTTCGACGAAGCGGGCAAGATCTTCGTCGTGTCCAAGTCGATGAACGACGAGTACAAGTGGTTTGAGCCTGTCGAGACCTTCCTCGAGGCACGTCTGTTCAAGATGAGCGACTCGGCGTTTGTGCTCGAGATCCTGCGTCGTGCCGATCAAGGCAACGAGCGTGAGCGACGCCAACTCTCGATGGTGGAGATGGCAGCGTTGCGTTCACGCATGCAAACGGCGGCAGCACCTTCGGTCGATATCGGTGGTTTGGATCAGAGCGGACGCAGCACGTTGTTGTGGGGCAGCACACTGTGGTCGCTCTTTTACTACGGAACAGCCGTTTCGATTGTCTTTAGTTCTGATGGTAGCGTCAGTTCCGCACCAACCTATTTAATCGCGGGCGGACTTGGCTACTTCGTGCCTGCGCTGTTAACGCAGAATGCCAACGTGACGGCCGGTGCGGCCTCGTTGGCTGTGGGTGGCATGTTTCAGGGGGCTTTGCATGGTTGGGCACTTGGCGGATTGATTTCTGGATCGAATCTCTCCTCACGCACGGGCTTCGCACTGTCGATCCTTGGTGGTGTGTCTGAAACCGTTGCAGGCTATGTGATCGGTTCGAATACAGGAATCTCGGAAGGTGCGGCTGGCGTGATCAACACCACAGAGTTCTACGGAGCGGCGGGTGGCGCACTGGCAGCATTGACGATCATGGGTAACGTAACTGAAGGCGATGCAGGAATTCGCGTCCTATCAGGTCTTGGACTCGTTGGTGCCGCCGGTGGTATTCTTCTTGGCAATGAGATCATCAAGTCGCAACACATTACCAACTCTGATGCAACGGTCTATGCGCTGACGGGTGCGCTTGGTCTTGGCCTGCCCTATGCCGTTCTCTCAGCCGTGAGCACAGACAACGTATCGACGAGAGTTATAACCGGGATTGGGCTCTTGGGAGCAGCAGGGGGCTTGTATCTCGGTACAAGGCTTATTGACGGACTCGACTATCGTGAAGGCGACGGCTCCACGTTCCTTCTCAGTACACTCGCCGGAGGTGTTATCGGCGTTGGTATTGCACAGCTCGTGGATTCACCCCGGGCTATTGGGCCGCTCGTGTGGGCATCGGCAGCAGGTGGGTTCCTCATCGGTCGTGCCCTTGCACGTCCGGACGCAGAGGGTACGTCCATGGGCAAGCTCGACGTGAACTTCAATCCGCTCGGACTCGTCCTCGGCGCTCGTTCGAACGTTCCGATGCCAATCGGCTCGGTGACTTATCGCTTCTGAGCGAGCAACAGACCAGACGTTAGCACGACCGTTACTCCAGCAATGAGCACGTGCTCGAGGGTGAGTCCCAGCACGTACAGCGCACCGAGAAACTGCACCACGATAATGGTGTAGAGTAAGCGTGCAATCGCAATACGCGGCCACTTCGAGATGACGTATGCGCCAAGAGGTGCAAACACCAATACGACTGGTGCTGCAGCAAGCCATGCAGTGAACTCTGTCTGACCGAAATCGTTGTACACCGTTGTGTGCAAGAGCGTCCCGGCTAGCGTCAGGATGCTCATCAACAGCACAGACGTTGGTGTTGCGACCTTTTCGTCGACACCGTACCAGAGTCTGAGCATGCAGAAGGTGAGGAGATCAATACCATTGCCGAACAGCGATGTGACGAATCCACCTACGACCCCGATCATCACCAAGTTCAAGATGTCCCTGCGTTGCAACACGTCTGGGAGTTGTTGCGCAAGCGGTGTAGATGTTCTGCGATTCGCTTGCCACAACGCTATACCAAAGGCAAGCCAGATTGACACAAACAGCAGCTTCGTTAGCGTGGGATCGACGTGCGGTGCGAGTGAGTACGTGCCAGCAATCAACCCTACAACACCGCCAATCGCAGGATAGAATACTGCGCGCAGCTCAACAGGAATGCGACGTCCGATGATGAGCATGCTCGCCGACACCATGCCGAAGCTTTGGATCGCGAAGGAGAAGTTACGAGCAGCATCAGGTGGAATCTTCAGCAGCAAGGTGAACACCGGGAATGCTACAGCACCGCCCCCTTCAGCGCTTGCGCCCGCGATGAATGAGCCAAACACCATCGTCAGCGCGGCCGGCCATGCATCGAGTGGCGACACGGATGATGTGAGCAGCAGCACAAGCCAGAGAGCTAGTGCACAGACAACGAAGATGAGGTAGTACCGCATCGTGTCCTAGACTCCGTCTCCATGCACGAGTTGCTTCAAAAAGCCAATGATCACGTGTTGATTGTCGATGATCGTCGACTGATTTGTGATGATCGTCTGCTGATTGCCAACGATGTTCGAGAGCTGATCCGAAAGTGCAGCTTGTGAGTCACCTACAAAGCGCTGTGTTTCGGAGAGTATTTCTTGCGACTGAGCAATACGATCTTCGTTCGCTGCAATCGTGCGCAGCGCCGATTCAAGATGTGTGAGTAGTTCACGTTCTTCGCGATCCATTGTCAGCTCCAAGACGTTTCCGAATGCGTGCAATATCAACCTTTGAGAGCATACTCCGCAGTTCATCGAGTGCATAGGGCTGACGTCGATGATGCGTCTGAATGTCCCGCAATATGCGACCACAGTGTTGTTTTGAGTAGTCGATGTCAAACAATCGCTTGATAGCTCGTTGCACAAGGTTGCGATCCCATTGTTGTGCGTCGATGCCATGTTCGCGAGGGGGCGAGGTGAGCAGCAACTCCAACATGCGTCGATGTCGATCGGTCATGCGTCGTGGCGCACCTGTGCGTGCCCTCGCCGTCAGAGCATCGATGCCGCTGCGCTCGACAGCGGCAAACCACTGGTAGACAGCGGGCAGACTCACACCCAGTGAATCTGCGATACGCCGTGTGCTCCAGCCCCGTTCTCGCAGTTGGATAGCACGGATACGACGGCGTTCCTGCACACGTCGAGCAAGCGATATCTGTGTAGGCATATGGCAAGATAAGGAACATATGTTCCTTTAATTTCGACAAGCGTGATTGCTCGAATATGTTTGCCTCGTCACCATTCATAACGAACTGTCTGAGGGGTAGAAGTATGTCGCGAGTTCGATTCGGTCTGAAGATTGGCGTTCTTGTTGCAGCTATGGCTGTGCTTTCGGTGCAATCATGGGGTCAGGGCTGCGTTGTTGTGCGTGGCGGTGCCATGTGTGGCACGAACTCGGGTACGACGATCAACCTGCAGCAGGGCGAGTTCAATCTTGTGCTTGGTGCACGGAACTTCACGTCGTTCCGGCACTTCCGTGGTGATCACGAAGAAGCATTCCGTGTAGCACAAGGCACAGAGGTCATCAACAAGTCGAGCTTTGTCGATCTGTCGATCAACTATGGCATCACGGATCGTCTGTTCGCCACGGTGATCTTGCCGTTTGTCTACAATGATCGTTCGTCGCTGTATGAGCATGGTGGTAACCCACGCTTCGACTCATCGGGGAATCTCATCGGAACATGGAAGGGCGACCGCCGTCACACGTACTCTTCAGGTCTGGCTGACATTCGCTTCAGTGTGGGGTATTGGTTGTTCGACCCGATGACGAGCGAGTATAATTACTCCGTGTCGCTTGGTATGAAGACGCGCACAGGTTCGTACGACTACACAGGCACGTTCTACAATCAGGGTCCGAATAAGGATCAGACTCTCGATGGCGTCGTCGACCAATCGATTCAGCCAGGTGATGGCGGCATTGGTGCTACGATTGATGTACAGGGTATTCAGCCCCTTTCCGACAAGATTACCTTGGTGACAAGTCTCTTCTACCTTGCGAATGTGACGAACACCAACGGCGTGCTCCTTCGCACATCGAACGCTTCGATGGGCTCTGACACCTCGCAGTTCTCGGCACCTGATCAATTCGGTGTACGTGTTGGTGCATTCTACACGCTGATGGATCACTTCAGCTTCTATGCTGGTGGTCGAGCCGAAGGTATTCCTTCGGCGGACCTCATTGGTGGCAGCGCAGGATTCCGTCGTCCGGGATATGCGGTTTCGGTTGAGCCAGGTCTGAGCTATTTCAACAGCGACTTCTCTGTGGTGCTGAGTGTACCAATTGCCGTGTACCGCAACCGCACACAGAGCTACATCGACAAGATTCGCACCGAGCAGCGTGGTGTCGAAGTGATTGGTGATGCGGCATTTGCCGACTACCTGATCAGCCTGGGTATTTCGTACCGTTTTGGCGGTTCGGGATCGAAGCACGCAGAGATGTAAGGACCGCAAGCCGTAGTTTTGTGCCTCACCCAAAGGAGACACCCTATGACGCTGGCAGAAATCCGCTCGGCACACGAGACAACACTTGCAGAAGCCATGCAGGCCAATGCAGACCGTACGTTCTATGCGCACTGGCCTGAAGCGCCAAGTGGCAAGATCTACGGTGAAACTGCAAACGACGACGGCCTTGCTGGGTTTCAGAAGCAGCTGAATCATCAGTTCGATCGTTTGCCTGCCGAATCAGCGTGGACGGGTGAGGAAGTGTCGCCCTATGGGTTTCCGCTCGGGATCACGTATCCGAGCATCGCTGTCGAGGACCTTATTGCGCGTGGATCAGCAGCGCAGACAGCCTGGCAGTCACTGACGCCAGCTGATCGTGCATCGATCCTCGTAGAGGCACTTGAGCGTGGCGCCAAGGACTTCTTCGAGATTGGCTACGCAACACAGCATACCACCGGACAGGGCTTCGTCATGGCCTTCCAAGCATCGGGTCCGCACGCCTATGATCGTGCACTCGAAGCCGTTGCCATGGGACTCTCGGCACAACAACACTTCGCGATGAATGTGATGTGGACCAAGCCGATGGGGAAGATCAGCGTGTCGATCGACAAGAGCTTCCGTGTGGTACCAAAGGGTTTGAATCTCGTTATTGGCTGTTCGACATTCCCGATCTGGAATACAACACCGGGCATGTTCGCCGGACTCGTCACGGGTAACGCAGTGATCGTGAAGCCGCACCCTGGTGCGATCTATCCAATCGCCATTGTCGTTGCGCGTGTGCGTGACGTACTTACCGAATTGGGTCTTGATCCAAACGTTATTCAGCTGGCAGTTGATACTGTTGATGCGCCGATCACACTTGATCTCGTGCGCCATCCAGCGTTACGCATCATTGATTACACGGGTGGTCCACACTTCGGTGCAATCGTCGAGCGTGAAGCTGCCGAACACGGGAAGATCGTGTTTACAGAAAAGGCCGGCGTGAACTGTGTGGTGCTGGATTCCACAGACGATCTCGATCGTGCGATGGATAATCTCGCGTTCTCATTAACGCTGTATTCGGGTCAGATGTGTACCGCGCCGCAGAACATCTTCATTGCGCGCGACGGCATGAAGGTCGGCAATGACGTTGTTTCCGTTGATGCTGTTGTCGACAAGCTTCGCGAGAAGATCGACGCTCTCGTCTTCAACGAAAAGGCTGGTCCAACTACGCTCGGTGCCGTGCAGAATGCCGCAACGGCCAAGCGTGTTGACGAAGCACATGGTCTCGGCTTTGGCGTAGTGCGTCAAAGTGCTCCCGTGCTCCAGCCCGGCTTTGAAGCCGCACGTTCGCTGTCGCCAATTGTGCTGCGCACCGACACATCGAAGGTCGACATCTACACCAAGGAATGGTTCGGTCCAATCTCCTTCGTGATCACTACAGATTCATTCGAGCAATCGCTCGACGAAGTCACCAGCAGCATTCGCAAGCATGGTGCTCTCAGCGCCTTGGTGTACTGCACAGACGACGCACGCATGCAGCAAGCTGAGGATGCAATTGTGCATGCTGGCGCGCCGGTGTCGTTCAACTTCAACAGCTACGTCTGGGTCAACCAGTCAGCCGCATTCAGTGACTTCCACGGCGCAGGCTGTAACCCTGCTGGCAATGCAACGTTCGCCGACTGGTCCTTCGTGACGAAGCGGTACAACGTTGTTGGTGTGCGGAAGCAGGCCTAAGAATTCTGCGAGGGGGCTCAGCGCAGCGCTGATTCAAGGTCCTCAAGCAAGTCGTCAACATCTTCGATTCCGCAGGAGAGGCGCACCAATCCCTCGGTTACACCGAGACGATCGCGTTGCTCCTTCGGGATCGATCCGTGCGTCATGCTCACGGGATGACACACAAGGGATTCAACGCCGCCGAGAGATTCAGCGAGCGTGAAGAGCTTGAGGCGCTTTGTGACATCGACGGCCTTCGCGAGCGAGCCGAGTTCAATCGAGATCATTCCTCCGAAGCCAGACATCTGGCGTGCGGCAATGTCGTGCTGTGGGTGTGAGGTAAGTCCAGGGTAGTGTGTCTGGACGATTGCTGGGTGTGATTCGCAGAACGCCGCAATCTTCATTGCGTTGGCAGCGTGTTGTTCCATGCGCACGGCGAGTGTCTTCGCAGAGCGAAGGAGCAGCCAGCACTCGAACGGACCCGGCACTGCGCCCACTGCGTTTTGGAGGAACTTGAGTTGCTCGGCGATCGCCGCATCGTTGGTTGCAACGATGCCGCTGACAAGATCGCTGTGTCCACCTAGGTACTTCGTAGCAGAGTGCACAACGATGTGTGCGCCAAGTTCGAGCGGACGTTGGAAGTAGGGCGACGCGAAGGTATTGTCGACAACCATCATGCAGTTCTTCGCACGTGCGATTTCCGCTACGGCACGCAGATCCGTGATCGTCATCATCGGATTGGTTGGCGTTTCCGTGTAGATCATCTTCGTGTTTGGCTGGAGCGCCGCCTCCACGTTTGCGACGTTGCGCATATCGACGTACGAGAACGTGATCCCAAACCGACGCAGCACCTTGTCGGTAAGACGGAATGTGCCGCCATACATGTCTTCAGCCATGATCACATGATCGCCCGCGCTCAGCAAGCGCATCAGCGTATCGACTGCAGCCGAGCCACTTCCGAAGGCATAGGCGTGCGTCCCACTCTCCATTGCAGCGAGGTTCGCTTCCCATGCAAAGCGGGTTGGGTTGTGCGTGCGCGCATACTCAAACCCCTTGTGCTTCCCGATCTCCTCCTGGGCATAGGTGGACGTCTGATAGAGGGGGACAGTTACGGCGCCTGTGAGCTCGTCCGGCTCTTGTCCGATATGAATGGCCTTCGTTGCGAACTTCATACGAGCACCCTTGTCAAATAAGTTTCGAGCCGCTTGTGGGCGGCTCGGAAGAGAAATTTCAGTTGTGATAACCTCGCCTCATCGGCTGAGGTAGAACTTTTCCGCCTTGCGGAAGTCGGCACCCTGCATGACGCAGACATACACGCCTTCGGGAAGATCCTGGATCGCTGTAGTGTATTCGTGAACACCGCGGCCGCTTGCACCACGATGCACGTCCATGATCTTCTTACCAAGCATGTTGTAGACGCCAATTTCGATCTGCGATTCGTCGCGAGCCAATTCAATGCGCACCGTCAATACTTCTGATGCAGCGCGTACGAAGAGGAATCGGTTTTCCTTTCGGAGCGAATCGTTGCCAACAAGGACGCGTTGTTGAGGTTTTTGCTGCTGTGTTCGTACCGCCCCAAGTGCCCGCATGGTGGTAGATACCGCCGTTGAGATAGGCGAAGAGGCAACAGGGGTTGTTTTGCGAGGAGATGCCTTGCGCGCGTTATCTGCGTACATGCTCGCTGTCGCAGCAACAAGGAGTGCCACGCAACAGAGGGTGCGAACGATGATACGATATGGTTGCGGCATTGCCATCAGCGAGATAGAAGTATCCAGGACAAAACTACAAATCTTTTAATTCGTGCACCAACCTGCGTGCCAAAACAGAAAGGGCGACCCGAGGGTCGCCCTTGTAGACTCGATGGAATGTGACCTTACTCGGAGATGATCAGCTTCTGGCTGCTCGAGTAGGCCGTCGTAGACATACGCAGGAAGTACGCACCTGATGGCAGACCTTCCGTGCTGAATGACATATCGTATTCGCCGTCCTTCAGACGACCGCTTACGAACGTGCGAACCACAACGCCTTGTGCATTGACCAGCTCAACTGTTGTCATCGATGGGATACCCACTGAGAATGACACAAGTCCAGCACCGTTGGTGATTGGATTTGGAGCAACCGGATTAAGCTTCGGAAGCGTTGCGCCAATCTTTGTGACACGGCGTGTAAGAGCACAGTTGAAGATCGTTGTTGAGTCGCCAGTCGTGCTTGGAATCACGCACGGACGTGGAAGTGTGAGCACAAGGTTCTGCTTGCTTGATGTGGTTGCATCGAGGAGCAGTGTTGCCTTGAATGTGAACAACGGACCATCACCGGAGATACGGTTGCCACCTGTCGCTGTGAAGCGCCATTGTGACTGTGTTGGATTCAGATCCGAGATAACTGGATCGTTGACTGTCCAACCGCCGCTCAAGCCGCCAGCAATTTGAACCGAACCATTGCTGAAGGCGACGTTGTTCTTGTCGACAATCACGTCAGCAATAAACGACGTTACATCTGCGCTCACCCAGTTTGCGCTGCGACCTGATACGACGAAGTCAACAGATGCGCCTGGCTCCTTGGAACCGCCGCCTGCAATGTCGTTGCTCAGATCCATCGCGACTGGTGTGACGTAACCAACACCGACGACACGTGCTGTGACAGTCTTGATTGGTGTCGTCTCGCCGAGCGGATACCCAGTGATGTCGAATTGTGCCGAGTAGGCGCGATCAGCCCATGGCGCAACGTCTGGCTGCGTCGGGGTGAATTGCACGAGAACTTGGAACGAACGACCAGCAGGGATCACCAGTGGGAGTGTTGTTTGCTTGTTAGCATCATCGAGGTAGCCCACCACTGTGAATGCTGTTGGATCTGCGCCGCCTGGTACCAGAGCCTTCACTTCGAGTGGCTTAAATCCACCACCCGTGTTTGTGATTGTGAAGGAGAGGGTAGGCGAGTCGCAGTTAGCGCGCTGACGACCAAAGTCGCGGTCGGCTGTCTCGATGTCTGGTCCGGAGCAACCACCAACACTGAATGTTTCCTTATGCGATGGCACAGGAACAAGTGTCGAGGAGTCCGTGCCGTTGCCTGGAGTTGCGTCGTGCACAAGCTCAAGTGTCGTGCTTGCTGCCAGAAGCTGAGCCGGCGGGCGTGTGTATGACACACGTACGGTTGCCTTGCCTCCGTTGCGCGCAACGATCATTGGCAGTGCAGGTGTTGTCGATACAATCGTAAAGCCAGGAGGAACCGGTGCACTTAGCGTTGCGCCAGTGATCGTCAGTTCCATTGTGCCTGCGTTGGTGATTGTGAAGTCACGTTCTGCGAGCACGCCTTCTTGCGTTTCAGCGCATGTCAGGTCGATTGGGTCTGTGTCGATCTTCGGAATGATGCCGATACCTTGAAGCTTCGCAGTGCGCTCTTCAACGGAACCTTCCCAAACTGGCTTGATATCAGCGCTGTATGTCGCTTCTGCTGCTGGACGGAAGAGTACCAAGACATCGACCGACTTGCCATTGCTCAGGTCAACAGTTGTGACAGGGTTGCCAGCGTCGATGAGGCCCACAATCTTGAACACGTAGTTCGCATCTGTCGAGCCCGCAGGGAAGAACTTCGAACCGTCCATGAAGGTCACGTCGCGCAGCTTTAGAACTTGGTTGCCCGTATTCGAAACGCTGCCAAAGCCTTGATGGACCGTACCGACGCGGCGCTCGCGCCAATCCTTGCCGATGATGATCGGGCCTGGTGACTGTGTGCTACCCTTCCAGTTCGAGACTGAGTCGCCGCAACCTGCATTGCTTGCGAATGTCACGTTGATGTCGTCAACCTTGATTGTTGCACTCTTGTAGCATACTTCCTTCAATTCGAGGAAGCCCTTCGGAAGGATGCGAATCGGAAGTGCTGGTGCTGGTGTGACTGTGAAGTCTGTACCAAGGAAGCCTGTGATCGATGTGATCTCGAGCGTGTCGGATCCGTTATTCGAGATGCGCAGGCCGCCAGCCTTGCAGAACTCTTGGTTCAGGCTCAGCGTGCCGGCATCGAAGTCCTCAACATTGATGCACGGGAGCGCAGCAACACCTTGAACAGGATGCTTGAACTGACCACATGTTGTGTTGATGACCAGCGAATCCTTATCGAAGTCCGTGCGCACATCCTGCGTTTCACGTGTGCCGTTGTACTTGATGGTAACAACGTGCTTGCCCTTAGCAGGGATCTTGACGACTGGAGGAACGGCACCAGCAACGATCGAGAAGTACGTGCCCAATTGCATCTTCGAATTGGTCAGTGTTACTTCCGCATCTGAGTTGTTGGTAATCGTAATGTCTGCCGTCGCTGATGTATTCAGGCGAATCTGCCCAAAGTTCAGTGGCGTAGGGGCGAAGGCAATCTTGTCGGCGAAGAACACGCACGTATCGAGCGTGACATTGCCCCACCAGTCTTGCACGAAGTAGATACAGCGTGCATCCTTCGACTTGTCAATGACCTTCCACTCGTACTTGAACTTCTTGTAGGCTGGATCGCGTGGGAACAATTGGTCTGTGACGAGTTCCAGACGGTAGTTGAAGCTGCCCGCACCTTCGACAGTGTCGATGAGCGCGATACCAGACTCAACTTGGTCTGTGTCCACTGGAACTGGGAGGGGAGGATCCGGCTTATTGCGCAGTTCTGTTGCCTCGAACTCGTAGTCACCGCAGACATCCTTGCCGATGATCAGCGGCGGGAGTGTGTCAACCGATGTTGTTGGACGGAAACCAGCGGCCGCAGGCCAGCCGTAGGCATCCACAGCACCGTAGCCGTAGATATAACCACCGAAGCTCACAGTACCGTTGCTTGAAATGCGGTGTGCGCGGCTCTCAATACCGAAGTCAAGTGTTGTCCAGTAAAGGCCGTTGGACATCTTGTTGAACTTCAGCGTTGGGCTCTGTGCCGAAGGGTGACGCCACACTGGGATGCCGTCGATCTCAAGTGATTCGAGGTTCTTGATGAGGTCTGGTGATGCAGTATCTGTCTTTACGATCAGATTCAGACGGTGCTTAGAAAACTTCGCTGATGTTGGGAACTGGAAGATCGTGCTCGTAATGAACTGCTCTTCTGGCGTGACGTTGATCATGAACGGGTCAAGGATCGGGTCACCGTCCCATGATGACGAGCATGAATACTGCATCACGAAGATCGGCTTGTCTGCTTCCCATACCGAGTAACCGTGTGTGATTGTCGTTGGAGCGCCCGACTGTGTGATGTCGGCAAAATCACCAGCCTTGTTGAGTACGCCGCCACCTTGACCGATAAGCTTCTTGCTCTGCTTGTCGTAGTACTTGAGGTTCCACTTCGTGTTTGGTTCACGGGCAACCACCCGGAACACGTCGCCCTTGCCCTGACCGTTACGGTTTTCGCGTTGGAGCTCAACCGAGACGTATCGCTTACCCCACGTCGTCGATGGAGGGGTCATCTCAGCCAAGTGATTGCGCCCGTTGCCGTTGATGAGCAGGTTGGGCATTGTCGAGCGCTCGTGGAATGAGATCATTCCAACTGGCTTCGATGCCTTAATCTTTGAGCCTGTAAGATCGAACACGCCACGGGTTTGACCGTCGCCCTTGACCATATAGACGTCGCCTTCGTCAAGCAGCACTGTAAACGGTGCAGAGTTGAGCTTCTTACCGCCCGACGTCTTGCCATCAAGCTCGCCAGTACCACGCAATTGGATTGTTACCTCGGTGCCATTCTCACGCCCAATAACGATGAAACCACATGCCCACGGCTTGAATTCGCGGAAATCGTAATACGTTGTGGCAACGTACTCCGTACCCCAACCATTCACCGGAATGGCCATGTAACCATCGGACGACGTCACCTTGGAGTTCAGCACGTAGACGGAAATCGGCTTCTTCGCAGTAATGCGAATTGCCTTCTTCACCACCTGCTCAGCCTCCCGGCATTCCCATGTCCAGTTGGTTTCACCACGCTTGTCCGAGAGCGTGCGAATCTCGTACGGAAGGATCTTCCGACGGTAGGTCTTCGCTCCAGCTGCGTCGAACACTTCGATGTCCGTCTCAAAGGCAGACGCCACATAGATTTCGAGCTCGTCGACAGGGAACGGCGTGATTTCGTTCGGCGGAATGGCGATCCAGAACTCAGTGCCTTGTGCACCGTTAACGTTCAGAATCTGCTCGGCCGTAGGAACCTTCCGTTGAGCCTGTGCAGTTGTCAGAGCCGCGATGGCCACAAACAAGAGGAGAAGAAAACGCGACACGTATCGCTTGGTCATGGAAACCTCCAAACATCAGAATGTCACCGCCGTACGCGGATTGCTCCGCACAAAAGCGATGGGTTGACTGACAGATAGCATTAACCCGAGGGTTGACCCAGAGTGCACCCCTCAGTATCGTGCTATGATAAACAAATAATCGGTTCCAGAGTTACGGAAAACCTCAGGATTTCCCGCGGATGTGGAAAGATCGTTTCAAGCGCGATTCGCAATGCAGAGAAGTCGCTAGGTCTGCGTTTGTTACAACGAACCCGGAAGATCTGTCGTGGGTTCCGCGCAAGCCCCTTTTCGTAAGTTTGCAGACTGTTTACCCATCATCCCCAAACCACGGCCATGACAGACGACATGAAACGATCCCTGGAGTTCAACGAAACGACGTTTACGAACGAACGTCGCGCTCCAGAGGGGTTTGCGCCTATTGCCAATGAGATCCGCCGCGACATCGTGCGCATGCTGGTGCGTGCTGGTTCGGGCCATAGCGGTGGACCGCTGGGTTCGGCTGATATCTTCACGATGCTGTACTTCGGTGGCAACATGCGGTACAATCCTGCCGATATGCAGGCTCCGCGCGACCGTTTTGTGCTCTCGGCAGGACACATGGCTCCGGTGATGTATGCAGCGCTGGCGAATGCAGGCTGCTACCCGAAGAAGGAGCAGGAGACGCTCCGCAAGTACAATACCCGCCTCCAGGGCCACCCAGGACGTGATATGCACCTGCCGGGCATTGAGACGTCGTCGGGATCGCTCGGACAGGGTATCTCGATCGCCGTAGGTATGGCAATGAGTGACAAGCTGGTCGATAAGAACGACCACCGTGTCTTCTCGCTCACGGGCGATGGAGAGCTCCAAGAGGGATCTGTGTGGGAAGCTGCAATGTCTGCTTCGCATTTCAAGCTCGATAACTTCTGTTGGCTGATCGACAACAACGACTGTCAGATCGATGGTCGCGTTCCAGACGTGATGGATGTCTACCCGATCGACAAGAAGTGTGAGTCCTTCGGATTTGATACGATCGTCGTGAATGGTCACGACTATGCCGACCTTCAGCGTGGCTTCGATCGTTTCCTCGAAAATCAGCGCTCTGGTTCTGGCAAGCCTACAGCAATCATCTGCCAAACCTTCATGGGTCATGGCGTTTCGTTCATGAACGACAAGTTCGAATGGCACGGCAAGCCACCGTCGAAGGATCAAGCCACGGCAGCCCTCGAAGAACTTGCGCAGCACCCATAACCCCAACCAATCCCGACACTACACACTGAACCTCAATGGAACTTCTCGGATCAAAACCCACACGCTTTGGCTTTGGCGACGGCCTTGTTGACCTTGGTGAGCGCCACAGTAACGTGATCGTCCTCGGTGGCGACATCACCGGCTCGGTGATGACATCCCTGTTCAAGGAAAAATTCCCAGATCGCTTCTTCTCGATCGGTATCGCCGAGCAGAATGCAACAACGATCGCTGCCGGCCTTGCGCTGAGCGGCAAGATCCCGTTCTTCGCATCGTACGGCGCGTTCTGTGCCCTGCGCAATGCCGACCAACTTCGGATCTCGGTTGCGTACAACGAGGCGAACGTCAAGATCGGTGGCGGCCACGCTGGCATCAGCGTTGGACCGGACGGCGCAACACACCAGGTTCTGGAAGAAGTCGCGTTCCTGCGCACACTTCCGCACATGACGATGATCGTTCCGGCTGACTACGAAGAAGCTCGCAAGGCAACCGTGGCTATGGGCGAAATGGTGGGTCCAGCCTACATCCGCTTTGGACGCTCGCCGGTGCCATTGTTCACGACGCCAGATACGCCATTCCAGCTTGGTAAGGCCAATTTGGTAATGGAAGGCACAGATGTAGCCTTGATCGCGAATGGTGCACTGGTGTGGGAGAGCATCCTTGCCGCGAAGGAACTTGCAAAGAAGGGCATCTCTGCCCGCGTTATCAATGTTCACACGGTAAAGCCATTCGACGTCGAGACGGTGACGACGGCTGCGCGCGAGTGCGGTTGCATCGTCACGGCTGAGGAACATCAGGTGCATGCCGGCCTCGGCGGTGCAGTGGCGGAAGTCACAGCGAAGAATGCGCCCGTGCCGATTGAGTTTGTCGGCGTGAAGGACTCGTTTGGCGGCTCTGGCGAACCAGAAGAACTGATGGTCAAGTTTGGTCTGACGTGGAAGGAAATCTACGCCTCTGCGCTCGTCGCAATGGAACGTCGCGACAAGGGCAGCAGTGGATTCCGCGCCGTCAAGGACGTTCCGGTGTATTCTGCCTGAACTACTTTCGAGCTCACCACACCATGATGTCTGCCAAGCGTGATCCGATACAGATCGAGATCCTCGATCCGATCCTCCTCCGCGTGGCGGCGCTTGCGCAGGAACGTTCCGTTGACGCGTACGTTGTTGGCGGATATGTGCGCGATGCTGTCATGGGGCGAGCACGCACAGACATCGACATTACTGTTGTTGGGGATCCGCTCGAGTTCGCTCGAGCGGTCGCCGACGTGTTCCGATCCAAGACGGTAGAATACGAGCGATTTCGCACGGCAATGGTGCCGGTGGGCGACTACCAACTTGAGTTCGTCGGTACGCGCATGGAGCGCTATACAGCGGAATCGCGCAATCCCATAGTTGTTGAAGGCACGCTCGAGGACGATCTTCGTCGACGTGATTTCACGGTCAACGCGATGGCCGCATCACTGCGCGCCAACGACCTCGGCACGGTTGTCGATCTCTTCGGTGGCGTTGATGATCTGCAGCTTCAGCTGCTGCGCACGCCCCTTGACCCAGTGGTAACAATGAGCGACGATCCCTTGCGCATGATGCGCGCGGCGCGATTCGCAGCACAGCTTGGATTTCGCGTTGATGACGGCCTACGTGAGGCTGTGCAAAGCATGGCTGAACGCATCCGCATCATTTCGCAGGAGCGCATCACGGACGAGTTCTTGAAGATTCTCGCTGCGCCAAAGCCGAGTGTCGGACTTGTCTTTCTGTATGAAACGGGGCTCATGGAGCACGTGTTCCCTGAGGTTCATAACCTCGCTGGTGTCGATCTCGTGCAGGCCGGCAACAGGGAATTCCGACACAAGGATGTGTTCTACCACACGGTGCAGGTTGTTGACAACGTCGCGACGATGAGTAACGACCTCTGGTTGCGATTTGCTACGCTGATGCATGACGTTGCCAAGCCACGAACGAAGCGCTTCATCGACGGACAGGGCTGGACGTTTCATGGTCATGAAGAAGTGGGTGCGCGTTGGCAGGAGAGAATCTTCCGTCGCATGAAACTTCCGATGCAGCATCTCTCCTACGTGCAGACGCTCGTGCGCCTGCATCAACGTCCGATGATGCTTGTTGATGAAGGTGTTACGGACTCAGCGATCCGCCGGCTTGCTGTGCAAGCGGGTGATGCTATCGCCGATCTGTTTACGCTGTGCCGTGCAGACATCACAACGCGCAATGAGCATCGCGCGACGAAGTACCTGCGCAATTACGCTATTGTCGAGGCGAAGGTTGAAGATGTGCGTGAGCGCGACCAATTGCGCGCATTCCAGAGTCCGATCCGCGGTGAAGAGATCATGCAGATCACAGGGATGGGTCCATGCCGTGCCGTTGGCTACATGAAGTGGATGCTCGAAGAGGCTATCCTTGATGGCCTCATCATGAACGATGCTGAGCAAGCGCGTGTGTATCTCATGGATCATCTCGAGCAGTGGAAGATCGACGGCGAAACGGCGCAGTTTTCTCGACGAGGATAATGGGGGGTATATGGTAGAATCTCGCGACAACATCTTGCCCTACGCAGGCGTTATGCCTGCGGTTCACGACAGTGTGTTTGTTGCCCGCGGCGCTGTGATCGTGGGTGATGTGCAGATCGGCAAGGACTCAACGGTGTGGTTTAATGTGGTGATGCGCGGCGATGTTCACCAGATCCGCATCGGTGAGCGCACCAATGTGCAGGATCTCGCGATGCTACATGTAACGATTAACAAGCACCCATTGCATATCGGTGATGGCGTCACGATCGGACATCACGCCATGCTGCATGGGTGCACGATCGATGATTACGTGCTGATCGGGATGAATGCAACGATCCTCGATGGAGCACATGTTGAACACCACTCGATGGTTGCGGCAGGCTCTGTGGTGCGACCAGGATTCCGCGTGCCAAGTCGCACGCTCGTTGCAGGCGTGCCAGCCAAGGTTGTGCGTGAGTTGACCGACGATGAAGTTGCATTCCTCGAGCAAAGCGCTCAGAATTATATCGACTACGCGGCGTCGTACAGAACGAATACCAATGTGAGACTACAGAAATGACACCTTCATCATCACGCACATCATCGACGCTGACGAGCGCACTTGTTACGATCCTTGTCTCAACATCGATCTGTGTGATTCTCGTTGTTGTTGCTGCGATCTGGACCGGTGAGATGCTGTACTTGGTTGCAGCAGCCCTCTTTGCAATCAGCGGTGGTGCCGGCATTTGGGTTGTGCGTCGCCTCCGTGCGACAATCACCAAGTGAGTCTGATGTCAATGCACGACATCCTCCCAGCCCTCCGCGTAGACATCCAGCTGTCGGTCCATACCGAGGATGGTGAGCAATTCCTCGTGTTGTCCGACCCATTTAGCATTGCCGACGGACCCATCATGGTCAATGTCGACATGTTGGATCTGCTCCAGGCGTGTGACGGGGAAACCACCTACCATGCGCTAGCGCAGGCATCATCTGTCGACCCCGACGGTGCTGAGATCATGCGTGTTCGAGCCTTTATCCAGGAACTCTCGTCGCTCGGCTATCTCGAGGGAGATGGATTCCTTGCGCGGCAGACAGCCATTGAAGCCGAATGGGATTCCCGTGCGGAGCGCCCAACCGTGTGCGCGGGCACGACGTATCCCGCCGACCCAACCGAAGCAGCGGAGTTCTTTTCTACGGTGCTCGGCCTCCCGTCGGGCTCTTCCCACAACGTCGGTGGCGACACCCACGACTACCCACGCGCCGTCCTTGTGCCGCACATCGACTATCGTGTTGCGCCGCACGTATATGCTCCAGGCTTCCTACCGCTGGCGAACCATCCCGCCGAGCTGGTAATCGCAATCGGAACATCCCACTACTGGTCTGACGATGCCTTTATCCTCACCGCAAAGCATTACCAGACACCTTTCGGAACAGTGCAGACCGACACGAATCTCGTGAACATGCTTCGGCAAACGCTACCCGGCGTGGCGCCGACTGACGTTGCGCACCGTCCCGAGCATTCGCTCGAGCTCCACCTTACAGCACTCAAGCATCTCTGGGGCGATAAGCCCTTCCGTGTGGTTCCCATCTTGGTGACCATGGCTGCGTGTGAGACACCCGAGACACTTCAGCGTGCCGTCGACGCACTCCGGGCTGCCGTAGCGTCCAGCGGAGCATCTACCGTGTGGTGCATCTCCGGCGATCTCGCGCATGTCGGACGGAAGTTCGGCGACGCCGAGCCGGCCGATGTGCTCATCGATAGCGTGCGCGTGGCAGATGCCGCAGTGCTCCGCCACCTCGAACAGGCCGATGTGCGCGGGTACGATGCCGAAATAAGCGCGACGGACCACCAATTCCGCATCTGTGGCTATGCGCCTACGGTCGTTGCATTACAGGCACTTACGCCCGCGCGGGGGACCGTTGCAGCGTACGACGTCTGGCACGAAACCGAAACCGCCAGCGCCGTCAGTTTCGCCTCGGTAGTCTTCCACGACTGACCGATTTTCCACGAATCGCTGCATCCGTTTGGTGAAGTCACCCCACTCCCGTATGTTTGCAAGCTCTAATAAATCCAATGTGACGAAGGAGCCCCTTCCCGGGGTAATGACCATGAATCAGCACGGAAACATCACCAAGTCGATTCGCGAGCAAGATGTGCAGCGCGAATGGTGGGTAGTAGACGCCGACGGCCTTACAGTTGGCCGCCTTGCGACACAACTCGCAACACTCCTGCGTGGCAAGCATAAGCCGCTCTTCACACCGCACGTTGACTGTGGCGACTTCGTCGTCGTGATCAACGCTGACAAGGTGGTGATGGAAGGCAAGCGTGCCGAGCAGAAGGAATACTTCCACAACACGGGATATCCGGGTGGTGGTCGTATGCGCTCGTTCACAAAGCTCATGCAAACCAAGCCAGAAGAAGTCGTGGAGCTTGCCGTCAAGGGCATGCTTCCAAAGAATACCCTTGGCCGCCTGATGGTGAAGAAGCTCAAGGTCTATGCTGGTAGCGCGCATCCACATGCAGCGCAGCAGCCGAAGGCCTATGAGTTGCCATACAAGCACATTGGAATCAAGGGATAACGGAGAGAACATGAAGACGTACGCAGGAACAGGTCGCCGCAAGACAAGCGTTGCTCAAATCCGCCTCATCAGTGGTACAGGTAACGTGCTTGTAAATCGCCAACCAATCGAAGAGTATTTCACGGTGGAAACATACCGTCGTGATGCGCTTCTACCGCTTGAACTCACAAAGACGAACGGCCAGTTCGACGTATTTGTGACTGTTCGCGGTGGTGGCAAGAGCGGGCAAGCTGGGGCAGTTCGCCTCGGTGTAGCGCGTGCCCTGGTCGATTACAACGAAGAGCTCCGCGGCGCACTCCGTCCGGCTGGTGTTCTTACACGCGACCCACGTATGGTCGAGCGTAAGAAGTACGGTCAGAAGAAGGCCCGTAAGCGCTTCCAGTTCTCGAAGCGATAAACGAAGCAACTACACACATGCGTGGGAATTCCACCGGTGGAGCCTGGCTATGCTGGGTCCGGTGGTTCGAACCATGCAGAGGTTTCATCCACATTACAATTTGAGGTTACTATGCCAGCAGTTACCGTTGAGGCACTGCTCGAGTCCGGAGCACACTTCGGACACCTTACGCGTCGTTGGAATCCAAAGATGCGCCCATTCATCTTCATGGAGCGCAACGGAATCCACATCATCGATCTGCGCAAGACGCAGCTCTTGATTGACATCGCCCGTGATGCTGCACATGATGTAGCGTCGCAAGGTCGCGGTGTTCTCTTCGTCGGAACGAAGAACCAAGCAAAGAATGCCGTTGAGAACGAAGCCAAGCGCTCGCACTCGAACTATGTTTCGGAGCGTTGGCTTGGTGGTATGCTTACGAACTTCACAACGATCCGTAAGTCGATCAAGCGACTCACAACGATCGACAAGATGGAGATTGATGGCACGTTCGAAAAGATCACCAAGAAGGAACGCCTGATGCTTGGTCGCGAGCGCGATCGTCTGCGCAAGGTGTTCGGTGGTATTGAGGACATGACACGCATCCCAGGATTGCTTGTCGTTGTTGACATCAAGAAGGAGCACCTCGCGATCAAGGAAGCTAAGATCCTTGGCATCCCAGTGATCGGTATCGTCGATACAAACAGCGATCCAGGTGAAGTTGATTTCCCGATCCCAGCCAATGATGACTCGATCAAGTCTGTTGACCTGATCACAAAGATCCTCGCCGACGCCATTGCAGAAGGTCGCGAGATCGCTCGCGTTAAGACAGCGGAATTCGCCGCAGCCGGTGAAGCAGCTGGTAAGGAAGGCGAATCGGAGGACTCAAAGGTTCGCCGTCAGCTTCGCACACGCAAGGGCCCAGGTAGTGGCCAAGGCGCTGAGTAATCTCCCTCACTGAACACATCACTTGGATCATCCATCATGATTAGCGCACAAACCGTAAAAGAACTCCGCGAAAAGACCGGCGCCGGCATGGCCGACTGCAAGAAGGCTCTTGAAGAAGCGGGTGGAGAGATGGAAGCCGCCATCGAGTGGCTTCGCAAGCGTGGTGCTGCGTCGGTTGCCAAGCGTGCCGACCGCGATGCGAACGAAGGCACAGTCATCGTCAAGACATCGGCCGACGGCAAGACGGCAGCCATTGTTGAAGTGAATTGCGAAACAGACTTCGTTGCGCGCAATGAAGAGTTCGTTGCATTCGCGAACGCGATCTGTGACGTCATCGCTTCGAAGGCAATTGCATCGGAAGATGAACTCTGGGCAACGGAAGTTGGCGGCAAGTCACTTGCAAACCTTCGCGACGAAATCCTCGCGAAGTTCAGCGAGAAGATTGGTCTTCGCCGCTGGGAACGCATCACAACCAACGGACACATCACAGAGTACACACACGCGGGCAACCGCCTTGGTGTGCTTGTTGAGTTCGATGCACCGGTAACATCTGATGCAGCGAAGCCTATGGCGCGCGACGTTGCAATGCAGATCGCTGCGATGCAGCCAATGTTCGTTGACCGTTCAAAGGTTGACGAAACAACGCTCGCAAAGGAGCTTGAAATCTACAAGCAAGCTGCGATTGAAGAAGGTAAGAAGGAAGACATTGCTGAGCGTATCGCGCAAGGCAAGCTTGGTAAGTTCTACGAAGAGCAAGTGCTCATCGAGCAGACCTTCGTGAAAGACCCAAGCAAGAAGATTTCTGACGTTGTTGCTGAGATCGGCAAGATCAATGGCAATGAAGTCAAGGTCGTGAACTTCGTTCGCTTCAACCTCGGCGATAAGATCTAAGTTTCGTTCCAACACATCGAGAGCGTGCCATGCCTGCTCCTCTGTACAAGCGCGTCCTGCTCAAACTCAGCGGTGAATCGCTGATGGGAGATCAACAGTATGGCATTGATCCCCAGGCGCTACGTGCGTTTGCTGAAGACGTCAAGGAAGCCTACGACCTTGGCGTAGAGATGGGTATCGTCTTCGGTGGTGGCAACATCTACCGTGGTATGCAAGCCGAGTCTATGGGCATCGACAAGGTGTCTGGCGACCACATGGGCATGCTGGCTACGGTGATCAACTGTCTCGCATTTCAGAATGCGCTTGAGCTGCTCGGTGTACCGACGCGTCTCCAGACAGCCATTCATATGGAGCAGATTGCTGAGGGATTCATACGACGTCGTGCAATGCGCCACCTTGAAAAGGGGCGCATTGTTGTTTTTGGCGCAGGCACCGGAAACCCATACTTCACAACCGATACGGCGGCAGTGCTTCGCGCTGTCGAGATTGAAGCCGACGTTGTGATCAAGGGCACGCGCGTTGATGGCGTGTACGACAAGGATCCCGAAAAGTATGATGACGCACGGCGTTTCGAGACGATCTCCTACAAGGAGACGCTTGATCGTAACCTACGTGTGATGGACATGACGGCCATTACGATGGCACAGGAAAACAACAAACCGATACTGGTCTTCAACATGAATGTGCGCGGCAATCTCCGCCGCCTGCTTCTTGGAGAGCCGGTTGCAACGATTGTGAAGGAGTAAGCCATGCCAGTAGCAACAATAGTCGATGATTCCGCGCAGCACATGCGCAAAGCAGTAGAGCACGTGCAACAGCAGCTCGCAAAGGTCCGCACGGGCCGTGCATCGGCATCGATGCTCGATGCAGTGAAGGTCGAATACTACGGCGAGCCAACGCCTCTTGCACAGGTGGGTAGTGTTTCCGTGCCGGATGCACGCAGCATCATGATCCAACCGTGGGATCGCACAGCACTGCAGAGTATCGAGAAGGCCATTCTTGCTGCAAATCTTGGCATCACGCCGCAGAACGACGGACAGGTGATTCGCATCAGCGTACCACCACTTACGGAAGAGCGTCGCAAGGACATCGTAAAGCAGTGCAAGAAGATGGCCGAAGAGGGCAAGCTTGCTGTGCGCAACATCCGTCGCGATGCGAACGAAGAATTGAAAAAGGCAGAGAAGACAGAGCACTTCTCCGAAGATGAGCGCAAGCGCGGCGAAGATGATGTACAGAAGAATACCGACAAGTACGTCGCCGAGATCGACAAGATCCTCGCAGCGAAAGAAGTCGAAGTAATGGAAGAATAACCATCGGAGTCACCGTGAAGTCCCTCGTCATCATTGCGCTAGTTGCTACAACATTGTGTGCCCGTGCTGACGATGGTGTGCGCTTCACAACCGTAACGACCTGGCAACAGGCGCTCGATCGTGCAAAGGCTGAACAGAAGCCGATCTTCCTTGATGCCTATACCGACTGGTGCGGCTGGTGCAAGGTGATGGATCGTGAGACGTTCGCTGATTCAACTGTTGCAGCCGTGATGAATGCGTCCTTCGTGAACGTCAAGATGGAGATGGAAACCGGCGAGGGCATTGATGTTGCGATGAAGTATCGCATCAGCGGCTTCCCAACGTTCGTGGTCTTCACACCAGATGGTGTACCGACGTATAGGACGACGGGCTTTCGCGCTCCAGCAGACTGGCTGCCAATGCTCGACGCGATGCGCGACCCGTCGCGTGCACTCAAGCAAGCAGGCGTGACGCCAACGTTGAAGCTTCCGTTCCCAGCATGGCATCGCGCTGCCTTCGAAAAGGGCAAGGCTCGCAAACAACCAGATGCAGCAACCGTCCACGCGTGGTTCGATGCATATGAGAACAAGTACGACGAAATAGCCTTCGGTGTGATCCTCAAGCATCGTCTGCGTCCAGACCAGATTGACTGGGTGCTCGAGCGCGAGCAAGAGTACCGTCGCCTCTACGATTCAGAAGTTGATGAAGTGCTTCAGGATAAGGGGCAACTGGTGTTCAAGACGGCGGTCGAAACAAAGGACACATCTCTCCTCGGTAAGGTTGTCGACTTCTTCCGTCCTGCGAAGGATGAAGCAGTTTCGTTGAAGGAGCGCTTGGAAGCCATGTACTATGCGCAGACGAAAGACTGGCCAGGACTCGGCACGCAGCTTCAATCGATGAGCAACGAACTCGGTGCTTCTGCATCATCGACGGTGAACGAGTTTGCATGGCAGATGTACGAAACATGTGACGATGAGCGTGCTCTTCGCGCAGCCGCCTCGGCGATGAAGCCGATTGCCACACGTGATGATGCCGACTGGGCACACATTGATACGTATGCGGCGTTGCTCTTCAAGAGTGGACAGTATGCAGAGGCCGAGGTACAGGCCAAGCGCGCTATCGAGCGTGGCACAGCAGCTGGTGCTGATGTGAAGGAAACAACGCAACTGCTCGAGCGCATCCGAACAGCTGCATCCGGCACGAAGCAATCAAAATGAGTCAGCGAGCCGTTGTACTCCTCTCGGGAGGAATGGATAGCTGTGTGACTCTCGCTCAAGCAATCGAGGATGGTTCGCACGTGCATGCATTGCATGTGAACTACGGACAGCGCACGCAGGATCGTGAGCTCCGTGCGTTCCATGACATCTGTGATCACTACTCCGTTGAACAGCGGCTTGTCGTGGACATCTCGCACCTTGCCGCAATCGGTGGAAGCAGTTTGACCGATGCTACAATGTCGGTGGCAGAAGCCAATCTCGACACGCAGCACATCCCAACGTCGTACGTGCCGTTTCGCAACGCCAACATCCTCGCCATTGCAGCAAGTTGGGCAGAGGTGCTCGAGGCAACATCGATCTACATCGGCGCTGTTGAGGAAGACGGTAGTGGCTATCCGGATTGCCGCGCGGCATTTTTCGCAGCATTCGAAGAGGTCATCGCTCTCGGCACCAAGCCGGGTCAGCGAGTGCGCATTGTAACGCCCCTTATCAACCTCACCAAGCATCGCATTGTCGAGGAAGGTCTGCGGCTGCACGCCCCGTTGCACCTCACATGGTCCTGCTATCAGGGCCAAGATCTCGCATGCGGAACATGCGACTCATGCGCGCTGCGTCTCCGCGGGTTTGCCCAGGCTGGAGTCGAGGATCCCATCCCGTACGCGATACGCCCGTCGTACACGTAGATGTGGAAAATTTCCGTATGTTTACGGTTCTCTAACAACGCTGTCGTTCGGTGATACCCCGGCGGCAGATATTCATCTCTAATGTAGCCCCGATTCGTCGGGAGCGAGGTACCACATGAAGTACAATGGCCCAAAAGTAAAGCTGAGCCGCAAGGTTGGTTTCAGCATTACGCCGAAGGCACGCAAGTACATGGACCGCAAGCCAGCCCCTCCTGGGCAGCACGGTGCGGCCAAGAAGCGCGCAAAGCTTTCTGACTACGCGAAGCAGTTGCTCGAAAAGCAGCGTCTGCGTCTGCAGTACAATCTGCACGAGCGTCAAATGACGAACTACATCAAGAAGGCCGCACGTATTCAGGGCAACAAGGTGGACATCCTTGTACAGCTTCTTGAGCAGCGTCTTGATTCGCTCGTATATCGCGCTGGTCTTGCTCGCTCGATCTATGCAGCACGTCAGTATGTACGCCACGGCCACATCCTGATCAACGGCAAGAAGGTCGACATGCCAGCATACGCTGTGCAACCGAACGACGTGATCACGGTAAAGGAAAAGAGCCGCAAGCTCGAGGCAATCCAAGAAGCAATCCGCTCAACGATGCCGCCGCCGTATCTCGACATGAACAAGGCGGAGTACAGCGTGAAGTTCCTCTACCTGCCACCGCGGGAAGAAGTACCAGTTGTCTGCGAAGTCCCACTCGTTATTGAGTACTACTCGCGATAACCCGTTCAACGCAAGCAACCAACAAACCCGATGTACAGCAGTGTGCATCGGGTTTTTTCTTTGTGGTAAATTCTGGTCATGGAGCACACAACAACAGACGCTCGATGCATCGGTGCCATTGATATCGGCGGTACATCAATCAAGTACGGCGTGGTAACTGAGCACGGCAATGTTCTCTGGGAACAGAGTACGCCTACAAAGGCGGCAGAGGGACGTGACGCAGTGGTCGCACGATGCTGCGACGTTGTGCGCACGATTCTTGAGCGATCGCCCGACGTTGTGGCGATCGGCGTCGGTGTGCCAGGTGTTGTGGATCCCCTAACGAAGCGCGTGCAGGCACCGCCGAATCTTCCTGGTTGGGACAGTGTCGATCTTCGTGGGGCGCTCATGCGTGTGACGTCGATTCCCATCGACGTCGAGAACGACGCCAATGCTGCTGCGTTAGGTGAAGCTTTGATGGGTGCGGGCATCGATCATCCGAACTTTCTCTATGCAACGCTGGGCACCGGTATTGGTGGGGGAGTGATCGTCAACCACGCACTGTATCGTGGAGCGCATGGCGACGCAGGAGAGATCGGACATATCATCATGAATGCGTGGGATCCCGAAGATGCGCGCCCCTTCCGCACAGGAGTGCTCGAGGAATATGCAGGTATCGCCGGCATCGTGGCTATGGCCCAGCGCGAGGGCGAAGAGGTCGAGAATGTGAGTCGAATTCGCAACGATGCCGTGCTGCGAGAAGCAGGCAGAATCATCGGACTTGGTCTGTGTTCTGCACTAGCCGTGCTGGGTATGCGTGTTGTTGTGATCGGCGGTGGGGTGGCGCAGGCACCCTTTGTGATAGACACCATACGCGCGACAATCAAGCATCGGGCAATTCCAACAATTGCTGCATCCGTAGAGGTCCTGCCAGCCAAGTATGGCTCGCAGGCCGGACTGATCGGAGCGGCTGCTGTCGGCAAGGCTGTACTCGGTTCGTGATGTCGTACTTTTGCACTTTCAATTCCACGTTACGCTAGGGACCATGCAGAATACCAATCGATCACTGCACTATGCGTTCGCATCGATCGCATTCCTTGTTGCGCTCATCACGTTCCTGCTTACAGTGCAGCCAACGGTTCCGTTCTGGGACTGTGGTGAGTTCACTGCTGCGGCAGTTCAGCAACAAGTTCCGCACCCACCGGGAGCACCACTCTTCCTGATGCTTGGCAAGGTGTTCCACCTTCTGCCATTTGGCGATCCAGGTTGGCGCGTTAACCTCGTGTCTGTTGTTGCCAGTGCGATCACTGTGCTGTTGTTGTATTTGATCACCGTCCGCGTGATCCGCAACTTCTTCACGGAAGATCTTGGTGATCTCAAGAACGCCCTGCTCGTGTATGGTTCTGCCTTCGTTGCAGCACTCTCCTATACCTTTACCGACACCTTCTGGTTCAACGCCGTTGAGTCTGAAGTGTACGCTGCGTCGTCGCTCTTCGTGGCCATCATCGTGCATTTGATGATGGTGTGGAATGAAAAGGCCGATGAAGAGGGAAGCGAGAAGTACCTCCTGCTGATCGCCTACATGATCGGCTTGTCCATTGGTGTGCACTTGCTTTCGATCCTTACGATCTTCTCGCTCGTGCTGCTGATCTATCTCCGCAAGTATCCGTTCAAGACGAGCACGTTGCTGATGACCATTGGCATTGGACTCGTGACGTTCTACGTGGTGTATGCGCTTGTGATCATGAAGCTGCCAGCGCTGTTTGCGGGCAATTTCCCGTTCAAGAACGATGCACGTGAATTCCTTGTCGAAGGCAATGGCCTGTTCTCCCTGATTGGTATCGGCCTGTTGCTGTTGACTGGGTATGGCGTGTACTATGGCAAGAAGACAAACCACGGTGTGTTGTCCCTCGTGGCATCATCGATCCTGCTGATCGTTCTCGGCTATTCGACATACGGACATATTCTTGTGCGTGCGAACTCGAATCCGCCGATGAATGAGAACAAGCCGGAAGACTTCTCAAAGCTTGTCAGCTACCTCGGTCGTGAACAATACGGTGAAGCGCCATCATGGCCGCGTCGCTATCAATCAGAGCAGCGCTTCGTCAATAACTACCTCAAGTTTGGTGCATGGCAACGTCCACCAGTGAAGGCAGTAACGCGTAAGGACGGCGCTCGTATGCAAATGCCGGACTACGGCAATTGGAAGACCGATGGTAAGTCGCGCTACAACGGTGCGGAGTTCGCCTACATGTGGGAGTATCAGATCGACCACATGTACATCCGCTACTTCCTCTGGAACTTCATGGGGCGCGTCAGCGACGTCCAGGATGCACCGGCATATTCGCCGTTTACCGACGCGAAGACAGTTGAAGTGTTTAACCATAAGAATGGCTTCAGCGATCACTTCCCGATCAACTACTGGGCGATTCCGCTCATCCTTGGCTTGATCGGACTTGTTCTGCACTTCTCGCGCGACAAGAAGATGGCGACGGTGTACCTGATCCTCTTCCTGATGACAGGCGTGTTGGCAGCAATTCAACAGAACCAGCAGAATCCTCAGCCTCGTGAGCGCGACTACTTCTACGTCGCATCATTCATGGTGTATGCGATCTGGGTTGGCATGGGTGCGTTTGCAATCCTTGAGCGCCTCAAGAACAACGTAGCTGCTGTTGGTGCCGGACTCGTGGCGTTGCTCGTTGCGTCGCCGCTGAATCTCGCCACGCAGAACTGGTTTACGCACTCACGTGCGGGCAACTACCTTGCATTCGACTACGCATACAACATCCTGCAGTCGCTCGAACAGGATGCCATTGTGTTTACCAATGGTGATAACGACACATTCCCTGTGTGGTACTTGCAGGACGTAGCAGGTGTTCGCCAAGACGTCCGTGTTGTGAACCTCTCGCTTGGTCAGACGCTTTGGTACATTGAGCAGCTCAAGAATCGTGAGCCACACGGCGCGAAGAAGATTCCGCTCAGCTTCACCGACAAGCAATTGCTTGTCTCGGAGGAAGATCCAAACGCACTCACCTATGAGTTCGGTCCGGGCAGCATGATCGAGATCCCTGTCGACCGAGCAACGCTCGCCAAGTACACACGTGATTCATCGGTTATTGCGAGTGGTATGTTCAAGTGGTACTTCACAGGTGGTTCCGGACGTCAAGGTGCCAATGGTGTGCCGGAGTACTTCATTGGTGTACAGCATAAGCTTGTGCGCGACATCCTCGTGCAGACCAAGTTCCAGCGTCCGGTGTATTTCTGCACATCGATTGGCGATCCATCCTATGCAGACGAATTCGTAGGTCTTGGTCCATCGCAGAGCAATCCTTCAGCGCCGAACTATCTCCGTCTTGAAGGTATGGCATACCGCGTATGTCCGGCTCCACAACCAGCAAACAATGTTGACGATGCCTTCATGTACGACATGCTCATGAAGCCGCTTGCGTTTGAAGAGCAGTACACATCGCAGCACTTCGGCCTGAAGTTCCGCAACCTGAACAACAACAGCGTGTACTTCGATGATGTGCATCGTGGCTACATCATGAACTACCGCAACGTGTTCTACAAGTACGTTCGCTATCTGCTGACAACCAAGAACGATCCAGCACGTGCTGGCAAGGTTCTGAAGCAGATGAACGATCTTATCTCGCTCGACCTCTTCCCATTGTCGGCTGACTTCGAATTGGAAATCGGACGCTTGTTTGAGCTCTGCGGCATGCCTGCAGAGGCAGAACAGATGGGCACGCGTGCGCTTGCCAGCGCACAGGAGATCCTCAAGAGCAAGGAGATCCGCGAGCGTGAGCGCATCAACGACGATGGCGCACAAGCAGAGTTGTTGCTTGCTGAGTCGGCGTCGCTTGCTGGCAATTACGCAATTGCGAAGTCGACGTACCAGCAGATTGCATCGCGCACGCGTGGTGTTGATCCGCTGCTCAGCTACAAGATTGACGAGCTTGATGTGTTGAAGCTCATGCGCGCGAAGAACCTCAACGGTGCACTTGCGGCAGCCGAAGCATTGCGTGCGAAGTATCCAATCACGGCACCAGACCGTCGCTCGCAAGAAGCAGCAATGGAACTCGAACAGCGCATCGGTGAGCTTCAGAAGCGTCTTGGCCGTACCCCACAGGCAGCACTCTCGATGACACCGTGATCGAGCTCTCTCTTATGACCATGACACTCACGATCGTGATCGCCACTGTGGCGGTCACGATCGTTGCATTTCGCAACCACCGTGTCTTTGCTGCATTGATGATGGACATCGAAGCAGTGTTGGGAGCAAGGGGCGAGTGGTGGCGCATGCTCACGAGCGGACTCATCCATGCGGATTATCCGCACCTGATGATGAACATGCTCTCGTTGCTGCTCTTCGGACGTTGGATAGAGCACGCGATGGAGTCGTGGCGGTTTGGATTGATCTACGTCTTCGGCATCGTGATTGGCTCGTTTGCATCCGTGATCGTACATCGTCGCAATCCATCGTATCGCGCAGTAGGCGCATCGGGTGGTGTAACGGCTGTGGTTGGCGCGGCAACGATGCTTGCACCGGATGCGATGATGGCAGTGTTCCCACTGCCAATCCCAATGCCGGCATGGGTTGTTGGTTGTGCGTTTGTGGTGTTCTCCATTATGGGCTCACGATGGGGCGGTGATAACATCGGACACGAGGCGCACCTCGGTGGGACGTTTGCAGGCATCACGCTCACGGCGGCGTTCTTCCCTGAACTCATTCCGTATCACTGGCCATACATCGCTGCAATGCTCGCAAGCGGTGCCGCTGCGACGATCATTTCCCGACGGATGCTCCGTGGCGGAGGGTGGCAGCGCTGATGAAGGAGCTCGTGACGCTCATTCGCACGCGACGCACGCGTGAACCATGGGAGCGCAATCTCGTTGTCATATGGATCGCGCAGTTTATCGCGATGATTGGCATGAGTGCCTGCATACCCTTCCTGCCACTGTATGTGCGCGAGCTCGGCGTCGCTGCTGAGCACGCCGCAATGTGGAGTGGCATTATCGCAGCGGCACCCTTTGTGCTGTCGTCGCTTCTCACGCCTGTCTGGGGTGCACTTGGCGACCGCTACGGACAGAAGACGATGGTCATGCGCGCGATTCTCGGACTTGGCATTGCCATGACCTTGATGGGGTTTGCCCCGAACATCTGGTGGTTGCTCGGCTTACGCATTTTTCAAGGGGCTGCTAGCGGATTCATTGCGGCGAGCAATGCCTTTGTGAGCACACAGACGCCTATCGAGAAGACTGGTGTAGCACTGGGCACACTGCAAACGTCGATGAGTGCGGGTAACATTATCGGACCTCTCATTGGTGGAGTGATCAGCGATGCCATCGGCTTCCGCGACGTATTCTTCTTCGTCGGCATCATGTGTCTGTCGAGTCTGTACATCATCTGGAAGCACCTCACAGAGCAGAAGCAGGCAGAGCGTCGTGCAGCGACGCGCGTACGGGGCAACATCGCGCTCGTGTTGCAGTCGCCGCAATTGCGCGTGCTGCTTGTGATGATTCTTTTGTCGCAGATCGCGCTCGTGCTTCCATCGCCCATCTTTCCGTACTACCTCGAGGAGCTTGGTGCGCCGCGTGCACTCCTCTCTACGCTTTCGGGAGTTGTCGTAAGTATGGTTGGAGTAACCACCATCATCAGCGCGCCATGGTGGGGGAAACGCGGAGACTACCGTGGGTTTGGTCCGACGATACTCATCGCAGGAAGCATTATCTCCATTGGCATGGTCTTGCAGTCAGTTGTTCCGTCCTACGGATGGCTCATCCCACTACGTGCATGTATTGGTCTCGCATCTGGTGCGATGTTGCCCATGATGTACAGCGAGCTTACGAAGAACGCACCTACTGGGAGTACTGGTGGGATCATGGGGCTTGCAAGTAGTGCTGCATTGATCGGCAATCTTCTTGGCCCCTTGGCGTGTAGCATGATTGCATCGTCGATCGAATTGGAGTGGATTTTTGTAACATCGTCTGCCATCATGGCATCTGTCATCTGGTCGAGCCGCGCAGTTACGTGGTCGCAACCACGCACGCAACCTCACACACAACCTCACACATAACATCACACAATACCAAGGTCAGTTCTATGCGCTCAGTTGTTTCCGTGCTCTGTTTGCTTCTTGTTAGTGGGTTCCTTCATGCTGAGCCAACGGGATATCCCGGTCGGACATCAACAACCTCATTCGGGTGTGGTGGATGTCATGGTGGTTCAGCAAGCAACCGTACAACCGTTACGCTCGAAGCATCGAAGATGAAGCTTGCTCCCGGAGAGGTAGGTACGTTTACGGTGGTCGTAGCTCATGCAACATATCCTGGCGCAGGCGTTGGTGTTGCGGTACGAACGAGCGAGACAGGCGCAACCAATGCTGGCACGCTTGCCGTAACGGCTGGCACAGGACTTCGCGTTCGCAATGGCGAGATCACGCACTCGTCAGCACGACAGCTCACGGGTGGATCTGTGCGATTCACATTCACATGGACTGCGCCTACTACACCAGGCACGTACTACATCCAAGCCATCGGCAATGCAGTCAACGGCAACGGACGTGATGACGGCAATGACAACTGGGCCTTCATGCAGCCGCAGGCAATCACGGTTGAACCATCAACCAGCGTTGACGAAGAAGCAACGCTCCCACTTGCGGTGTTCCCAAACCCACTTCGTGGTGATGCATCGTTATACCTCGGCGCTGATATCAGCGGTATGATGCGCGTCCAACTTGTCAGCACAGCCGGCACGGTGGTCGTCGATGAAGACATGAACGTTGAACGCGGACAGCTCCCGCGCTCGCTGGCAACGCTGCCACGTGGTGTGTACGCCATCATCGCATCGAACGGCACACTTGTGCGTCGCGGTCGAGTAGTGATCGAGTAACACCTCGATCGTAGTTTTGCATTCCTCATTGGCGAGGCTACGCCGCGCCAGTTTCAGCGTATAGCGCAGCCCGGTAGCGCGCCACTTTGGGGTAGTGGAGGTCGTGGGTTCAAATCCCGCTACGCTGACGTAAGCCCCTCTGAACTAACGGTTTAGAGGGGTTTTGCATTTCTGCTTGTGCCAGATTTGTGACAGATTATCTCGGGGTGGGGAGTGGGAGAGAGACACATCTCGATTACCATGTTTATCACCCCGAGTGGCGGCTGGAGAATCGTCAAGTTTGTCGGGGCGCAAGACGTAAGATGTGCAGATACACGCTAAAGAAAGCATGTTGTTGCAGACATAGATTCGACATGCTGCCAGATCACACACCGACGTTAGTCAGCGTCTAGTCATTACTCAGAAACAAAGTCGCAAGTTCAAAGGCTGCTAGAAGAACTGGCGTACATCGTTCTGCTTCTGATTCTGATTCCGGTGACACCGCTGCTCATCGTCAAAGCATGTTTCATGAGAAGGAACGCCAGGCGCTCATACATGGAAGATCGTTGTAATTCTTCAGTCACGTCAGATAGATCCGATCCAGCATCGGTGGGTGATGTAAGCTTTGCGATCACTTCAAAAGATGCGAGGTCAAGTATTGCGGGCATTCGTCGACACGAAGGCCATGAAAATGCGTCCGCTTTTGTAGAGTTCGACTTCAAAAGTCCCTACACTCGTTGGTGGACATTCTTCACCGTGTATTGTCTGTTGCTTCTGTGTTCCCGTTTGGTTGAGAAGAGTGAACCTGCGATCGCTAGGTACTCTTTCATTGTCCTCCATGCTGTGTTCTTCGTAGGCATCATCTTGCTGATGCTACAAAGCGCGACGCGAAAGACATCACACTTTCGATGGTATAAAGCCAAGGATGGAGTTGACTACAATCGGTGGGGAGAGTTCATATTAGATCCCGACGTATCGCGATACGATTACTTTGAACTTCGACGAATCGATCCTACTCTACCGAAGTCTGATCCTCGTGGCCCCAACATGTTCGGTGATTCGAGAGCACTGCGCACCATGTCGCCGGATATGAAGTGGCTGCATTTCTCAGATGAGTTAGGATCGTACGAGAAGAGATGTAAAATGTACTCTGGGAATGGCGCTCATGACCGACAGAAGCGCGACAGATTGTTAAGAAAACTAGACCCCGAACGACTAACTGAAAAGGAGAGAGAGATCCTTCAGGGTCGTCGTGTTAAATCAAGTGCACATGTTTTGGTAGTGTCAACCCTCTTGTTAGTCCTCTTAGTTGCATTAGGGCTTTACATCCTATTGTCAAATACGATTCTTGCCACGATTGATCAATGGTCTCAGAAGACAGTAACCTCATATTGGGCTACCATCGGATTAGAGTTCGTGACCTGTGTCTACTTGCAATACAAGTGGCGCAATCCATCGAAGGTCAGGAGAAGCGCTTCTATAATCAGCAGCTCTATGTTGCTCATTGTGGTGCTCGCCGCTCCAACAGTGTATGCTGTTGACATCGCAGTTGATCATGGTTGGGCAATTCTCTACGTCCCCCTATTCCTTCTTTTGGTGTTTGCCATATTGTATTTCGGTGGAGTGATGGGACGGCGGAAGTGAGATGCTTGGCCACCAAAGTCGTTGCGAAGCGATCATCTCTGATAGCATTTTATCTGGCGAGCAAGTCGTCGGCAAGCAGATCTTTAACAGGAGCAAGAACTTACAGAAACGGAGACAGTCAGGCAGCCACCGTTACCTATCGTTTGTTCACGGTTGGTGAACCCTCGGAGTTTTGAATATGACAATTACAGCTCTCTTGACGTTATCTGCTATCCTCTTAGCATTTCTCGCAATCGTCGCAATAATGATTCGCAAGAGTATGAACTCAGGTGAAGAATTGCGGAAGGAGCTGTACAATGCTTCGAATGAAATACCTAGGGAAACTGAACGGCATGACGACGGACTTTGTCGCGATGACCAATCTTCAGAAAAAGAGATCAACACTGCGCCACTTGAGTTAATCGACTCCACCGAGTCACTGAAGGAATTCCTCGAAAAGGAAAATCTTGTCAAGGCGAGCATATTCCAGCAAGTGAAGATTTACGATCGCCTCGCCAGAGAGATGATTGACGGGAAGAGGAATATCAAGATCGACCCCGATAATGTTCCTAGCCACACACACCCTGGAAAACTCGAGGCATCGGTGCTCTTTATAGGATTAGAACGCCGACTCAAGGAAATGCAGAACTTGACACCATTTAGTAGCTATACATACCGTTTTGTGGCCATAACAGCATTTGTTATCCAGGTCATAGCTATCCTCGTCTACTTGCTTGTTGATGCCCTTTGATCGAGTTGACACGATTCAATCACCATTCGCCAACCATGTGACAGCAATCCATGACGACAATCTTGCTATTTCTAATGGTCGTTATCGTTGCTGCCGTCGTTGTGCTAGTCTATCGGATGATAGACAGGTCAGATGCAGACATCTCAATCAGTCCTGATTTGGATGAGGATGTTACTTTAATGAATCGTATCGAAGTGATCGACTCCAGAGAATCGCTGCAGGAGTTCATGCTCGCCGAAGGTATTGCTCATGCAGATCGACCGCAGGAGCTGATACCATACCACGATCTGATTCGGTACACGAATGGATTCGCACGTGAGATACTAGAGGGAGCTCGCTCGCTAAACATTGATCTCTTTAAAATCCCTGTTGACGGGCTGCCAAATCGGAAAACAGCAATACGGATCTATACGCGACTCGAGAATCGGTTGCGTGAACAAAGCGAAGAGGCCTTTAATGTGCCCTTTTTCCCGTATGACTCAAACGTCCTTCTGGGATACACATTACATATCGAACACTGGGAGCCCAAGATCGAGAGCGAGCTAGAAGCGACATTGCAAGGATGGGAACGATATCCATATCCGCCAATTGAATATGGTGATACCGTCGTGATGGAGATCTTATTGCTCTCGGAGAGCATCTTCAACAGTCCATACAAGGCTGTACCGATGGACGAGCTTTCACAGCTTGTCGTTAGGAATATGGAAGACCGTCGCAATGTCGCGTCGCTGATGTATCGGTCGTACAAGGAAATGATCATGACACGACCGGACAGCTCCTTCTATCATGAGTACGATCGATACCAGTATACGATCAAGCGTTGGATGGTGCGCTGGGTAGATCAATTGACGAGTATGAATGCAATACCGTTTGATCGCTTGTATCATCTGGGTGTACAAAAGAGAAGACAAAAGAGAAGGTTATGATGAAATCGACATCAGTCCACATAGAACTAAGTCCTCTGCAGGAGCAAGTAGGCTCAACGGCTCAAGTCAATGCCACTCTTGCTGTAGTTGTAAGCCCGGTTCGTCAATACCAGGGGATTGCCTTATGACAACTGTACCTATTCTGACGTTAACAGTCATTCTCTTTGCTTTTGTCGTGATCATCGCAATGATGATTCGTAAGAGTATGAACTCAACTGAAGAGTTGCGGGAGGAGCTCAGCCAAGGATATGACCCAGATCAACAGGAACGACATTATCGTCAGCGAGTAAGAGCACTCAAGCGACGTGCTGTGGTAGCTCTAGTCGTAACATCCATTACCCTAGCACCTATTTTGTTCGATTTATCATTCCTCGAATGGCTGCTGATCTTACTGGCTGCAGCGGGCCTGCCGACAATCCTTTACATCATCGATCAAACCGTAACTGAGCAGCAAGAAAACGAAAAGGTGCAGAGAAGCCTGTACGAACCCCCACAAATCGAAGTTATCGACTCACTTGAGTCCTACAATTCGTTTGTTGGTCGGGAAAATCTGAATGAGAAGGGGATAGTGACAGAGGCTATGTATTGGTCGCAGTTGATTCAAGATATCCATGATGGGAAGCGAGATGTTGCGATCGATACAGAGTTTCTGGACGGGAAGGATGTACCTGCTGAAGTAAGGGGGCGTGTAGAACAAATGAGGTTTGTTCTGCAGACAGGCAGAGAGCATGAATCCAATCCGACCTACTCGCGGTTTTACAGACGGGTCAGTGGATGGGCTCTAGTTATCTGTGCACTAGTGGGTCTTGTCTCAATCATGCTTCCAAAATGCTCGTAAGTAACATCTACATACAGTTATCCTACTCCATTATCCATGCCTACCGACCTCCTCAACTCATCAGAATCACTCGAACTGTTCATTCGTCGTGAGAATCTCGAATCGCCGCTTGTCCGATCAGAATTGAACAGCGGGAAACAGTATGAACAGGCAGTCAGTAGGATTGTACGCGAGATGCAGGAGGGTCGTAGGAAGTTGGACATCGACGTTATCTCGATTCCGGTCGATGCACATCCTGGACGCAGGGTCGCAGTGCAGTTGCTGACAGAGATTGTAAATCGCACAAGGGAGCTCCAAGATTCTGATCTGTCAGATCGTTCTTGGTATGACCTGCTGCGAGATCTTGAATCGTCGAGCGTGACTCCGTTCTATCCAAAAGAACCGTCGTTAATGATGGCATACTTTGCCCATGTCGAATACTGGGGCAATCGAATTGAGTTCAACGATGAGTCTATCTTCTCAGAGACTACGGGGCTGATTCGAATTGAGAGCAGCATTAGAAGCATGACAGGTAGTTACCTCTATTTGCTGACTACTAGCTATTTCAACAGATGCCCCTATAGAGAGCATGATCTGAGTCGGCTTATCGAATCAGCCAACGAAAGTCATGAGAATAGAATCGCGATTATGAAGCACTTGTATCAGTCGTACAGATACTTAGTCGAGCACACCCCAGATATCATCCTGTACCGAGGTCGAGTTCGAACCTCGCGTAAACGTTGCGTGATCTCACTGATCGATGAAATGACCGCAGGCGGTAGTAATCCGTTTGATGTGCTGAGGAGCACGGACGGTTAGGCTCGCGCCTACTGCGAGTCAAAGGGATGGACAGGTCTTCGTTGAATGATCAACCTGCAACAGGCACAGGCATAGCAAGCGCTATGCATCGAAAAAGCTGATCAAGAGTGATTCAAGATGGTTAGCGCCTTATCTGATAGAGCGTAGTAGCCTTTGAAACCGATTCGTTGGTGTACTCAAAGCGATCGACGTACTCCAGATTGGCAGCTGGCAAATGCGCTTTGACAGGATCCCACTTTATACCTAGATGTGCATCTAAGTTGATGGCGAGTAAAAACGCGTTGACATTGACGTTCACCTTCAAACGTTTAGCAGTAGTGTCCATCATCGAACAAAACGCAGTGAGTTTACGCAGGTCCTTGGTTACATCTTTACACTGCCGGATATCAGATTCGGTCGCGTTTTCTTCTTCGAAATAACTCGTGTTGTTTCGTGCTTCTGTGCCGAACAACTTAACTTCAAGGGCAACTACGTTATGACTCAGCGAGTAATGCTTTGTGCCTCTTTGCTTGGCAATTTCTTCATAGACCTCATGATGGAATACGAAGTCTATGCGATGCCAGTCACCTAGTGAGTGACGCTTGAATATCGGATACTCGTGATGATGATGATACCCACGAGCAGCAGCAATGCTCTGAATGACAGTGTGTATTGCGAGTTCATTCGTGATATCGGCATTCCCGCAGCGAGCTAAACGGATTAAGTCGCCAAGGAGCCCTTCAGCACAAGCCTTCATAAGTCCCGTTGGGTCCAGCTTCGCTTGACTATGTATCCCGTTCATGTGGTGTATCCTGAATAATGAAAATGCGAGTCGTCAACATTGGACGAGTGAGCAAAAGCGCAAGAATGGATCGCGACATTGAACAGTAGAGCAAAACGATCTGTGATTGCAACTCTGGCTTTTCTTTCACAATGGCCTATAGTCTGCTTGATGCAGCGCCAACAACAACACGATACATCTGTCTTGACTCTTCTGTTGTCAAAAATGCGCTGTTACACATCGCTCATGAACATACTTAGTCATCAGCACTCTCACCTTGGGATAATAGTAGTAGTCACTCGTCTGCTACGCTCATTATCATCACGTACGACTGCGATTACGCTAATGTGATTTAAGTGGTAGCGCCTGATATGGCTGTGGGGAAAGACAGATATTGCGAGTCGTTTCTCACACCGTTCGTACCTGATGGAGTTCTCATGTTGAAGTCGCTACTGTTGATCTTCTTGCTGCTTTATAGTGCCACATTCCTTGATGCGCAGGATACATGGGTGCGAGTGTATGGAGGGACTGGTGGGGAGGGTGGACATTCGATCACCACGACTAATGATGGTATCCTGATTACAGGTTCAACATCCTCATATGACGGTGATTTTGATGGAATCAACTTGGGCCGCAGTGACTTGTTCGTTATCAAATTCGATAATAATGGGCGTATCCTCTGGAAGAGAACAATTGGTGGCAAAAGTTATGATTGGGGCAACTCTGTAACCACCACAGCTCAGGGTGATGTCCTTGTGGCTGGAGTGTCCTCATATGAAGAGGAGTCGGAGAATGGCGACATAGTAGTCGCCAAACTTGATAAGAGCGGAGAGATCCGATGGAAAAAGTCGTACGGTGGTCTCGAACATGACGAATGTAACACGATCGTAACTGTCGGTGATGGTATCGTAATCTCTGGTGTGACCAAATCAAACGACGTTGACTTCAAGGGTATGAACCAAGGAGAGGATGATATCTTCATAATTAGGCTCGATCAGAACGGGAATGTTCTGTGGAATAAGACGTATGGTGGAAAGAGAACCGACTTTGGTAGTTGCCTAGTCAGAATGTCGGACAACTCTCTACTTGTCACGGGCTGGACGAGTTCTAACGATGGAACATTCAAGGGAATGAACTACGGAGCCGATGATGTCTTTCTCCTCAAGCTAGATCAGAACGGGAATGTTCTGTGGAAGAAGACCTTTGGTGGCTCTGATCAGGACTTGGGACGGTCTGTGATTGCGACTGCAGATGGTGGGATTCTGATTGCGGGAGAAACAGAATCGAACAATGGTGACTTTGAGGGTATGAACAGAGGAAGTGCGGACATCTTTGTCATTAAAGTCGACAGTGATGGCGTTGTTCAGTGGAAAAAGACGTTTGGTGGTAATCATAGAGAACGAGTAACAGATATCACCAGCACCTCAGATGGCGGCATCTTGATTACTGGTGAGACGGAATCGAATGATGGTGATTTCAACGGAATGAAGAAAGGTGAATATGACATCTTCGTCATTAAGCTTGATGGGAATGGAGTTCAGCTCTGGACAAGAGTGTATGGTGGAACAGACTGGGACGTGAGTAATTCGATTACAACGGTTAAGGACGATGTCTTGATCACGGGTATGTCCGGGTCAAATGATGGCGATTTCAAGGGCATGAATAAGGGTGACAAACATATCATCGTGATGAAACTCAATAGCAGTGGCAACCTTGTGCAATCTAGTAGTAAGTCAAAGTAGAATGACCTCGATTGGCATTTGATGCTTATCCACCCTTTCAATCAACGGTAAAATGTTTTGGCAAGAACTAGAATATCATGGAGTAAACTGAATGCATGTGCGAGCTCTTGTTGCATTCTTGTGCAACATCACTATTTGTGTTGTAAGCAACACCAACGAGTCATTTGCTAATCTTGTACAGGATCAAGATGCATTGCTTTGCTTTAACGTCATCGATGATGGCGGAATTGCGTTTGCGGAGAGCGTGCTTGAGAGCATGAGAACGGCAAACAGGTCGAAGAAGAAACGAAGTGAACGTGTGGAGGTCATCGAAGAAGTGCAACTGAACCATGCACTAGGATATCTCAAGAATAACGTGCTAACATCTGCTAACCTTGATCCAATCAAGGCGTATGCAGTTTATCAGGCACTTTCAAAGACCGACGTAGTGGGTATCGCAAAGTACTTGGAATCTCCAATCGGAAAGAAGACGCTGCGTTACCGCGTACTTACAGACTCACTTGGTGATGCTCAAGAGGCGGCCGTAAAAGTGGATTTTACGCTTAGTGAAATCAACGAGCTCAATGAACAACTCACTAATGGACTGTTGAAGAAGCATGCAGATGCCGGGCAGAAGATTATGGAATCGTTCAGAGATAGTCTTTCCCGAATGATGGACTATCACATCCAAGTGATTGGGCGAATTGCCGATGGTGATGTATTTCACTTTATGATAGGACAGCCGTCTGCACCTGAAGATATGATGAGCGATAAGGAACGAGAGGTCCTAAGACAGCAGAAGGTAGAAAAGGCTTTTGAGTCGCTACTGGATAACCGCAGTGCTGAAAAGAAGCGATACACAAAAGAAGAACTGAAGCGGATGATTGATATCACCACAGCGATCAAAATTTATGATCGCCCGAAGCCATGCGATCAATATCTATGTAAATGGGGTGTATCTGGAAACGAAGTGAGAACGACTGCAGATGCGTTGGGTATGACATTGATCCGCGATACCGTCGTAGCGGGAGAACGTATACTCGAGTACGGCCATTGTACATTCTACATCGATCCAAGCCAAGGCTATTACAAGATTTCTAAAAGGCGCCAATCGTCAGGTTCACTTTTCGTCGATGCCATATCAGGACAAGTGCCAAGTGACGCAGAAGGTGAATCGTTTCTGCAGGAGTGGAAGGTTATTGACGCCGAAACATTGGCTGGATACGGTAAGTGTGACAGCATGCCTTCTAAGATGATTATCCATGCGCGTGTCAAGCGTGGTGACGTCATGTGGAAGTTTATCGAGTGTATCAGTACCGCGTTGTAGAGCATCTACAGCTCAACGAGTGCATCCATAGGTCGATATTCTGTGCAGCCAAGAGTCAGTACTTTGCCATCGACTAACTAGACTCAACATCATGTTGACTCTGCTTTCAAGCGCGAATGTTGATACGATCAAGATGTCCCATCCCTGTCCTGCATAAGCGGGATGGGGCTTTGTGTAGCTTGGGTCAGTTACAGATTGAGACATGTCAATGATAGATAACATCGATTCAGCTGATGCCTTGCAACGCTTCATGGAGCGTGAGGGAATCAACTGTCCTGAACATCCCCACGATCTGTTGCCGCATGAACAGTTAAAGAGGCATACAGACTCGTTTGCTCGCGAGATTATTGAAGGTACTCGGCAACTGACGATCGACTTGCTTGCAATTCCATTGGACTCGCAGCCAGGAAGAAAGACCGCAGTACGACTCTTCACGAGGGTAGAAAACCGTGTTCGTGAGCTCCGCGGCGAGAGTGCTAAAGCTCCATTCTATCCGTATGACTCATACTACCTCCTTACATACCTGGACCACATCAGCATTTGGCACCCTCGGATAGAAGGGGATGCAAGTAGGTGGCTGACAGATTGGAACAGACATAAAGCGCAGCTGGGTGACGAGACCGTAACGTTCATAATGGCAACGCCATACTTCCGGAGTAGCGTGTACGGACACCTAAATATGTCTGAGGCAGCTGATCTTGTCCGTAATGACGCCGTTAGTCGGATTGAAATGAGCAAGGTCCTGCTAAGTTCATACATGTGTTATGTGACCAATGTCCCCGATAGCTATTCTTCTGCATATCCCGAGTATAAAGACACGTACAAGATGTTGGTCGTTCAGTCGGTCAAGTCGCTTATGAAGCGAGGCATCAATCCGTTCGACATCCTTTACGGTATGGGCGAAGACAGCTTTAAGCGCAAGCGTAAAGTAGCCGGAGCGGTCTTTCTGGCTATGATGGTGTTTGCTCTGATCCTGATAATGTATGCGTGTGTGAATGATATCGACATATGAGCGCACTGCGGCTGAGACTTGTTCAGTACTGAGGCATGGGAAAATGAGCTTTGATAACGCTCAGAAAAATCGCAGTACTTTACCTTTGCAGTCGATAGTGAATAAAATGTTTACACATGTCTATAATGCACTATGTCGTGAAGTACGAAGACGCACCGATTGCGTTGTTGCGTGCTAGTATCTGAAAATCAGTATTCATCAGCGCATAGTGCCCTCATGATCGTGTATGCATATGTTTGAATCATCTACTGATGTCACTATAATGCAGCAGAATACAATGGATGCATCGAACATGATGGATGACGAGTCTGACGTCGATGGTGGTTTTACGCTGCTCGATAGTGATATCATTGGATCAAGATCTTGTTGGGTGCCACCTGGCCAAGTGGTGAAGGTGAAAGGTTTCACTCTCACAGACGGGATGGTGTATGTTGGGGAGCAACTACAGTCCTTGACCCGCTGGGGTGGTCAAGAAGCCGCTCTGATCGATCCTACATCGCGGGTAAGCCGTAGTACTGTCGAGGTGTCAGAACCAATATCGATCTACCCGAGCTCATATTCGTCGGGCTATGTGACCCCGCGAAATCGTGCAGCATACTTACGATGGCTCTCCGAGGGTAGGCGAGATCCAAGTGCTCATATAGGATACGTGCGCCTGTTCATTTATGGATTAGAGCGTAGGCTACTGTTTGATATCCAAGCAATCGATTCTGTCATGTCAGAAGTGCCAATCCTATTGAATGAACTAAACTCGTTGTACGAGGTTTACGGTGAAGACCGTCATCATGATAATCTGGCAAAGGCAATCTCGGTTTCAGTCGATACAACCGATTACACGAACAAACAGCCACCGAAAGACCGCCCTGACTTGTCCTACTGGATGCAGTCCTTGCCACTCAAGGTCGCCCTTGGGAAACTAGTAAAGGAGAAGCATCCATTCAATAGTGAGTGGGCGCTCGCCCTGACGCGTTGTCGTGGAGGTTTACGCACGGCATCAATGCGCTGTGCATACGAGTTTGACACGTTATTCGGAATGCGCTTCGAGAAAGTATTTCCAGGGGGTATTGAGATCCCTAACAGCTCGAGAAGGTTGCGTGTGATGGTCAACACGGCTAACCCTTCACTTCCATATGTTCAGCTACCGTTACCTGATCTGCCTGACATTACACAGAGATCAGGTCCTGAAGACCCACTATGGGTGTTAGCTAATGCAGTGCAGAATGACCTGGACCAATACAGTCGGTTGTTGGGCAAAGGCATCGACCGCAACAGTATTCCGGCTATCGCAACATTGCCGTTGGAGATACAGGAGAGTAAGCTGACAGGTGATGCAAAAGTTGTTGTCGATTTAGTTGAGGCTTCTCTTGCCACATCAGAGATCGGGGTGATCAAAGCA
>CAJAIA010000010.1 GCA_903939735.1 uncultured Ignavibacteria bacterium
CGTCTGCAAGGCGCTCAGAGATCTGCGTCTTGATTTGATCGTTGATCTGGCGTGAGCGCAACCCCATGGCTACGATGGACTTGTAGATCGAGCCCTTTGCAGACTCGTCTGCGCGGACCTTCACAGGATTTACGATGTACGTGCTCATAGGGATACTCCAGAGGGAGATTGGGTCATAAAGAGGGACCGCAAAGATATGAAGATTGGGCGGAATATTCGCCCCCCCCTACAAAAAACGGGCTCGTTCCTCTGGGGTGGGCACCCGGCAGGTGCTGCGCTTGCCGAACCAGCGGTAGCGGTTTCGGGAGGTCCATTGGTAGATGGTGTTACGCAGGCCCCGAGGGACAATGCGTATGATCTGTGCGGCCGCGCGCCAGGGTCCGCCGAGGATGGTGCCGAGGTGGATCATGGCATCGCTCTCGACGACGAGCATGTCGGTGCGTGTAATCACGTAGACCGTGGTGGGCGGACCCACCACGCCGTGCGATGCAAGGAGTTCTTCGCCGATGGGCGACTGAAACGACGCAAAGCGAAACTCGCCGGATGGGTCGTGACGCATCAGAAAGTCAACGGTGTGGTTGCACAACGTGCACACGCCGTCAAAGATCACGATGGTGTAGTCGCGTGTCATGCGGTCGTTACGCGTTAGCGCGTTCGTGTAAGACGTGCCACATAGAACCCATCTCCGCCGTTATCGCCAGGTAGGGTACTCCACTCCGAAGCGAGCGTAAATGCCGCGCCTTCGTCGGATGCGCAGAACTGTTCGATCTGCTGCTTGCCCTCGGAGGGAAGGATGCTGCACGTTGCATAGACAACGCTGCCGCCCACGCGGACAATCCTGGCGTTGCGACGAAGGATCTCTGCTTGAACGGTGATGAGCTCGTTGAGCATCTGCTCGTTGAGATTCATGAGAATGTCTGGGTTCCGACGAATCACACCAGTGCCGCTACATGGCACGTCGATGAATACGCCATCTGCAGAGTCGGCCAGACGCTTCACGGTTTTTGTGGACGTTATGGGGCGTGCATCGACGATATCTACGCCTGCGCGAATGCATCGCTGCTTGAGCGCGGCAAGCTTTTCACTGCTCGTGTCGAGCGCGATGATGCGTCCGCGATTCTTCATCGCTGCTGCAAACAGCAACGTCTTCCCACCAGCGCCTGCACATGCGTCAACAATGCGCTGACCCGGCTCGACGTGGAGTTCATGTCCTGCTCGCTGTGATGTAATGTCTTGCTGCTCAAACCAGCCATCGCGAAACGCCTGTGATGTAAACAACCCGAAGGGCGATGCAATGCGTACGGCATCGTCTTCAACAATCGTAGGTTGATACTCAGTCAGGGCCGCCACACATTCCTTCACCGTCGTCTTGAGCGTGTTCACGCGAATGAACGTTGGCGCATCCGCGAGTAACGCCGCGATCACGCTCTGTGCAGCATCGCCGTATGCCTGTGTGATGCCATCGCGCAGGAGCTGCGGAAGTGCAGCACGATCGGGATCGATCAGACCGTCGAGGTCGCCGCGGAGCGCCGCATCGATGTCGGCGTAGCGCACAGCCTGAATGAGCACTGTGCGAATAGCGCGTGCATCATCAGCTGACGGACGCAATTCACGGAACAGATGTTCGAATGCCGTGGAGAGATGTCGACCTCGATGCACGACATCATCGAATGATGTGCGCACCGCATCGTGCAGAGATGCGGGTAGTTGGTTCACGCAGTAATAGTCAGAATGTTCGTTGACGAATTAAACGCCGATGGGAATCGCTTGAGATCAGTTGCGCTACCGGTATTCGGTTGACGCTTCACTGCTCCGTCGGCAGCAGCAAATTGTGCACCGTGGCAGCTGCAGATGATGTCGGCTCCGGCAGCAGCAGGAGGGTTTACTTCACAGCCTGCGTGCGTACAAATCGAGCTGAAGACAACAAACGTGTTGGACGCGATCCGTGATATGAACACCGGTGCGCCACCGTTGAGTCCGGCAATCAGACGCAGCGTGATGCCACCCACGTTTGCGAGTTCAGGAACAGCAGCAACATCGACGGTAAATGTTGTGCCTGATGGTGTTGGGTTCGACTCATCAGTTTCGCAACCAGCGACAAGTGTCGCTACGGTAGCAGCCGACATGGCGAGTCCGATCGATGCAGCGGCGCTGCGGAGGAAATGCCGTCGTGATGATGGTGATGACATGCCTAATCCCTTACGATTGTTTCGAACGAAGCTTCCACCATCCCAACCCGATCAGCACGAGCGAGGTTCCCGCAACGAACGCAAGGCTTGCCGGAATTGCCTGGGGCGTTGCATCCAGAGGGAGCAAGCCGAAGCGGAAGCGTGGTTCATAGGTAACCTGCTTCGTTTCTGTACCAAAGAGAGGATCCTTGACGATCGTCACAATCTCTTCACGATCCTTCGAGAAGATCTGCCGTCCGTCCTTGAACCATAGGCCGCCCCCTACGAGGATGCCAACGATGCCGATGATGATGAGCAAGCGCCAAATCATGTGCGTGCCTTAGTAGAAGAGGTGAAGTTGGAGATTCCAGCGATTGGCCGTGCCTTCCTTCCAGGTGTCCCAGATGCGGTACTCGGGACGAAGCTCGACGTAGGGAAGCACGAAGATCTGTGCGCCGAACACGGCTGCATTCGCAGCAATCGTACCCGGTGCGAGTTCCTGGTCGGTGCTGTAGCGCTCATAGCGCGCATAGACGAGCAACGGCGAATACACTTGATAGCCGAGCTCTGCCATAAAGTTGCTCGTGCGTATGGCATCGTCGAGTTCTGTGGTGGTATAGTCGAGCATCAGTGAGAGGTGGTCGCTCAAGCCAATACCGGCAAACGCACTCGTCATGCGGAAGTCGCCGTTCATCAGCATCGAACCGCCGAACCACATGTTAAGCATGTCGTTAAACGCGCGAGGCCACACGACTGCTCGCGCTGTAAGTGTCGGACTGTTGCCTTGAATCACAGATTGTGATGCTAGTCCGTTGCTGACGCGCAGACGTGAGAGTGCTTCAGAGCCGAACACGCCAGCTTGTACCGAGAGCCATTTGAGTGATTCGTAATTCAACTCAGCACCAAACTCCGACCAATCAGGCGCGAGATATGTCTGACGCAGGGATGTGTTGGCCCAGCTGTACGGCGCCATGGTGTGATCGTCGTAGCGCATACCGATTGACGGACGAAACAAGCCGGCGCGAATCAAGGGGAGTGACGCATCTGGCTGGAAGAGCACCGATGCCGATCCCATGCGCTGTCCGGGATAGGTGCTGCGTGTAACATCATTGATGCGTAGCGCAGCAAGATTGAATGTGCCCTCGACGGTAACGGCTTTTACGGGCGTTACTGCAGCGTACAAGCTTGCTTGCATGGGGAATGTTGCGCGCGACGATCCTTCGAGAAACTGTCGTGTGCTCTGCACACGCATGTCCATGCCAACGGTGAGCAGACCGTCGAAGAACTGGTTCGACTCATCTTCGGGATATGCCCAGGAAATCAGGGACGACTTGCGTGGCACCATGCTGACGTCGTACCAGCTGTACCATCCGAGTTCGTTGCGGAGTCCGCCACCGGTTGGGCTCACATGACAGTTGATGCAGCGGTTACCAGTGAGCGCTGAAAACTGCGGGATCGCCATAGCCGCGGACGAACCGGCAATCAGCAGAGCGACCACGATCGCTCGTGCGATGTTAGAGTGTAATGGCAACAAGGGATGACTCAAGAATAGAAGTAGCTCGTTGATTTGTGGCCGTTGTTGTGACCACGCGCGTCTGGCGCTGCCGCACGATTCCGAAACCAGGTGCTAACCATAACTCATCAGTTGTCTGTGTTCGTTGCGTCTCGGTAGATGTTGTTGCTTGCATGCGAATCAGAGCGCACGAAACAAACACGCGTACCGGGGTAGCAACCGTATCAACGCAGGTCACGATAGTGTAGATGTTCGTCGGCTCGGTGCCTTCGCGAGTACGCCGTGGGAACGTTGTGCCTGGAGCCAGCGGGGCGGCCAGGCGACGGCGTCCGACGGTATCAGTTGCGCGTTCAAACGTGATCAACTCAGAGGCATCAGCCCAGTGATACGTGGTATCGACGATTGTAACGCCACCCTGTGTGGTCTCGCGTTGCACGGCAAGAGCTTTCTTTTGCGGCGCAACGGACACAGCAGTGTCGATGACGGTAAATCGATACGTCGCATACGGAGTGATCGATGTGTCACCCGATGGTGTAATGTCGGTAGTGGTGTACACCAGCGTTGTCGATGTACCAATACGCGCCGCGAGTAGGTAATCTGGTATGCGATACGTTGTAACGGACGGACCCGATGGGTCTGGCAGTACCGGAGTGCCCGCGCATGCTCCAAGCAGGAGTGCTGTTACTGTGGCGATGAGAGCGATGCGAAGCATGGGCACAAAATAGCGAACGCGCGCCAGCCAGGGGCCGACGCGCGTTCGTTGCTGCGTTGCTGAGGAGGTTACTTCAGGTTCATTGATGTTACGCACTGCTCAAAGAGAGGCAGGTAGACTGCTTGCTCATCCTTGAACCAGTTCAGCGTAATACGGAACATCTTGTCGCCCTTCACCGTGAAGTACGCGCGGGATCCAACGTTTGCACCGCCGGCATAGTTGAAGTAGTACGCCTTCTGTCCGTTGACTGTTGTTGGTGTAGCCTTTGCGCCGTTATAGCGAGCCTTGTTCTGCTCGATGATCTTGTCGAGGTTCTTCTGATCCTTCGCATCGAACACATCAACTTGAATTGTGCAGTCGAGTCGTGAACCGGCAAAGCTCATCGACGACAGACCCTTTGAGCTGCCCTTCGTGCCCTGGAAGTTGTCTGGGATCTTGATCGAGAAGTCAGCAGCTGCGTACGCGCGGAGTGTTGTCGATGGTGGCTCTGGTCCGGCCGGTGCTGCAGTGTCGACCTTTGGTGCAACAACAACCTTTTGCGCAAGCTTTACCGACTTAATGATCTCTGCGAATTCAGCTTCGTAGTCTTGGAACGTGTTGCCAAATGCAGCGAGCGTGAGCGTTGTCACGAGCGAGTCATTCTCGGCGAAATACATCTCCATGCGGCACTTGCCGTCGATCTGGTCGAACTCAACGGAGAGCTTCTTGCCAACCTTGCCACCAAACGTTGTGGCTTCGTCGAGGTACATCGGAACCGGTGAATCGCTGATGTCCTTTGGCTTTGTTGTGTCGCGCTCGAATTCAAGCTTCGACTTTTCGATGATGGCAGCCATCGTTGGGTTGACACTATCGATCGGAATCACACGAAGCTCAATCTTCGCTCCGCCTTCACCCTTGCCGAAGGTGTTGAAGCGGCTTGCAGCCGACTTCGATGATGTGGCAAGGATCATGCTGCCCTTGCGCGTTTGAATGTTCCAGTTTGCCGGAACCTTGACTTCGAACTTGCGTGCATCGTCGGTGACAACCTTGAGCGACTCAATTGGCACCGGACGAACCTTAGGCTCGCATCCGATCACGACAACGAGAGCAAGAAGACCGAGGAGAAAACTGCGTGCAACAACCATGGTAGGGAACTCCAAGAAAAAACGCTACGAATGCTAATTGTTGAGAGCACCTTCAGCAACCCACCGACGCATACCAACCACGTGATTCGACGTTATGCGCTGGTCGAGGCCGCCAAACGGATGGGGAAGAACGCCCTCGAGAACCTGAATAATCACGCTCTCGCTTGGACGGTTAGGGACGATGAGATTTGGTCGATCGAACATGATCGATGAATACGACGTCAGACGAATGCCCGCGGCAGCCGTAATGTCGGAGTGGCAACCGCCATTGGCGCAGGTGACCGTGAGAAACGGCTGCACATGACCGCGGAAACGCACGTTCGAATCCGGGAACACAACGTCCTGTGGATTCGTGATCACATTGCTCGAGCATGCGCAGAGCAATGCGACCGCACAGAGTGTCACGACAATAACCTGCGGCGCCAGAGTCATTTAGTAGCTCTCCTCCGGACCCGGGAACTCGTGTTTGCGCACGTCTGCGACGTACCGCTGCACGGCCGACGTCATGACGTCGTGCAGTTCGGCATAGCGACGAACGAACCTCGGACGAAACTCGGTTGACATGCCCATCATGTCTGTCCACACAAGGATCTGTCCGTCGCAGTCAGGTCCAGCACCGATACCAATCGTTGGGATCGAGATACTCGCGGTGACTTCTTTCGCGAGATGCGACGGTACCTTTTCAAGAACAACAGCGAACGCACCAGCTTGTTCGAGTGCGATTGCATCGCGCTTGATTTGTGCTGCTTCTTCGTCGGTAGCACCACGCTCCTTGTACGAGCCAAACTGGTGGATGCTCTGTGGAGTTAGGCCAAGGTGCGCCATCACCGGGATGCCACTCTCGGTCATCAATCGCACAGCTTCCAGTACACGCTGTCCACCCTCGAGCTTCACCGCGCCGCATCCAGCTTCCTTCATCAGTCGGCCGGCATTGCGGAAAGCCTCCTGCGGAGACACCTGGTAGCTCATAAAGGGCATATCGGTAACGATGAGCGCGTGATTAACTGCACCCACAACGGTCTGGGTATGGTAAATCATGTGCTCAAGCGTCACGGGGATCGTTGTGTCGTGACCCTGCACGACGTTCCCTACGGAGTCGCCTACAAGCAACACATCAACACCGGCAGAATCAAGAATGCCGGCCGTGATAGCATCGTATGCCGTCAGGCATGCAATAGGCGTGCCCTTGGCCTTCATCTCGATGAGGCGTCGGGTGGTTACGCGCTTACGTGTTGTGTTGGTAACAGACATAGGATTCCTGATCTGGACCCGCAAAGATAGCCCGCGCCGACCTTCCCGGCGTTATCTTACCGTTATGCTCAACCCCGTGGTCTCGGTTCGATCGCTCTCGTTGGACGTTCCGGATGGCAAGGTTGTGACGTTCATCTCGGACGTCCATCTTGGCCTAGGGGACCGTGCCACGGATCGTCGCCGGGAGCAACACCTGGTGTCTCTGCTCCGTTCCGCGGCCACCCGCTCGGCCCACATCGTTATCGTGGGCGATCTCTTTGATCTGTGGTTCGATTACTCCTCGGTTATCCCTCGCTGGCATGTCCGCACACTTGCGGCCCTGGCCGAATGCCGGGATGCTGGCGTTCCGATCTCCTATCTGATCGGAAATCATGATTTCGGACACCACACCTACTTCCGCGACGAGCTGGGTATCGAGGTCGATCTTGGTGATGTCGATCTGACCATCGGTTCAACCCGACTGTACATCAGCCACGGCGATGGCAAGGCACATAACGACACGGGATACCTGATGCTTCGAGGCATCCTTCGTAATCGTGTCGCACAGTTGCTCTACCGCTGGATTCATCCAGATCTGGGCATCGGTCTTGCATCGGCCACCTCGCGAACTAGCCGCGATCATACAAGCGCGAAGGATTATGGTCCGCACGACGGACTACGCGACTTCGCAGCGCAGCAGACGGCACGCGGATACGATTACGTGGTGATGGGGCATAGGCATCGCGCTACCGTCGAAACGGTCGGCAGCGGCACCTATATCAATCTCGGACATTGGCTTGGCGAGCAAGCAACGTATGGTGAATACGATCCACGCTCGGGCTTTGCGTTGAAGCACTGGCCCCCTGACACAGCAGCAACACTCTAACAGCACTCTGGAATACAATCGATGGTAGTGGTTCTTGACGGTGAGACGTTGACAATTGACACACTTGTTCAGGCTGCATACGATGCGTCGGTGCGTATCGAGCTGAGCGCCGAAGCTCGCGCACGCGTTGATCGCGCACGTGGCGTGGTGGATCGCTGGATTGCCGAGGGTCGCGTCGTGTACGGACTTACAACTGGCTTCGGTGAGTTCGCCAACGTTGTGATTCCTCCGGCAGATGTGCATGCACTGCAAGAGAACCTCATCATCTCGCATGCAGCAGGGATGGGTCCGCTGCTACCACCAGAGATCGTTCGTGCAATGATGATGTTGCGTGTGAATGCTCTTGCAAAGGGGCACTCAGGTGTACGCAGCTCAACGCTTGATGCGTTGATTGCCATGATCAATGCAAACATCATTCCCGTTGTTCCATCGCAGGGTAGCGTTGGTTCAAGTGGCGATCTCGCACCGCTGTCGCATCTGGCCCTTGCTCTCATCGGACGCGGCGAGTGTGTTGTCGAAGGGGCTCGCATGCCAAGCGCCGACGTCCTGCGTGCGCATGGCATTACGCCTGTGGTGCTTGAAGCAAAGGAAGGCTTGGCGTTGATCAACGGCACACAAATGATGTGTGCATTCGGTGCGCTGGCGCTGCACCGCGCGATGAATCTCGCGGCGCATGCGGATATCATCGGCGCGTTGTCGTGCGATGCGTTGCGCGGTACCGACAATGCATTCGATCCACGACTGCACGCCACACGCCCACATCCGGGTCAGATCCAGTCCGCAGCAAACCTGCGTGCGTTGATGCAGGGTAGTGCCATCCGAGAGTCGCACCGTACGAACGACACGAAGGTGCAGGATGCGTATAGCTTGCGATGCATGCCGCAGGTGCATGGTGCAACGCGTGATACGCTTGCGTTTGCCAAGGGTGTGATCGAGCGCGAGATGAATGCTGTAACAGACAATCCGCTCATCTTCCCTGACGATGACATCCATGTTGAGGGTGGCAACTTCCATGGTCAGCCCCTTGCCTTAGTACTCGACTATTTGGCGATTGCCGTCGCAGAGCTTGCGAATATCTCCGAGCGACGCACCGAGCGCATGGTAAACCATGCGCTGGGCGGATTGCCACGGTTCCTCACACCGAAGGGTGGACTCCACTCCGGGATGATGATTGCGCAGTACACTGCTGCAGCACTCGTGAGTGAGAATAAGATTCATGCACATCCTGCGAGTGTTGATAGCATCCCTACGTCAGCGAATCAAGAAGATCACAACTCGATGGGGAGTATCGCTGCACGTAAGCTCTGGACTGTTGTGACGAACGTTGAGAATGTCCTGGGCATTGAACTTCTCTGTGCAGCACAAGGTATCGACTTGCTGCGTCCACTCACATCGAGTGCGCCGCTGGAGCGCGTCGTTGCACACGTGCGGGAAGTAGTTCCGTTTGCTACGGAAGATCGTGTGCTCTATCACGACATGGAAGCGACGCGCGCAATTGTTGCGAGCGGACATCTTCGAACGCTGGTTGATCTTGTGCACGCATGAGCGATCATGGACATCGTGACTGGCATACGCTTGACTGCCCAACAGTCGAGCAGCTAACGCGATCATCCACCGTTCATGGTATTGCATCGGAAGACGCAGCATCGCGGCAGGCAACGTTGGGTAGGAACGAACTTCCATCGGGTACGATCGAATCGTGGTGGAAGCGTCTCGGACGTCAGTTCATAGCCCCGCTCGTGCTTCTGCTACTTGCGAGTGGTGTACTTGCGCTCCTGCTGGGCGAACTCGTCGATGCCTCCGTTGTCTTTGGCATTGTCTTCATCAACGCACTCATTGGATTCGTTCAAGAGGGTCGTGCGCAATCTGCCATGCGTGCGCTGCAGCGGAGTGTGCACGGAACAGCTACGGTGATTCGCGCGGGCGTGCAGCAGACGCTTGATCGTCGGGACATTGTGGTGGGTGACCTTGTGGTGCTGCATGAAGGCGACACCGTGCCGGCTGATCTACGGCTGGTCTGGACGCGCGAATGTTCTGTTGCTGAAGCCGTGCTGACAGGTGAATCAGTTGCAGTGGCAAAGCACACCGACGCAATCGATGCTGATCGCATCGTTGCTGAACGCACGAACATGGCGTACGCATCCACAACAGTTGTGCGTGGCAGTGCCCGTGGTCTTGCAATTGCCATTGGCGCAGACACAGAAGTTGGACGTGTGTCGCAGCATCTTGCGGAGCCCGTCGACATCGAGACGCCAATTACGCGACGTATTCAGCGGTTCAGCGTGTTGTTGTTGCGTGTCACACTCGTTGTTGCTGCCGTGACGATAGGCATTGCGCTGCTTCGTGGCTATACGTTTACCGATGCAGTGATGGCTGCCGTTGCGCTCAGCGTTGGCGCGATACCTGAAGGTCTGCCGGCTGCTGTCACCATCATCCTTGCCATCGGCGTGCATCGCATGGCCCAACGCAAGGCAATCATCCGACGTCTTCCAGCGGTTGAGACGCTGGGTTCGACCACAGTGATTTGTACGGATAAGACAGGTACGCTCACCGAAAATCAAATGACGGTCGTCGCTGTGGCGACACCAACGCATGCGTATACGGTGGAAGGGCGCGGCTATGCACCACATGGCACGATCGATGTCGCGCAGGATGCAGCCTACCGTGGAACTGTTGCATGTGGTGTTCTGTGCTCGACCGCCTCGATAGCGGAAGATCAGGGTCAGTGGAAGGTTGTCGGCGATCCAACCGAAGCGGCACTCGTCGTTCTTGGAGCCAAGGCCGGCATGCAGCGCGACGAACTCCATCGCACGCTGCCGCAGTTGGATGTGATTCCGTTTTCGAGCGACCGACAGTACATGGCGATGTCGTTTGCCAATGGCACGGCATCGCTCGTCTACATGAAGGGCTCGGTTGAACGTGTGCTCGTACACTGCACCGATCAACTCCGTGACGACGGAACGACTGAGCCGTTGGATGTTGATGCGATCCATGCGCGCGAACACGCCTATGCCGAGCAGGGATATCGTGTGCTTGCATGCGCACAGGTACGGCACGAGCCACTGCGATCAGCGCTGCACGAGAGCGACCTCCAGTCGATGACGTTTCTCGGACTTGTTGCGATGACAGATCCACCGCGTGCCGATGTGCAGCATTCGATTGCCATATGCCACCGTGCAGGGGTTGCGGTGAAGATGATCACTGGGGATCATCGTGCAACTGCTGAGGCGATTGCACGATCACTTGGCATCGGTGGTGCTGAACTTGTCTCGTACACTGGTCGCGAACTCGAGGCGATGTCAGATGATGCGCTGCGACAGGCAGCTACGCGCGGCTCGGTGTTTGCACGTGTCTCGCCTGAGCAAAAGTACCGTCTTGTGCTGGCGCTGCAGCGGGAAGGACATGTTGTTGCGATGACCGGTGATGGTGTGAATGATGCACCAGCACTACAGGCCGCTGACATTGGTGTAGCGATGGGACGCTCGGGTACGGATGTCGCCAAGGATGCATCAGCAATGGTGCTCACCGATGATAACTTTGCAACGATTGTTGCAGCGATTGAAGAAGGTCGCACGGTGTACGACAACATTCGTTCGTATGTGACCTTTGCGATCTCGACCGATGTAGGCGAGGGCCTTGTTGTGCTCACTGCAGTTGCACTCGGCATAGCCTTGCCAATTATGCCTGTGCAGATTCTGTGGATCAATCTTACCACTGGTGTTATCCTAGGCTTGCCGCTTGCAGTGGAGCCCCCTGCGCCGCACATTATGCGTCGATCACCTGCAGAGTCGCACGAAGAGCTGCTTGGTGGCTTCCTGATCTGGCGCACGATCTCCGTTGGTGCATTCCTGTTGGCATCGGCGTTCGGACTCTACATGTACGAGATGTCGCAAGGATCGACGATTGAACATGCGCGTACCGTTGCAGCAACAGCGTTTGTCGTAATGCAGATGTTCTACATGGTAGCATGCAGGTCGCACACGCGGCCCGGACATCACGGACTCATTGAGCAGCGAGTGCTGTGGGCGAGCGTCACTGGGATGCTCGCGTTGCAGGCTGTGTTCGTCTATGCGCCTTTTGCGCAACAGTTCTTCGGTACAGCAGCGATCGATCTACGGTCGTGGCTTGTAGTTGTGCTACTGGGTGTGGTGCTCTACGCCGGTGTCGAGCTCGAGAAGTACGTCCGTGTTAGGCGAGTACAACGGGCACATCGATGATCAGCACGCGCGCTGCAGACTGTGCATGGATTGTCACCGTCGACGCATCGTAAAGTCCGATTGCATCCCGACGTGCAAGCTGCGTGTTGTTCACCAGCAATGAGCCCTCGATCGGCATCACAAACGTTCCGACTCCGGGAGCGCGCTGTTCGCGTTGGAGCGAAGCGCCTTCCGTAAGATCCGCCAGACTCAGCCATGCATCTTGATGGATCCACATCGCGCCGGCGTGGCCGTGTGGCGCGATGATGGTGTGTTCAACGTTTGGTGTGAGCGTGCCGACATTGACTTCGTCGTAGCGTGGTTCCACGTTGCGCGTGTGTGGGACGATCCAGATCTGCAGAAACTTCAATGCGTCTGTTGCAGATCCATTGTACTCCGAGTGTGTCAAGCCGCTACCGGCCGACATCACCTGAACGTTGCCAACATGGAGTGCCTGCTCCGAACCCATGCTGTCGCGATGCATCATTGTCCCTTCAAGAGGGATCGAAATGATTTCCATGTTGTGATGCGGATGCGTGCCGAAGCCTTCGCCCGGTGCTACGGTATCATCGTTGAGCACGCGAAGTGCACCAAAGTTCATGCGATCCGGGTTCATGTAATTGCCGAAGCTGAACGTATGGTACGAGTCCAGCCAGCCAAAGAATGCATGACCCCGCTCGTGTGCACGAATGACCATCGGATCCATCGTGTTACTCCGCAGATTGCGTTTGATGTGTGCGAATGAACGTGCCGAACTTCTCGAGCATTGCTGTGAGCATTGCGTGCGTTGCTTCGTCAGTCAAGCGCCGATCATCATCAAACTTCAGCTTCGCTTGTGGAATCGCAATCTCAGGCTTTGGCAGAACATGTGCTCCAATGCTGTGCATCAAGCGACGCAGATCGGTCTGCGCGCGAATGCCTCCGAAGTTGCCGGGACTCACCGAGAGTGTAGCGACTGGCTTTTCGGCAAAGGGGCGCACAGGCCCCCGCGATGCCCAATCGATGGCATTCTTCAGAACACCTGAGTACGAGAAGTTGTACTCCGGTGTCGAGATGATCACACCATCGGCATCGGCGATCTGCTGCTTCAAGGTTGCTACTGCAGGGGGCAAACCAGTCGTTTCAAGATCCTCATTGAACAGGGGAATGTCGGCAATCGATGCCTCACTCACCACGATTCCCTCTGGCGCGATCTGCGCGAGCGAGCGGAGCAAGCCCGTGTTGAATGAGGTAGCCTTGAGTGAACCTGAGATTGTGATGATGTTCATGCGTGGTATGGTCGTAGTTGGAGAATGCGTCAACGGACGACAAAACTACGATCCAGATCTTAGCGACGGTCTGGACGGTCGCCGTCATCATCGTTGACGGCCTGCTCGAGTGTGCCATCCCACAGGATGAAGCGGAGTGCCGCCTTTCGTCCGTCGCCACCGAGGAGTGCTAAGCCGCCCATGTTCTTGCGGGGACGGTCGCCTTCGTCGTCGTGACGTGCATGCCATGCGTCGACGATCTTGCGCGACTCGTCACGCCATGTCTCAAGTTGTGTCTCGTTCTTGTCGAAGAGGCCGCGTAGGAATGTGCGGGATGACTTTGCAATTGGTGTGACGCGATCGATGATCGATTTCATCGTTGTGCGATAGTCGTCGCGAATGTCCTCCGCGAGGTCGCGACGTTCACCACGTGGAGCTGTGAGCAGCTTTGTGAGACCATCTTCGAGACGTTCACGTGCTTGACGTGATTCCGTGCGAAGCTGCTGAAGTGTTGCGCGATCGGATGCAGAAAGCTGCGCATCATATGCGTCGTGCCATTGCTTCATCGTTGGGTAGACGGACTTCGTAAACCACGTGCGAAGTTCGGTGCGAAGCTCGGTACGCGCCTTGCGCGCTTCCTTGCCACGTCCGCGCTCGCGCTGTGCTGAGGCCGATGTGGTGAGTGCTCCGAGAGCAAGCATCGAAATGATCAAAAGGCGAAGGATGGGCGTTGTTGTCATAGCGTTCTCACAAGTAGTTCGTGGTCGAATGTGGGCGTTCGACAGCAAACACGGTGGGTTGGTTTAATGCGTTACTCTGCTGCCACTGCACGCTGGCGTGCTAGGCGTGCTTGTCGACGAGCACGGAGCGAGCCATCGCGGAGCTTGGCTTGCAGGATCATCATCACATCAGTGAGCGTGCGATACGGATGATGCGGGATGCCTCGCTCGGTGCATGATGCTGCAAGAATACCCTTCGCAAAGACAACATCGCAGTATTCCACGGCACATGCATCGCTGCGTCCGTCGCCCACATAGATCAGTACATCGTCCATCGCGCTGCGCACGAGGAGTGTGTTGCGCTTGCATGATGCGCAAAAGCATGCGCATGATTCCGTTGCACCAGGAAACACGGGAAGAAGTCCTGTCTCCGTTTCCTGCAGCGTATTGCACGCAAGGTCGACGTGTGTGCGTATGCCTTCGCGCTCGAGCAGTGGCTCGATGTAGCGGTCGAAGCCATCGCTTACAACCACAGTCGGAATACTCTCGCGCACAGACCATGTGATGAGGTCCCGCGCTCCGGAGTCGAGCTCCTGCGCTGCAAGAAATGTCGCAACGGCGGTGTCGCTCATATCGCGTACGGAAGCGGCTGAACGTCGGTAGTACTCGGCAACAGAGTACTCGCCGCGTAGAAGCTCGGCGTGCAGACGTTCGAAGTCGCCAAAGGTGCGGAAGAATTCGTCGCCAACATCGTTCACGGCGATCGTTCCGTCGAAGTCGAGAAACAGGCGAATCACAGGGTGATCACGCGTAGGTAAAGAACCCACGACCAGCCGCTTTGCCTGTCCAGCCAGCACGCATCATTTGTTTGAGCAGCACGCACGGACGGTATCGCTCTTGCTCGTATTCGCGACGCAGGCCATCAAGAATGAGCGTAACGACGCCGATGCCGATCTCGTCGGCCCACGCGAGAAGCCCCTTAGGATAATTCACACCAAGACGCATCGCGTTATCGATGTCTTCGGGTGTGGCCAGACCCTCCATGACGGAGAATGCAGCCTCGTTGATGAGCATCGCAAGGACACGAATCTGGACCAGGCCCACACGGTCCTCGACGAGTTCGACGCCATAACCGAGATGTGTCAGCAGGGCGCGTGCATGCTCCACGTGCGACTGCTGCGTGTTGAGTCCTGCACAGAAGTCAATCGTTGTTGCTGTCGACATCACACTTGGAACGAGCGTTACACCGACGATGCGTTGTCCGATGTTGGCTACCATGCCGAGTTCAGTGGCGGTATTGGTAAGCACAGAAGCGATCACAGTTGCGCGTGGGTTCACCGAACTTGCGATCTCAAGCGTGATCTTTCGATCGAAGTGCGCCGCAACCGACAGTTCGATGATGTGCGAGTAACTGCCGGCAGATGCACGAATGTCCGAGAGGACACGATCGGCGTACGCGCCATAGGCTGCACCATCAGCGATATCGCCGGGCGATGAACGCTCGAGGAGTTCAAGCTCGATGTCCAACTCGTCGATCTCATCGAGCGACGGCAGAATGTTGAACGGCACATTGTGTCGATCAAGAATGGTGGCAAACTCCAGAACGAAATCTGGGTCGCCAGTAAGGAGTACGTTGAACGACTCCTTGTCGGGGAGATTATACACCGTCATAGGATGCGAAAGTACGTAGCTTCGCGTCATGACGAATCTCGGAAAACGTGTTCTTGTTGGAGCGGTCGGCATTCCGCTGGCCGTGAGCCTTGTGTATGCAGGCAGCTGGTTCTTCATTGTTGCCCTTGTGGCCATTGCATTGCAGGCCTTGCGGGAGTTCTACCATCTGGCCGATAGCAAGCATGCCAGCCCAAATCAGGCGGTGGGAATTCTCGTGACCTCGGCGATGCTTCTGGGCGTCGGGTACATGGTTGTAGGGGATGGCGCACGGGGTCTGATGGCATCAGCCTCGGTAATCGGACTCGTGATGATGGTCGGTACGATCCTGACGCTCACGATCGAGCTCTTCCGAGCCAAAGAGAATGCCGTCTTCAATACATCAACGACGATGTTCGGTGTAACCTACATCGGCATATCGATGGCATCGCTGATCGGACTCCGCTTCACGAAGCAGCCAGAGCTTCTCGGCACATGGGGTGCAGAGGGCTGCTCGCTCGTCGTCACACTCTTCGTTTCGGTTTGGATGGCAGACATCGCCGCCTACTTCGTTGGCCTCACTATTGGTCGACACAAACTGTTCCCGCGCGTTAGCCCGAAGAAATCCTGGGAGGGGGCCATCGGTGGTCTCGTAGGTTCAACGGCCGGATTTGGGGTGCTTTCGATGTATCTCATGCCATCGCTCGATCTCACGACTGCGCTCATGTGTGGTGCAGTTGTCGGCATCGTCGGTCCACTCGGTGATTTATCTGAGTCCCTACTCAAGCGCGACGCCACAGTAAAGGACTCTGGGGAGTTGCTTCCCGGACATGGCGGCGTATTCGACCGGTTCGATTCGATGCTCTTCGCTGCACCCGTGGTGTTTCTGATCCTTCACGCTGACCACATCGTCAAGCTCTTCACACGCTAATGTTCATGCACGTTCACATGGGTGGACATGACCATCATCATGGTCATGATCACCACCATCACGAGCATCGCGATATTCGCCCCTTGCGCATCGCGATTGCCCTCACATCAACCGTATTCATTGCGCAGGTTGTTGGCGGATTCTACTCTGGAAGTCTCGCGCTTCTGTCTGACGCCGGCCACGTGCTTGTCGATCTCGCATCGCTCCTGATTGCATTCTTCGGGTTGCGACTAGCAGCCAGGGCGCGGGCGCAGCATGATGTGCGCTACACCTTTGGGCTGCGTCGCATCGAGATTCTTGCCGCACTTACCAATGGATTTCTGCTCATTGGCATTTGTATCTACATCGTCATCGAGGCGATACGGCGTCTCGCTGGTGATGATATACACGTGCACGCAGAATCGATGCTCGCAATTGCGATTATTGGCTTCATCGCCAACGCAATTAGCGCGTTGTATCTCCATCGATCCGAACATGTCACAACGCGCAGTGCTTATCTGCACGTGATGACTGACTTGCTTTCGAGCGGAGGTGTGATCATTGGTGCAGTTATTCTGTCGGTAACACACTGGGAGTGGATTGATCCCGTGATCTCGATGGTGATTGCAGTGCTGATCACGCGTGGTGCGGTGTCAGTTATCCGGCAGTCAAGTGTGATCCTCATGGAGTCTGCACCTGACGATGTGCAGCCTGCCGATGTAACCGCCGCGTTGATGTCGATCGATGGCGTAACGAACGTGCACGATGTTCACATTTGGCAGCTTAGCGTTGGTAGCACAACGGCAACTGTGCACGTCGTTTCCGAACGAAACAGCGACGACGTTGTTCGCGATGTTCAGAACGTGCTCCGCGAACGATTCAGTATCGCACATGCAACCGTGCAGGTTGAGAGCACACACCTGCATGATGATGGAGGGTGTGGCGCATGCGAATGAACGCTCTCTCGCAATGGTTTATGGCCATCGTTCTTACGCTGGCCGCTGGCTTGGTAACGAAGGTGCTTGGTGGCGCTGAGCATCTCCTGGCGCATGCCGTCGCTTCGATTCTGCTTGAGCTCGCTGTGCCCGGTTTGTACATGGCGCATCTTGCAAGTGAGTTTTTCCCGCCACAACGTGCGCGTGCTATACAGTGGCTTGTGTGCGGCGGAATTCTTGCGCTGCTTGTCGTTGTGGTCGTTGCCTTTGTCGTGCCTGCACTATCGATGCCGCTCGTGCATGTTCGCATATGGAGTTATGTGGCACTCCAGCTGGGCATCGTACTCGGCGTTGTAGCGCTGGGAACAACCATGGCCATGAATTATCTCCGTGTGCCATCAGGTCGATTCCGTGGTATCACGCTATTGGTGATGGTTGCGCTCGCCGCATCAATTCCATGGGTGTCATGGGATGTTGCCGCCATGCTTGCGGTGCTCCTATTGACCGTCCGTGTAGTGACGTATCAGCGCGGGTAGTGTCAATCGCAGGATAATGCCAATGGCAGCCTACGTCATACAACTCGGAAGATGTCACTCTTCTTGAGTTCCTCAGCGGAGTGTATCTGCAGCTTGCGATAGATGTTGCGCACGTGCGTGCGCACTGTTTCCACGCTGATGAACAGGGTAGTCGCAATCTCTTTGTAGCTGCGTCCCGTCACGAGGATGTGCAGGATCTGCTGTTCCCGATCTGAGAGCTTGCCTACGGGCATCTGTGGTTTGACGATGTTGTGAAACGCCTGAATCACCTTGCGAGCTATCTGGCTACTCATCGGAGAACCACCGGCATGAACTTCACGAATGGACGTTGCCAGTGCGCCGGTCATGTAGGCTTTACCGAGATATCCGACCGCACCGGCGAGAATCGCGCCGTAAATGCGATCGTAGTCCTCGTATGCTGAGAGCACAAGGAAGTCTGTAGTCGGGAGTTCCGAGCGAAGTGCGGCGATCAACGAACTGCCGCTTCCATCAGGGAGCACAAGGTCGATGATGACGACATCTGGAGTGGTTGAGAGCAAGCCAAGCCGCGCCTCTGCAACGGAGGAAGCAGACCCAACGACGGTGATGTCTTCCTCGCGCGCAAGCTCGTTGCTGATGCTCTCGCGCATGAGCGTATGGTCGTCGACAACAAATACACGAATCATGAAGACCCCTCCCTATGATGCATACACGAATCTCGTTTACGACCCCAACAACCACAACGGCTTGTCTCTACGCTGGTAAATCTGCGTAACATTTACGTACAACGTGCAGAGATCTGACAAAACCTTGCGGGTAACAGACACCGTACCACAAAACTACCCAGTCCGTAGTTCTACTCTGAGCTCTTGAAGGGTGAGAAAAGTGTGAGTTTGTCGGTCGAACGGTGCTACGGTAACTTGTCGTCTCGAATTGTTACAGATCGACCACGCAAGGAACAGCTGACTCTATGTCCTCATATTACAACCCCGCCGATCTCGGCAAGTTTGGTGCAATTGCAGACTTCCAGCCACAACTGGCAGAGAAGTTCTTCGCCTGGTATGGCGATGTATTCGCCGAAGGCGCTCTTACGCAACGTGAGAAGTCGTTGATCGCCCTCGCGGTAGCGCACGCCGTACAATGTCCGTACTGCATCGATGCGTACACAACCGACAGTTTGCAGAAGGGAGCAACGGAGCAGATGATGATGGAGGCTGTGCACGTTGCTGCAGCCATTCGCGGCGGTGCATCGCTGGTGCACGGCGTGATGATGATGAACAAGGTTAACGACGTGTCGATGTAACGATGGCACTGGCTACAACCTCACTTCTTCGTCGCGGATCGGAGCTCTCCGATACATCGTATCAACTTCGCGTGCTGCGCTCGCACGAGGGCACGGCGCATCTGCCAACGTTTACGCAATCACTGCGGGCGCATGGAATAGCCCCCTTGCAACCCGTAGAGCCTCGTGTGTTCCAAGTGAACATGGGCAAGATGTGCAACCAAGCATGCAAGCATTGTCACGTCGATGCAGGACCCGATCGCACCGAGATTATGTCGCGCGAGACGCTCGAGCAGTGCTTGACATTCCTTGCAGCGACCTCGATCCCTGTGGTCGATCTTACAGGGGGCGCTCCCGAGATGAACCCGCACTTCAGATGGTTCGTCGATGAAGTCGTGAAGCTTGGTCGCACCTTGATGGTGCGGTGTAATCTGACAATCATCGTGGCAAATCCGAAGTACAACGACTTGCCGCAGTTCTATGCAGAGCGTGGCGTCCACGTTGTGTCGTCGCTTCCATTCTACGATGCAGCACACACGGATCGTCAGCGCGGCGGTGGCGTGTTTGATGATTCGATTGCTGCAATGCGCATGCTCAACGATGCGGGCTATGCCCAGCCGGATAGTGGCTTGCTGCTCGACCTTGTGTACAATCCTGTTGGTGCGATTCTGCCCGGACCCCAAGCACTGCTCGAGAACGACTTCAAGCGTGCGTTGTCGACAAAGCATAGCGTACAGTTCAATTCGTTGATCTGCATCACGAACATGCCCATCTCACGCTTTCTCGAGTTTCTGATTTCGCGTGGACTCTACGAGCAGTACATGCAGACGCTTGTGCAAGCGTTCAATCCCGCTGCAGCGCAAGGTGTGATGTGTCGTGATACCATCTCCATCGGATGGGACGGCATGGTGTATGATTGCGATTTCAATCAAATGCTCGATCTACCAGTGGCGTGCTCGAGCACACATATCTCATCGCTTACACCAGAGCAGCTACGTGCGCGCACGATCGTTGTCGACCAGCATTGCTACGGATGCACAGCAGGCGCAGGATCGAGCTGTGGAGGACAACTCGCATGAGCGTGCATCGGTGTGGATGGTGCGAGAAGGACGATCTGTACATCCAGTATCACGATCGTGAATGGGGCGTCCCTGTGCACGATGAACGTACGTTGTTCGAGTTCCTCATTCTCGAAACCATGCAGGCCGGACTCAGCTGGCATACCGTGCTCAAGAAGCGCGACGCGTTTCGTGCAGCATATCACAACTTCGATGTCAACACCGTCGCGCGCTTCACGTCCAATGATGTTGAACGCCTCATGCTCGACGCTGGCATCATTCGCAATCGCGCGAAAATCACTGCATCAATTGCCAATGCGCAAGCCTTTCTGCGCGTCGCAGAAGAATGGGGCAGTTTCGACGCCTATATCTGGAACTTCGTCGATGGTCGACCAGTTATCAATGCGTGGTCAGCGCTTTCCCACCTTCCTGCTACAACCCCATTGAGTGATCGCATTTCGAAGGATCTCCGCGCACGCGGCTTCGCCTTTGTCGGCAGCACCGTGGTGTATGCGCACATGCAAGCAACAGGGATGGTGAACGACCATCTTACATCGTGCTTTCGCTACGTAGAGGTGCAGCAATGATGGACGTCCTTGTAAACCTCGGCATCCTGTGCGCCGGCATCATCGGCATGGAGTTCTTCGTGATTGCATTCCACCGCTACGTAATGCACGGTGTGTTGTGGCGTATTCACCACTCGCATCACGTACCAACAAAGCATCCACTCGAACTCAACGATGTGTTTGTGGCATTCTTCATGAGTATTGCTCTTACGCTCATCGTGGTAGGGGGCTTCACCGCCTGGACGTTTTGGGTTGGCGCTGGTGTTGCGGTGTATGGTATGGCCTACTTCGTGATGCACGACATGGTCATTCACAAGCGGTTCCTACGTCAGCCCCTTCCATCGAACAGGTACCTCCAAGCGGTCTATCGCATGCACATGGCACATCACCGTCATGTTGCCAACGACACTGGCGAAGCGTATGGGATGTTCCTTGTCTGGCCGCGCTATTGGAACCGTTCAACGGCACAATGATGCACGCATCCGTCTGCATCGTCATGTGCAAAGCACCCGAGCTCGGGAAGGTCAAAACACGTCTCGCAGCAGAGATCGGCAACGCGCAAGCACTGCGTGTGTACGAAGCACTGCTAGGCATCACGCTGCACGCAGCCACGTCCTCCAAATGGGAAACAGTCCTCGCCGTTGATGGTGATCACTCGCGTATGCCAGGACATTCGCATCGCACCGTCGCGCAGCGAGGCGACGAACTCGGCGTGCGCATCTGCAATGCCATCAACGATGTCGGCAACTACGAACGCATTGTCGTGATTGGTGCAGATGCGCCACGTGTTACACATCACCACATCGCGCAAGCATTCCACGCACTTGATACACACGACGTCGTACTAGGTCCTGCAACTGACGGCGGCTATTGGCTCATCGGCATGCAGCAGCTCCATCCCGACCTCTTCGCCGATATCCCATGGAGCACCGATCGCGTGCTCACACGCACACGTGAGCGCTGTGAACAACACGCTCGCACTATCGCGCTCCTCGAAACACTCTCCGACATCGACGTGCGTGCGGACTTGGAACAGCTAATGCCGGACACGATGTAGTTTGCGTCCATGCGTATCGCAATCATTGGTAATGGTAGGGCGGGATCGACCACAGCACGTGTTCTTCGGGAGACGTATGGCTGCGATGTGGACGTGTTCTCCGATGAGGGAGCGCTTCATTATTCGCGACCAGCACTGATGTATGTGTCAATGGGCACTGTTGATGCATCGGTTGTTGTTGCAGCACTCCCCGATGCGCAGCACCGCACAATCGGCAGCCTTGATGAACTCGATGGATACGACGCCATTGTGATCGCTACTGGCTCGATACCTGCGCTGCCAAATTGGTGCGCAATGGTCGATGAACACGTCCAATGCTATACGCAATGGAGCGATGTTGCACACCTTGAGCATGTGATTGTATCGAAGAAGCGGTGCGTTGTGATTGGTGGCGGACTGCTCGGAGCAGAAGTCGCGGAAGTTCTGCATCATCGCTCGGCGCACTATCAGTGGCTTTTGCATGATGGCGGGGTGTTCGCTGATGTTCTTCCTCGGGAAGAGTCGGAACTCATCACGCGACATATGCAGGGTGACGGAATTCGTATGGCGCTTAATGCAGACGTTGTATCGATCGTGCGTGAAGGCATTCGCGTTACGGGAGTACAATTGCATTCGGGCGAGATCGTTCCATGCGATCATGTCATCATGGCCACGGGTGCTCGTCCGTCGATTGCATTGGCTCAGCGTGCTGGAATACCGACTGACGTGGGTATCGTCGTCGATGCGTCATTCCGAACGTCACGACCGAACACCTACGCCGTTGGCGATTGTGCCCAACCGCCATGGGGTCTGCGCGCGACCTGGCACGATGCACGTGCGCAGGGCGAACATGTAGCACATGTGATTGCCGGCACGGCGTCGGCGTATCTACCACAGCTTCCATCGATGCAGGCGAAGTTTCTCCGAAAAGAGTGGTACTCCGTTGGTGCGATCGATGCATCAACGTCATCATGGTATTGGGAAGATCCAGTTCATCAGCGTAGCGTGCGATTGCACCATATCGATGGCACCCTTGTAGGTGTGCAGACGGTAGGCGTGCGCCTGAACCGCGAAGTATGTGAGGAATGGATTCGTCAAGCTCGCACCGTCGACGACGTGCGCGGTATGTTTGCGCATGCCGTCGTCGATCCAGAGTTCACACCGAAGGTGACGTTATGAACCTCGTGCAGATCACACTCCCAGATGCGCCAACTCGCTCGCCGTGGTCATTACGCTACCGAGGTATCGCATCATATGCCCTAGCGCTGGTGCTCACTGCACTCTACGTCTGTATCTACTGGTTCCCTGAGGCAATTGCGCCCCTTATCCAACTACTCGATCCACTCGCTCTGCGTGTTCGTGGTGCAGTCGCCGATCAGTGGTTCTTCTACGGGACGCTCTACACGGCAGCAGTGCTGTTTATGGGCGTACGTATGCTGGTGAAGTACCGACACGAGCGGTACCATGTGTATCGCACGAGTGTGTTGATGATTGTGCAGCTTCTGTTCGCGTATCTGCTGCCAGCAAGCTTCGAGCGCATGGGACATCAGGCGTTTTACCTGACGTATTTCTGGCCCCTTAAACCGGAGTATTTGTTTCCGGGATCGATTGATGTGTTGCTCGTGAATTCCGACCGACTCTATGTATTCGTGGGATGGTGGATGTTGCTGTGCACGTTTGTGGCAACACCTGTGCTCACGTTTTACTTCGGCAAGCGATGGTATTGCTCGTGGGTATGTGGCTGCGGTGCGCTAGCCGAGACAGCGGGGGATCCGTTCCGACATCTCAGTAGCAAGAGCGAGCGATCGTGGAAGCTTGAGCGATGGCTGATCTATTCGGTGCTCGTCTGCATCGTTGTCATCACAGCATTGCTATGGTGGGCAAACGACAGCACGAACGTGTCGATTGCGAATGTGGCACACGTGGCAAATCGCTGGTATGGATTTGCGATTGGTGCGGTGTTTTCTGGCGTGATTGGCGTTGGGTTCTACCCGCTCCTCGGATCCCGCATCTGGTGTCGCTTTGGATGTCCGATGGCTGCTGTGCTCGGCATTCTTCAGAAGTATGCATCGCGCTTCCGCATTACGGTACAGAAGGATCAGTGCATTTCGTGTGGCAACTGCAGCACGAATTGCGAGATGGGTATTGATGTGCAGCAGTATGCAGAGCGAGGCGAGACGTTCAACCGCGCATCGTGCGTGGGGTGTGGCGTCTGCTCGAGTGTGTGTCCGCGTGGTGTGCTGCGCCTGGATCAGCGATAGAAGCCGCGAGCATCCTTCTTCATCTGTACGAGCTCAGTCTTGAGCAGATACATCATGTGTCCAGCCGCGTAATACGACATCTGCACGTTCTTCGTGAGCGGTTGGGGGATGCCCATGTGCTCAAAGGTGTACTCGGCGCCGTAGAAGGGTGTAGCGAGATCGTAGTAGCCGTTGAGTACCCATACACGCAGATCAGGATTCATCTGCATTGCATTGCGCAGCTTTGGCGCAACATTGAGATACTCGTTCTGTGCATTGCTGTAATCCCATGGCCAGACGCGTCCTGTGAGGACTTCATAGGGGAGTGTTGTTTTGACGTTGAGCTCACGACCGAGGTAGTCGTTGATGCACGTTGAGAAGCATCCTGCGATCGTTGGGTGATGTGATGGATCGCGTTCCATCGACTCGCCAAGGCGATCAGCAATCGTGCCAGTATAGCGGCTGTCGAAGCGACCGATTACTTGCCCCTTGTCGCGGAGCAGTTCTTGGCAGAAGCGGAAGATGATCGGACGAAGTTCTGCTTTGTCGATGTACTCTTCGCGCAGACCTGTGAACTGCGCAATACGTGTGATGATAGCTGCGCGCTCGGCATTCGTAAGACGCGTGCCTTTCATCAGTGCTGTTGAATAGTCGTTGATTGCAAACTCGCGAGCTTCAGTCACGACTTGTTCAAGGGTCTTCGACTGCATTGCAGGTGAAAGGCGCTTATGGTACCACGCAGTCGCTGCATATGTCGGCAAGAACGTTGCGAATGGCAGATCGTTGCCGTCAGCGAAGTCGATCGACTGGAAATTGAGAACTGCGCTCACGAGGATGACGCCGTTGAGATACATGCCGTAGCGATTCTGAAGATGCTCCGACAATCCACTCGCGCGCGTTGTGCCGTAGGATTCGCCAATCAAATACTTCGGTGAGGCCCAGCGCTTGTTGTCTGATGTCCAGCGACGGATGAACTCTCCGACTGATTCGATGTCTTGATTGTATCCGTGGAACTGCTTCGCGTCTTTTTCGTCGCTTGCGCGCGAGAAGCCTGTGCTCACCGGGTCGATGAACACGAGATCGCTGAGATCCAGCCACGACTGATCGTTATCGACCAGCTTGTATGGAGGTGCGAGCGTTGTGCCGTCGTCGTTCATTGCCACGCGACGTGGTCCGAGAACGCCCAAGTGCAGCCACACGCTCGACGAGCCGGGTCCGCCATTGAATGAAAACGTCAGCGGACGTGATGCGGGATCCTTTACTCCTGTGCGCGTGTAGGCGATGAAGAAGACCTTGGCACGAGGCGTACCATCTTCCTTGAGCATCGTCAGGTGTCCGGCCGTTGCTTGATAATCAATGCGCTGACCGTCGATCACCACGCTGTGGGATGTTGTGACGGGATCCTGGAAGATTGCTGCTTTTGCTGAGAGGGAGTCAGCAGCAGAAGAGATCGTGCAAGCGAAGCACGCAAGAGCAACGAGAACGAAGCAACGAACGAAAGCTGTGAGCATAACGCGTACGTGAATGATGTGCAATGAAGTTACTCTGCTGTTGGCGCACGGAACTCGTCGATGAACGGTGTGACGTCGTCGAATAGACCCGTCATAGACTCTGTGTGGATGTACTTGGCGACTTCCTCCATGCTACCCGTTTCACGGAACACGCGTAGTTGGCGATCAGCGCCCGACCCATTCTCGAGGATGTTGTAGACGTATTCGAGATCTTTTCGCGATCCGAGATCGTCCACCACATCGTCGACGAAGGCAAGCAGTTCAAGAATCAACGCACGGGCGGACATCTCGCGCTGCTTTCCGAAATCAATGAGTTTTCCGTCGAGACCATACCGTACGGCGCGCCACTTGTTTTCCATCAGCAAGCTGCGACGGTAGTGACGGAAGGACAAGTTCTTTTCGTAGAGCGAGAATAGCTTCGCTGCAATTGCCTGACACAGCGCGGCAATGGCAATCGTCTCCTCGACCCGCATCGGCAAATCGCAGATGCGAACTTCCAGTGTTGGGAAGTGTGGATGCGGACGTATGTCCCACCAGATGCGCTTTGGATTGTCGATGCATCCTGTTTGAATCAGCAGCTGCACGTACGATTCATACTCGCGCCAGCTCGCAAACGAGTCGGGGAGTGCCGTACGAGGAAAGCGTTCAAACACCTTTGATCGGTACGACTTCAGACCTGAATCAACACCTTCCCAGAAGGGTGAATTCGTCGAAATTGCAAGAACGTGCGGCATGAAGTAGCGCATCTCGTTCATCAGCTGAATCTGCGTTTCGCGATTCTCGATACCGATGTGAATATGCATGCCGAAGATCAGCAGCGATCTCGCTAGAAGCTGCATGTCTTCGACCATTACCGTGTAGCGCTCGTCCGGATAAATCTCTTGATCCTGCCATCGCGCAAACGGGTGCGAACTCGCCGCGCCAATGAGGATGTTGTTCTGCTTTGCCAGGTGGGCCACAATCGAGCGGATCTTCCGCACCTCGAATCCGGCCTCGGTGGTGTTACGACAAATGCCGGTGCCGATCTCCAGCATCGAGCCGTGCATTTCTGGTTTGATGTGTTCGTGGAGCAGTACGCGCCCCTTGCTCAGCAGACCCAAATTCACGTGCGACTTCAGATCGTACGTTGTGGGGTCGAGTACCATGTACTCCTCTTCGATCCCGAGCGTAAAGCTTGGTCGCTCATAGGGGTTGCTCGGATCGAAGCTCACGCCAATATCATCGCCTGCCATGGTATCCTCTTGCGGGTTTCTGCATCGAAGATACAGGTTTGTGAGCTCGGGGTGCAACCAACGGCCCCGATGTTCGTCGTAATATTGACTATGCCTGAATTCAGTATCGAAGGAAATGGTCGTCTCGAGAAGACGGCTATCTACTACAACGGTGAACAGCTCGACGGTGTGCGTGAGGTGTTCCTCAACATCGACGAGCAGGGAACGTTCGATGCGCTGCTCATGTACATGGGTACGGATGGTCGATCCTACACGAAGAACATCTTCACCGACTATCTCGAGAATGTTCGAACGGAGCCGCCGGGGTTTACCGACGAGGATGCACGTCAGCTATCCATGCTTACGGTGATCAGCGATGGTGATCTGGAGTCGACGGTCGTTGCGAGGAATAACGAAGAGCAGTTCGGCGTCGTGAGTGTGTTCGTCCACATCAAGGCGCCGTCGGTGCCGGAGGGGGGCGGGCTTCGGGCGTTCTTCGGAGGGTCAAAGCAGATCCCCGACGCAACAGAATTTCGCGCGGAGATCGTCTACCGCGAAGACAATGGCGATTTGACGACAGAAGGAGTATTCTAACGATGCAACAACTACACCGTTTCGGCCTGATTGCAGTGCTTGCTGCACTTGTCTTTATGATCGTCCCACTCGATGCGTTCGCGCAGCGTCGTGGAGGGGGCTCGTTTGGCGGCAGCCGCGGACGCGGCTTTTCGGGTCAGCGCTCATCGCCAGGTGGATCGTTCGGAGGATCGCGAGGATCTTCACGTGCTACGCCACCACGCAGTGGTCGCGACGGCGGTGCTAGTCGCTTCGGCAACGCACCAACGACGCGCAACTCGTTCGGTGGATCACGCCTGAATTCTTCTGGTGACTACGTCGGACGCTACGGTGCACCGCGTGCAACGGAACGTCGAACGATGGCAGGTGCAAATGGCAACACGAACTACACCATCAACCGCTATGGCGGCATGGGTGATGGCTTCATGATGGGCTACATGATGGGCAGCATCCCATGGTACTGGTCGATGCCATTCCATCCAGCATACTATTTCTCACGTCCAGCTACCGTTGTTAATCCCGACGGCACCACGGCGGTCTACCCCGGTACCTTCCAGTGGGGAACGCTCTTCATCACGCTGCTCGTGGTAGGGGGCATCGTATACATCGGCTACGTGTGGTTGCGTAATCGTCGCCGTCGTATGGCCTATACGACATCCGGGACGATGGCCGCGTCGTATGACGATGACCAACGTCCCGGAGCACAAAGTTCGTTTATGTGATCTTACCGCTGGATCACGATCGGCATCGTGCGCATGCCCGCGCCGTGCATCATGATAAGCGTGTACATGCCTTGTGGGAACGAGCGTACATCGAGACGTGATTCGCCAGGCTGCACATCATAACGAGCGACAAGCTCACCCTTTGAGCTGACCAAGCTAACCGTCATCGGAACAAAGGCGCGTACGCTGAGCTCCGTTGTTGCTGGGTTTGGCCATGCTGTTGCTGCGCCCATAGCCATCACGTCTTCAGTTACAGAGACAGGTGGTGTGACGATTGCCGTGAGTGCGAGTTCAACGACAGACGGCGTGCCGTCGGATGTCATGCGCAGTTTACCGTTATAGGTGCCAGGTGTTGTGCCCGTGCAACGAAGTGGGATGCTGATGCTGGCGCCCGATGAGATCGTCGTCTTCGGTGTCGACGTGATTGAGAACGCGTCTGCGGGTGTTGTACCGTCTGAGACCGTTTCGAACTTCGATACGGTGATGTCTGACGTGCCATTGTTGCGCACCGACGCGGTACGAGTCTTGTTCTGTCCCGACTCCATTGAACCGAAGTTGAGAAGTGTTGTTGTAAACTCTGGGAGCTTCGTTCCGTTCGGACCCGAGTAGCGGTACTCGAGCTCGCCGAGGGTCGTGCCTGCAACATAGAGCGTTGGTCGTGACGCAACGACTGCACGAGTGGTTGCAACAGTGCCCGCAGTCATCGTCAGAATCGTCTGCCACGCGCCACCATTGTTATCGGATCCAAGCACCTCGCCGCTATTGCCGATAATAAGGTGATGTCCGGTGTTCGCATTAACACCCACGGGCGTAATGCCGAGGTTGAGATCGGCAGCACCTGCACGCCAATTTGCTCCACCATTCACTGAGGATGCGACACGGAATGGCGAGTCGCTGCTCACGCCCGTGCGATAGAGAAGAACACCATTTGTGCTATCGCGGAACGCAAGTCCAACAATCGAGGCGCCGCTAATACCAAGCGAGCCTTGTGACCAGGACTGTCCCTTGTTGAGTGAATAGATCACGCGATTCGTCGACGTCGCAAACCAGACCGCATCGCCGCGACCGAAGCATCCACCACGCACGATGCGCTCGCTGCCGGTTGACAGTGGTGCAGTGCCGACGGCCGTCCACGCAGCGCCACCGTTTGTTGTGCGAACCACACCAAACTTGCCCGATACCGGATTGCCGACCGCTACACCATTCGTTGCGTCGAACATATAGATGCCTTCAACAGAGGCAAGGTTCGTGCTCACATTGATGCCGCTCCAGCTCGTGCCGCCGTTAGTTGTGCGACTGACCGTTGGAACGTTGTTGTTGAGGCCGCCAATGAGTGCAGTTGAGTTGTTCACTGAGCGCAGAGCAGTTGGTACAAAGGGTGGCGTGACGTAACCGCCCGAGCCACTCGCCGTAACGCGCACCAGGATGCGCTGACCGAACACTGTGCCGGCAGCATACATCGTTTGATCTGAGCTAACGTCGATCAAATTCCAACTTGCGCCCACTTGATCGACAATGCTTGTGTAGGCATTCGTTGTTGGGAGATCGACAGGCACATAGATCGAAGCATAGTTCGCATACGTGCCGCTTGAAATGCGGAGTCCAACGCCAATCTCGCTCTTGTACCATGGGTACGACGACTTCAGCTGAATGTCGAAGGTGCCACTTACTTCGCCGTTGCGCGTAATCGTGCCAAGTGAGATTGTCGGAGTGCCGAAGTATGTGACGTTTGGATCAAGTATCACTGGCGTGATGATCACATTGGATGCATCATGCAGCACATTCTTCACGGTAAAGCGAACGGTTGTGCGCTCGTACGTTGTGATACGCCCACTGATGGAACCGCCTACAGCAAGTTCCTTCATGATTAGGCCTGGCATGCGCTCGCCGCTTGTGAAGGACGCATTGATCTTGACGGCACGCTCGGCATTGACGCGTCCCCAGTACAGTGGGCGTGTATCGAACGTCACGCCAATAAGTGGGTCAACGGTACCACGAAGCTGCGCGCGGATCATCTCCGGTGTCCAATCCGGGTGAATGGCCTTTACAAGACCAGCGACACCCGCTGTAAGTGGCGATGAAAACGATGTGCCAGAGAGTGCGCGATACTGATTGTTTGGATATGTGCTCAGGATGTTCTCACCTGGAGCATAGACATCAACATTCCGTCCGTAATTCGAGAAACCCGATACGCGGTCAGCAGCTGTGCTTGCGCCGACGCTGAGCACACCGTCAAGGCTTGCAGGCGATTGCAGATAGAGATCGTTGTTGAGGCCGTCGTTGCCCGATGCAGCTACAACGAGTGAGCCCTTAGCCGTTGCATAATCAACAATGTCCTGCGCCGCAGGATCAATGCCTGGGCCGCCCCATGAGCAGTTGATGATGTGTGCACCGAGGTCTGCTGCATACGCGATTGCATTATACCCGCGGAGAATGCCGGCGAAGTTTGGATTGTCAGACCCGCATTTGATCGCGATGATGCGGCAGTTGAAACCGGCACCTGCAACGCCCTTGCCATTGTTCGTCGATGCAGAAGCGCAGCCACCAACGACTGTGCCGTGTGATGTTCCGTCGTTGATCGTGCCGCCAGGTGCTGGATCGTTGTCGGGGCGAAGAATTCCTTGCTGCGCATCAGCAGAAGAGATGTTTCCCACGAAATCCCAACCACGTACATCGTCGATCAGACCATTCTTATCGTCGTCGATGTTGTTGCTCGGAATCTCTTTCGGATTTGTCCAGATGTTCGCCGAGAGATCCTCGTGCTTCCAGTCGGTGCCCGAGTCGATAATCGCGATGACCACTGAGCTAGCGCCCTTGGTGACATCCCAGGCCTTGTCGACCTTCATCAGGCCCATCCATGTTTGGGTGCTGTAGCGGGGGTCGTTTGGCGTGAAGCTCAAACGATGAATAGGCATTGGCACGGCATACTCAACGTCTGGATTGTCCATCAAGCGTGCGCAGACGTCGAAAGGGTCGGTACCCGCATCGTAGCGAACCGTGTACATACGGTCCAGCCCAACGGATACGGCGAGTGCAGCATCGGCTGGGGCAGGGAACATCGAATTAACTTCCTGGAGGTTCAGGTTCATCAGGTCGCGATTGACCGGGCTCGACATCAGCGTTTGGTGCTGCCGGGCGATGCCATGCTGTTGCCGGGTCTTCACGATGATCGTTCCCGGGACGTAGGTTCCGGGTGCAGGGCGTTGGACCATGATGTCCTGTGCCGAGCGGCTTACGCCATTCGGTAACCCCATGGCATCACGGCGGATACGGTAGGCGTCCTGTCCCGGCAAGAGCCCTGCCCACGACGTAACGGCGAGAAGAATGAACGAGAGAACGAGTGCGGTTAAACGTGCGGTCATGGGGATGTGTCCAACGTGTTGTTGCAGCAGTGGCATGAAAACTGCCTGCATGTTACTGAAAGCAGGAATTTTTCGAGGGATGCGATTTTTTTTCGCTGAACATGTAACCAAGCTCAGGGGGCGGGTTTCTTGCTCATGTACACGGTCTGAACAGCTGTGACATAACCAGGCAGAACAACTATCATTCATGTACGTTTTTTTTGGAGTTTCTCATGAATAAGCGCAATCTGATGACGACACTGTTCGTCGCGATGATGGCAGCGATTTCATTCGGCCTGACGGCTTGCTCTGACAACGGTGTAACACCGGTTGATGCAGCAGGTATCTCAGTCGATATGTCAACATCGTTCGATCTCAATGCATTCCCGATGGAATTTTCGGATGCATCGCTGGACCAGCCAATGATGGAGCGTCCAGATCCGAAGTCGGATAAGGGTGGCCGTGTTCGCACACCATTTGGCGATCTTCTTGCTCGTCTCAACCTCACAGCTGAGCAAAAGACAGCAGTTGAAGCACTCCTCGTATCACACAATGACTGTGTGAAGACAGCACTCGAAGCTCTCCGCGCTGCAGAGAAGGCAATCCTCGAAGCAGCTAAGGCTGAAGAGAAGGCAATCAAGCAGCAAGCAAAGGATAGCGTGATCACACGCGAAGAAGCACGCACGCAACTGCGCGCTCTCAATCAGCGTACACGTGAGGCCCTCAAGGCTCTCCCAGGTCGTGAAGAAGCACGTGCAGCTGTGAAGGCATGCGACGATGCATTCATCGCAGCTCTTCGTGGTCTTCTTGATGAAAAGCAGACAGGCATGCTTAACTCATGGCTCGAGCGCCGTGGCAAGAAGCCGTCAGACGGTGACAAGGGTCCACGCGGTGGCGATAGCACAGGTAACGGTGGTCGCGGACCAAATGGTGGTGGCACAGGTCGCGGATAATTCTGATCTGAATTAGTCATTCGATGCCCATCGTCACCCGTTGACGATGGGCATCGTTGTATTTTACCGCATGATTGGTTCCTTGTTCGCTCGTATCGGTCGACTCTCCCTGGGGTTTCTCGCTGAAGTCGGGCAGATCGCCCTCCTTGTCTCGGGGATTGTCCGCTACATCCCTCGCGTGTTTCGCGACCGTGCCCTTGTGCTCGAACAGATGAAGATCGTTGGGTCGGACTCCTTGCCGCTGGTGATCCTTGTTGGTTCATTTACGGGCGCTATTGCTGCGCTTCAAGCAACGAATCTTTTTGCGAAGTTCAATCTCATCGGTATCGCGCGGCCCTTCATTGGTGGGTCGATCGCAACCGTTGTATTCACAGAGCTTACGCCCGTTCTCACCGCGCTGGTCATTGCCGGACGCGTCGGCGGTGCTATCGCTGCACAGATCGGCACCATGAAGGTGTCTGAACAGATCGATGCGCTTGATATGATGGCGATCGACAAGGACCGGTACCTTGGCATGCCTCGCGTTATGGCTGCTATTACCATGATGCCCGTTCTTGCCGTCTTCTCGAGTGTGGTAGCGCTTGTTGGTGCATACATCCTGACCAACTTTATGTTCGGCTTTAGCCCGAGTACGTTCTTTACCTCAGTCCAGGCGTTTTTCAATATGGGCGAGATTGCGCGCGGACTGCTTAAGTCGCTTGTATTTGGTGGGTTTACGGCCCTTATCGGGGTTCACGTGGGCTTCCGAACCGAAGGTGGTGCCGAAGGTGTCGGCAACTCCACTGTGCGCGCATTTACAATCTCTGCAGCCAGTATCCTGGTGATCGATGCCCTTTTTGGCGTCGTCTTGTAGTTATCGTTACTGTCAACTTGGCAGGGGCATGACGTCTTTGGCAGACATCTTGCCAATCTTTCACTTGACTGTAGCCCCCTAGCCCTCTAATTTCGCGTCCCCATCGACGATGTTAGCACTCACACACGAAGAGTGCTACCATGTTCGTCAATGGCCATCGTTGAACTCACACACATTTCATTGATTGGAGGATTCTATGAATCTCACACCATTGCACGACCGCGTACTGGTGAAGGCAGCGGAAGCAGAAGAAGTGACAAAGGGTGGCATCATCATTCCTGACACGGCGAAGGAAAAGCCGATGCAAGGTGAAATCGTTGCTGTCGGCAACGGCAAGCAGACGGAGGACGGAAAGGTCACGCCGCTTCAGGTGAAGGTTGGCGATAAGGTCCTGTACGGCAAGTACGCTGGCACAGAGATCAGCGTCGACGGTGGCGAGTATTTGATCATGCGTGAAGCAGACATCTTCGCCATCATCAAGTAAGCCCATCACTCACGAATTCCATTCGCAACACAACCACATAGGATTTAACCAATGGCAAGCAAGATCATAACCTTCGATGTCGATGCGCGTGCTGCCCTCAAGCGCGGCGTCGATCAATTGGCGGATGCAGTAAAGGTTACTCTCGGACCGAAGGGACGTAACGTTGTTATCGACAAGAAGTTCGGCGCTCCAACCATCACCAAGGACGGTGTAACGGTAGCGAAGGAAATTGAACTCGAAGATCCAATCGAGAACCTCGGTGCATCGATGGTGCGCGAAGTAGCATCGAAGACAAGCGACATCGCTGGTGACGGTACAACAACGGCGACGGTGCTTGCACAAGCAATCGTTGCTGAAGGCTTGAAGAACGTCACAGCCGGTGCAAACCCGATGGACCTCAAGCGTGGTATCGATATGGCCGTTACGGCCATCCACGAAGGTCTGCGCGAACTCTCACGTCCGGTCCCGGGCAAGAAGGAAATCGCACAAGTCGGTACAATCTCTGCAAACAACGACCCAACGATTGGCAACCTCATTGCTGACGCAATGGACAAGGTTGGCAAGGACGGCGTAATCACCGTTGAAGAAGCTAAGGGTACAGAAACATCGATGGATGTTGTTGAAGGTATGCAATTCGATCGCGGCTACCTTTCCCCATACTTCGTAACAGACGCAGACACCATGGAGTGTGTGCTTGAGAACCCATACATCCTGATTCACGACAAGAAGATCGGTGCAATCAAGGATCTGCTCCCGGTACTCGAGAAGACAGCACAATCGGGTCGTGGTCTGCTCATCATCGCAGAAGACATCGAAGGTGAAGCACTCGCAACACTCGTTGTGAACCGTCTCCGCGGTACACTCAAGATCGCAGCTGTGAAGGCACCAGGATTTGGTGATCGTCGCAAGGCAATGCTTGAAGACATCGCAGTTCTCACGGGTGGCACAGTTGTATCCGAAGAGAAGGGCTTCAAGCTCGAGAGCGCAACGCTCCAGCACCTCGGTACAGCAAAGCGCATTGCCATCGATAAGGATAACACAACGATCGTTGAAGGGGCTGGCAGCTCAGACGATATCAAGAAGCGCATCAATGAGATCAAGTCGCAAATCGAAAAGACGACAAGCGATTACGATCGTGAAAAGCTTCAAGAGCGTCTCGCTAAGCTTTCCGGTGGTGTCGCTGTGTTGAAGATCGGTGCAGCCACGGAAGTTGAAATGAAGGAGAAGAAGGCACGCGTTGAGGATGCACTCCACGCAACACGTGCGGCTGTCGAAGAAGGTATCGTTCCTGGCGGTGGTGTTGCATACTTGCGCACACTCGGCAAGCTTGATGGCCTCAAGACAGAGAACAACGACCAACTCACGGGTATCAACATCATCCGTCGCGCCGTTGAAGCTCCAATCCGTCAGATCCTCGCAAATGCAGGTCTCGAAGGCTCTGTTATCGTTGCGAAGATCAAGGAAGGAACAGGCACGTTCGGCTTCAATGCGTATGCTGAGAGATACGAAGATCTTCTCGAAGCTGGTGTGATCGACCCAACGAAGGTGAGCCGTGTTGCTCTCGAGAATGCTGCTTCAGTAGCATCGCTTCTGATCACAACGGAAGCAACAATCGTTGAGCGTCCGGAAAAGGAAAAGGCTGCGCCAATGCCACACGGCGGCGGCATGGACATGTACTAATCCGTAACGACTGAGCTTTTTTCACCGCCAGATGTTCCGCATGGAGCATCTGGCGGTTCTTTTTTGTATTTACGCGCATGATCTCATCTAGCACACGTCAAGTTCTCGGCATTGTTGCAGGCATTGTAACGGCTATGGCCGTGATCCTGCTTGTAGAAACAGCTGGCCATGCGATCTCGGGTGGTTCAGCCATGCCGGATGTGAATAATGTTGAAGCGCTAGCTGCATATGGCGCATCATTGCCGCTCGGATCGCTGCTGTCCGTGCTCGTTGCATGGGTTGGTGGAACCGCGGCGGGTGTTATCGCTGGATCGATTATCGCTCCGGGCCGGTCCATGTTTATTGCCAGCGTTGTCGGTGCGGTGGTCCTGCTATCGGCGATCGCGCAGGTGCTGCAGTTCCCACACCCCACATGGCTGGTGGTATCGAGCATGATTGGAATTCCCGTCGCAGCCTTCCTCACTGCACGTGCGATGCAGCGATAGGTACCACACATTTTTCTTAGCTTACGAACCAACACAGACTACGGTTTTTCTACACGCCCTTCCAATGCAGTACGTCGACGCACATACGCATCGCAGATCACCAAGTGATTCGGTGACCTCACTGGTCAATATTCGCATCACGAGTGCCACCGAAGTTTTCGAAACAGATGGGATCTGTACAGTTGGTCTGCATCCATGGGATGTCGCAGAGGACTGGCGTGACGCTGTCGATATCGTTGAGGAATTGAGCGGCGAAGAGTTGGTACTGGCGATTGGAGAGTGCGGCCTCGACCGAGCGGTGAATGCACCGTGGATACATCAGGTTGATGCCTTCGAATACATCGCTGATCTTGCTGAGCGCGTTTCAAAGCCCCTTGTTATTCATTGTGTGAAAGCACACGACGAACTGCTCCGCGTCCATAAGTTTATCGACCCAAATCAGCCATGGGTGCTGCACGGCTTTGTGAAGGGGGCTGATCTGGCCCGCCAATGCCTTGATGCTGGAATGATTCTTTCATTTGGCGCAGCGGTGCTCAAAGAGTCGTCATCTCTCGCCGAAGCGGTACGTTTGTGTCCGCCCGATCGCTTCCTCTTGGAGACGGATACGGACGACGTGGAGATTCGTGATATCTATGCCGCAGTCGCAACGATGCGCGGTGTACCGCTCGAGGATTTATGCGCGACCCTGCAGCAGACTTTCGACAACGTCTTCAAGCGATGACCGATGCGGGATGGACTTCCCGCACACGCCTCCTCCTGGGTGATGACGCTGTCGATCGATTTGCGCGATGTCATGTTCTGATTGTCGGCATGGGCGGCGTTGGCTCCTACGCAGCAGAGTTTATTGCACGCGCTGGTGTTGGTCGCATGACGATTGTAGATGGCGACGTCATTGACCCCTCAAACCGTAATCGTCAGCTTCCAGCGTTAACCACCACCGAGGGTCTCTACAAGGTGGATGTGATGCGTGAACGTCTGCGCCTGATCAACCCGGAACTACAGATTGTGCCGATCAAGGAATTCATTACACCGGATCGTATCGACCGACTTCTTGCGGGATCATACGATTACATTGTTGACGCGATTGACTCGCTGGCACCAAAGGTGATGCTCTTAACACGTGCGCATCAGAAGAACATGAAGATTGTGAGCTCGATGGGTGCAGGGGGCAAGACAGATCCATCCATGCTGCGGGTCGCTGATATCGACGAGACGCAGAAGTGTAAGCTCGCACGATTTGTGCGGAAGCGACTGCATCGTGTTGGAATTCGGACAGGTATCACTGCTGTGTACTCACTCGAAGAAACGCAGGTTGATTCACTGATGTTTACCGATGGTACGAATTACAAGAAGTCGGCCTTCGGCACAGTTCCCTATATGCCCGCTGCGTTCGGCGGCGCATGTGCAAGCGTTGTGATTCGCGATCTCGCGAAGCAGCCATGATTCGACACGCACATATCAGAGGTTTCGGTTTGGCCGGAGCCTTAGTGATGCACGAACTCCGTAAGTCTGGTGTTCGTGTAACGATTGATGATCATCATGATCCAGAGTCGTCGTCGAACGTTGCAGCAGGAATGATCACGCCGATTACGGGACAGCGCTTGAAGCCAACGTGGCGTGGCGAGGAACTCACGGCGCACGCACAGGCTACATATGGCGAACTCGCACGTGATCTTGGTGTGCCGTTATGGAAGGACTGGTCGCTTGTGCGTGTGTTTCGCACGGAGATGATGCGCACGTGGTTCGAGCAACGCCGCGATCGC
>CAJAIA010000011.1 GCA_903939735.1 uncultured Ignavibacteria bacterium
CCGTTATCACTTCGGATATGCTCTGGCGTGCCATGCTCAACAAAGAGATCTGTCAGCAGGTCGAGTACATCCGAGGCTCTTATCCTGCGTGCTACGTGACATGCCAGTGCTTGGTGTGTATACTCATCGATGACATTGAGCATCCTGAACTTGCGCCCGTCGCTGGTCTGATCTGTGACGAAGTCATAGCTCCAAACATGGTTCTTGTGTTCCGCACGCAAACGGACGACCGATCCATCTGAGAGGAACAGCCGAGCACGCTTGGGCTGCTTCGATGGCACCTTGAGCCCTTCCTCGCGCCATACACGGTAGACATACTTATGATTTACCGCCCAGCCCTCCATGCGCATCATGGCACATATCATGCGATAGCCATAGCGACCATACTCCCTAGCAAGAGCAATGATGCGCTTACGAGCCACATCGTCTTCCTTACGCTTGAGCGGCTGATGACGCTGCGATGATCGCACCTGTCCGAGCGCCCTGCATGCCCGCCGTTGGCTTACCTGGAAGACACCCATCACATGATGAACTGCCTCACGGCGCCGTGCCGGGCTCAGAAGTTTCCCCGTGCGACCTCTTTGAGAATCTGATTGTCGACCGTTAGATCAGACACAGCTCTCCGCAAACGTCTGTTCTCTGCCTCGAGCTCTTTGAGTTTCTTTACCTGCTCAAGACCCACTCCGCCATAGATCTTGCGCCAGCGGTAATACGTGGCCTCGGTGATCTTTTGATCACGGCAGAAGGCTTCTATTGTGCCGCCCTTTGAGACTACCACTTCAGCTGTACGCAAGATCCCAATGATCTGCTCTTCCGTATGATGCTTTCGCCCCATGTTATGCTCCTTCCTACTACCAAACTATCATTTCAGTTGGTAGCATTTTTGGGGAGCAGGTCAGTTCTGCAATCGCCGGGGCTACCATCCAGGTTAAGGGCACAAAAGGCGGTGCCTACTCGAAGAAGGATGGGTCGTACACAATCAAGGCAAGCAGCGGTGCTACCCTTGTATTCCGATCAATCGGAAAGATGATGAAGGAAGTTGCCATCGGTACAAATGACGCGATCAACGTCACGATGGTGAATGACAAGAGCACAGAGTCGGAAGTGGTTGTTACCGCTATCGGCCTCGACCGCTCGAAGAAGTCGCTGGGATACGCAACCCAGGAGGTCAAGAGCGACGAAATCATCAACTCACGCGAGACCAACATCGTGAACTCCCTCGCCTCGCGCGTTGCCGGTGTTCAGGTGAACAGCTCGACGGGTGTTCCTGGTGCGTCATCCTACATCCGCATCCGCGGTTCATCCTCGCTGACTGGTAATAACCAGCCGTTGTTTGTTGTCGACGGTATTCCGATCGACAACTCACAAGTAGCATCTGAGAATACTGTTGGTTCGGTTGCTTATTCCAACCGTGCGATGGATATCGACCCGAACAATATCGAGAGCATGAACGTCCTGAAGGGACCAGCCGCTACGGCGCTCTACGGTATTCGTGCAGCTGGTGGTGCGATCATCATCACAACGAAGAAGGGCAAAGCCACAGAAGGCGGCAAGATCAACGTGAACGTTTCTGGTTCATGGGCATTTGATCAAGTCAACAAGCTTCCAGAGCTTCAAAACAAGTATTCCCAGGGTTCAGGCGGGAAGTATGCATTCAGCTCGGGCGCATCGCGCTCATATGGTGCACGTATCGATACGCTGTACTATGACGGTAATGCAAGCTATAAGTGGGATCGTCGCGGAGCTATTGTTGGCAAGTCGAATCCGAACGCAAAGACGCAGGTAACTGCGATCGACAACTACGATTCGTTCTTCCGCACAGGTCTTACACAGAATCAGTCGGTGACTCTTTCTGGTGGTAGCTCAACAGCAAACTTCTTGCTGTCGTTCTCGAACTTGGTTGCTGACGGCGTTGTGCCGAATTCGACATGGGCACGTCGTAACCTGAAGCTTAGCAGCAGCGCAGTGATCGCGCCGAATCTTACAGCGTCGGCTAACATCAACTATGCAAACTCAGGTGGTACGCGTATTCAGCAGGGCTCGAACGTTTCGGGTGTGATGTTGGCGCTTGTCCGCACACCACCAACATTCGATAATGCGAATGGCTACGGCAAGGATGCTGTTAACACGCCAGGTGCATACATGTTCGCCGATGGAACACAACGCACATATCGTGCTGGTGCTGGCTACGACAATCCATTCTTCACGGTCAACGAGAACCCGTTCACGGATAACGTGAATCGCGTATTCGGTAATGTCCAACTCGACTGGGGTGTCATGCCAGGTCTCGACCTCATGTACCGTATCGGTATGGACTATTACAATGATCGCCGCGAGCAGTTCTTCGCAAAGTATGCTCGTGCGTATCCATCAGGCCGCAACTTCACTGATGAGAACAATCTCACAGACATTACGTCGGATCTCATCCTGACGTACAATGTGGATCTCACGGACGACATCCACCTTCAGGCACTCGCCGGACAGAACTTGTACTCGAATAACTTCGCGTTCAACTACGTTCAGCGTGACGGTGCAGGTGCACTTGGTCAGCCACCACCCCCACTCTATGCCACAACGATTGCTTCGTCGAACAACACAGGCAAGCGCACAATGGCGTACTATGGCGACATTCGCCTCGACTATCGTGATGCTCTCTTCTTGAACATTACGGGTCGTAACGAATGGTCAACAACGCTTCCTGAAGCGAACAACTCGTTCTTCTACCCGTCGGTGTCTGCTGCAGCTGTTCTCACGGAACTCTTCCCAAGCATGAAGAGCGATGCTCTCAGCTACTTGAAGATTCGTTCGAACGTTGCTATGGTCGGTAAGGATGCACCATTCGGCGGTACGATCACTGGTTACTCACGTGGTGGTTTTGCAGATGGTTGGACAAATGGTATCACGTTCCCATTCTCGAGCGTGATCGGCCTGAGCCGCAATGACCTCCTTGCAAACCCAGATCTGAAGCCAGAGTCAACAACATCATACGAAATCGGTTTCGACGCTGCCTTCCTTGATGGCCGCATCACACTCGACTTCAACTACTACTACCAGCTGTCAGACAATCAGATCTTCGCTGTGCCAATCGCTTCATCAAGCGGTTACAGCTCACAGCTGAAGAACGCTGGCTCTATGAGCAACTCCGGTATCGAAGCTGTGCTTGGTATCACACCAATTCAAACAGCAGACTTCAGCTGGAACATGCTCTTCAACTTCACACGTAACGTGAACAGGGTTGAGAAGCTCGCTCCTGGTGTCGACAACATCTTCCTCGGTGGTTTCGTTGGTTCATCGGTTCGCGCAGTTGAAGGTCAGCCATACGGTTCGATCTACGGCTTCGGCTGGGCTCGCAACGCAAACGGCGATGTGCTGATCGACGACGATCCGAACTCCGATAATTACGGCTACCCAATCCTCGATCCAGAAGAGAAGTCGTTCGGAAACTTCAACCCAGACTTCCTCCTCGGTATCCGCAATACGTTCACATGGAAGGGCCTCAGCCTTGGCATTCAGCTTGACATCCGTCAAGGTGGTGTGATGTGGAACGGCACGCGTGGCGCGCTGTACTTCTTCGGTACACACAAGGAAACAGAAAACCGCGAAGGCACAAAGGTCTTCACAGGTGTGAAGGCTTCGAATGGCGCAGCAAACGACATCGAAGCAGCATACGGTGAAGGATGGCTCTCGCTTGGTAACGGTAACGGCTTCTTCGGTAGCAATACAGAAGACTTCATTGAGGATGCAAGCTGGATTCGTCTCCGCGAGGTTACACTCTCGTATACAATCCCAACAGAGATCATGGCATCGACACCATTCAGCGGTCTGACGATCGCCTTTACGGGTCGTAACCTCTGGCTGAGCACACCATACACAGGTGTGGATCCTGAAACATCGCTCCTCGGTGCATCAAGTGGTCAGGGTCTTGACTACTTCAACATGCCGGGCACAAAGAGCTATGTGTTTGCTTTCAACCTCAACTTCTGATCACCCGTACCGAAGAAACAATTCAGGACATACAACCATGAGAAAACTCATTTCCATTGGGCTTTGCTCCGCGTTTCTCGCTGTGTTTACGGCGTGCAACTGGATTGATCCAGAGCTCAATGTTGATCCAAATCAACCAGCAACGGCAGACTACAATCTCGTTCTGCCAGTTGCTCAGGCTTCGTCAGCCTATGTTCAAGGGGGCGACCTCGGTCGCTATGCCAGCGTGCTTACGCAGCACAACATTGGCTTGGACCGTCAGCACCTTGGCATTTACAACTACCAGTTCACAGAGTCAGATGTGAACAACGCATGGGAAGGCATCTACTCGGGCCCACTCAGCGATCTTAAGATCCTAATGGATCGTGCAGAAGCCGATGGTGCGACGAGCTACCTCGGTGTGTTCCAAGTGATGTTTGCCTACAACATGGTCATGGTGTCAGACCTTTGGGGTGATGTGCCAGGTAGCGACGCGTTCCGCGGTGCTGCTGCCACTCAGCCAAAGTACGACACGCAGGAAGCTGTGTATACAGCAATGAATGCACTTCTTGACAAGGCAATCACAAACCTCACTGGCACAGCTAGTGTGCTCAAGCCAGGCAGTGACGACTTCATCTACAGCGGCAATCTTTCGAAGTGGACAAAGGCTGCATGGGCTCTGAAGGCTCGTATGGCAATCCACCGCGTAAAGCGCGACGCTGCAGCTGGCGCAGTAGCACTCGATGCTGTAAGCAAGGCAATGGGAAGCAATGCCGACGATATGCAGTTCGCGTTTGGCGCGGCTGAAACTGAGGGCAATCCTTGGTATCAGTTCAACACCCAGCGTGGCGACATTGCTGTTGGACCAAAGCTTGCTGAGCTTATGAACGCTACAAACGACCCACGTCGTCCGTTCTATGGTGTACCAGACTCAACTGGCGCACTCTCAACGGAATCGTCGATGGGCGATCTGTACAGCGGCATCTCATCTGCAGTGCCAATGCTGACCTACACAGAGATGAAGTTCATCGAGGCTGAAGCAAAGTCGCGTGTAGGTGATGGTGCTGGCGCCCACGCTGCATACATCGCAGCTGTACGTGCTTCGCTTGAACGCTCTGGCGTTGCAGCGGCTGATGTTACAGCATACCTGGCGCAACCAAGTGTTGATCCTGGTGCTGCGAATCTGACACTTGCAAACATCATGACGCAGAAGTACATCGCGATGTACACACAACCTGAGTCGTTCAGTGATTGGCGTCGGTCAGGTGTTCCAGCACTCACGCCGGTTTCAGGAAGTAATGTTCCGCGTCGCTTCCCGTACGCACAGTCGGAGCGCTTGTACAACAGCGCGAATATGCCAACCAACCTTTCGATCTTCGATCGCGTATGGTGGGATGTGCAGTAAGAACGGACACGTTGTAAATAACAAACGGCCCGATATGCAATGCATGTCGGGCCGTTTATGTTTTCCTCTCAATGCTGCCGAGAGTGAACGTCGTTGTTGTTCGTTACAAATGTACAAACGAGATCACATTTGTGGATGAAAGATCGCAGACGCAGGAACATGAATTGTCCACCACGCGAATACACCAGCAATGATCATCAACATCACGATACCGATATACTCCATCGTTGCTGAAGGTCGTCGTTCGTTGATGCGATTGTGAATCAACACTGCGATCCATGACGCGACACCGTACAACATGATATCGACAACAACGATCGATCGTCCGATACTTAGTGAGTATGCGTAGAAGCCAACGACGATAAACACGTTCATCGCAATGATGCCGATTGCACGTCCGATGATCGACGATGACTGCGAACGTGCTACCGATCGCCAAGCGTCTTGCACCATGAGAACGAGCGTTGCACCATAGCCAAGCTTGAGGTGCTCCCATACACTTTCATTGATCGGTGCAATCAGACCCACAACGTCATTGTATCCAGTGACGGTGTAGAGTGAATGCCAGATCCATCCTGCAAAGAAGAGTGTCCAGAAGTCTCGCTGTGGAGCTGATCTCATTGATCTTGTGGCGTCATGGTGAAATGAGCGATACCGCGTGTGGCAAGAATAATGAAGCCTATTCCAATCACACCAATTATCGCGAGAACGGTAAACGCCCCCTGTTCACCCCACGTACTAGATCTCATCCGACCAAGAAGATCGGGTCCGATATGTCCACCAAGATTTGTCACAGAGTTGATGAGTGCAATACCTGCCGCCGCGGCAGAACCACGTAGAAACAGCGGCGGAAGCGACCATAGCGGACCAGCGTAGGAGATAGATCCACATGTGATGATCGTGAGCGCAAGAATTGACCCAACAGGATTGCCTCGCATCTGCGTCAGGAGAAGAAGTCCCACCACGGAAGCAACGAAGCATCCAATAAGATGCCAGCGACGTTCACCAGTGTGATCTGAGTGTCGCGCTACGAGTACCATGCTGATCCCACCAAACACCCACGGGATCATTGTCAGCAACCCCGTTGTGAAATAGTCGCCACGATCAACGCCCATCTCGTGAACGATCGTTGGCATCCAGAAACTCACGGCATAGAGCACGATGATGCCCGTGAGATTCGTGAGGCTTATGAACCAGAGTCGTGGATTGGCAAATGCAGATCGAATACTATGCGTGCTCACGTGATGCGACTCTGCATGCGACCGTGCTACACCGTTGAGGATCTCAGTTCGCTGATCATCTGTGAGCCACTTCGCATCGCGCGGTCCGTTCGGGAGAACTCTCCAGATCACGATGCCCATGATCACAGAAGGAACTGCCTCGATCACGAACAGCCATCGCCATCCATGCCATCCCTGCGCACCATGAAGTCCCTCGAGAAGTGCACCAGACAGCGGCGCACCGATAATGCTCGAGACAGCGATCGCCGTCATGAAGGTTGCGATCGTGCGTGCATGCATCTCGCGGGGGAACCAATACGTCAGGTACAGAATGATTCCCGGGAAGAACCCTGCTTCGGCGAGACCAAGCAGAAAGCGCAACGCATAGAGACTGAATTCGTGATGGGGTAGGCCGAATAGCTCGGGCAGCGGACCCCATGGGATCACGTCCACAAAGGCAAACGCACCGGAGATTATGCCCCACGTAATCATGATCCGCGCGATCCACACACGCGCGCCGAAACGCTCGAGCATCAGATTGCTGGGAACCTCGAAAAGGAAGTAGCCGATAAAGAAGATGCCAGCGCCAAAGCCGTAGACTACATCGGAGTATCCCAACTCCGCCGACATCTGGAGCTTTGCGAAACCAATGTTCACGCGATCGAGAAACGACACGACATAGCTGAGAAACAACACCGGCATGATTCGTCGCATGACGATGCGAAATACATCACCAGACATCCAACCCCCTGAGAGAAAACTGGCTTACTGTTTTACCACGATCGTATGCACGGAATCTCCATCAATGCGGTAGACACCTGGAGCCAGATCAGAAAGATCGACGCGCAGTGTTGATGCATCGGTCGCCCGGAATTCGCGCACACATTGGCCAATATGCGACCAAACGCGATACGTGCCTGTTAGTGATGCAACACCACTACGCTTGATGATAACGTAATCGCTTGTAGGGTTTGGGCCTACGTGTAGGTCTGCATTCGTCTCAGCAACACCAAGCGTTCCGTCGAGCGAGAATGCACCGCGACGGTACATGCCGTTTGTAGCAACTGTGCGCACAACGCCAATAACACGGACGTTCGGTTGTGTGCGACGCACGACGAACCCCTGCGGACGTTCTTCAATGGCACACCCGTCGCATTGTTCGAAGTACGTCATGGCTGTCGCGAGACATGGTTGCGCGGTATCAGGAATGCCGTAGGTAATCACAACACTATCGCTCTGACGCACGACGCGCAGGGTTGGCTCGCCATCACACTCCACGGCCATATTCATACCTGTGACGGCCCCATAGATGTTGCCAACACTGAGTCCGTCGACAGACCCGTACGACCATGCAGCAAAGCGAACATTCGGATTGAGAGGTGTTATCCGATGCTCACCGGGAAGAATCGGTCCCTCGAACGAAACCATAAAGCTGTCACCAATTCGACGTTTGCGCAACATCGATGCAATGGGACGTCCGTCGACGAGGATGCTGGACTCATGCTGCGCCGAACACACGAGTGAGAGGAAACTGGCTGTCTCTGAGGGGGCGACCACAATTGCATGGTCCACCCAGTGCTCAATCGGTGGCACAGTCTGCAGCTGAGGCATACCAGCATCAGTTGATGGATCATCGAGCGGTTGTGTTGACTGCCACGTGATGTATGCATACGACTTGCCGTACTGCGCGCAGAGTACCGGTTTCGTTGCAAACCACAGTGTGGCCAGCTCTACACGTGGTGCATACCAGGACTCACCTGCATTAAGCGTGATGTTCACACCGCTGGTTGGCGAAGAGGACAACGAGGTGATTGCTGTGCTGTCTTCCAGTGCGATAAATCGAACGACGTCTCCACGATCGTCCTCAACATCAATCAGCGACAGGTCACGTCCGCGCAGACGTGTTGGAGTGTAGAGGATCGGACTCGTTACAAAGGTCTTACCCGCATACGTTGTTGGCAGCATTGCATCGTGCAGGTTGCCACGACTTCGCGTCGCTGCCCGCTCGTAGTTGCCCGACTTCGGCATGTTGTTTGGATGGCGCAACACGGCCGTCTTCTCATGTCCGCTTACGACAGTAACAGAATGTGTACTTTCAACCAGGCACCGTCCGGTGTAGTCCGTTGAATCGTTACGCGATCGCCCAGATTCATGTTCGAACTGCACATACCACTGCTCACCCGCATTCAGCGTTGTATCACGCGTGCCCGAGGGAAGTGTAAGCGTTACGCGCGTATCATCAACATCGGCTACAACAGAGATGGCAGACGTCGTAACAGTTGGTGTCTCACTTGCCAGACCATACTCGTCCTGCCACCACAGGAACGGACGATACGACGTGCCCCATGCATAGCTCGGAAGATGACGTGCTGCTTCACCATGTCCGAACCCATCCTGCATAGTCAACACACCAAACGGCTGCGTGCCGCGTAACTCTACAGGCTCTGTTGAGCTAATCGAGATTTCAACGCTTCCACCTGTTGGAACAATAACCGACGTGCCATTGAATGTCACGCGCGAGCCGGATTCAGACGTAAGGATGCATCGCTGTGTGGACGCAAAGGGAGTTTCACCGGGAGCGATTCGAGGACGTATCGTCGTGATGCGATAGCGCAGACCTTCCTGTAAAACCATCCGCCCAAGGGTATCAACTTGAGCATTGCCTGCACCTGTGCAGATGAGGAACAGCAGCACGCTGAATCCAAGGGCGAACGGACGCATCTTCTTCTCCTTGCGAATGGGCAAAAGATACCAGATTTTTTGTCCCGACTTCATGCAATCGGTCATCGTTTACCGTAGGTTTGATGGCACTCACCACGTCTGACATATCAATGAAACCAATCACGCTACTTCTCGTTACGATATCGGTATTCGCCATCGTCGGTTGTAAGTCAACTGCACCTGAGCAACCCAACTATAAACCCGTGGGTTCGTACAATGCAGCGCCAACGGATGATGATGTGCGTGCAGCAGCGGATGCAGCCGTGCGGTCGGCGTTCCCCGATGGGAAGGCAGCGCTTGTGAGGATTGAGAAGGCAGAGCGTCAGGTTGTCGCAGGGTTGAACTATCGTATGACGCTTGTCGTACGCCATAAGGACGTTGAACGTACCTATGCAACAGTTGTGTGGCGCAAGCTTGATGGCACGCACGACGTCGCCTCGTGGAGCGAGGTTCGCCCCATGAAGAAAACGGACGACTAAGACTGTCCGACGTTACCGTCCGACGATACGTCCCTCAATGCGACCCGTGGCGGATGTCGACTGCACCCTGATAGTGCCAATCGCGCCTTGTGCTTGGCCAGTGACGTTCCATGTCGTTGAATCGGTGGTGAACGTGTGCTGCCACAGGGTTTCCTCGTTCTTCATTACCGACACGGTTACACGTCCCGAGGTGAGACCCTTCGGACTGCTCATCGTGATGTCGTGCAGCGTCTTCGATGGTTTCAGCAGGTACACCGTGTACGACCTCTGATACGTGCTGTTGTCCTTACGGATGTCGACCTTCACCGAATCACCAATTTGATTGATCAACGTTGAGTCGGTGCCTGAAGCCCCATTGTCTGGGTTAGGGTCGATTGGTGTTGAATCGGTGGTGTTTGAGCAGGAGGCTAGTGTGCCTGCTGCGAGGAGCGAGAGAAGATATCGTTTCATGACGCAATATTGTAGGTTTCGTGAACTCAACCAACACGGACGGCGTTACCCCGACATGAATACGCAAGCAATCCTCGATTCGACAAGCCCCCTTCGCCAACAGCTCGAGCATCATCCGATGTACGAGCGCCTGACAACAGCCTCGGCGCTGGCTTCATTTATGGAGTACCACGTCTGGGCAGTCTGGGATTTTATGTCGCTTCTCAAAGCGTTACAGCGACACCTCACGTGCGTCGAAACACCGTGGATCCCCATGGGTGACCCGGAAACACGGTTCCTCATCAACGAGATCGTTGTGGGCGAAGAGAGCGACGTCGACCGCAATGGTGTTCGCATGAGCCACTTCGAGATGTATCGATCAGCGATGAAGGGGCTTGGAGCCTCGACGACTGCGATCGATACGTTTGTCGCAGACCTTCGTTCTGGGCGAGCCTGGAGTGAAGCACTGGAAGCATCAGGCGCACCACCGGCATGTATCTCCTTTGTCCGCGGCACAATGAGCATCATTGAGCGCGGAAAGGCTCACGAGATCGCAAGCGTCTTTACGTACGGACGCGAAGATGTGATCCCGACGATGTTCCTCGGCATGCTCGATCACGTTGCCAAGAGCGGTGAGGATGTCGATGTAGAAGACCTACGCTACTATCTCCAGCGCCACATCGACGTTGATGGCGATCACCATGGTCCACTCGCTATCCGTATGGTGGAACTCCTCTGCGGTACCGACCCTGAACGACTTGCCGAAGCGGGTGAGGCAGCACGTAAGGCCCTGCAATGGCGCGTTGATCTGTGGGATGCGATAGAGCACGCCTGCTGTTGATTACGATTACATTACAGACAAGGTAATCCTGAGTCTAGACCCCAATTTTGCGAAACAGTTTTTCGCATTTCATCGGGGGATGCGCATGCATCGAATTGGGTTACTTCTTTTTGCGTTGGTCCTAGCATGTACGGGTGTGCAAGCTCAGGTGACAACAACGGCCGGTGTCTATGGTATTGTGAAGGATGAGGGCGGTCAAGCTCTCGCAGGCGCATCGGTTACAATGGTACACGAGCCAACAAAGACAAGAGTTGGCACATACGCTCGTAAGGATGGACGCTATACACTTACGTCGTTGCGTGTGGGTGGACCTTACACGATTACCGTGAAGCTCGTTGGTAAGCAAGACTTTTCGCTTAAGGTCGAAAAGCTTCAACTTGGAGAAAACCGCCGCATCGACGTGGTTCTCAAGGAGGGTGCTGTTACAGGAAAGACCGTCACTGTCGTTGGTGCACAGTCTACAATCCAATCGGGTCGTACGGGTGCTTCAACTGAGATTGATGACCGTGTGATTGCAGCATTCCCGACGATTTCGCGGAATTTCCAGGACTTTGTGCGCTTTACGCCACAATCTGCCTCGGCAGGGGGCGGCACATCAATTGGTGGTCGCAACAACCGCTACAACAACGTTCAAATTGACGGTACGCAGTACAATGACTTGTTCGGTTTGGGATCAAACGGAACACCAGGAAGCAGTGCGAACGTCACACCGATTTCTCTCGATGCTATCGAAGAGTTTCAAGTTCTCGTAGCTCCATACGACGTACGTCAAGGTCGTTTCACAGGTGGCGGTATCAACGCTGTAACTCGCAGCGGTACCAACAAGTGGACGGCTTCTGCGTATGGCTTCTTCCGCAATCAAAACATGATCGGCGACCTTGTGTCGACAAACTACCTTTCACGCGGAACAGACGGTGCAGCATTGCCTGTCGGTGAGTACCGTGATACAACGATTCGCACACCGTTCTCCTCATTCTCGGAGTATCAGGTCGGTGCTCGTGTTGGTGGACCGATCATCCCAGACAAGCTGTTTATGTTCTTGAACGTTGAGAAGACGGGACGCACGCAGCCAAAGCCACAGCTTGCCTTCCAGCAGAATGGCGCGCTGAATCCGCTTGTTCGTTCGATTGCAGATACAGTTGGTGAGATTCTCCAATCACGCTACGGATACAATCCTGGCGTTCTTGACAATCAGGAAGTCAACCGTCCGAGCACAAAGATCTTTGGACGCTTCGACTGGAACATTAACGACGCGAATCGTCTCACGCTCCGTCACAACTTCGTTGACGCTAGCGATGACATCTACAATCCAGGACGCACAGGCGTGCTGTTCGGCAATCGCCTCTACACCTTCAACAGTCAGGCAAACAGCACAGTGCTGCAATTAAATTCGACGCTCTCGCCTGAGATGTCGAATGAAGTAATTGTTGGATACACGACGATTCGCGACTTCCGTGATATTGCTGGTGATCGTTTCCCATCGATCTCGATCTCGGATTCTCGCATCACAGGTATTAACATCAGCGCTGGTGCAGAGAACTTCTCGCTTCGCAATCGCCTCAGCACCGACGTAATTGAGATCACGGATAACTTCACGTACACGATGGGCGCGCATACGTTCACACTCGGTACGCAGAATGAGTTCTTCACATTTGAGAACCTGTTCATTCGCGATAATGCAGGAACGTGGAGCTTTAACTCGTTGAATGACTTCCGTAACGGTATCGGCGCACGTCTCCAGTACTCATTTGCACGTCCAGGCTTTGCTCCCGATTGGGCAGCACGTTTCTCGACAGCGCAACTGGGCTTCTATGTGCAGGATGAATGGGAAGTATCTGACCGCCTCCGCGTTACCCTTGGTCTGCGCGCAGACATGCCGCTGTTCTTCGACAAGGCATCGTACAACCCAACGGCTGACACAATCCGTTACAATACATCTTCGGCACTGGCAGGGCAGCAACTTGGTCTGAATACGAGTGTTCTTCCAGGAAGCACAGTACTCTTCTCGCCACGTCTCGGCTTCAACTGGTCGAGTGACGATGAGAAGCCATGGCAGATTCGTGGTGGTATCGGCATCTTCACTGGTCGCATTCCATTTGTTTGGATCTCGAACCAGTACTCAAATACTGGTGTCGAAGTCGCACGTCTTGATGTGCGCACAACGTCAACAGACACCCTGCGCTTTGATCCGACGCTCAATCCACTCGATTCAAGCTTCTACAAGCGCGTTGGTAACATCACAGAACTGAACGTCACTGCTCCTGACTTCAAGATGCCACAGTCGCTTCGTATCGATGCTGCTGTTGATAAGGAAGTCATGGATGGACTCTTCGTCACACTCGAAGGTCTCTACTCGCGGAACATCAACGATATCTACTACCGTGATATCAATCTTGGTGATCGTCGCGACACAACAGCGTTGGGATCACGTTTGCCAGGTGGTCGTGGTGTCTATGGCACGTACAGCGGACGCAACACAACTCCACGTACACAGGTTGGCTCATTCGGAAGCGGTCCGTTCACGAACATCATCCAACTCGGTAACACCTCGCAAGGCTACAGTTACATGTTCTCGGCTCAGGCCAAGAAGAATTTTGAAGGCGGTTGGTTTGCGAGTGTCTTCTACACACACGGTCGCTCATTCGATCAGAATTCGGGCCTGTCGTCGCAGGCAATCTCTCAGTGGCGCTTCAACCATACGCCAGACAATCCGAATGAACTGCCAGTGACGCCATCACTCTTCGACATTCCACACCGCTTCGTCGTGTCGCTCAGTAAGCGATTTGAGTATGGTGGTGGTTATGCGACAACGATCAGCGCATTCTATGAACTTCGCTCAGGTCGACCATTCTCGTATGTATACGATGGTGACTTGAACGCTGACGGTCAAACGGAAAACGATCTGATGTACGTACCGAAGGACAACAGCGACATTCTCCTTGGTCGCGTGGTAACGCTCGGTAGCGGTGCAAATCGTCGCGACTCGCTTGCTCGTGGCTCAGCTACAACATACTCGCAGTTCAATTCGTACATCGAGCGCGATCCATATCTCTCTACCATCCGTGGTCAAGTCGCCGAACGCTTTTCAGCTCGTGAGCCGTTTGTGCATCAACTTGATCTACGCCTTGCGCAAGAGATTCCGAATCCGTTTGTCGATGGTCACCGTCTTGAGATAACAGTTGACTGTATCAACTTCCTGAACCTTGTTAACAACACGTGGGGTCGCGTACAAACGGTCAATAACAACCGTGACTTGCTCCTTCGATTCGAAGGCTTGGTTACGCCGACAATGGTACAAGACGGTACTGCCAATGCAGCTGTTGGTACACCGATCTTTAGCTACACGGATAAGAAGAATCCGTTTGGCTATGATGACCTGCTTTCTCGCTATCAGATTCAGGTTGGTGTCAGGTACTCATTCTGATCCACACATGATACTAAGGCACTGCGGCCATATCCCCTACGGGATATGGCCGCAGTCGCCTTGTTGATACTCAGTCGTAACATTGCACATGGGCAATCCTTGGGATGAACGGTACTCCGTGGCAGACTATGTGTATGGGACCGAGCCAAACGATTATCTGCGCGAGCAGATGCATCGCATCGCTCCCGGTGGACGCGTGCTATGTATCGCAGATGGAGAGGGACGCAATGGTGTCTACCTGGCACAGCATGGCTTCGACGTAACCAGCATCGATGCATCACGCGTTGGTCTGGATAAGGCCCAAGCACTCGCTGCAGTGCATCATGTGGCGATTGCGACTATTCATTCCGATCTCGCCGACTACGACTTCGGTATCGCGCAATGGGATGCCATTGTGTCGATATTCTGTCACCTCCCACCTGATCTCCGCACGCGGGTTCATGCCGCAATTCCTGCGTCACTTCGTCGCGGTGGCATTGTGATTCTTGAGGCGTATACAGTGGATCAGCTTGCGCACAAGACGGGCGGTCCACCTGTGCCCGAGTTGATGATGTCTGAAGAACAACTCAGACACGACTTCACTTCGCTGCACGTCATTGCGTGCGACGAGCGCACACGCATGATCCATGAAGGTACACTCCACAATGGCATGAGTGCAACAGTTCAGTTGGTCGCACAACGAAAGGATTGACACCATGGAAACAGCATCAGATATCAAAGAAATGGTCCGTACGAAGTACGGAGAGATTGCCGGTCAGACGAAGGAGCAGAATGCCGCATCATGTTGTGGTGCCGGTGAATGCTCAACCGTAGACTATACGATCTTCGCCGAAGACTACTCGAAGATGAAGGGCTATCTCGCAGATGCCGACCTAGCGCTTGGCTGCGGCGTACCAACAGAATTCGCGCAAATTCATGAGGGCGACGTTGTTGTCGATCTCGGCTCAGGTGCGGGCAACGATGCCTTCGTCGCACGTGCAATTGCTGGTGAATCGGGGAAGGTGATCGGCATCGATATGACGCCGCAGATGATCGATAAAGCACGCGAGAATGCCGACAAGCTTGGCTTCAACAATGTCGAATTCCGACTCGGCGATATCGAGAACATTCCCATCGTAGCCAACAGAGCCGATGTCGTCATCAGCAACTGCGTGCTGAACCTCGTCCCTGATAAGCGTCGTGCCTTCGAAGAGATGTTTCGCATCCTCAAGCCTGGCGGTCACTTCAGTGTGAGCGATGTGGTGTTGCGCGGAGAACTACCAGACGGACTCCGCAACGACGCCGAGATGTATGCTGGTTGCGTCTCTGGTGCTATCCAGATTGAAACGTACCTACAACACCTGCAAGACGTTGGTTTTGCGACGATCACCGTGCAGAAGCAGAAAGCAATTGAACTGCCTGATGACATTCTAGCGAACTACCTCACCGCAGAAGAGATCGCTACGATGCGCGCCGGACAGACAGGTATTCTGAGCATCACGGTCTATGGTGAAAAGCCTGCGGCAACGTGCGCTCCAGGAGCTGGCTGCTGCTAACGGGGTCGCTCACGCACAATCGAGAGACGCGTATCGGTGAGTTGCAACAGATGACCTGCGTGCGGGTCCAGCTGACGCGTAAAGAGCAGTGTTCCATCAAGTGCGAAAACATCCACAAGACGGCTGTAGGGCGCTGAATGGAGATAGAGCGATGGACCTGCCACGAGGTGAATGCGTAGATGCGCGTGTTTCGAATCTTCTTCCACAACGCTTACGTCGACGCGTTCTTCAAACGCTCCGACGTTTGTTTCTACGTTGCCCCGCGCAACACCTCGTGCATCAGTTGTAATGCCTGCTTGAGGCGTTACACGTCCGCGGAGTTGCGGCGTAACCTCAGGATATAGTGATGCAGGCTCCGAGGTTGGCAGCCACGATGCGGTAACGTTGCCGTTGGATGACTCGATGCCGGGAACGGATGCAACCCAGTAGTTACTCGCGTAGGCAATTGCTGGTCGTGCTTCAACAGGTACACGCACCCAGCGACTTGGAATGACGATCGCTGGATCGACGCTGAAGATGTTATTCGCAACAACGATGTTGCGAAGCGTACGGTTGTTCGGAAAGGGCTGGGAATACACGGCATTCACAAACGCTGTGGATGTGTTACCGACTGTCGTCCACATCCCAATGCATGTGTTGTGTGCAAAACGGATGTTCTCGATCACTTGTCGTTGAAGGAAGGATACCGTGCCCTCCCAGATATCGAGGCATCCTGCCATGTTGATGAAGACGTTGTTGTAGATGTCGATGTTCCGCGTTCGAAAATCAGTGATCGCACCTGTCCATGCCTCAGTGCTGATCAGTATTCCAACCATACCACGTCGACCCTGCGGGAACATCGTGGTGTCCTTATGTGATCGCAGCACATTGTTCCGGATCATTACGCTGTCTGCCACATCGCAGTAGACGCCGGGCGCCCAGTTGTCCTCAATCGTTACACCCTCGACAAGGACACGACGACTGTTGTTGATGCACACGGCCTCGCCCCAGTTGCGACCGATCCAGCAACCGCGCACCGTAACGTCGCTAGCGCCGAAGAGCTTAACAGCGCTGCCGAACTGACCGAGACTGCCGCGATAGTTCATGGTGTTGGTGTTCAGGACACGACAGTTCATGACTGCCGTTGTATCGGAAAGTGGCGACCCATCCTGTCCGATGAGAATGCCATGTGTATAGGTGGAGTCGATTGTGACGTTACGCACCAGAACGTTTGTTGAGCGACGTGATCCCGTGCCGAGACGAATACCGAACTGGTCGCTACGTCGTACGGTGAGATTCACAAGTTCAATCCCTGAACCAGATGTTGTGATCACGCCATGTCCAGCGGGCATCTTTACGTCGACAGCATCTAGCACAACGTCGCCCTCACCCTCGAAGCAGAGTTCGAGCCATCGTACACCGTTTGTTCCCACAACACGGTGATCACCTGCCATCTGGATGAATGGTTCCGCTAGTCGATACGTCCCCGACAGAAAACGAAACGCACAGCCGATACGACCTGTATCGAGAGCTGTACGTTCTTTCATGCGCCGTATCGCACCTGTGTAGGTTGCGACGGGCGCGGCGCGACTACCATCATTTGCATCGTTACCTGCAGGATCGAGATAGACTCGATACCGTGTAGCTGAATCACCAACAAGCGTCGGAAAGGGAATTGCATGTTGCGCGTGTGCTTCGATTGCAACGAGCATCGCAAGTATCACCAGTGCACGCATGAGGACGCCTTTGATAGTACATCATTAGAACCGCAGTCCGTACCAGACAACATTCGGCAATATCTGCACAGCTGGTGCAGGTAGATGATACAAATGCAACACACGAGCAATATCACGCAGCCAAGGTGGGAGGTTGGGAATCCGATGAAGTTGCCAATCGAGCGAGAGGACAACAACATGCTCGCCCCCTCCACGACCATCAAGATTGCGCACTGAGTGTCCAATGGCAACGCCGATCCAAGGGGGCAGGTATTGCTGCACCGAGCGCGGTGCTAGATCGTGTACATTCATCGACAACCAATGCGTAGTCGATGTGTAGTCGTCGATAATGGCGTTGTATGCCCCTTGACGAAATGCATTGGAAGGCCAGAAGGAAATCTGCAGGTCAATAGCGCGAAGCGATGGAATGTAATGCTGCGCAACAGGCAGCACAGCGCCAACGGTGTTGGCTCCGATGTCGCCCCACGAGAATCCATAGTCACGCGAGAATCCGTCACGCACCTCAATGTAGGTCTGATAGGTCATTGCTACGCCAAAGCCCCACCATGCAGCAGACCCTGAGTCGAGTCCGCACCAACCCATGAGATCACCATACACCGTTGAAGCCATGTAGGCGAACGTTGCATGTCCATACTTATCGGCGTTCAATGCGTACGTATAGTCTTGCGATGTGTTGATATGGAACGGAACTCGTTCGCCCTTCCACCAGAGATCATTCAGCATGCCGTGTCCAACGACAAAGCCACCGACAGTCGCACCCGCAACTATGCCGACGCGCAGAGGATCAATGCGTGTTGAGTCGTGCTGTGCAGACATGCTCGATATGCATGCAAGTAGAACAGCGATGATGACGAGCGCTCGCATTTAGAGCTTCGCTACGATACCAAGAATTGCACCAACGCGAAGAAGTTGTCGATCGACACGTGAACCGGTTGCAAGGTTAATGTATGCGGTGTACTCAGATGGGGGTGCACTGTCGACAAATCCTCCACCAACAATACCCCCTACGGTAATCTCGAGCGGATCGATCGCGAAGTTCCAGCCTATTGTACCATGGTAGAGATCGAAGTTCACAATGGCATTCGATCCAGTTTCTGCTGCACGGAGGAATGACCCATCGCGAATCAGCGAAACGTAGAACGATGTGCGCTCCGAGATCTTCGTCTTCATTCCAACAGCCACGTTGATGATTGCGTATCGGTTGATGACCTCGCCATAGGTAAACGTCGTATCAGGAATGATCGATCGGAACGGCGCGGGGGAAAGGGGCCTGTAGGGATCCAGTGAAGAGAACCACTCCGCTGTGAAGTAGATCGATGTTGCCTCGCTGCGCCAGGTTGCACCGAGGGCAATCGACATTGGTGTACGATGTTCTGCTGAGAGATTCTGCTGACGATCACCATACAGAACCGACATAGTATCTCCACGTTGCGCGTATTGCGAGGTGCGCGTCTCTCCGCGTGTCGTTAGCACATGCAACGCAGGAGTCGTGATCGTAACCCCGACACTGACTGGATGGCCATCGTAGTAGTATCCGAGCTTTGCAAGCACACGAGCTGTACCATACACTTCGTACTCGGTAAGGCTCGCGGTTTCAGCTCGACCATCTGTAAGTGTGGCAGAGGTGAGAATCGAGGAATACTCCGAGCTTACGGTCGAGACATACGTCGTGATTCCAACAGCATGAACATGATCGAGCGTGCGCGACCATGTAAGTCCAAACCACGAGTCGTTGAGATCACGAAGAATTGTACCCGATACACTGTATCCCGTCATCGGACCTGTCTTGCTGGTGGCCGTGCCGTCAAGATCGAGCGATACATCTGTACGCTTGAGATACGAGAGAACAAGCGACCGCGATCCGAAGAGTTCCACAGGAATGTTGATAGCAACCAGCGTGGGAAGAGGTTCGGTGTTTCCAGAACGAAGACGAAAGTACCCATCCGTGGTGGCGATTGTCGAACGCGTCCAGTTCAATGTAACTGCCGATTGCACGGCACTTGTATCGGGGTATAACGCTAGCGATCCAGGATTATAGAACGTCGACGAAAGGTCTGTCGTCGAACCGACGACTGCGCCCCCTAACAGCCACGACTGCGTTCCGTACTGATTCGTCCAATAGTGCGCGTCCTGCGCAACGAGTGACGCGCTGCATAGCATTAATGCAAGCAGATACAACGCGATGTATCGCATCATTCGTTAAGGATGGCAAAGTTCTCCCATCCGCGAAGATCAAAGTGCCACCACTCGCTTGGTAAAACATCGAAGCCGGCTGCGTTCATGATCTGCTCGAGCAATCGTCGATTCGCGAGGATGCGCTCGGGAAGATCCAGATATGTAGCCGCAGCACGCTCTGTGAACTCGTCGTAGCCGGTACCCATTTCGAGTTCCACACCGTTGCTATCACATAGCGTGAGATCGAGCGCACACCCGCGGTTGTGCCGTGATCCCTTGGCTGGGTCTGCGACGTATCGCTCATCAGGAATAATGCTCCACATCAATCGCTGAATGCTAAGCGGACGATATGCATCGTAGACTTTGAGTTGGAGTCCGCGTGAACGCGCGTCGCGCTGAGCCACAAGCAATTGCTCTGCCATTGCACGGCGAGCATAAAGCGTATCCGATGTGTAGAGGATGCGCTTCGTGAAGTTATCAGACGTAGCGTACCGAACATCGGTCAGCAGATCAGGTACAACGTCGTGAATGCGAACCAGCACGGTATCGCGTGGTTCTGTCTCAAAGGTCATGGACATTACGGCTAGTACGAGAAACGAGAGCATGCTCGAAACTACGTTACTGCTTCACAATCAGCGACCTCGAAGTTGTTGTCGCTGTTGATGACTCAACCATATAGACACCGCCTGGCAGGTTGCTGATGTCAACCGATGGCGCTGTTTCGCTGCGCACCACACGTCCGTCAATGGTGCGAACAACTACAGATGTGCCGCGATGGTGGAGCACGTCGATAACGGGATTCGGCCACGTAGCTGGTGTGTCTGCTTCGTCCGTCTCGGTAACTGATGTGGCACATGGCAGTGCTGATATCAACTCCCACATCTGACGGTCGTACACAATCTGCATCGGCTCGCTTCCCGTTGGAGGGTTGCCCATGCGAATGATCACCATGTTCTGACTTGGTATCACATAGAGTTTTTGGTCGTTCATGCCGAGCCCCATGTACAAATCGGAAGGGGCTTGCGGGATCAATGGACCCGGCAGCGATGCCTCAATGCCGGGAAGCATCATGCGATCCTTACCGTTGAGCCAGAAGAGATACCCGTATGATGGATTGAGGTTCTGTGATGTTGATACCATGTCGGTGAAATACGACTGATCACGGATCACCGTATCGCCGTTCCACACGCCCCTTGCGAGCAGCAGCAGACCAAATCGTGCCATAGAACGCGGCACTGACCACAGCACACCGTTGATGAACACACCACCCATACCAATGCGTCGCGCGAGGTTCTGCGTGTAGTAACTCGTGAAGTTCATCTTCGACGCAGCAGCAACGATGTCTTGCAGTTTGAGGTACGCTGGGTTGTAGTAATCCCAGATCGTCCCTGGCGACGCGCGATATGTGAAGCAGTCTGGCGTGCGGCAATCGGTATCATCAGGTCCGCGACCCTCCACGCCAGTGGTCATTGTCAAATGGTGGCGTACAGTGATCGCATCTTCCTGCGCGTTCGTCATCATGCTCCAGCCATTACCGAGATACCGCGAGCTAGGGGCATTGATATCGAGAAGCTTCTGATCCTGGGCTATGCCAACGAGTGCAGCTGTTACCGTCTTTCCAGCCGATGCCCAGTACCATACGCTGTCGCGTTGAAACGCATCGAAATACCACTCCCGTACGATGCGACCATCCTTGAGGATGATGAAGGCCTTTGTGTACGTGCGACGCAGAAACTCCTGAAGCGAATCAAGTCTATCCTGACACCAATTCAGGTCTTGCGGCGAACGTGTCTCCCAAACACCAGTGCTCTGTGCAGGAGGGAAGTACAATTCCTGCGCTGGTGAGGAGACGCTCACAACGAGCGTAATGAGAAGCGCGACGACGCGCTTACGGCTTGGCGTACTTTGGATTGGTGAGGTACGTTTCATCGGTGAGTGTATTGAGGAATGTAACAAGGTCGGCGATGTCCGACTCACTCAACCCGAGGCCTGGTTTAAGACTGAACTGCAAAAGAATGTCGACGGTCGATGATTGCTTCACACCCGAAGAGTAATGCTGAACTACATCTTCAAGCTTCGTGAAACGTCCGTCATGCATGTAGGGGGCTGTGACTGCGATGTTTCGGAGCGTTGGCACTTTGAATTTCGCGCGATCGTTCGGATTCAACGTGACTCGCTCACGACCGATATCCATGAACGAGGCATCGTCGTCGAGTCCGTTATTCATGAACCGATCGTTGGTGAAGTTCGGTCCGCCATGACAATGAAAACACTCACCCGACTTTACCTTGCCCGATGGATCAAACTCGCTGAAGAACAGATCCTGTCCGCGCTTCTCCTGCGCAGTGAACGTTGCTTCGCCGCGCTGTACCTTGTCCCACTTGCTGTTGCCAGAGATCATCGTCAACATGAACTGCTCCATCGCAATGCCCACGCGTTCGGCAGTGATGGAATCAGTACCAAAGGCACGGATGAACTGATCGCGATAGCGTTGCAGAGCTGTAAGTGTCCGCACCGCATTATCGAGCGTGTTGTCCATTTCGAGTGTATCCTCGATCGGCATCAGTGCCTGATCGCGGAGCGTTGCGGTGCGACCATCCCAGAAGAACCCACGACGATGCCATCCGAGGTTCGCGAGAGACATTGCTTGACGCGTACCAGCGAGACCGCGAATGCCGACGCTGTACTTCCGGCTGTCTGACAATCCATCTGCTTGAACGTGACATGACGCACAACTCTGCGAGCCGTCGCGGGAGAGCGCTCGTTCGTAGAACAGCATGCGGCCGAGCTCCACGCGCTGCTGCGTCAGTGGATAGTCGGTTGGCAATGGCATGGACTGAAATCCATACGGGAAGCTCGATGCATCCAACGTGTATGGCGTTGGATCATACTCTGGTGTAGGCACAGGTGCAGACGTGTTTGTACAAGCTGTGACCACACATGCGACAGTTAGAGCGATGGCGAGCTTCATTCTCGGAACCGTGGATCGTTGCAAAAACTATCGTCGGTGAGGCTACGCAGAAACGCCTCCAGGGCGGCACACTCATCGTCGCGAAGTCCCAATGGAACAATGCTCGCGTCGGTTGCGGGGTGACCCATCCCACCGCGATTATAGCGATCAATCACCTCACGAAGTGTTGCGATAGATCCGTTATGCATGTATGGCGCGGTAACGCCAACATTGCGCAACGACGGCACCTTGAACATGTACCGGTCTGCTTCGTTGTTTGTCACGCGAAACCGACCAACATCCGTGTAGTTCGCAAGTGCCCCATTATTCGCGAACGCATGGGTCGTATACAGGTTGCCACCGTGACACGTGTAGCATTGCGTGCGGTTGCTAAGGAAGATTGTGCGACCACGCTCCTCTTCTGCAGTGAGGCGGTTCTGATCCGCCCGTGAGCGACCACTGACAAGCGTTCGTTCAAAGCACGCAATCGCACGCGTGATGACATACGCATCAACGTCCCGTTGGTATGCACTCCGACTCAACGTCTGCACCAGCGAGTCCTTCTCGAGTCTGGCAACCACATCGAGCATGTTCATGTCGAATTCGTCGTGCTCCTGCACCGGAACCAGCACTTGCATCTCGAGTGTCGGTACGCCCCCTTCTCGCATGAAGTAGGGTTGATAGCCTACGTTGGCAAGTGATGGAGCGTTGCGAGTTCCGATTCGTTGATCCACTCCGATACTTGTTGCACGTCCGTCGGTGAAGGCTTGTGATGGGTTGTGGCATGAGGCACACGATAGCGTTCGCGTACGGGAGAGTTCCTTCGAGAAGAACAGCATCTTGCCCAAGCGAACACGTTCTGGTGTTGGCTGGTTGTCTGCAGGGTACACTTGTTCCGAGAAGCCCGGAGGAACATCCACCAGTGCGACGGTCGGAATAACAACATGGTCAGCCGTACAGCCAAGTACGACGATCATCATGCTCCAGAGACTACCGTAAAAGAGCGACCGGAACATGTGTCGTGGTGCCGGAAGGTGAGGTGAGCAGCAGGGTGTATGATCCTGAGCTGTACCCTGAAAGATCCCAGGTGGTCTGTATGTCGCTACTCACAGGTAACGCGACAACTGCCCCGAATGCATCGATCAGCTGTGCGGTGCGCACTGCACCAAGATCTGAACGCATTGTGATCATTGTGCGAGCGGGATTCGGCCACACTGTTGCATTAACAGACGCTGTTTCCTGCGCTACGCTCGTTGTCGGCGATGAAAACACACGTGTGGACATGTTATTCGACAGGATGATCGTTTCTTCACCGTATCCGTGGAAGATCAAACCAAAGCCCACATCAAGCTGCGTAAACAGCGCTCCGTATTCAGCGGTAAGATTGATGTCGATCCCCGTAGCGCTTGCTGTTGAGGACACAGGCATTGTGATCTTACGATAGAGCTCATTGCCCACAGCGTGCAGCTGAACATCCGTCGCCACAACATTGCTCGTTGTGCCTGATGATCCCTCCACGGCAATAAAGCGGTACCCTGCAGCCCAACCCCAGTGCATCGTCGGGTTCTTCAATGCGAGTGGATGCTCAGGAGGGTAGAGCGTTGGATCGAGGTGATTGCGAAGCTTATCGACACCAATGTGGAACTCAAGTGCTTCAACACTGGTTACGTCGTACGACCCAAGGACGTACCGCGATTGGCCCAAGGCATCAACAAGTACGTAGACATCCGAAAGGGCCGTGCGCTTACCACCATCATGGATCACGGTCATCTCAGCGATGTAGTACTTCACGAATCGTGGCTTGAAAAACCATGCGCCGCTGTTCATTGCATACGTCTCGCCCGAGCGAAGCGGTAAACCCTGCATTCGGTGGTCGATCACGAGTGAAACCTCACCCGCCGTCGCCACGAAACACCCAATGAAGAGGGCTAGGAGAAGAGTGGTTGTGCGCATAGTGTTGGGTGGACGGTGGAACTAAGGCAAAAGTTACGGTAATACACTGTACAAATCACGTGCTGGAAAGCCTCTAATCCCGTAGTTTGCATCTCGATTGTTCTGGTACCAAGGAGACGTTGTCATGTTGCGATTTGCTGCCGATTGGCGAACAGTTGGATACATGGTAGTAACTACTGCTGTGTTTATCCTGCAATGGACCGTAGTTGGGTTTCACCCGGCACTGTACGTGTTCTATCTGTTCTTGTCGATTGCGGTGACGGTGATCGCTCACAATCACAATCACTTGCCGATGTTCAAATCGCCGATGATGAACAGCGTTGTCGACTATTGGTTGACCGTGTTCTATGGTTTCCCTGCATTTGCATGGATCCCGACGCACAACATGAATCACCACCGTCTGAACAACAAAGAAGGCGACTACACGATCACGTATCGTCTTACCGAGAACAATACGCTGTTGATGCTCTTGCTCTATCCAACGATGAGCTCGTACTTCCAGCAGAAGCCAATTCGCGACTATCTCAAGAATCTGTGGCGTGGTGATCGACGCAAGTGGGCGCTCGCTGCAGGACAGTACGCGTTCCTTGGTATCTGGATCGCAGCCTTCCTGATTCTCGACTGGCAGAAGGCACTGTTGTATGTTATCGTGCCGCAGCAAATCGGACTCTTTGCCGTTCTTGTGTTTAACTACGTGCAGCATGTGCATGCCGATGAAGAATCGCAGTGGAACCACTCGCGCAACTTCACAGGCTGGCTCAACCTCCTGCTCTTTAACAATGGCTACCACACCGTCCACCACGATCGTGCCGGTACGCATTGGAGCAAGACACCTGAGGCACATGCGGTTGTTGCATCGAAGATCGACCCATCGCTCATCGAGAGGAGTTTCTGGTGGTACATTCTCCGCGTGTATTTCCTCGCCCCATTCGTTCCGAAGTTCCGCACGCACTCAATGCGCCTTGCTCGCATGGAACGCTCAACAATGTAATCATGCAGGCACTGCTGCTCGTTGTTCTTCTCTGTGGTAGCGTCATCAGCGCATCAGCGTCGATTGACTCCTGTCTTCAAACACTCCGTCCGCATCTTACGATCGGTGAGAAGGATCTTCTCGACGTCGAGGAGCGGTGGTCGGAGATGACGAAGCTCAAGGATGATGATCGTGAGGAGTTCCTCCAGTTCGCAGGGTTTGAAGATTCCACGGGTGCGATCCCCTCAGCCGTAAAGGCGTACGACATCGTGTCGTGCACAACGAGCGAGGCTACGGGAAGCATCGTGATCAAGTTGATGTACGTAAAAGGCGTCGAGGGCACGAAGGATGAAAACGTCTACCTCGTGACGATGAAGAATGGCATGTATTCCTCGAAGTTCCAGATAGCGTCACTACAAGCGAGTTGCGAGGGCACGTTCCTGCGCGCATCATCGACGAATGACGATGGAACGATTTCTGTTGGACAGCTCTTCCATGTGTTTGACTGTGAAACGGACAAGTTTCTGAACACGGAAACACAGCCGACGCTAACGGTGCGTATTCGTCCGAACGGCTCAATCACGCAAGGTGCTGGCGCACCTGCCCCAACGCCCACCAAACGTAGCGACGACGAGTAGGGGTAGTGGGCGATCGCAATTACAGCGCTCGCGCTAACACGTCATTCATCGTCTTAGCTGTTCGATAGTACTCGACCAGCGATGTAATGCATGTGTCCGACGTAAACACGGACTTCGGGATTGTTGCCCACACGTAGAACTGCTTCTTGCGGACAAGCGGTTCGCGTGTAACAGCATCGCGAAACTCTGCAGGAAGAATCTTGCTCTCCTCGCCAAGGAGTTCGCCGTAGAGCTTCTTGAACGATGGATCCGATATCGCAGCGCGAAGATCTGCGCCCTCATGCAGGACGAGATCGCGGAGGGCAGGAAGCTCTTCTTTGTTTGGCATGTAGCTCCCGGCAGCGATCGCGCCTCCCTTTGCGCCCACCTCCATGTAGACGCCGGGAAATCCCATTGCCTTCTTCCCACGCAGATTCAGGTGGGCTCCCATCTGCACTTTGTACGGCGTCTTATCGGCGGAAAACCGAATATCACGGTTGATCCGATAGATCACGTCGGATGCTGATGCCTGTAGCTCCGGATCGAATGGCTGTACAGCCTCAATCCACGCTGTAATCATCGCATGGAATGGACGTTTCACGTCGCGCTCATAGCGTGAGCGGTTCTCGTCGAACCACGCCTTTGAGTTGTTGGACGTGAGTTCACGGAAGAACCGGAAGTAGGCAGGTGAAAGCATGTGTCGGAAGCCCGTATGTTTGTAGACTAAGGAGCTACTATGTCAACATACTCATTTGATTTCATCAGCGAAGTCGATCTTCAAGAGGCCGACAACGCCATCAACCAGGCTCGAAAAGAGATCGAACACCGGTACGACCTACGTGGGTCGAACTGTGAGGTTGAACTTAACCGCAATGAAAAGAGCTTCGTCGTCCGCGCTGATGGCGAGCATTTCATCAATTCCGCCATGGAGATCATCAAGAGTAAGATGATCAAGCGCGGTATCAGCGTTCTGGCTCTTGACGAGCAGAAAGTTGAACTTCTGAGTGGCAAATCCGTGCGCCAGACCGTGAAGTTGAAGGCTGGACTCTCGCGTGATGATGCGAAGAAGATTACCACCATGGTCAAGGACCAAAAAATGAAGGTCACGGCTCAGATCGTGGATGAAAAGGTACGGGTAACCGGCAAGAGCAAGGATGACCTTCAGGCCTGCATTACCGCAGTTCAGTCGGCCGACCTCGGCTTTCCGGTGCAGATCGACAATCTGCGATAGCCCCCTGCATTTTTCCGATATTTGCACCCTTGCATAACTCTGGAGCTCACGTGGATCTCTTTCAACGCTGTCGTGATTTTACCCGCGCCGATGAAGTAAAGGCAGCTGGCCTATATCCGTATTTCCGTCCTGTCGAAGAAAATGAAGGACCGGTTGTTACGATCGAGGGTCGTCAGGTAATCATGGCCGGCTCGAACAACTACCTTGGTTTGACCGCGCACCCGAAGGTGAAGCAGGCCGCTAAGGATGCGATCGACCGTTACGGTACGGGTTGTTCAGGTTCACGCTACCTCACGGGTACGATCAATCTGCACGTTGAACTCGAAAAGCGTCTCGCAGCCTTCCTTGGCACAGAGGACGTGCTCCTGTTTTCTACGGGCTACCAAACAGCACTTGGTGTGATCTCTGCGCTTGTGTCGAAGGGTGATTATGTGATCTCCGATAAGGAGAATCACGCCTGTATCATCAATGGTTGCTTGCTTGCAAAGGGCGGATTCTCGGAGTTCGTTCGCTACAAGCACAACGACATGCAGGATCTCGAACGGGTTCTGCAGCGCATTCCTGACAGCGCAGGCAAGCTCGTCGTTACCGACGGTGTGTTCTCGGTATCAGGTGAATTGGTAAACCTCCCGGAAATGATCGCGGTCTGTGAGAAGTATGGTGCGCGTGTTCTGGTCGATGATGCACACGCAACTGGTGTTGTGGGTGTAGGTGGACGTGGTACTGCATCACACTTTGGATTGGTCGACAAGACAGATCTCACGATGGGCACGTTCTCGAAGACCTTCGCATCGCTCGGTGGCTTTGTGGCCGGACCAGAGCGTGTGATGAACTACATCAAGCACCATTCGCCAGCACTGATCTTCAGCGCTTCGCCAACACCGGCATCTGTTGCTGCAGCTCTTGCAGCTCTCGACATTCTTGAAGCGGAACCAGAGCGTATCGATCGCTTGATCGCTAATGCTGATAAGATGCGGAAGGGATTCTCAGATCTCGGATTCCACGTTATTGACTCTCGCACGGGCATCGTACCGATTGTTGTTGGCGATGCTGAGCTTGCACTCGTGTTCTGGCGCAAGCTGTACGACAAGGGCATCTTTGTCAATGCCTTCGTGCCACCGGGCGTGCCACCAAATCTTTCGATGATGCGCACCAGTTATATGGCAACGCACGAGGACGAGCATCTCGATGCCATCCTCAATGCATGTCAGGAAGTTGGTATTGAACTCGGACTCATCTCCGCCTAAGGGGCTCCATGCAGATTACACGATTTGAACGCGGTCTTCGCGATCGCGTTGCCATTGTCACCGGAGCAGCCGTGGGCAATGGTCGTGCATTTTGCGAACGTCTCGCGGAAGAAGGCGCCAAGCTGGTTATCGCTGATGTCGAGGACGCCGCAGCAACAGAAGCTGCAGTGCGTGAACTCGGAGGCGAGGTCGTGCGTGTGAGGGCCGATATGACATCGCCCAGCGATGTTGAACGCGTGATCGCAACGGCAATCGAGACGTTTGGATGCATCGATATTCTCGTCCACAACGTTGGTCATTACAGCGAAGAGCCTTTCGAGCTGTTGTCCTACGCTGAGTGGAAGAAGACACTCGACATTACCCTTGATTCGATCTTCCATACGGTGCGGGGTGTATTGCCCCACATGAAGCGTGCTGGGTTCGGACGCATCATTACGTTTTCGAGCGATACTGTCTGGCTGGGTACGCCGTACCTCACGCACTACGTTACAGCGAAGATGGGTGTGATCGGGTTCACGCGGTCGCTGGCAGCAGAAGTAGGCAAGTACGGGATTACCATCAACACCGTTACAGTCGGCCTCACGGCAACGCAGAACGTCCAGAATTCGGCAATGATGAGCCCCCTCCTTGAGCATATCATCCCTGCGCAGGCTGTCCACCGGGCCGACGAGCCAGAGGATATTGCCAACGTGGTTGCGTTTCTTGCCCTACCGGCGTCTGGTATCATCACGGGACAGACCATCAATGTGGATGGTGGCGTAGCTCGTCACTGATCCAACGTTACCGGTGCGTAAATTCCAGTCCTGACATTTCTGGAGTTCCGCAATGCTTCGTTCCGTACGCATTCTTTCCGTCATCGCACTGCTCGCATTGAGCGTTTCCGCTGGTTTCGCCGGCGACGGTGATACCATCATCGTCAAGACGCTGACGTTCGACGATATCACAAAGCGATCGGGCACGTGGCTCTTCCCGCCCCCTGGCCGCTACGAAAAAGTGCTGATGCAGTACACACTCAAGTGTGACCCGCGTACGACGCAGGATCAGTACCCGTGCGGCGAATGGGACTACCTCACGTACAACATCCTACGCGACTCAACGGGTGAGTTCGATTCGACACGTCGCACACAAGTGAACTTTCTCGTTCGTGGAGGTACACCAGATTCGTTCGCCTATCGCTCGACCTTCGTCGACGCGAAGCGCCGCTTCCGCACAACGTCGGCAACACGCACGACGCAGGGCGAATTCATCAGCATCGGTACTGGATCACAAGCTAATGGCTCACTGATCAAGCCAGGTGGTGGTCGCATGCGCTTCATCTGGAAGGCATCGGAACTCACGGCTGCTGGTATGTCGGCCGGATCGCTGTGCGGCATACGTGTGCAATCAACGAAGGCTGTCGCTGAAGCAAAGGTGTTCACCGTACGCATGCAGAATGTTGCCAATGCAACACTCGCGAAGGTGTTCCGCAATGACGAAGGCACAACAGTGATCCGTCGCAATGTTGCCCTCGTCGAAGGTGAGAACAACCTGCCGTTTTCAACACCGTTTGCATGGGACGGGACGTCGGACATCGTTGTGGAGTTTGCATGCCTTGATGCATCAACAACAGCGAACATTAAAGCAGATGGCACAGCTTCCGGACTGGTTGACGACGGCGGTCGTAGGGCTTACCGATTCACAGCCGGCGATCGTATTGATGTTCCAGGTGAAATCGGTCAGAGCATCACAAACGAAGTAACGATTTCGTACTGGTGCTTGGGCGATCCGTTGAAGATGCCACGCGCGCACAACACGCTCGAAGCCTACGATGCACAGGGACGTCGCGTGATCAACATTCACGCTCCATGGGATAACGGTACCGTGTATTGGGATTGTGGATACAATCCAACAGATGGTGGCTATGATCGCATTGAAAAGAACACGATCCCAGAGAACTGGGAAGGTCGTTGGAATCATTGGACGTATGTCAAGACGAAGACCGGTGTGATGCGCATCTATCTGAACGGTGTGCTCTTCCATGAAGGCAACGGCAAGACACGTGCGATGAACGGTATCACAAAGTTCGTGATCGGTTCAGGGGGCTCAGGTTCGTACGAAGGTCTGCTCGATGAGATCCAGGTTTGGAACGTTGCGCTCGACGAAGCAACGATCAAGAGTTACATGACACGTCAAATCGACGATGCACATCCGAACTACGCGAAGTTGGTTCTGTACTACCATGGTGAGTCGGATACTGATCCACTCGTTGCACGCGATGCATCACCATCTGGTTTCCATGGCGCAAAGTTTGGTATTCCTACAACAGAGGTGCTCCCAATGGATAACCTCGGCTACCTCACACAAGTCAACACGTCGCGTCCGACACTTGCGTTTGAAACAGGAAGTCTGCCTGCAACAACAGCACGCGTTGACGTCGATGTTGTAACAGAGCCTCGCCGTACGTCGGTCGTGCTCTATGAGCGTCCAGTACAGCTACGCATTTACCGTGAGGATGCAGCAGATCATCCATCGATCCCAACAGACACATTGCTTGTGCAAGAGGCAGGTAAGCTGTACACGATCGATGAGGCTGGTCTTGCTGCCGACTCTACAGTTGTTGCTGCCGAGACCACACTGCGCAAGCAAGAGATGCCATACTTCAGTCCGATCGTTGACTTTGAGATTGGTCGCTACATTACGCCATACGGCATCGGACTTGACCTCGGACCGAAGGGCTTCCGCTGGGAGTATGATGTCACAGACTTCGCACCACTGCTTCGCAACAACGTCACACTTTCTGCTGGTAATCAGCAGGAGTTGATCGATGTCACCTTTGTGTTCATCAAGGGCACGCCAACACGTGATGTGAAGCAGATCGACCAGGTGTACTATGAGCGCGGTGCGCAATTCACGGCAGTTCTTGAGAACAAGGCATCGCTTGCTCCTGTTGATGTAACACTGAACAAGGCTGCCTCTACATTCCGTTTGAAGGCAGTAACGAGCGGTCATGAATTCAGCAACGAAACAAACTGCGCTGAGTTCTGTCCGCGCAATCACTTCATCAACGTCAACGGAACAGAGCGGTTCAATTGGCGTCTCTGGACGGAGTGTGGCGATAATCCTGTGTTCCCACAGGGCGGTACGTGGTTGATCGACCGCACGGGATGGTGTCCGGGCGCACCAGTTGATCTCTTCGATTTCGAACTCACGCCGCACGTTAAGGGCGCTTCGACAGTGAACCTCGACTACGGCGTGAAGAAGGAAGCAGCGAACGAACTGTGGGGTCGTTGGGAAGTGTCGATGCAGCTCATCGGCTACGGCAATCCAAACTTCGCCAAGGATGCAGCTGTCGTCGATGTGATCTCGCCAAACTCGTGGGAGTACTACGGTCGCTTGAATCCAATCTGCGGCGAGCCCGTCATCGTAATCGCGAACAACGGTTCAACACCGATGACTGCCTGCACGATCGAGTATGAAATCAACGGTGGAGCGAAGTCAACGTACAACTGGACTGGAAATCTTCAGTTCCTCGGTCGCGATACAATCGTTCTTCCGGCACCAGCATGGCCAACAGCGTCGGGCGTATCGTCATTCGTTGTGCGTACCGTGCTCGCCGGCGATGAGTATGCGAACAACAACACCCGCACCACGTCCTTCGTGATGCCTCCGGTGTATTACAGCGATCTGCAGATCAACCTCCGTACCAACAAGCAAGCAGAGATCCAATACACATGGAAGCTCAAGAAGACAACGGGTGAAGTGATCGGTCAAGGTGCGAACCTCGAAAGCGAAAAGACCTACACCCTCGACTTCAATCTTGCGAATGGCTGTTACGACTTCGAGCTGGTTAACAAGGAAGGTCTCGGACTCGACTTCTGGTTCTATCGCGCACAGCTTGGTAGCGGCAGCTTGAGCTTCCGTTCGGGTGGAAGCACGATCAAGACGTTTGAGCCGGACTTTGGTAACAAGGCATGGATGCAGTTCACGGTGGCGTCAAAGCCAACGATCGCGACGAACACCGACAGTGTGCGTTGGCAGCTTCCTTCACCAACACGTGAGGAGCGCTCCTTCGTTATTCGCGCAGCAAACGATGTTCCATTGCGCGTGGACAGTCTGACGATCTTCTCGGTACGGAAGCACTTCTTCCTTGTTTCGACGTCGAAGCAACTGCCAACAACATTGCAACCCGGCGACTCGATCGTTGTTACGCTCGCGTTTGAACGCCCTGATGCTGGAACAACATCTGGCTCTATCCGCGTGTACTCAAACGACGAACGTAATTCAGCAAAGCAAGTACGCTTGGTTGGTGTCGTTGGCACAACAGACGTTAATGAAGAAGCCATCGACCCAAGCATGGTGGTAGTGGGCGACGTTGTACCGCACCCTGTGCGTGATCAATCAACGCTTCGTTTGCAAGTGTATCGCGAGGATCTTCTCGCAGGCGCGCAGATCATTGTGCGGGATCTTGTTGGACGTGCAGTTGCAACACTGCATGCTGGCAACCTCGCAGCGGGTGAGCATGCATTCACGATTCCTACTGAGCTTCCTGTTGGTTCCTACGTTATCACGATCGAATCGGCAGTGGTACGCCAGACGATTCCACTGCTGATTGCGCAGTAACACGCACACGTTCGCATGACATCATTACGACTTCGCTCGTCGCTCCAACCGGTAGATGAAACGCTCATCTACCGGTCGGGCGATCCTCAGGATCCCCGCATTGGGGATCTCTGTGTATATGACGTGCAGGCGCTTCCTGAAGCACCGCTGATCATCGCAATCCTTGGTGTACCACAGGATATCGGTGTTGAGCGAAACGGTGGTCGGGTTGGTTCAGCTGCTGCGCCAAGTGCGATCCGTCGAGCGCTCACGAAGCTGACGCCGACGGCATTTCTGCCTGCGATGCAACGTGGTGATTTCGCGTTGTGCGATCTGGGTGATATCGATACGGCTGGCAAGACGCTTGAGCAGATCCACGACGAGCATCATGATATCGTTGAACAGCTAGTGAAACGTGGAATTGTGCCTATCATCATTGGTGGTGGACACGACTGTGCGTGGCCAACCGTGCGAGCGTTGTCGTCGGTAGGAAGAGCATTCGGCGTCATCAACATTGATGCGCACACAGACGTACGTCCGCTCAAGGATGGTCGTGCGCACAGTGGATCGCCGTTTCGACAAATGCTCGACATGCAAGACTCCAAACTTCTGTCTGGTGGCTTTGTAGAGTTCGGTATCCAAGCAACCTCGGCATCGGCCCACCACATTGCCGACATCCGTCATGCAGGCATGCACGTCATGATGCTCGACGAGATCCGTCACGAGGGTGTGGATGCTGCTTGGCAGAGAGCGCTCGGCTATGCCGCAGCATCAGGCAGCACGTACGTTTCAATCGACATGGATGCCTTCGCCTCTGCCTACGCGCCCGGCGTGAGTGCTCCAGCAGCAGATGGATTTACCCCTGCCGACCTCCGTCCGTGTCTGCGACATGTGGCAGCATCAGGTTCGTTAATCGCGCTCGACCTCGTCGAGGTGAATCCGACGTGCGACCTTGATGGGCGCACGGCTAAGCTGGCTGCCCAGCTCATCTGCGATGTGATCGACGGATTGGCCACAACTCGTGGCGCAAAGTCGTAGTTTTGCGCTCTATGGCAGTATTCGAACCCCAAAAAATCATCTTCAGCATGGTCGGTGTTGGCAAGATCTACAAGCCAAACCGCCAGGTACTCAAGGATATCTATCTCAGCTTCTTCTACGGAGCGAAGATTGGTGTGCTTGGTCTGAACGGAGCTGGAAAGTCCACGCTCCTCAAAATCATCGCAGGTCTCGACGACGAATACGTCGGACAGATCACGAAGAACAAGGATGTCACCTTCGGCTACCTCTCGCAGGAACCCGAACTCGACCCTGACAAGACTGTTCGCGAAATCGTCGAAGAAGGTGCGGCATCAACCGTGCAGCTTCTGCGCGACTATAATGCGATCAGTGAGAAGTTTGCCGAGCCAGATGCTGACTACGAAGTGCTGATGGAGCAGCAAGCCAAGCTTCAGGAGAAGATCGACGCGCTAGGTGCGTGGGACATCGACTCGAAGCTCGACATGGCTATGGAAGCCTTGCGCTGTCCGCCACCAGATACCAAGATCAGCGTGATCTCGGGTGGTGAGCGCCGACGCGTTGCGCTTGTGCGACTGCTTCTACAGAAGCCCGACGTCTTGCTCCTGGACGAGCCAACGAACCACCTTGACGCCGACAGTGTCGCGTGGCTTGAGCGCCACTTGCACGACTACGAAGGCACCGTGATTGCCGTAACGCACGATCGATACTTCCTCGACAATGTTGCGGGCTGGATTCTTGAGCTTGACAACGGACAAGGTATTCCGTTCGAAGGCAACTACACATCGTGGCTCGAACAGAAGCAAGCACGACTTGCCCTTGAAGAGAAGCAAGAGTCGAAGCGTCAGAAGGCCCTCAAGGAAGAGCTCGAATGGGTACGCATGAATCCGAAGGGACGTCATGCAAAGAGCAAGGCCCGTATTAGCGCCTACGAGAAGCTCCTTGATGAAGAAACCGTCAAGCGCAACGAAGAGATGGAAATCTTCATTCCACCCGGACCTCGTCTTGGCGACAAGGTGATCAATGCTGAAGGTATCTCAAAGTCATTCGACGACCGACTCCTCTACGAGAACCTCAGCTTCAGTCTTCCGCCCGGTGGTATCGTTGGAATTATTGGTCCGAACGGTGCTGGTAAGACAACGCTCTTCAAGATGATCACCGGTCAGCTTCAGCCAGACAGCGGCACGTTCGACGTCGGCGAAACGGTGAAGATCGGCTACATCGATCAGAACCGTCCGCTCGATCCCAAGAAGTCTATCTGGGAAGAGATTAGCGACGGACTCGATGTGGTGATGCTTGGGACGCGCGAAGTAAACTCACGTGCGTACGTCTCACGCTTCAACTTCAGCGGCAGTGATCAGCAGAAAAAGGTCACGCAACTCTCTGGTGGTGAGCGCAATCGTGTGCACTTGGCCAAGATGCTTAAAGAGGGGGCGAACGTTCTCCTGCTTGACGAGCCGACGAATGACCTCGACGTAAACACGCTGCGTGCGCTTGAAGAAGCCTTGCAAGGTTTTGCTGGTTGTGCCGTCGTGATTTCGCACGATCGTTGGTTCTTGGATCGTGTAGCAACGCACATCCTTGCATTTGAAGGCGACAGCCAAGTTGTATGGTTCGATGGTAACTACTCGCAATACGAGGAAGACCGTCGCAAGCGTCTTGGCATCGAAGCAGACCGTCCACATCGTATTTCGTATCGGAAGCTTACTCGCGATTAAGGGAACTCATCATGAAGACTACTCTTTGTCTCGCTGCATCTGCACTTATGCTGGTAATCTCAGCACAGGCACAGCAAACGCCCGCCTTCAAGGCACCGCCAGGATATACCACCAAGGTTGAGTCGGTTGTCACACGGTATGACTTCTCGAAGTTCAATCGTGAAGTCAATGTTCCTCTTCAGCCATTCATCTGGCAGCCATCGCTGTTTCCTGCTGGTGTGAAAACAACAGACAAGGTAAAGCCGGCAACGAAGCCAGCGACATCGCTCTGGAACTCATGGGAAACAGTGCTTCCGGAGTTTGGTGCACCGCTGCGCAAGGAAGCACACGCATTCGACGGACCAGATGGTGGGACTATTCTGTACTTCGAGTGGAGTACGCCATTGCCACTAGAAGCGCGTAAGAAGCTCTGTCAGATTCTCTACAAGGCCGATGAGAAGCCTACCGGCAAAGACACCAACGACGAGTGTATGCTCGGCGATACATGGGTAATGATCTGGTCGTTCAAGAAGCCCCTTTCAAAGATTAAGGAAGCTCACCAGAAGTATACCTTCGAGACGGTTGGACGTGAAGCGCAGAAGTGGATGGAAGCCAATCCAGAGAAGGCGAAGAAGTTCCAACAAAACGCAAAGTGATTCTGTACTGCACCTGGGGAGGTATCAGATGATGATCCACTTGTCAACATTCGAACACGAAATGGAAGCCCAACTTGTTGGGTCGCAGCTCCGTGAAGCTGGGATCGATTACAAGATTGAGGATCACAAACTCGATGGTTTTCGCATCCTCATTTTCGAGGACGACCTCGACGAAGCAAAGGAAATCCTCGAAGCACGTGCGATGTCAGATGATGACTACACGCCCGGCTTAGGTGCTGACGAAGACATCGACCTCGACGAGTTCGAAGCGACGTAACCACTCCTTGTCCGTAAACGAAGAACGCCCGCTCGCAGTACTGCGAAGCGGGCGTTGCTGTTATCCGTGATTAACGGGTGATCGATGATCAGCCCTTCATTGCCGCGCGAACCTTTTCATCTACGCTGTCGGCGAACTGCTTGAAGTTCTCTTCGAAGAGCTCTACGAGGTGCGCTGCTTGCTTGTCGTACGCTGCAGTGTCCGCCCACGTGTTGCGTGGGTTGAGCACTTCTTCTGGTACGTCCGGACATGATGTTGGGATCTCGAGATTGAAGAAGGCATCCTTCACAAACGCAACGTTGTCGAGCTGTCCGTTGAGTGCAGCACGCAGCATTGCACGTGTGTGCTTGATCTTCATGCGATGTCCAACACCGTACGGACCGCCGCTCCAGCCTGTGTTCACCAACCACACCTTTGATCCGTGTGCGTTGATCTTGTCGCGAAGAAGGTTTGCATACACGCTTGGGTGATGCACCATGAACGGCGCACCGAAGCATGTTGAGAATGTCGCTGATGGTTCCTTCACGCCGGCCTCTGTACCAGCAACCTTCGCTGTGTAGCCACTCAAGAAGTGGTACATCGCTTGCTCTGGTGTGAGACGTGAGATAGGAGGCATTACGCCGAATGCATCCGCTGTGAGGAACACGATGTTCTTCGGATGTCCACCACGATTGTCTGGTGCGATGTTCGGAATGTTCTCGCGTGTATACGATGCACGTGTATTCTCTGTGTGCACTTGCGAATCGAGATCGATCACGCGTGTGTCTTCGTCGATGTCGACGTTTTCGAGGATCGTACCAAACGTGCGCGTCAGACCGAAGATGATCGGCTCTGCTTCTGCGTTCAGGTTGATCACCTTTGCGTAGCAACCACCTTCGTAGTTGAACACACCATCGTTGCTCCAGCCGTGCTCATCGTCACCAATGAGTGCGCGCTCTGGATCTGTCGAGAGTGTTGTCTTACCTGTACCGGAGAGACCGAAGAAGAGGGCTGTATCGCCGGTTGGACCGATGTTCGCCGAGCAGTGCATCGACATCACGCCGAGCTTCGGCATGAGGTAGTTCAGCACTGTGAAGATCGACTTCTTGTTTTCACCAGCGTACGATGTACCACCGATCAACACGAGCTTTTGCTCGAAGCTGAGGATGATGAACACTTCGCTCAGTGTGCCGTCAATCTCTGGGATCGACTTGAATCCAGGAGCTGTAACAACAGTGAAGCCTGGAAGGAACTTCTCAAGTGCCGACTCTTCGGCCTTGATGAACATGTTCTGCACGAAGAGTGAGTGATATGCTTCTTCTTGCACGAAGCGCACGTTCAGTGCATACGTCGGATCGGCACCAGCAACAAGATCTTGAACATACACATCACGTCCTTGCAGGTATGCAAACACGCGAGTCTTGAGTGCGTTGAACTTGTCTTCAGAGAATGGCTTGTTAACCTTACCCCACCAAACGTCGCCCTTCGTTGCTGCTTCTTCAACAACGAACTTGTCATTCGCACGACGACCTGTGTACGGCACAGAGTTTACGCAGAGCGCACCGTGCTCGGAGAGAATACCCTCCTCATACGCAAGTGCGTGTTCGTACAGTTCAGGGGCAGTGAGGTTGTAATTGATATCACCGAGATTGTGCAATCCCATTGCAGCCATTTGCGCTGAAACGGTTTCAATCCGAGTGCTCATGATTATTCCTTGAAGATTCGAAATCAACAAATAGTTGTGCAAATATCGTGGTTTTCGGCGTCGTGGACGAAATTGCGTGTGAAATGATGATACATGAAGCCGAAGACTATCTCCGCAGTGACGATGTCGTGAACGATGTTCATGGCATAATCGCACGTATTACCGCCGGCGACGGACACGTCACACCCTCGCTGGTGTCGGCGCTGCGTGGCTCTGCAGACCCGAACATCTCCACGAATGCCCCCTTACTGCTTGAACTTGCTCAGGGCACGATGCGCGCTGAGCGACTTGGGAAAGGGGCTTCTGGGTGGCTGTTTACGTCGACCATGGCCGAGCAGTGCACGCATCCCACGATCGCTGCGCATCACGCAGCCCCCTTTCAGGGGTGTTCATCGGTGCTCGAAATCTGTACCGGTGCCGGACGCGACACGGCCGCGTTTGCGGGTGTGGTTGGCAGTGTGACCACGGTTGAGCATGATCCTCTGGTGGCGGCGGTAACGCGGGGTAATCTGCACCGCTCCGGTTTCGTAAACGTCCACATCCGCGTGGGCGCATGGCCACTGGAGGATGTATCTACGAACTCAGACGGCACATGGGCAGATCCATCGCGCAGACGTGAGGGGGCTCGCACACGCGAAGCGGCGGCGTATGATCCGCCCCTTGCCTCGATTCCGCGCGACGGCATTGTTGGGATCAAGGTAGGGCCCGGAGATCGCGTTACCACTGATGCTCCTGGCAACGAATACATCGGCTTCGGACGTGAGTGTCGCGAGCGCATCATCTGGCGCTCACCGCATTGTACCGGTACGCGCGTGACGCGGGTCGACGTTGGGTGTGTGTGGGAGCCGCAGCACGACGCCGAGCCAACGGTGTGCGCCCAACCAAGCATCATCATTGAACCACATAATGCCATCATTGCCAGCGGATGCGTCGGACAGTTTCTTGACGAGCATCGCATTGGTGTGATGGATCCGCGCATTGGGTATGGATCATCCAACGATGACGTTGCGGCGTCACCATGGTATCAGCGCTATGCTGTGCGTGCAATCGAGCGTGGCGTATCGGTGCGACGCATGCAGCACGCCATTCGCGACTACGGGTGGGGTCCGACCACGATCTTCAAAAAGCGTGGATGGGATCGCAATCCCGAAGAGCTTCGCACACAGCTTCGCTTCACACCGGACGGACCCGCCGGTGTGGTGATCATCATGCGTGTTGGAGATGGACATCAGACCATCTATGCGCATGCGCTCGACGCAGAGTAATCGGCGTTACGTCGAGCGCAACGCGTCGCGTATCTCCTGCAGCACGCGCAATTCTTCCGATGGCTCTGGTGGTGCTGGCGGTGGCGCAGGCGCGTCCTTTGTTCGGCGCACACGGTTCATCGCCTTCATCACAAGGAACATCACAGCGGCGACGATCAGGAAGTTGATCACCGATTGGATGAACATCCCCCAACCAATCACCACAGCCCCCTTTCCATCGGGTCCGGCAGCCTTGATCGTGGTGGCGATATCGGTGAAGTTGACGCCGCTCAACAGCATGCCAATAGGTGGCATGAAGATGTTATTGACGAGCGACGCGGAGATCGAACCAAAGGCACCGCCAATGACGACGCCGATGGCGAGGTCGACTACGTTTCCACGTGAGACGAACTCTTTGAATTCGGTGGTGATACTCATGCGGGAAACTTACGACTTCGTCTGTGTTTCCGAGCATCCGCATGATTGTACAAGTTCGTTGCGCAGCGCGCTGCGCTGTTCTGGCGTCATCTCTGCACAGCGTTGTGCTGCCGATGGCGTACGTGTGCGCGTGCGAGTTCGTGACACGCCCGTGGCGCGACCATACTTGACGGCGAACACGAGGACGTAGGCGAATGCCGTAATCCCCGTTCCCTCGAGGAAGGACAGGTGGTGCTGGTGTTCCATCACGTCGGACAGAAGATCATTCCAGATCAGCATCACCATGAACCCATTACAAACAAGAAGCCCGCCGATGCTGACTGCGTACATCATCGAGCGGGCTGGTTTGGTCGTCAATAACGACATGGGATTCTTTGTTGGGTTAGTCGTTCACGGTATCGTAGAGCTCCTGGAGCTTCTTGCGAAGGTACAGAACTGCGTACCGCTTTCGGGCGAGGAGAGTGTTGATATTTACACCCGTCTCTTCAGACATCTCCCTAAACGAAACACCCTCGAATTCATTTTTCACGAAGACCCATTTTTGTTCGGCTGGTAGCTCGTCGAGTCCTGCAACAACCGATTCCCAGATCGTCTTGCGGACAAGATCCTCTTCGGGGTTGTACGAGAAGTCGCCCAGGAAGCGCTCCACGTGATCCATGCCTTCGTCCTTCTGCTCGGTTGTACCGAGGTCGGCGAAGCTGTCAGTGCGCTTCTTGCGATATGAGTCGATGATCCGGTTTCGGACCGATGTGAACACCCATGATGCGAGGTTATCAATCGGCTTGTTTACGTCCTTGGACGCAGCAAGCACGTTGGTAAACACATCTTGGAGAATGTCTTCGGCTTCTTCCTGGTTGCGTACCCGCTGGCGGATGAAGCCCAGATACTTCTTCCGATCTGTGCGGAAGAGCTGTTCGATCTGCAGTGCGAGATCCATGGCATTACTACCCTCAGTGGTGATTGATCCACGTTCAGTCCAACGGGGACGTGGCGTTGCGATACCCGTCTTACGACGGAATTCTGTTGCCTTCATGGCGCCTCCTGCTACGGATATGGTGTGACCCTGACGGAATGTCAGAGGAACTGAAAAAAAGTCGTAGCAGTTATGCCATTATGTCCTGAGTTGGTGACCTGTCTGGTCAAGAAAGAGGTAGTGGTATTTCTATGCCAAATTTCCTTGTGTTGTGGATCGCTCGATCGTACCCGGCATCAGCGTGACGCAAAATGCCCATTAGAGGGTCATAAGTCAATACCCGTGCCAACTTTTGTTCTGCTTCTGGAGTTCCATCGGCCACCACCACCATACCTGCGTGGAGGGAGAGGCCCATGCCAACGCCACCGCCGTGGTGCAGCGACACCCATGTAGCGCCGCCTACGGCATTGAGGGCGAAGTTCAGGTACACCCAGTCGGCAACAGCATCCGAACCATCCTTCATCGCCTCTGTTTCGCGGTGTGGGGAGGCCACGCTACCACAATCGAGGTGATCGCGACCGATCACGATTGGTGCCTTGACCTTGCCTTCGCGAACCAGATCGTTGAAGAGTTTGCCGGCCTTTGCGCGTTCGCCGTAGCCGAGCCAGCAGATGCGGGCAGGCAGACCTTGGTAGCCAATATGGTCTTGTGCTTCCTTGATCCACATGTGCAGGTGCTGGTTCTCGGGGAATAGATCCATCAGCGCCTGATCTGTTACACGAATATCTTCAGGATCACCAGAAAGTGCCACCCAACGGAACGGCCCCTTGCCATCGCAGAAGAGCTCGCGTACGAACGCCGGCACGAAGCCAGGGAAGTCGAACGCATTCGTAACGCCGTCGAAATCGCGTGCAATGCCGCGGATGTTATTGCCGTAATCGAACACCACGGCACCGCGTTCTTGGAAGCCAAGCATTGCGCGCACGTGTGCGCCGATGCTGGCATAGGATTGCTTCTGGTACGAGTCGGGATCGCTCACGCGAAGAGCGTCTGCTGCCTCTTTCGACATGCCGGCAGGATAGTATCCGTGTAGTGGATCGTGTGCTGATGTTTGGTCGGTTACGACATCAGGAATGATGCCGCGCTCGAGCATCAGCGGAAGGATCTCTGCGGCATTGCCGACGAGTCCGATTGAGATTGGTTCACGACGTTGTTGATGATCGCGGATCACTTCCAGTGCTGCGTCGAGATCGTGCATCTTGCGATCGCAGTAACCGTCGCGAATACGCTTGTCGATGCGTTCTTCATCGATCTCGATGCACAGTGCTGCTGCGCCCGCAATTGTTGCGGCAAGGGGCTGAGCACCACCCATCCCGCCCAGACCGGCGGTAAGCAGGAAGCGTCCATGCAGCGAGCCACCGAAGTGCTGACGTCCGCACTCGGCAAACGTCTCGTACGTGCCCTGCACGATACCTTGCGTACCGATGTAGATCCACGATCCTGCCGTCATCTGACCATACATCATCAGACCCAGCGCGTCGAGACGACGGAACTCATCCCACGTTGCCCACTTCGGTACGAGGTTCGAATTCGCAATGATCACGCGTGGCGCGCCTGTATGCGTTTTGACAACGCCCACCGGCTTACCACTCTGCACCAACAGCGTCTCGTCCACATCCATCGTGCGCAGACAGCTCAGGATCGCATCGAAGGATTCCCAATTGCGCGCTGCCTTACCGAAGCCGCCGTACACAATCAGATCTTCCGGCTTCTCGGCATTTGCAGGGTCGAGGTTGTTTTGAATCATGCGATACGCTGCCTCGAGCTCCCAGTTCTTACAGTTGAGCGTTGAGCCGTGAGGTGCGTGGATGATGCGTGACATAGTGTAGTGGGTTCGAATGAGTAGACAATTCTGTGTCAGCGAAATTACTCGATCGCCGAACGATTCAGGGAGCGATAACGTTACCGTTGCGCATTTGGTTCACAGCATGGAGCGCATGGATATGGCAAATCGCATCATCATTTACGGCGGTACAGGGGGTGTAGGGGGTTCACTGGCACGCCGTTGCACGCAAGCGGGCGCATCGGTGCACCTTGTAGCGCGACGCGAGGACCGTCTTGCTCAGCTTGCTGGTGAACTGCAATGCACCTACACCTGTGGCGATGTGCGCGACGACGCACTCTTCGAGCGCGTCATGCAGGATGCAGGAGCCCCATGTGCAGGCATTGCCTTCGCTGTGGGTTCGATCCGTATTCGTCCGTTGCAGCGCATCACGGCGGCTGACATGATCGACGACTTTACTCTTAACGCCGTTGCTGCTGCGGGTGCCGTGCAAGCTGCACTACCTGCGCTCAAAGCGCATGGTAACGCATCGGTTGTACTCTTCTCAAGCATCGCTGCGCGACGTGGCTTTGCATCGCATGCATCAATCGCCATGGCAAAAGCTGCTGTTGAGGGTCTTACCGTAGCCCTTGCAGCCGAGCTTGCACCCGCCGTGCGTGTAAATGCCATCGCGCCATCGCTTCTCGACACCGAACTCGGTGCAACAGTGGCAGCGTCCGACACCGCACGAACAGCAATCGCCAACATGCACCCACTCCCACGCCTCGGCACCGCTGATGATGTTGCGAGTCTCGCAGCACACCTCCTATCAGCCGACGGCTCCTGGATGACCGGTCAGATCATCGGCGTTGATGGTGGCCGTTCTGTGGTGGTGAAGTAGGGGGCGACGGGGGGCGAACGTTAATCCCGTAGGGGCGACCCAGTATGATCAACATCGCCCCGAGTCGCGTACAACATTGCGTGTACGAGCATTGGAATCACGCGAGGCGAGTGTATCGAATAGCGAACGCATTGGCCTCTTGTTCCTTTACCTCATCCCTCGCAACGAAATTGACATCTTCGAGGAAGATGCCTTTCTTTCCATGAAGTAGAATGTGTCCTGCTTCATGAAAGAAGGTGAACCAGAATACATCGTTCCGCTTGAAGTGCCCAGAAATCTGAATGAGTGGTGCATCACCAATCCAGCGAGTTGCGCCGTTTATCGGTGCCCGCTTTATGCAAGGCGTGCGCACAACCTTCACTCCTGCCTCGCAACATATCTGCTGCAGCGTCTCGAAACATTCATCTGGATGACGCACCATCAGCGTGCGTATCTCGCGTAGCGCCTCCTTGAACTTGCCCTCGTTGTATGGCTCAGCATACAGCGCGTTGGCCTGCAGTTCTCCTCGCCGAAGCCATGCCGAAATAGCGTGAGGGTCCTTGGTATGCGTAAGTGTGATTCGAAATGCCGTCTGAAGGTTCTGCTTGCAATAGTATTCGTCCCACGCCTCATGTTTGGCGAGTCCGAAAAACTGGAGGAGCGAAACAGTCTTCTCCTCAATTGTGCGTTCCTTCGGCAACCATCCCAACCTGATCATCTCGGCAAGCGGAAAGCGCTTAGCCCATGGGATTGCAGCTGTGATTACTGTTTTGTACTTGTTTCGTGCAATGAACTCGTCATACACTTGCTGATGATTAAGCCAGAAGCTGACGGGAATCGATGTGACACGCTCGAACGCCACGGCCATATCCGGTGTGATCGAACTCTTCCCTTTAAGCACAGCGATAATGGTCTTCTCAGGCTTGCATGTACGCAAGGCAAATTCGTTGACACCCATCTCCATTTCATCCAGCTTTTCGGCTAGACTCTCTCCTGGATGAGGTCGCGATTGCGGATGATATTGATTGGGTAGTGCCATGTTATCCCTCGTTGTGATAGTCGACGATTTCAATCACCACAACGCTCCGTATCTCAGACCACATGAACTGGCCATCTCCGTTGACTGGTATCGGTAGCTCTGATGGTGATAGGATAAGCCGATATGGATGATCCAAGTCGCAACTCCATTGCCCCTTTCGATCACCTGTTAGTGCATGGTATCTGCCGGCAAGATGCCGCACGTCTTCCAAGGTTGTAGCTACTTCGAGCTGAGTCAATCGTAGTCGTAGTTTCCTTGCCCTCAGAGCCCCAAGCGCCCGTTTCATAACGCGATCGTTGTTGGCAAGATCCCGCAGCTTTCTCTGCTTGAATGAAATCCTCATCGCAACATAGCACTTTTTCTACTTACAGATAGTGTAAGCTATTCCACGTACTCAGAACAGCCTCGATATATACGTGGTATGCGATGCCGATAATGTGACGGTGGTCTACAGTGATGCGATCACTGGGGAATTGCCCTTACCCACCCATCTGGCGGGCGATTTCAGCGAGTGTTTCGTCGCTGAGCTTCTTCTGTTCGAAGACGGTGCGGAGCATCTCCCACGAATAGATGCCGCTGTCGTGTGCGTCCTTCCACGCTGCTTGCACGCCGTAGTTGCCAACTGGTGTGAGTGATGCGAGCTCGTTCATGCCGGGTTGAAAGGTCTTCATGCCGGGGAACACTGTTTGCCCCATGATCTCTTCACCA
>CAJAIA010000012.1 GCA_903939735.1 uncultured Ignavibacteria bacterium
AAGGTGGCAGGTCGCTGTGTGTGCCGTCCGAGGAACTGCAGCACTTGCTCTGGTTGCTGTGCGGACACAAGCGTCGCACAGAACGTAAGAATGAGAAGTGAAAAGAATTTGTCCCAACGACGTATCATTGTCGGCCTCAACTGTAAAGAAGGATGATCTGCACGGGTACAAAACTCCACTTCGGGTGTGAGGCACGTGTTACGTCTGCATCAACAAACTATTACGTCTGTTACCATGAAGTATCATCGATTCCTTCTCCCTCTCTTCTGTGTTCTCCTCACGTCCTGTGCAGCCCCCAATGCAAAGCGCTGCGTCGAGAGCTTTGATCGCTCGTCATTGCGTGTGACGATCTCTAAGGGCGCGTGCTTCGGACAATGTCCGATCTATACTGGGGTCGTGCTTGGTGACGGAACTGTGGAGTACTATGGCGAGCGCTTCGTCGAACGCGAAGGGGCTTACACTGGCAAGATCTCTCCCGAGGACCTCTGCGCTATTGTGACCGAGATCGAAACGCGTAAGCTGATGATAGTCGACACATCCTATGTAGAAGAGGTGCCCGATGCACCAATGACGAAGATCACGATCGCCATGCGCGGTAGGTCAACGGCAGTGCTCTGGAACCTCACAACACCGGAGTTGTTCCGCGCGCTGCAGTCACTCATGGTGAAGGCAACTCACGAGAATCCAGCTCTCGTAAAGAGCGAGTGAGTCCGGTTGGCGTTAGGCCTTCGGCTCGATAACTGTACCGACATAGAGGAATGCAATGCCACCGGTGAGTTCACGGTAGGTGCAATCCTTGAGACGTCCGGTTGACGTCATGAGATCGGTAAACGCTTCGCGGCAAGGAAATGCCGCTGCGGTTGTTGGCAAGTATTCGTACGCTTGACGGTTCCCCGTGACAAGTCCACCAATGAACGGAATCACGTACCGACTGTATGCACCATAGAGCATGCCCATGATGCCGCGGGGCTGACCAAACTCCAGCACCACAACCTTGCCCCCTGGCTTTACGACGCGCGCCATATCTGCAAGGGCTACACGCGGTACGTCCACATTGCGAATACCAAACGAGATACTTGCAGCGTCAAATGTTGCATCGGCGTAGGGAAGATGCATGGCATCGGCGACCTCGAACTCGACGTCCAAGCCGTTTCGTTGCGCCTTGCCTGGTGCGTACGACAGCATGTCGGCATTGAAGTCTGTACCGACAACACGTCCGGTTGCACCAACAGTGCGTTTGAAAGCCAACGCTAGGTCACCAGTTCCCGTTGCACAATCGAGCACACTGCTGCCCTTCCGCACCCCACTAGAGGCAACAGTTGCTTTGCGCCAGAGGTGATGAATTCCGAACGAGAGAATCGAATTAGCTCGGTCGTACGATGCGGCGATGTCCGAGAACATCGCATGGACTGCTTGGCTCATGCGTCAAAAATACGTTGAACGGTGTTCCACGCCCCCATCATAACTGCGGGCGTGCCCTGACCGGGAAACACACTATCGCCAATCATGTAGAGTCCATGGAATGGAGTTTTGTTCGGCGGTAGCGTCAAGAGTGGACGTCGAATGTCGTGCGGGATACCACCCACATACCCACGATACCGTCCGGTATAGCGTTCCCATGTCTGCGGCGTACCACCCTCGACGTGCAACATCTGCATGCCCTCGAACTCGTGCATGCGACGCTTGATCAGCGCGAGCATGCCGTCGATGATCTGCTGCTTGCGCTCTCGGGCAACCTCCGGCGAACAATCATCCCAATCGTCAGCAAGCGCGTGTGTACTAGCAGTAACGGTTGTGTGCCCTTCAGGCGCCTTTTCGTTGTCGGTAGGATGCGAGATCGTGAGGAAGAGCGAGCCCGAATGCACAAATGGAATCGGTTCGTCGAGATACAACTGCACATACGTCGATGGAATCTTCGGCACACCATCGAGTGCGAAGTACAACGTAAGCCCAACCCATGATCGATCAAACGTCGATGCCTTGCTCGTGAAATAGCGCTGCACACGATCCCCCGTGAGCGACTGCATGTTCCAGATTGGAATCGACGAGACCACGGTGCGCGCGTGGTAGCACTCACCGTTGGCGCACATCACTTCCCACATACCGTTGCGTTGTGTGATCGACGTCACAGCACGACGGAACTTGACCGTTGCACCATGAGCTGTTGCATGTCGCATCAACTGGAGCACGGGCTTCACCATACCGCCAATTGGATAGTATGTCTCCGATGGATACGTCAAGCCCATTGCACCTGTGAGATACGGGGCTCGCATGGCGGAATTCTGCGTGCTAATGAGCAGTTGCTCATCGATGAATTCACGGAACGCTGGTGTATCAACACCGTATCGCTTCAACAACACCTCAACAGGTCGAACCAACCCGGGCAGAAGTCCGACGTTTGATAGCATCGATGGTGCCGCGAGCGCAAGCAGTTCGCCGATGCTCGTGGGCGGAATCGCATGCGTGTGTCCAACCAGACCATACACACGTTGCTCAAGCTCGTACTGTGCGTTCCAGAACCCTGCTTGATCGCCCGTGAAGTGACGTTCCGCTTCGGCGATCCATGTCTGTTTGTCGGCCCAGCGCACAACATCATCGCCCTGACGGCGGATGATCATGCCGGGATCTTGCTTGATGAGGTTCGGCGTCAGACCGAGGTGTCCAAAGACGCGTCCCGCAGGTTGATGCGGCTGCATGCCGCTGATGGTGGTCGCGCCAACGTCGAATGAGTACTTCCCGGTACGGAAAAAGGAAGCGCATCCACCAAGGGTCTCGTGAGCCTCAAGGACGGTCACATCCTTGCCCTCATGCGCGAGCAACGCGGCTGCCGTCATCCCGGCATAGCCGGCACCAAGCACAAGAATATCTGAAGTGTGGGTCACGTGTGGCAAACAGCAGCGTGTGGCATCAAGTTCCACCGTATTTTTTGACATGCGATTCTTCATCATGGCGATCAGTCTGTGCGTGTCCATCGTTCTGCTACAGGCAGAGCACGACGAGCGCGAGCATGTACGCCAACGCTTTGAAGATATGCGTTCTCGCCGAGTTCCGCGCGGTGGTGATGTTGCACCTGACGCACGTTCCCGTGCACTCGATGCAGCACGTCGTTATCAGCAGCGATCACCGGAGCAAACGCAAGAGCAACGACAATGGTCTATTGTCGGACCCCTTGCGACGGCCGGACGTGTGAAATCAATCGTTGTCGATCCAGACAATCCATCGATCATCTACGCAGCCGCCGCAGCCGGCGGCGTGTGGAAGTCCACAAACGGCGGTGATCAATGGGTGCCCATCATGGACGATGCCAATGGTATCGCCATGGGGACTCTTGCCATTGCTCCGGCGTCTTCATCAACGATCTATGCAGGAACTGGTGAACAAGTCACGGGCGCTAACATCTTCCTCGGCGCTGGACTGCTTCGATCGACGAACGCGGGTGTGTCGTGGGACGTCATCGGATTGACATCTGTAGGATCATGCTCGCGTATCATGCTTCCTCCGTCGCAGCCATCAACGATCTACGTTGCAGCGATGAACGAACACGGTGGACTCTGGAAGAGTGTCGATGGTGGCTCGACGTGGAACCGACTGACAGTGATGGATGTGTACGACGCATCGATGCATCCGAGCGACGACAACACGATCATCATGGCAGTGCGCGACATCGGATTGATTCGAAGCACCGATGGCGGAGCTTCGTGGAGTCCGGCGATGACAGGACTCAGCGGACGCGTCGGCCGCATGAGTGTTCAACACGCACCAAGCAATGGATCACGTGTCTACGCGCTCTGCGAGCTTGATGATCGCGCCCATATCGCAGCGTCGTCTGACGGTGGATTGTCGTGGCGCGTTGTATATCGCGATTCATCGGGCTGCTTCTTCACCGGCACGTGTCAGCTCAAGGACGGACAAGGCTTTTATGACAACGTCATTGCCGTGTGCCCCACCTCGCCGGATACTGTTCTTGTGGGAGGCATCGATCTGCTGCGCACAACCGATGGTGGACAGACATGGACAAACGTCACACAAGGCTATGCCGACGGATCAGGCAACAACCACCCACACGTCGATCAGCACGCGATCTGTTTCGATCCGCACGACGCATCGCATGTCTGGGTTGGCAACGACGGCGGTATCATGGAAAGTCGCGACGCAGGTGCAACATGGCTTCCACGTAACAACGGACTCGCCGTTACGCAATTCTATGCCGTCGATATTGATCGATCTCTGCGCTCACGGGTGGTCGGAGGAACACAAGACAACGGCACCCTGGTCACACGCGACGCCATCGAATGGGATACGGTGATGGATGGGGATGCCATGACAACCCTCCATCTACCGAACGAACCAAATGTCATCATCACCGCCGGTCCACGCGGTGCATTCATGCGTATTGAACTATCAGAGAATCGCTTCGCACGCCGATTACAGACCGGACTGGTACTCACCGAGCCGTGTGAGTGGGTTGCGCCACTCGTGATTGATCCTGACGTTCCTCGTACGCTCTACACAGGACGTCAACGCGTGTATCGCAGCGACAACAGTGGCGATGCATGGCGTCCGATCTCACCTCCCCTGTCGAACACCGTTTCAGCACTCGCTATCTCCCCGGCCGATGCATCAATCATCTGGGCGGGTGGCTCGTATGGCGACCTTATCGTGTCGACAGATGCAGGCTCGACATGGCGCAGCGCGTTTACCGCTCCCCTTCCGCAGCAATTCGTCAGCAGCATTGCGTGCTCGCCTCGCGATCCATCAACAGTGTACGTAAGCTATGCTTCGTATGGTACTTCGCATGTGTGGAAGAGCACCGATATGGGCGCAACGTGGCTCTCTGTATGGGAACACATGCCCGATGCACCTGTGAATGCACTCTGCATCCATCCTGATGATCACGATGTCGTGTACGCCGCAACTGACATCGGTGTGTACACGTCACGTGATGGTGGTCGCACATGGTCAGCCCATGGGAAGGAGCTTCCACGCTCTCCCGTGGTTGATCTCAAACTCGACGCAACGCTCGGGATACTTCGTGCCGCAACACACGGACGTGGCATCTGGGAACTGCCGCTTTCAGGCGATGTTGCCGTCGCTCCGCACGTGGTTGTACCCGCTGGTGGCGAGGTGCTGTATCCCGGACAGATCCGCTCAATTCAGTGGCGTGGGATGTCCGGCAGAGTTACGATTGATGTGTCGTACGCGAAAGGTGGAACGTGGACTGAGATAGCACGAGATGTTGATCCGCATACGTATCGCTGGGTGATTCCAGCGCGCTTCACAGCTGATGCTCGCATACGGATTACAGCAGGCGATGGCAGCAGTGCGATGAGTCGGTCGTTCGCCATTGAACCTCCACGTCGGGGCACGATCCTCGAGCGACATGCCCTGTCGTGGACAGCCTATGGTGTAGCGTGGGATGGACGTGAGGGATTGTGGACGACAGACCTTCGTCGAAATGTGCTCACGCGAATTGATCGCACAACCTACGCCGTAACTAAGCGCGTAGTGCTCGAGGGTGCCGGCGATAGTCTGTTCCTCGATCTCGCCTACGATACAACACAGCACCTCATCTATGTGCATCGTCTAAATGATCTGCAAGGCACAAGCACGAGTGTGATTGTTGTCGACACGAACGGGATCGTTCAGACCACCTATGCATCGGGTGCCCAACGGTATGGCATCGGACTTGCCCTCGACCGTGGTGAACTGGTTGCATGCGAACGCGATGGCGACCAACGCATCGTCCGCATGAACCCCTCTACAGGTGCTGTGCTCGGCGAGGGTCGAATTCCCTATGCAACACCGCTTAGTCCGCGTGGGATGACGATCGACAGCGCTGGACGCATTCACATGGTGACGACAACGTTTGCGGCAGATCGTAGTTCTCTCATGCGAGCTGACGTCGAGCAATTCACCGACGCTTCCTCTCCGATGCGTACATCAACCATGCCTGCAATGATGCCCATGGGCCCGATCAACGCACGCGGTCTCGAGCGCGACCACCGTGATGGCAGCTTCTGGATTACCGACATCGACGGTGTTGTATGGAAGATCGCCGGCGATGAAGCTGGCAACCCTCCAATGAGTGTCGACGCTCGTCACCCTGAATCACCGAAGGTTTCCATATCGCCGATCCCAGCCCGGGGCTCAGTTGCAATCGATGTACACACCGAGCGAAATGGCGTACTTCAAGCTGATGTCCGCGATATCACAGGTGGAGTTGTGCTCACATTCCCGCTTCGGCTGGTACGTGAAGACGAGCCCACAACGCTACGCATTGGCGCAGGGAGCATCCCAGCTGGTACGTACGTCTTCACCTGCTCAGTGGCTGGAGAAGCTCAAATTCGCCGTACGTTTGTAGTGGTTCCATAACAGAAATCTGCATGCTGCACCTCGTTCTTGCCGTCATCGTCATCGGCATCGTCTGGTTCGCCTGGATCAACTTCAAAGAGATCGGACTCATTCGCACGAAACACGCCGACCTCAACGATGATGAGCGACGTGTACTTCAGATGCGCCACATTAATCGCGTTATACTCTGCATGATCCTCTTAGCAATCATGCCATGGATATTCATTCTCACGAAAGAGCAATGAGCAACAAGCCGATCATCAAACATCCACCACATGTTGGATCGACATCTGAACGCGAGTTCCTTGAGGGACCACACTCGAGATTACGTGAGTTCAGTTTTGTGCTGCGCGTGATGCGTGAGTTTATCCGCGGGTTCCGCGTTCTCCACTTCATCGGACCCTGCACGACAGTGTTTGGTTCGGCACGCTTTGCCGAAGACCATCCGTACTATCGCATGGGTATGGAAGTCGGTGCACGTCTTGCCGAAATGGGTTTTACCGTACTCACAGGCGGTGGTCCAGGCATCATGGAGGCAGCCAATCGCGGCGCAAAGGAAGCTGGCGGAACGAGCATCGGACTCAACATTGAACTTCCGTTTGAGCAACACTCCAACCCATGGCTCGATGTCATGATCGAGTTCGAGCACTTCTTTGTCCGTAAGGTCATGCTCGTGAAGTACTCCATGGGCTTCGTCGTAATGCCAGGGGGCTTCGGCACGATGGATGAGTTGTTCGAAGCAATCACGCTGATGCAGACGAAGAAGATCACCAACTTCCCTATCGTTCTGATGGGCACCGAGTACTATGGCGAGATGGTCAAACAGCTCACCGATAAGATGCTCGAGCAAGGCACGATCTCACCTTCCGACCTCGACTTGTTCTGTCTTACCGACAGTATCGACGAAATGGAGGCGTACCTACGCTCGCGCGTAGTGAAACGCTTCGGTCTTAAGCAACAGCTCTTTATTCCAAAACGATGAACATTCTGATCTACTGCGGTGCTCGCCTCGGCAACGATCCGCTGCTCCAAACAACAGTTGAACGTGTCGGACAAGCCATTGTAGATCGACGATGGAATCTCGTGTATGGAGGGGGCGGTGTAGGCCTAATGGGCATCGTTGCACGCACGGTTCTGCAAGGGGGCGGGCATGTAACAGGGATCATCCCAACATTCCTCAATACAGCTGAAGTAGCACTCAACACATGTACAGTGCTCCATGAAGTGGAATCGATGCACGAACGCAAGCAACAGATGATAGCCATAGCAGATATCATTGTTGCACTGCCGGGTGGTTATGGTACACTCGATGAGCTCTTTGAAGCCCTTACATGGCGTCAACTTGGTCTGCATGCATGTCCGATTGGACTGCTCAATGTTGATGGCTTTTACGATAGCATTCTTGCGCTTCGCGATGAGTTTCAGCGTCGCTCATTCATCGACGACAACGTGGCTTCGATGCTCACAATATCCGATAGCATCGATACGCTCTTCGATGCACTCCGTGACGAACACATGTCCAACGGCGGTCCATTGCCGACGCAGCTCGAACGCGGATAAGGGAAGCACACGTCATGTCGCTCTTGTTCACGGATCCGCTGTTTCGGCGCGTTGGCTCGATCATCAAGGTCGGTGCTTTACGTCCTCTCACGGAGGAGGATGCTCCGCCCCTTGACCAACGAGTGGATCCGGCATATGCACCAACAGTCTATGCAACGCTCGACACCTCGCGATTCTGGCGCTTCTTCATTGGCTGCTTCTGGGCTACAGGCACACCAGCCCGTATGCTTCTGGTTCTTGGCGCGCTGAAGCTCTCCATTGCTGTTTCGACACCGATTCTTCTTCGCGTACTTCTCGAGCAGCTTCCAGCGGTGAGCACAAGCGCGGCCCTCCCGATCGGCGCAATCGTCACCGCACTCATGCTAGGCAGTATGGGAATGATCGGCGCGCTGCTCCAGCAACATTGGTTCTATAATGCGCTGCAGGGCTTCAGCATCATCATGAACGGCATCAACGAGCGTGTGGTGCAGCAGGCCTTGCGTCTGCGACGATCAGCACGTGCAACGATGCAGACGGGTGACATGGTCAACCACCTATCGAGCGATACCGATGCACTCTGTGAATCGGTGTTTGTGCTTCCCGAGTTTGCCAATACCGCTGTTCAGTCGATTGCGGTCATCGTTGTGCTATGGACGATGTTGGGTGCGGCCACGCTTGCAGGTATCGCAACACTTCTTGTGATCTCTCCGATGCTGTTTCTGGTCGCACGACGCTACCGCAAGCTCGACAGTGTGCTGATGGAGCATCGTGATCAGCGCGTGACGTTGATGTCGCAGATTCTTCAGGGTATTCGCGTCGTGAAGTTTCATGCATGGGAAACCAGCGTGAAAGACGAGGTCCAGCACGTGCGATCTCAAGAAATCGCCACGCGTGTGTCCATTGTCCGCACCGACGCGCTCAGCACGGTGATGTTCATCTCGACCACCACACTCGTTGCGTTCTCTGCCTTTTCAACGTTTGTCGCCTTGGGTGGTACGCTCACCGCCCCGGTAATCTTTTCGTGTCTTGCACTCTTCGCACTGCTCGAAGAGCCCTTCGGATACCTTAGCCACCTCCTCGCTAATCTTCAACACGCTCGTGTTGCAACCACACGTCTGCACGCATACTTCAGCGCACCCACGCGCGAAGAAGATCACCGCGATACCTCAGCACCTGGCGTGGCGGTAGGTCTTACATGCACGTCACTCACGATGCAGTATCCCGATGGAGATCGTCCGGCGTTACACGACATTACGATTGATGTACCTGCGGGATCGAGCGTTGCGCTGATAGGTGGCGTTGGCTCAGGGAAGAGCACACTGCTGCGCACGCTGGCTGGATTACACATCCCGCGCGAGGGCAGTATCGTGTCTCAGGGTATCGCTGCATCGCTACGTCCGCGTGCAGCCTATGTTCCGCAAGAAGCGTTCATCATGAACACATCGGTACGCAACAACATCTGCTTCGGTGAAGATATCGATGTGGATCGACTGCAACGAGCGCTACATCAATCAGGACTGCTGCCAGACCTTGCATTGATGCCTGCCGGACTCGACACGGAGATTGGCGAGCGAGGTGTCAATCTTTCGGGCGGACAGCGCCAGCGGGTATCTCTTGCACGTGCTGCGTATCATGAGCCGGGCATCGTGTTTCTCGACGACCCCCTCTCTGCGGTTGACGTGTCAACTGAGGCACACATCGTAACGCATCTCCTGTTCGATGCGTGGGCATCATGTACGCGCGTTGTTGCCACACATCGTCTGGCCCACCTGCGTCGGTTTGACCACATCGTTGTGCTCGATAATGGACGTGTTGTGTGTCAGGGTACGTACGACGAGATCCTTACACACCCTCGTGCCAGTGAACTCCTCCATGCTGCCGAGACGCACGTGCCGGATCCGCATCACACCCAACCACCAGTTGCAACGCCAGTGCCTAGTCTACCGCACACCGCAGCGCAGGAGGTCACACACGAGGCAGGACGAATCACCGATGATGAAGATCGTGCAACAGGAGCTGTTCGTCGCGGCGTGTACGTCGAGTATATGCGTGCCATGGTCGGACGTGGACGTGTGGGAGGTCCGCTGCGCGCTGCCGCGCTCATCCTTTCGGCGTTGGGAATCTCGCTTCTGCCGATCCTCCAAACATCGTGGCTCGGCTACTGGAGCGACACGACATCTGGAGCATCGCCATCGAGTGTGTGGACGTCAGTGCTTGCGATGTTCACGCCAGGTGCGATCGATCCCCTCGTCGCTGTGTGCATCTATGGTGGACTAGGCGTGGTCGTCCTTGCTGGCTGGTACAGCGAACGTCTGCTCTGGCTTTACCGCGCAGCTGCAGCCGGACGGTTGATTCACAACGATGCACTTACGGGTGTGCTGGCTGCGCCACTGCGCTTCTTCGATAGCACGCCGATGGGACGCATTCTCAATCGTTTCGCACGCGATGTCGAGGGTGTTGATGATCACCTCTCCTGGAACATCGAACAGTCGTTCCGGTCGCTGTCACAGACGATCAGTGCGCTGGTGCTGATCATTACGATTACGCCCGTGGTTGTCACCGTGATCGTACCCGTGCTTGCGCTCTACTATCGCCTGCAGCGCGACTACCGCCGCAGCGCACGTGAGGCGAAACGACTGGAGTCGATTGCACGCTCTCCACGCTATGCTCACTTCAAGGAGCTCGTTACCGGACTCGATGTGATCCATGGGTTTGGTCTCGAGCAGTACATGCACCGTACCTATCGCGAAACGATCACCGCATTCCAACGACAGTTCTGGTGCAGCATTCTGCTCAATCGTTGGTTCAGCACGCGCGTGCCGCTCATTTCGGGATTCATCGCCCTCACAACGAGCGTTGCGATTGTCATCCTCTCATGGAACGGCAACATGAGTGCCGGCACGGCAGGTCTGGTGCTGACGTATGCCCTTGGCTTTTGGATGAGTCTCAACTGGACCGTGCGCTCATTCAGTGAAGTGGAATCCCGCATGACGTCTGTTGAACGCTTACGTCATTTTGCAACACTCGATGCAGAGCCTTCGACGACAACCCAGCCCCTGGAGGAAGCACATCAGTGGCCAACGCAGGGCACAATCACTGTCCGTAACCTTTGCGTGCGCTATGCGCCACACCTGCCACGCGTGCTACACGATGTAAGCTTTGATGTTGCTCCAGCGATGAAGGTTGGCATCATCGGACGCACTGGCTCGGGCAAGAGCACGCTCTTTCAGACGCTCTTCCGTTTCGTCGAACCAGAGTCGGGCTCGATAATGATCGACGGCGTCGATATCACGTCGATCCCTCTCGCACGACTTCGTCGCTCGATCGCCATCATCCCACAGGATCCTACGCTCTTCATCGGCACAGTACGAAGCAACCTCGATCGCTTCCGTGAGTGCACTGATGACGACGTATGGGAGGCATTGCGACGCGTGCAACTTGCCGATCATGTGCGCCAGCTCGCAGGTGGGCTTGATGCGGAGATTGTAGAAGGAGGCGCAAACTTCTCGCAGGGACAACGCCAATTGCTCTGCATGGCACGTGCGATACTCACGCGCGCCCGCATCATTGTGCTCGACGAAGCAACGGCAAGCGTCGATGTGGTAACCGACGCCATCATTCAGCGCACTATTCGTGAAGAGTTCGTCAACGTCACAGTCTTAGTCATCGCGCACCGTCTTGATACAATTGCCGACGCAGACATGACGATTGAGCTCGCTCAGGGTCGCGTTGAACGCGTTACCACACGTTAACCTCGCGCTCCAGCTCTACGCCGAACCGCTCACGCACATCCGATTGAATGCGTTGTGCTATATCAAGAATCTCAGCACCACGTGCCGACCCGTAGTTCACCAACACGAGTGCCTGACGCGCATGCACTCCTGCATCGCCACTACGATAGCCCTTCCACCCGCACGTATCGATCAGCCAAGCCGCTGGCAGCTTGATTGATCCGTCCGCTTGCACATAGTGCGGTGCATCCTGATACGACGTCGCGAGCGTGTCATACGTCGCTCGCGGCACCACAGGATTCTTGAAGAACGAACCCGCATTGCCGATTTCTGCTGGGTCGGGAAGTTTGCGCTTACGAATCGCCACAACGGCATCGAAGACGTCACGCGGTGTAGGAACTTGAACTCCACGAGCGTGCAACTCATCAGCAACATCACGATAGGATGTCACAAGGCGCGCCGTTTGATGGACACGATACGTCACCGACACGATGATCGCTGTATCACGAAGTGCGTGCTTGAAGACGCTCTCGCGATAGCCGAACGCACATGCGTCGCGATCAAACGTTGTGACGGTGCCCGTCGTAACATCCAATACATCGCACGACACAAAGCACGATGCTTGCTCGACACCGTAGGCTCCGATGTTCTGCATTGGTGCAGCCCCGATCGTCCCCGGAATCAGTGCCATGTTTTCGAGTCCACTCCAGCCCTGTTCCACCGTCCATGTAACGATGTCGTGCCATACTTCACCAGCACCGCACGTTATCAGCACATCATCACCGTCGATCGTTACATCACGACCCGCGATACGCATGACAATCACCAAGCCCGATACGTCGCCCGTGAGGAGCACATTGCTACCTCCGCCGAGAATGCGCCACGGCAGTGCCTGTTCGTGGGCCCATGCAAGTGCCTGACGCAGTTCGTCGAGCGTAGTAACAACGACAACATGCTCGGCAGCTGCATGCATACCGAATGTGGTGTATGGGGCGAGGTCGATGTTTCGATCGATGGTCATCGAAGCAGAATCAGAGGGACGGATGAAACATGTGTTGACGTTGCAACGGTCACAACATACCGTCCAGCAGCGAGACCATCGAGAGAAAGTGCTGTGCGCTCGGCAGCTGCGACGTGTGTGAGCACACAGCGTCCGAGTGGATCGACAACACGCACGATGGCACCTAGCGGTGCCGCTGTGATCTCCACGAAACTGGTTGCAGGGTTTGGGCGGAGCGCGACAGGTTCTTCAGTCTGATCATCGAGCGATGAGGTTGCAATCTCCCAGTGATAGATCGTTCCAGCTGGAAGTGCGGCATTCGACTCAAACACAACTCGACTGCTGCCATCTCGGGTTACATCAGCCGTTACATTTCGCAAATCATCATCGGCACGTGATGCGAGCACAAGATTGTCACGTACGTCGCTGCCACGCAGACCAATCTGCGCAAACACGCGCTGTGTTACCCCAACGGGAGCGTCATAGGTCATGTCGAGAGTTCCATCTTCATGAATCGTTAGTTGGAACGCATACCGTCCGACCTCGATCGTGTTGCCGTTGACTACATCCCACGTGCGCAGAGTCAGATTTCGCCACTCAATAGTAACTGAGCGGTTTGGCGCTTCGCCGCGCACTACATATCCAACGTGCCATGGATTCGGCGCATTTGTATCCGGATACAACTCTGCTGCAAACGCTGCGATGACGATGTCGCTTAGTGTTGTCTCCGAAAGTGGCTGTGAGACCCATGCTGGAAGATTGTCGCCATTGAGAGAGACAAATCCACTCCGATACACGGTAAGACTCGTGAGACGACGATCAAGCGCACGAACGTCAAACGGCAAGTCAATCACCACAGGACGCGTGTTCTTCGTACGCTGGTTGAAGACCACTTGCGGATCAACGAGCTCGGCATAGGAGCCGTTGCGGACCGACATCGTATAGGCCCGTGCAAGCAATGGACGACGTCGTGGGATATCAACGATGAGGGCGCTATTGAGTGAGTACGCTGGAGATATCCAATACTGCTGTGAGTATGGTGCAACCACTGCTGAATCGTTCTCACTCGTCAACATTCGGAAGGAGTAGGATGCGTTGGCACTGACGTCTTCTAGAACAACAACGCCATCGTCGGGAGTAGTGCCAGAGGCTACCAGTGTCGAAGACTCATTCTGGGTAAGCGTATATGGAGCTCCACCAGTCATCACAATTTGCGAACCTACGTGTGGCTCAGCGTATAGTGCATAGCCAAGTGATAGTGTGGTCAGCGTGTCATTGTTGACCGAAGCCGCAATCGGCACAACGATCGTGTCTGCACGATCGGTTGTCACGTCCAGCACGATCTTCTGCGGTGCAAAGCGATAGCCGTTGGCAGTCGGCACGATGATATACCGTCCAGCCGGCAACATGGTGGTGTATGAACGATCCGCAATACGACCTTGCACCATCAAATCTGCAAACATCGTGCTGTAGATAGTCAGGCTCACATCACGCTCATCTGTGTTGGCAATCGTCACACGAAGGGCACGACCACGGATAAGCTCCATGTCGTACGTCACGACGCTGTCGACGACCATCACAGCATTACGGCGTTGCGTTTGTGGTCGTGTAAATGGTGCGACGAGGTACCCACCAGCGAGCACCACTTCGTACAGCCCCGTGCCAAGACCTCGGAACGTATACTGTCCGTCGGCATCGGTGCGTACAACCGTGTCGCCATCAATCGCTGGCATCCGCCTGTAGATGTCTGATGCAACGGGACGGAGCGTGAGCTCAAGATTGACAAGGGGCGCACGCGATGTTGCGTCGATGACACGTCCGCGCAGGACTGAGGTAGCAGGCAACGGCATATTCCCTAGGCACGTCGCACGCTCGAGAAACGATCGTACCACGCGACGATGCAGCGGGTGAAACTCGAGTGCCATTGTTGCCCCTTGATCAAGAAGCTGATGACAGTACGACATAATTGTGCCCCTCGTTGGTCGCACATCGTCGTATTCGACACAGGTACCTGATTCCGACGCAATGCAGCTGTCGAGGGGGCCCCCTGGCCAGTAGCAGCTTTGTGTGTGGATCGCACCAGCAAGGTGTCCGATCTCATGCGTGAGCATACCAACATCCCACGACCATGTTGGGTAGTTGGCAATCGTTTGCAGGACATCACCGGCGCAGTAGCTATTCCCCGATTCGCAGAGTCCGCCAATTGTGCGCGCGATGCCGCCTTGTCCGCCGCGCATCGTAAGGAACATGGCCAGATCGCGAGGCACTTGCGACATATTCTTCTCGTACTCGTCAACGAAGATGTCGAGCAACGTGAACACAGACTCCTCTGTAGGATATGGATCATTCGCGTTGCCCCACACACGGAGATTGCTCAGCACAAGCTTCGCACGTACCTCGCGCTCATAGACGGTGGACATCACCGCTAGTACGTTGGCAACGTATGTCTCTGTGCCTGCTACACTCCGTATCGCCTCGACCATATCGTAATCGACTTCAACGGCGCAGCGCACCGTGATCGTGTCGAGCTGCTGTTGCATCTCGAGGAGCTTGTGAACATTCGCGAGTGCACGTACAACGCTGCTCGTTGGCTCTGCTTCAGGAGTTGCGCACGTGAACGCTCCCACCGACATCATCTGCATGCCATAGCTGGGGTTCAAAGGTCGGTCGGCGAGCGACGCGATCGTGCGTGCAGAGTCGGCATAGAGGATCGTAGCGCGCAGCTCACCAGAAGTGTGGAACGTAACGATTGCTACTCCCCCATCCTCCGTGGTGCCTCGGTAGGTCACCCAGCGCTCCGATGCGCTCCACGTGCGGGCACCATCGGAGGTCATCGACGTTACCACGCCGACGTTATCGCCGGCCCGTTGGGTAAGCGTACATGCACGCGACTGTCCGTTACGTAACGGCAGATGCAGCGACACGGTTGGTCGCTGCATCTGCACGATCTGCTGGACAGATGGAGATGGCAACGGAGGTGTTGTGGGTATGTGTTGCGCAGTCGCGCATGCAACAGCAAACGCTACAACAACAGTCAGCACGAGGGCATGCCGCATGAGAACCTCCGAACGGTATGGTAAGCTTACGCGTGTGGTCCGAGCATATCCTCAGGACGCACCCATGCATCGAACTGCTCTTCGGTGAGCAACCCAAGTGCGAGGGCTTCCTGCTTCAATGTCGTACCATTCTTGTGTGCTGTCTTGGCAATCTTGGCAGCATTGTCATACCCGATATGAGTGTTCAATGCTGTCACAAGCATCAGCGTGTTCTTGTTGTAGTACTCGAGACGATCAACATTGGCAACGATGCCTGCTGCACAGTGTTCGTTGAACATCGTGCATGTGTCGCCCAGCAGACGGATGCTCTGGAGGACGTTGTAGACGATCACTGGCTTGAAGACGTTGAGTTCGAAGTTGCCCGATGCACCGCCGACGTTAACGGCGACATCGTTACCAAACACCTGCGCGGCGACCATTGTCATTGCCTCGCTCTGCGTTGGGTTGACCTTGCCCGGCATGATCGACGAGCCTGGTTCGTTTTCTGGAATCGAGAGCTCTCCCAGACCGCAGCGCGGACCCGACGCCATCCAGCGAATGTCGTTCGCGATCTTCATACACGTTGCAGCAAGCGTCTTGAGCGATCCGTGGAAGTACACGAGTGCATCGTGCGCTGCAAGTGCTTCGAACTTGTTCGGCGCAGTCACAAACGGCAGCGATGTAAGCGATGCGATAGTAGTAGCTGAACGTACAGCGAACTCAGGATGTGTGTTGATACCCGTGCCGACGGCAGTGCCACCGAGTGCGAGTTCGTACACGCCCTCAAGCGACTGCTCAATGCGCTTGATGTCATTCGTCAGCGCCTGCACATAACCCGAGAATTCCTGTCCGAGTGTGATTGGCGTAGCATCCATCAAGTGCGTACGTCCACTCTTGATGAGTGGTGCGAACTCAGCAGCCTTTGCCCCAAGAGTGTCGCGCAGTGCACGTACTGCCGGGAGCAGACGTGATGTTGCGGCGCGTGCCACGGCGATGTGCATCGCTGTTGGGAAGGTGTCATTGGAGCTCTGCGACTTGTTTACATCGTCATTCGGGTGCACAGGCTTCTTCGAGCCCAGTTCGCCCCCTGCAATCTCGATTGCACGATTTGCAATGACTTCGTTCACATTCATGTTCGTTTGCGTGCCCGAGCCTGTCTGCCACACGCTCAATGGGAAATGCTCGCTGAGTCCGCCGTTGATCACTTCATCGGCAGCTGCGACGATGAGATCACGCTTGTCCGCAGCTAGCACACCGAGATCGGCATTGACCATGGCCGCAGCCTTCTTGAGAACGGCCATTGCCTGGATGACTTCGCGCGGCATGCGCTCTTCACCAATCGCGAAGTGAATGAGTGACCGTGCTGTTTGTGCTCCGTAATAGGCTGAAGATGGGACGCTGATTTCGCCCATCGTATCACGCTCGATGCGAGTGCTCATGAGGTAGAGATGGTAATGTGAATGGTTGTTCGGTACAAAACTACGGACTCAGCGTTCGCACAAGAGCCCCCTTCAGACGGAGAATCTCCACATGTACAAGTCGTTCCTGGTACGCCAGCCGTGATTCGCCTTCTGCTTCTTGCAAATACGACACTAACGACTGCCGCACTTCAAGTGGTGTTACACTGCCGATACGCAGTTTCTCCACGGCTACGCGTGCGTTACGCTCAGCAGCGACAAGTGATGCTGTTTGGATGCGACGCTGCTCTTGAAGCGCAGCATGGGTGCGATATGCCCGGTCGATCTGACCGCGTAGATCATTGCGGATGGCATCGATCGATATCCGTGAGCGCTCTTCATCAAGCTTGGCAAGCTGTCGGTCGTAGGCATCACTCAAGCCATTGAAGAGATTCCACTGCAACGTTGCGCCGATGTACGCGCCATTTGATCGGTTCTGCAGGAGGAAACCTGCATCAGACGTGTTGCGTGTAACCTGATACGCCCCCTGCACTGCAATCCGTGGCAGAAACGTCGCCGTTACCTCGGCGACATGTGCTGATGCCTCCGCCAGCGCATGCTGCGCTGCAAGGACATCCGGATTAGTTCGGTCGATGTCTGCTTGCACCAGAGCTTGCTGAGGAAGCTCGGGCATCGTCATCGAATCACTCACCCCAAACGGCGTAGCAGGATCACGTCCGAGCATGGTGTTGAGTTCCGACATCTGATTGCCGAGTTCCATGCGGTTACGCAGTACCACAAGCTCTGCATCGTACTTGTCGATCTCGGCTTGACGTAACTCCACACCGGATGCGGAACCGCCTTCAACGCGGTTACGCTCGATATTGTACCGCTGTGTTGCGAGGACCTTGGCCGAATCTGCCTGCTTCAAGAACTGGGTTGTTGCAACAAGCGCGCTATACTTCGTGATCACGTCAGCGACGATGAACTGCAGCTTGCTCTGCACGATTGCTAAGCCACGACGTTCAGCTGCCGATAAGCGATCCGCTGCAGCAAACATTCGCAGTCCATCGAACACCGTCCAGCTGAGAATACCTACGGCGTTCATGTTTGAATACCCGGCTCCATTCCGCTCAATAATCTGTCCGCTCGCAAGAACCTGCGTCAGATTATTCGCACCATCTGCATATGTAGCCGAGATCGATGCTGTTGGCAGGAATCCGGTGATCGCTCGACTTCCTGTAATGCGCGCTGCTGATGAATCCTGTCGTGCCAGACGGACGTCGTAGTTGCGCGTGATCGCGAGCGATAATGCTTCGTCAAGCGTCAATGTTTGCGATGCTGCCGTTGCCGATGCGCACACAAGAATTGCTGCACCAATCATTGTGGCAACGGCGCTCGAACGCACACCAGACGGCGTGTGATGAGGCTTCTCGCGCTTGAAGCGCGATAGCACAACGTAGAGCGATGGAATGATATAGAGCGTGAGGAACGTTGCCAGGAACATACCCCCAACGACAACCACACCCATACCGACACGACTCTCCGATGCCGCACCGAGCGAGAACGCAATTGGTACCGAACCGAGAATCGTTGCAAGCGATGTCATGAGAATCGGACGGAAGCGAAGTGCAGCTGCCTCGCTCGCTGCATCATGCCACGTGCTTCCCTCTTCACGACGTTGGTTGGCCACCTCAACAATGAGGATGCCGTTCTTTGTGACAAGACCGATGAGCACGATGCTGCCGATCTGCGAGAAGATGTTTAATGTGTCGCCACTGACCCACAGCGAGAGCACGGCACCTGCAAGCGCTAGTGGTACCGTGAGCATAATCGTGAGAGGATCGATCCAACTCTCGAACTGTGCCGCGAGAATCAGATACACCAGGACAAGTGCCAAGAGGAAGGCAAACAACAAGCTCGACGAACTCTCGCGGAAGTCGCGTGAAGGTCCGGTGAGTGCTGTCGAATACCGTTCATCAAGCTGCTGCTTTGTGATCGACTCCATCGCTGTGATACCGTCTGCAATTGTCTTGCCCGGGGCTAGACCCGCGCTGATGGTGGCGCTCACTGCACGGTTGTACCTGTAGAGCTGCGGCGGTACGCTTTGCTCACGGAGCATCACCAGGTCGGCAAGGGGCACAAGTTCGCCGCTCGACGTGCGTACGGAGATCATGCGAAGATCATTTGGCGTGCTGCGCTCGCGACGTTCAATTTCACCGACTACTTGGTACTGCTTCCCATCACGAACAAAGTACCCAAAGCGCTGTCCTGCATACCCTGCTTGAATTGCTGTTGCGATGTCCGACACCGAGATACCGAGTTCGCGCGTGCGCAAGCGATCAACTTCGAGAGCTACTTCCGGCTTGGTGAACTTCAGATTGATATCAACAACGCTGAACGTAGGATCCTTCTGTGCGGCTTCCATTACCGTTGGCAATGCACTACGCAGATCCTCGAGCGTTGGAGCTTGGACAACCACCTGAACGGGCAAACCGGCACGTCCACCACCGGTAGTGATGGTCTGCTCTTGAATGACAACAGCACGCGCGTCGGTTGTCTTACGCATCGTTGCGGTGAGCAGCGGTGCAATCTCCATCTGCGAGCGTTTGCGCTGCTCTGGTTCAACGAGGATGATGCGTGAGAATCCTGAATTACTTCCACCCGAGAAGAACGACGGCGATGTCACGGTGAGGACGAGTTTCTTTTCTGGAACAACACGTGCAATGCGTTGCTGCGTGGAGTCCATGATTACGTTCATGCGATCAAACGTTGTTCCCTCGGGAGCAGTGAGGTTCATCGTGATCACACTTCGATCCTCGAGCGGCGCAAGCTCGCTCTTGAGCGTCGCTCCGAGTCCGAACAGCAGCGCAATAGCAGCGAGAATACCTGCGATAGCGATCAACGGACGATCGATCACTACGCGCACCGAGGCGGCATAGGTTGAGGTAAGCCATTGGAAGAACGGCTCTGTAATGCGCACCAGAAGGTTGTCATCCTCTTTGCGCAACAACCGCGTGCTCATCATGGGAGTAAGCGTGAGCGATACAAAGGCCGATACCAGCACTGACGATGCGACAACGAGACCGAATTCGCGGAACAAGCGCCCCGTGATTCCCTGCAAGAAGATCACCGGCAAGAACACCACCGCAAGCGTGACGGTAGTCGAAATGATTGCGAAGGTGATTTCCGACGATCCCTTCTCCCCCGCCTCGCGTGGATGTTCACCATGCTCGATGCGCTTGAAGATGTTCTCCATCATCACGATCGCATCGTCAACAACCAGACCCGTTGCGAGCACCACACCAAGCAGTGTAAGCAGGTTGATTGAGAAGCCGAAGAGCCACAGGAAGAAGAACGCCGACACCAGCGATACCGGAATCGCAACGACCGGGATGATCGTTGCTCGCCAGGAGCGCAGGAACATGAAGATGATCAGCACAACGAGACCGAAGGCGATCAGCAACGTCTCGCGTACTTCCTCGATCGCTTTGCGGATAAACGTCGTTGAATCGATTGCGAGGTCAAGACGCAGATCCTTTGGTGCTTGTGCCTGCAGATCAGCATAGCGACGATAGAACTCATCGGCGATGTCGATCTGATTCGCACCCGGTTGTGGTGCGATCGCCATACCAATCATCGGCACACCATCGCGCTTAAGGATTGTGCGTTCGTTTTCCGCGCCCTGATACACGCGGGCAACATCACGTATGCGGACGATGGCATCGTTCTCTGCACGCAGGATCACATCTGCGAACTGCTCGGGCGTCGACAAGCGACCGACGGTACGCAGCGAGAGTTCTGTCTCGCTCCCTTCGAGGCGTCCAGCAGGAAGTTCAACGTTCTCGCGCTGCAACGCTGCACGAACATCATTCGTCGTAAGACCATACGCAGCGAGTTTACCCGGATCCATCGCGATGCGCATCGCGTAGCGACGTTCACCCCAGATCGTAATCGAACCCACACCGGCAATTGTTTGCAGACGTTCCTTAAGAACATTCGTCGCGTAGTCTGTCAGCTCAGTAAGTGATCGACCCGAGCTTTGCACCGTCATCACCACAATGGCCTGGCTATTGGCATCGGCCTTGGCTACAACAGGCGGATCGACATCGGCCGGGATTGAGCGCTTTGCGCGTTCAACACGGTCGCGCACGTCGTTGGCAGCTTGTTCAAGATCACGACCCAGCTCAAACTCCACCGTAATCGTCGAGCGTCCGTCGGCGCTTGTTGATGTCAGCGAACGGATACCATCGATACCATTGATCGATTCTTCAAGGGGCTCGGTGATCTGTGATTCAACAACGTCCGCATTCGCACCCGTATATGTCGTTGTCACCGTGATATTCGGCGGATCAACATCCGGGAATTGTCGCACGCCGAGGAATGACGCACCAACGATGCCCATCAGCACGATGATAAGACTAAACACGACCGCCGTAACAGGACGACGGATGGAGAGGATGCTGATATTCATCGCACCCTTGCCTTCACGGGCTGTCCGTTCTTCACAAACAGAATCCCACTCACAACAACCGTGTCGCCCGGTGTAATGCCTGTAAGCACGTGTACATGCGTTGCGGTACGACCGCCAAGCGTTACCGGCACCATACGTGCGATACCACCCTCAACGCGATACACTGTTGCACCCGACTGGTCTTGCACTACTGCCTGACTCGGCAGAAGAACTGCTTCTGGTTGTTCATTGAGTGCGATGATCACATCTGCAAATGCGCCGGCGTTAAGCGTGCGTGTATCATCGATGCGTGCACGCAGACGTTGTGTGCGTGTGCGCATGTCCACCATGGGCTCGAATGCACGGATACGTGCCGTGCGCAGCACAGAGTCGGTACCACGAACACGGAAGTTCAACACCGACCCAACGCGAAGCGAAGCGGTATAGCGCTCCGGCACAGAGCAGTCAATGTTGAGTTCGTTCACATTCGTCAGCGTAACGATCAGCGTTGAAGGTGCGATCACCGCACCAACCGACACTTGACGAAGTCCGACCACACCAGCGAACGGTGCGCGAATCTCTGTCTTTGCGAGTGCCGCGTTTACTTCATCGATCTCTGCCGTGCGCATCGCCACTTGTGCGGCTGCCGCTTCGTAGTCATCGAGTGATGCTCCATCGACAGCGCGCAGGCGTTCTAGGCGCTGTTTGCGATTTGATTCAAGTGCAAGTTGTTGTTCGAGCTTCTTCTTGCGCGCACGCAGGTCATCATCTGCCAGTTTCACCAGTAACTGTCCGGTGCGGACACTCGCCCCCTCGACAAATCGGATCTCCGTTACACGTCCGCCTACTTCCGAGCGTAGCTCCACCGACTGTTCTGCTTGCACCGTGCCAGGCACCGTAACCGATTCACGGAAGGACTCAGCCACAACACGCATTGCCTCCACGGAAGGGGGCGGCGCTTGACGTCCGACAGGGCCTCCAGGTTGAACAGGCGCATCGGAGGGCTTCCGTAACAGGAAGAACGCACCAATGGCGAGAATGAGCACCATGGCTCCGAGTGCTAGGCGACGTGTCATAGGCTGCAAAGTTCGGGAATCACAGGCCATCTGCCACATACGCCAAGATCTACGCTAAATTTGCTGGTGGCTCGTCCACGATTGCGTTTCCAACGTACACTGATTCTAGGAACGATAACGATGAAGAAACACCTCCTTCAATTCCTCCTCGTGCTCCTGCTCGCCCCAACAATGCTGTTTGCCGCTGAGCAGTCACTTTCACTCAAGGTTTCGGGTAATTGCGGCTCCTGCAAGAAGCGCATTGTCAAGGCTGCTACGTCGATCGAAGGCGTATCAGATGCCTCGTGGGACAAGAACACGAAGGAATTCACGGCGACATACGACGATGCCAAGGTCAAGCCGGAAGACATCAAGAAGGCCATTCTCAAGGCTGGCTACGACATCGAGGGCGCCACAGCCGAGCAAACAGCCTACGACAAGCTCCCGAGCTGCTGCAAGTATCGCGACCGCACGCACGAGTAAGTTTTCAGGCCTCAACGCACATTCCAAAGGAGTTCGGGAACCATCCGGACTCCTTTTTCTTTTCCACATTCGAGTTCCAGCGCGTTTGAAGCGAATTGACTCGCTGCGACCTGCTATTTTTGCGCTTCTGAATGTTCCTTCTCGTTCACCCCAATTCCATCCCCTATGCACCGCGACGTGTTTGAGCACCGCCACCACGGAAAGTCTGCAGCCGACATTTCAGCCATGTTGGAAACGGTAAATGCCGCCAGTATCGATCAGTTGATCGACGAGACGGTACCGTCACAGATCCGACTACCCCGTCCGCTCGATCTTCCTGGGGCGCTCACGGAATTCGAGATGCTCGCCGAGCTCTCGCAGATCGGCTCGATGAATACGATTGCGAAGTCGTACATCGGCATGGGCTACTACGATACGCACACACCACTGGTAATTCTCCGCAATCTGATCGAGAATCCAGGTTGGTACACACAGTACACACCATACCAAGCTGAGATCGCTCAGGGTCGCCTCGAGAGCTTGCTCAACTTCCAGACGATGGTGACCGACCTGACGAAGATGGATATCGCTGGCGCGTCGCTGCTCGATGAGGGCACGGCAGCTGCTGAAGCGATGCACCTGATGCACGCTGCTCGTGGCGCACAGGTGAAGAATGCCGATACGCTGTTCGTCGATGCCAATGTGTTCCCACAGACGCTGGAAGTGATTCGCACACGAGCACTCCCACTCGACATTACAATCGTCGTTGGCGATTGGAAGACGATGGAGTTCGACGGCTCAATCTTCGGCGCATACATTCAATACCCTGCCGGCGACGGCACAGTAACAGACTATGCAGCATTCTGCGAGCGTGCACATGCCGCCGGTGCACTGGTCACTGTTGGTACAGATCTGCTCGCACTAACAATGCTGACGCCTCCTGGTGAGTTCGGCGCCGATGTTGCGGTGGGTTGTGCGCAACGCTTTGGTGTGCCACTTGGATATGGTGGACCCCACGCTGCGTTCATGGCTACCCGTGAAGCATACAAGCGCATGATGCCAGGACGTATCATCGGTGTGAGTATCGATGCACAAGGCAATCTTGCACTTCGCATGGCGCTGCAGACGCGTGAGCAACACATCCGTCGCGATAAGGCAACGTCAAACATTTGTACTGCACAAGCCCTCCTTGCCAACGTTGCAGCGATGTACGGTGTCTACCACGGTCCGCACGGACTCAAGGGTATCGCCCATCGCGTACACTCACTCACAAGCGCACTCGCAACGGGTCTGACCGGGCTTGGCTTTGAGCTTTGCTCGAAGACATGGTTCGACACACTCTGCGTCAACGCAGACCAAACAGCTATCCGCCAGCGTGCTGAAGCACAGCAGATCAATCTCCGCTACGTTCCGAATTGCTCGTGCGTTGGTGTCTCGATCGATGAAACAACAACCGTCGCCGATGTCCAAGCACTGCTTGCCATCTTTGCCGACGCTGCAGGTACGACTGCCCCATCGGTAGAGCAGCTTCTTGCAAGCGCACCAAGCGGTATCCCTGCGTCGCTTGCGCGTACATCCGACTTCATGACGCACGCTGTGTTCAACAGCTACCACACAGAACACGAGATGCTGCGGTATCTCAAGCGTCTCGAGAACAAGGACCTCTCGCTGGCGCACTCGATGATCGCGCTGGGCTCGTGCACGATGAAGCTGAATGCTACAGCCGAGATGATTCCGATCACATGGCCATCGTTCAATCGCATCCACCCGTTTGCTCCTCTGTCGCAGACGCAGGGCTATCAGCGTGTGTTCAGCGAACTCTCAACGTGGCTCAACGAGATCACAGGCTTTGATGCGTGCTCACTGCAGCCAAACGCTGGCGCGCAGGGTGAGTATGCTGGACTTCTGGCGATCCGCGGGTTCCACCATTCGCGTGGCGAACAGCATCGCAATGTGGTGCTGATCCCATCATCTGCACACGGTACAAATCCTGCATCAGCTGTGATGGCTGGTATGAAGGTCGTTGTCGTTAAGAGCGATGCGCACGGACACGTAGATGTTGCAGATCTCACGGCACAGGCAGAAGCGCACTCGGCTAACCTTTCAGCGCTGATGGTGACCTATCCTTCGACACACGGCGTATTCGAAGAAGCGATCAAGGACATCTGTGCCATTGTGCACAAGCATGGCGGACGTGTCTATATGGACGGTGCGAACATGAATGCACAGGTTGGTCTTACATCGCCACGTGCGATCGGTGCCGACGTGTGTCACTTGAATCTGCATAAGACGTTCTGTATTCCACACGGTGGTGGCGGACCAGGAATGGGTCCGATCTGCTGTACATCAGAACTCGCCCCGTTCCTCCCTTCGCACCCAGTTGTGAACCCGATGGACAACACCAACGTCGGACCAGTCAGCGCCGCACCATGGGGATCAGCATCGATCCTGCTCATTTCATGGGCATACATCCGCATGATGGGTGGCGATGGTCTTACAATGGCAACGAAGTACGCCATCCTCAATGCGAACTACATCAAGAGTCGTCTCGAAGGCGCATACTCGGTGCTGTACTCGGGCACAAACGGTCGCGCCGCTCACGAAATGATCGTCGACCTGCGCGAGTTCAAGCAACGCGGCGGCATCGAAGCAGAAGACATTGCAAAGCGCATGATGGACTTCGGATTCCACGCTCCAACGCTGAGCTTCCCTGTTGCTGGTACGATCATGATCGAACCAACCGAGAGCGAGAGCAAGGCAGAACTCGATCGCTTCGTTGATACTTTGCTTGAGATCCGCAAGGAAATCGAAGCTGTGTGCACCGGCGCAGTCGATGCGAAGGACAACACGCTGAAGAATGCACCGCACACCATGTACGTCGCAACTGCCGACACATGGGAGCACCCATACTCACGTCAGCAGGCTGCGTTCCCACTTCCATGGGTGCGCGACCGAAAGTTCTGGCCATCGATTGGTCGTGTTGATAATGCGCACGGCGACCGTGTGCTGATCTGCACGTGTCCGTCGATTGAAGAATACGCGTGATCGAATGACCCTTCCAATCGAAGAAGTCCTCAACGACGTCCGTGCAGCTCTGCTGCATGGACGTTCGTGTATTCTGGTAGCGCCTCCGGGTGCGGGTAAAACAACGATGGTACCAACAGCGCTGCTCGACGAGCCGTGGCTTGGCACAAAGAAGATCCTACTCCTTGAGCCACGTCGCGTTGCCGCAACTGCAGCTGCACGACGCATGTCTGCGTTACGCAACGAACAGGTTGGATCAACGATCGGCTATCGCATGCGCATGGAATCATGCGTCGGGCCTACTACGCGGATCGAGGTGATCACCGAAGGAATTCTCACACGACAACTCACACACGATCCAATGCTCACCGATGTGGGCGCCGTGATCTTCGACGAGTTTCATGAGCGTTCGCTCAACGCCGACGTTGGTCTTGCGTTGACACGTCTCACCCAACAGTTACTCCGCCCGGACCTTCGCATCATCGTGATGTCTGCAACACTCAACATTGCTGATGTCGCGCGTGTACTCGACGATGCGCAGGTGATCGAGAGTATGGGGCGCACCTACCCTGTCGACGTAACATGGCAACGATCACACAATGACGAGCCCCTTCCCACGCGCATGGCTTCGGCCATCGGTGATGCTGTGCGTGCCGATAACGGCGACATCCTATGCTTCCTGCCGGGTCAGGCAGAGCTGCGGCGTACAGTCGAGCAGCTTGAGCGCACGGGCAGCGTGGGCGATCGCGCAAGCGTACATATGCTACACGGTGATCTTGCGCTCGCAGATCAGGATGCAATTCTACGTCCTGCAAGCGCGCAACGCCGTGTGATTCTCGCAACAGCAATTGCCGAGACGTCGCTCACGATTGATGGCGTAACAACCGTGATTGATGGTGGCATGTCGCGCGAGCCACGCTTTGATGCACGATCGGGCATGTCGCATCTCACCACCGTGCCTGCGTCGCGCGATGCAGCAGAGCAGCGAAGGGGGCGGGCAGGCCGCACCGGACCCGGCAGATGTGTGCGTCTGTGGACCGAACTCGAGCACCAACATCTACCGCAGCAGCGCACACCCGAAATCATGGTTGCCGATTGCACGTCTGTGTTGCTCGACATCGCAGCGTACGGCATTGCACTGAACGACGTTCCATGGATCGATCCACCACCTGCTGCACATGTTGCGCACGCAGAAGATCTCCTCCGTCAACTCGGCGCACTCGATGGTCAGGGGGCTATCACACCGCACGGACGTGAGCTCCTGCGCTATGGCGTGCATCCGCGTGTTGCGCACATGATAGTTACTGCTGCACAACGCGGCATCAGCAGCGAGCTCGCATTCGATGTGGCGACGTTGATTGGTGAACGCGATCTGCTTCGTGCTCCTGATGATGCGCGACTTGCACGTCGGATCGATGTCCTCAACGGACTTGCCGACGACCGTGCCGATCGTGGTCGCGTTGCACACGCACGCACACGTCGGAAACACTTCCGCACACATACATCTTCACGCACCGCAATAGTTGCATCCCAGGAGAGCGACATCGGTGTGCTACTCGCACTCGCCTATCCTGATCGCGTTGCGCGACGCAAAAGTGATGGACGCTTCGTGATGCGAAACGGTCGAACCGCGCGGATCGCCGGCAACGACACACTTGCCGCATCTGAGTGGCTGGCTATTGGTGAACTCGATGGTTCGCAGCAAGAGCCCCGCATCGTGATTGCCGAGCCCCTTACCACGGAGCAGATCCTCGACATCTTCGGCGATGCACTTGTGGCGCGTGCGCTCGTGGGATGGAGCGATCGTGACGGACGGATCGTGGCACGCACCGAGCGCATGCTTGGCGCTATTCGGATCGACCTTCGTGATCATGCCGATGTTGATGAGGAAGAACTTGCGCGCGCCTTTGCACGCGAGCTCGCCGTGCGCGAGCTCAACGATCTACCGTGGTCCGACGCTGCCGTGCGGCTCTGCGAGCGCGTTGCGTTTTGCCGACATCACGAACTCTGTGAACTCCCCGACCTCTCGCGTGGCGGACTCTGTGCAACCGCCGAGGAGTGGCTCGCGCCGCATCTTCATGGCATGCGCACGCTTGGCGAGCTCCGTCAGCTCGACCTCGCAACAATCCTCGGAGGCATGCTCAGCTTCAGTCAGCGCTCTTCCGTGGACCGTGCGGCACCCGAGTTCTACCGACCGCCCAAAGGCCGAGAAGTCGTGATCTCCTATGCCGATCCGGAGCGTCCACGCGTCAGCGTCCGACTGCAATTCCTCTTCGGTGTCACAAAAACGCCGCTCGTTGCTCTAGGGAACATCGCCCTCACCATCGAGCTCCTTTCCCCCGCCAACCGTCCCATCCAGGTCACCCAAGATTTGGCGGGATTCTGGAAGGGATCATACGCGCAGGTGCGACGTGAAATGAAGGGGCGATACCCGAAACACGATTGGCCTGAGTAGATTGCATCGTTCTTTTTCGATTGAGGTTTTCATGCGTCATCTTCTTCTGTGTTTTCTCCTCGGAGTCACTGTTGCCTCTGCGCAGCGTCCGTGGATTCGTCAATCGACAACATCACCCGGTCCAAACGGGAAGATGTCGCTGACATACAACACACTCTACTATTATGACAGTGTCGCGCTCCAATCATACGATCGTGGTGCGACGTGGGTCGAGACTACAGGTCTACGTGGACGTGTCTGCACGATTGATGAGTTCACACAAGGTGTGAGCGTTGCCGTGTGTTATGATTCGGCGACATCCACAGCTACCGGATTCTTCACCACCGGTGGTGCACCATGGACAGAGTTTCGATCGATTATCGGCAGTGCACGTCCTGTGCGCCTTACCGCGATTAATGACACATGGTATGTCGCCACAGACGGACCCGTGATCTATGTTGGCAACGAGACTCTTGATTCGATCCGCCTTCCCGGATCGGCACGCGCCATCGACATGGTTGCTGTTGGCGATATGCTTGTCGTGAACACAACAACAGGCGTGTACTTCACCTCAACAACCACTCCAGTCGAATGGTCGTTGATCGCGCAGGATGGCCTCGGCGTGCTGTACGTGCGCAACGACGTCGTCTATGCCGCGAGTGTACGTGGCGTAAAGCGTCTTGACCTCACCGCGAAGCGTGCAGTTGATGTTGGCTCGTGGAAGCTCCCGACACCGCCACCTGTATCGCTGGATCTCGATTCGTATCAGGGATCACTGTTGACTATCACGCGCGATGGCAACGCGTACCAGGCCTACCGTCTTGAGGGCGACACCACGTGGAAGGAAGTTGCCTATCCACTTCCTGGAAAGATTGCTACCGTGACGCGCTCAGTGATGGCCATGGACGCAGGCTGGATGGTGCTCTCACATCAGATCACAGAAGGATTTGTGGACTCGGCTGGCGTGTACGCGTTCGATCTTAATGACTTCACATCGGTCAACGATAACGAGCTTGCGTCGAATGCGTCATGGATCAAGGCCGTTGATCGTGGAGGCGACATCCTTCTGCACCGTGCCACGGCCGAGCCTGCACGTGTGGTTGTAACTGATCTGCATGGGCGCACGTTGTATGACGGCCGACTCGATGCACGGGGCACAACATCGATCGTACCCGTGGCGACATCGATGCGTGGCTTTATCGGGATCACACTCGTTACCGACGCAGGCAGTATTCTCCGCACACAGTTGATTCGCTAACTCGACGCATGGCACAGAAGCCCGCCGTTCAAGCACAGAAGCGCGTCATGACGCGCAAGCGCCTGTTGATCGTAGCAGGAATGACGCTTGCCGTTGTGGCATTCATCTTGTTTTCGCCGTATGGCGTGATGACGCGTTTCGGATTATCGCGTGAAGCATCATCGCTCCAGGGTGATGTCGATGAGATGCGGCGCGTTGAAGATTCGCTTCGAGCTTCGATTCGCCACCTTGAACATGACAGTACCGAAATTGAACGCCTTGCTCGTGAGCGCTACGGCTATATCCGAGAAGGCGAAGAAGTATTCATCATTAAGCGTGATACAACGCAATGAACCGCATTAGTATCGCTCTCGCACTCTGTGTGTTGATCACATCGTGCACAACCCAAAGGAATGCCATGATAACGCCGTTCTCATCTCCAGATGCCGCTGCACCAATCGGACCGTACTCACATGGAGTTCAGTGCTGGGGTAAGATGATTTTCTTGAGCGGACAGATCCCGTTGCGCGCTGACGGAACGATGCTCGAGGGCACGATTCAAGAGCAGACAACGCAGGTGTTTGCCAACATCAAGACAATTCTCGCGTCGCGTGGTGCAACGCTCGAGCATGTGGTCAAGACGACGGTCTTCCTCAAGGACATGAACGACTTCGCGGCTATGAACAGCGTGTATGCTGCAGAGATGGGTGATCACCGTCCAGCACGGAGCGCGGTCGAAGTGGCACGTCTGCCGAAGGACGCCCGTGTCGAAATAGAGGTCATTGCATGTCTACCGTAACAGCGGTATGTGCCTTCGTGCTTCTTTCTTGTTCTGCCCTTGCGCAGACCGACACGTCGAAGGCCCTGACGAAATCACCAACGACTGCTGTACTGTATTCGCTGGCACTACCGGGGCTCGGGCAGGTCTATACCGAGTCCTACTGGAAGGTCCCGCTCTTTACAGGGACATGTGTGATTGCCGCGTGGCAGTTCTTCCGCAATAACGCCGACTTCCAAGCGACGTCACAGCAATACGACGCTGCGGTGGCTGCCGGCGAGACGTCTCGTGTTACCAATCAGTTATTCGCTCGGCGGGAGGCGTTTCGCGACCGTCGTGATATGTCGGGCGTGATCTTCTTCGTAGCCTACGGCTTGGCGGCGGTTGACGCCTACGTTGGGGCGCATCTCTACGATTTTGACGTGTCCGAGAACCTCAGTCTTGGGATCGGACCCACCCAGTCCCACCTCATGGGGGTGGCAATGCGTCTGTCGTTCTAAGCCCAGAGCAGGCGATTTGGTCTGACCCGGTTGCGTAGCTTTGCAGCCATGAGAGTTCTCGCCCTCCTGCTTCTTGCCTCGGCATCGATTTGCACGGCACAGACATACACCGAACAGCTTGGTCTACGTGTTAACGCGGGACTGTCGGTTAACACACACTCGGGAAGTGTGAGTACCACAGCGCCGTTGATTGATTGCGGCGAACTGACATCTGGGTCGGGACTGGGTCCGAGTGTATCGCTCGGACTCGAACTGCCGTTCTCAACAAAGATTGGTTTGGGCTTCGAAATCGGCCTTGTTGATCGTAGTGGATCATTCTCGCGTACCAACACCTATTCGATGCGCGATCCCGTGTCGGGCGAGGACGTCATCCTTACAACTGATCTCGTCTTTGCTCCGCGTGTGAACTACATCGAGTTCGCTCCATCGGTGATCATCCCAATCCTTGGTACCATGCAGCACCGTCGTCTCGGTGTCTCTCTCGCACCACGCATCGGCCTTCCCATTGCCAAGAGCTTCGAACAGCGCGAAACAGTTGTAAGCCCCGAGAACGCCGTGTTTATCGTAGACGGCGTCCGGACACAGGAACGCATTCTGAGTTCGGGACAGCTGCTATCGCCCTCTGCAACGATCGTTGGAGCATCTGCTTCGATTGAGTCTTTCATTCAGCTTAGCGATCGACTCGCCCTCGTTCCACGTGTGAGTGCCGATATGATCTTCACATCGCTCGTGGCCGATGCGACATGGAATACGTTTGGAGTGCGCGCCGAGATCGGACTCCGCCTCTCGTCGGGAAAGACCATCGCACCACCTGTTGAAGCTCCACCGCCACCTCCCGTCATCGTTGAACGTCCGCAGGAGCCTGTGCGCTATGCACAACCCCGCATCGCACTCAGCGTGCGCCGCGTTGCAGGTGAAGTGGTTACTGGGAATGAACTCCGAGCAACACCACCGATTGTGAACGCTGTCTTCTTCGACAGCGCGTCTGCCGACATCCCACTCTCGTACCGTCGATCCCGTGATGGATCGGTCGTAAGCACTGATCCAGTTGATGCGCATGCATGGGTTATGATGCGCATTGCACGGATTGTCGGCGATAATCCAAGTGCGCGCGTTATCCTCGAGGGAGCAACATCCGGAACAACATCAGAGCCTGATGGAACTGCACTTGCGCAGCGTCGTGCCGATGCTGTACGTCGCACACTGATCGACATGGGAGTGCCGGCGTCGGTGATCACAACGAAGGCATCAGCATTGCCCCGTGTGGCGTCGAACAACGACTACGCACTTGGTCGCGAAGAGAACCGTCGTGTGGACATTGTCGTCCAGAATGCCCCGCTGCAGCAATGGGTATCGTCACAAGAGTTTGCGGTGTTCCAATCGAAGATCGATGTACGGACGACGTATGCTGGAGGAAATCCAGCTGAGCGACCAGCATCGATGACGGTTTCGGTAAACGGACGCGACTCTGTGATTCCAAGCGCTGATGGTACCACGACGCTGTCCGTCGATATCCCACTGCCAAATGACGGATCAGCAGCACCCGTTTCCATTGTTGCCTCAGCCGGTGGTGTGATCACGCAGATCGACACAGCGGTATCGACTGAAGGGTTGCAACAGCGTCGCATTGCGCTTCGCACAGACCGTTTCCAAGCCATCCTCCGCTTTGACTACAACGCGAAGGATCTCTCGGAAGACGACAAGATTCTCTTACGTCAGCTTGCAGAGCAAGTGCCGGATGGCTCAACAATCGTCATCGAGGGTAGCTCCGACATCCTTGGAAGCGACGAACGCAACCGTGCGTTGTCGCAACAACGCGCTGCTACCACGGAGTCGTACATGCGGAGTGTTGCCGGGAAGAATCTGACATACGTTACGCGTACACTTGCCGAACGCTTCAGTGATGCAACACCGCAAGGTCGCTTCCTGAATCGCAATATTCACGTACGCGTCATCACACCGTAGGCTTACGGCTTACTCTGCATCGGCTGCGCGCTTGCCCCCTGCCATCGCCACGATTTCGTCATCGTAGTGATCTGCGATCACGGCGACAGACGTAACAGCTGCTTCCAGCTCGTTAGCGTCAAGAGTTGAGCCGGCGAGCGAATATGAGTACATGATCGTATCGTCGAAGAGCAGACTGAACGAGCCGAAGTGGAGCTCTGCATTCTTCCGGAGGAGGAAGTGCATGAGGTCCGACGACATCGTCGCGCCCGTAACGACCTGCGCCGTCACTTCCACCATCGTGTCTGTTTCGGTATAGGGTCGAACAACGATAATCACGCTTGATGAGCCGTGCGACAGCGTGTACGAACCATCACCAAAGTCTTCTGCTGATGGGTAGCGGTCACGGAGGACTTGCGCAACGCGATCACGCGTTGCTGTAACGAGCGATTCAGGTGTCATTTCGTTTCTCCTTCGTTCGATGCGCCATCTCCGAGCAAACCCATTTGCTTCTTCATCGCCAGGAGTTCGGCTTCCACTTGCGCAGTTGAACCCAGCTGCTTGAATTGATGATCGAGATCCGTGTTTTCACCTGCCAGCTGCTCGAAGGCAACCGCTTCTGATTCGAGCTTCTCGATCTTGCCTTCGTACTTATCGAACTTCGAGAAGGCATCGCTACCGACGCCTGAGAATGACTGTGCGATTTGCTTCTGTGCTTTTGCTGCCTGTGAACGTGCGATCAGCGTGCTCTGACGTGAGCGCGCTTCATCGAGCTTGCGCTTGAGTTGATCGAGCTGTTCACGCATCTTGACAGACGTCGCGGCTGCCTGCTCGTAGATTGGTTGAAGGTCTGCCACATTACGCTCCGCAGTAGCCTTCTTCTCGAGCGCAGCCTTTGCAAGATCCTCACGTCCTGCACTGAGCGCTTGCATTGCCTTATTCTGCCATTCAGCGAACGACGCGCGCTCCTTGGCGATCTTGCGTTCCAAGCTCTTTTCATTTGCAATCGCGTTGGCAACGGCAAGCGTCGTCTTATTAACAGACTCCTCCATTTCGAGGACCATCTGCTTAAGCATTTTCTCTGGATCCTCGGCCTTATCCAGTGCGTCGTTAACGTTTGACTTGAAGATGTCCGAGATGCGGGAGAACATTCCCATGGGGTAACCTTTCATCAATGATCGTACAAGTTACGGAGACAGATGACGAAGGTTTCGATGTCCAAGTGCAGAATGCCCCCTTCCCCGTAACTTCGTGCATATGTTGCCTTCCGATTCCATTGAGCGCGTCGTGGAGCTTTTCGCAAGCCTCCCGACAATTGGCAAGAAAACTGCCCGCCGGCTAGCCTTCCACGTCCTGCGTCAGCCGGCCGAAAACGTCGAGCTTTTCGCCCGTGCCCTCGTGGAAATGCGTGCTCAGGTGCGCGAGTGCTCCGTATGCCATACGTTTACGGACGTTGAGACATGTTCAATCTGTGCCTCACCAAAGCGTCTGCCATCGGTGATTTGCGTGGTTGAACAGCCGTCGGACGTTATGGCCATTGAACGCACCGGGGACTTCCGGGGACGCTACCACGTGCTGCACGGCGCACTGAGTCCACTCGATGGCATTGGCCCTGAAGACATCCGATTGAAGGAATTGATCGCACGACTCTCGTCAGAGGTCACCGAGGTTATTCTCGCCTTGAACCCCAACGTCGAGGGAGAGGTCACCACGCAGTACATCGCCAAGCTTGTATCGCCCCTTGGGATCCGCCTCACACGGATTGCACGTGGTGTTCCGATGGGATCCGACCTCGAGTTTGCCGACGATGCCACGCTCGCGCGAGCCTTCGAGGGACGTGTACCTGTATGAGCACTCCCACCTGGTTTCAATCATGGTTTGAGTCGCCATGGTATATGCGTCTCTATCGACACCGCACCGAAGAAGAAGCTCGCGAAGCAGTGGATCTTGTGGCGCGTCATGCGCACGTCGAACGCGGCACACGCATCCTCGACCTCTGCTGCGGATACGGACGTCACGCGCTTGCACTTGCCGAGGCGGGCTATAGCGTTACTGGAATCGATGGATCGGCCTACTTGATAGATCGAGCCCAAGAGCTCTATCCCCACCCAAACGTAACCTATGTGCGTGGCGACATGCGGGGTCCGTTCCCGGGAGCCCCCTACCAAGCCATCGCCAACTTCTTCACGAGCTTTGGATACTTCGACACGCACGAGGAGAATCTCTCGGTACTTCACAACGTGCGGACCTCGTTAGCTGAAGGTGGTGTGTTCGTGATGGACTTCTTCAATGCACATCGCGTGCGGGCCACGTTGGAGCCGGAGACCCTATCAATGGTTGATGGTGTTACCATTCTTCAAGAGCGGTGGATCGATGAGCCCTTTGTTCGCAAGCGCATCACGGTGAATAATCCATGCAGCGAGGAGCAGACCTTTGAAGAACGCGTTTGGTTGTACGACAACGAGGCGTTGTTTGATATGGCTGTCACTGCAGGACTGCGTGTGACCGCAACACTGGGGACGTATAGTGGTGAACCCTTTGATGCAGCATCGTCGCCGCGATGTATCATGATTGCAACCGCCATATGACGGCAGCCCTTACATCACGTGCGCTTGTTGTTCTCGCGTTGTTGACGCTTATCAGCGCGTGTGCTACGCGCACACCCGAGGAGCCAACGGGCAATCGGGGCACCTACGAGCCTCCAACCAGTCCGCAAATCGTGATCGAGAATTTCCGCAATGCCGTGATCGAAAAGAACACGCAGAACTTCATGCTGTGTTTAGCCGATCCTTCGCGAAGCCGCGCACCGTATGTCTTCGAGCCGTCGGCCGAAGCCGGTGCTCGCTTTCAAGCCATCTTCCAATCATGGTCGGTTACCAAGGAGCAGCAGGCGTTCCTCTCCATCATCGCGCGACTTCCGTCGGACGTAAATCTGGGGCTCGAATTCAGCAATAGCTCGGTAGCCTTCTCCTCGCCGGATTCACTCGTATGGGTTGGAGATTACCGACTGTCGACGAAACTTGATCTTGCCGGTATTCCCAATGTGCTCACCGGAACGATGGTGCTTAGCATTCAACCAGAGGCCAGCGGATTATGGAGCATCGCCCGATGGAGCGATGCCAAGCGTCCGGTCGATACCCTCGAAAGCACATGGTCTATCCTGAAAGCACAGCTGAGTAATTGATCTCCTGCGTATCTTTCGCACGATTTGAATGAGCATTTGACTCGACATCTTGATTCTTGAGGACGTTCTCTTATGTCGCACGACGCAGCACACGACCATGCACATGAGCATGGACACGACCATGTAGCCGACAACGGCGCAACTCGCCTGTTTGGCATCATTCTTGGTCTTCTCCTGATCGCCACATGTGTTGGTATCCAGCAGGTGATGCATTGGCATCCAGTTGTTGCCGGCATTCTGACAGGCGCACTCGGTATGGTGTTTGGCGCTGGTGGTACAAGCGCTCGCGGACCGCACACAGCCGCTGTTCTGGGCTGGGCTGGCGGCATCGCGTTCTTTGCCAGCATTGCAATGTTCTTCGGCCTGCGATTCTGGTAAGAACACTTGTGCGCCGCACAACTACCATCGTTGTTCGTGCGTGCGTGACCTTGCTTCTTGCGGGAGGCATCGGTCTCGGTGTTGCCTCATGCGCCAATCCATTCGCACCGGCACTAGCTGATGGCTCACAGGCGGCTGAAGTCTTAGGCGATCAGCGCACTGTCGACGGGCTGTTTCAGAACTTCCGCTATTCCTACGTTTTCAAAGACACCCTAACGTACGGTCGACTCCTCGACCGTACGTTTTCGTTTGTATACCGTAACTACGACAAAGGTATCGACGTCACATGGGGCCGTGACGAGGACATGCTCGCCACACACGGACTGTTTAACGCAGCACAACAGCTGGACCTCGTCTGGAACGACGTCGTCATAACCGAAGGCGACAGTCTTGCCCAGACCATCTCACGCGGGTTTAACCTCACGATTACGTTTAACCCCAGCGACGTCATCCGCGCTCAGGGTCGGGTTAACCTCAAAATAGAACGTCCCACCATCAACGACGTTTGGAAGATCGTGCGATGGCGGGACGAATCGAATTACTTCTGATTACTTCTGGACGACCGGGAATCGGCTAAGGATTGCATCAACAACCTCGTTGGCGATCGCTTGGCGTTCTTCTGGTGTGTCTGCCTGTTGCATTGTGAACGCACCCGTTGCCTGACCCTGCCATGCGAGGAGCTTCTTCTTGTTGTCGAAGATGTCGATATGCAGCGTACCCTCTGTGTAGCGGTTTTCAACCACCTGCGTACCGTACATGCCTGGTCCGCCCCAGCGCCAGTAGCCGCCGTACGACATACCGATTGTGCTATAGTTGACGCGCTCTTTCACGCCGGCATAGGTCAGCACAGTCATGTCGGCTACGGCAGAGTCGCCTGCCACAGTGTAGCCCTTTTCTTGCAGCTCGTTCTCAATGGCAATGATCACACGCTTGCGCGTGATTTCTTCCTGCGCCAAGACGTCATTCGGGATGCGCGTGTTGCGCGCTATCGTATACGTCTTCAGTTCTGCGAAGTTGATATCGGGATCGACATCAGTCTTCACCGTCCATGGCGAGCATGATTGAAGAGTCACGCTCAACGTGACAATGGCAAGGAAGTAGGCTAGATGGCGCATGTGCAGGGGGTTAGGATTGGAACAATGTACGGGGCGAATATAGGGTCAGACCGACCCAGCCCCAGTTGTTGGCTCCGAGATTATTCGTTGACAACAACGTTCTTCGTGATCGTCGTGTTTGCAATGGAGAGACGAACGAGATACAGGCCCGATGTTGCATCACGAAGTTCAATTGTTCTTTGTGATGTGTTGACATCTCGTTCCTCATAGACTGGCTCGCCGAGGACATTGAAGACGACGATGTCATAGAGCACGCCCTCAGGCACTTGAACTGTGAACAATCCGGTGTTTGGGTTCGGGAACACATACACATCATCATCAATGTTCTGTGATTCTACCCCAACTGTTGAAGAGTAGAGGTCTGCGCTCCAAAGACCACGTCCAAATGTCGCCGCCCACAACTTGTTGTTGAAGTACGAGATTTCCAGTTCGGTAACAATAACAACTGGGAGTCCATTCTGATACGGTACCCAGTCCGACATTGTACCGTCTCTGTAGAACACTCCTACATCGGTTCCAACGTAGAGGCCCTCGTTGCTTCCCTTTTGATACACGATGCAATTCGCTGGAACATTTGGCAATGTTCCGGAGTAGTTAGCCCACGTGGTGCCACCATCGGGAGACATGAACACTTTCATGCCAGCCGCGTAACCCGAGAGCGTTACATACATGCGCTGCGGATTTGTAGGGTCCACTGCGATGTACGACACCACAAAATTCACTATCGGGTCCCACCCCGATACATACGACCACGTCTCCCCACCATCTGTGGTGCGAGCAATCGTGTCGTGCGTGGCCACGTAGATTGTATTCGGGTCTGAAGGAGCAACAGCGATGTAGCGTAGCAGTTCACTCGTTACCACGGGAGAGATTGCAGACCATGAGTCACCCTGATCTGTCGTTTTGTAGAGTTTGTCGTAACCAGCAAACAGGACCTTCGGATTCGTTGGGTGAATCACAAACGGGGTAACCCATGCTCCCTCTGGCGATTTGCCCTCTTCCTGTCCACCTGGAATGTTCCGGGAAATCGTCACGACCGTGTCTTTGTCCTTGTATTCTCGAGAAATCATACCTTCTTGACTGGATGTGTATAGAGTGCGGTTATTCGAGTAATCAATAAGGCACTCCATCCCATCGCCGCCATTTCGTTCACGCCATACATTATTCTCGAGCTCCTTGGTAGCATTATCTTGAAGCCCACAAACAACATTCGCCGCAGCTGTTTGCGCAGCTCCAATTCGGTACATCTGACTGATAGACAAGCCGTTACTTATGTCGGTCCAACTGACACCACTATTCGTTGTTGAGTAAATCCCACCATCATTACATGCGAACATCGTTCCGCGCTGCAGTGGATGGAACGCGAGCCAGTGACAGTCAGCATGAACAACTGCAATGGAGTCTGGATGGCCAACACCAGTAGCCCCAAGTGCATTTGCGCTATCTACCCAAACACTCTTTAAATTCCAATTAGAGCCGCCGTCTATTGAACTCCAGACATTGATACCACCGATCCAAATGTCTTTCTCATTCTCAGGATTTATGACGTGAGCAAGGTCATAGTTTCCTTGACCACCAATACCGGTTGCGTCTCCTCTAACGTTCAGCATGTTTTTGGATTCTGTGCCAACGAGATACTGTGTGAATGAAGCACCACTATTTGTCGACGTCCAGAGACCAGCCAAGCCAGCTGCAGTATTCACACACAGTGCATCAACGAGGTCCGGGGAGGCAGCAGAAACAGCCAAATCAACTCTGATCACGCCTGGCAATGTTGCAACGGATGCCCAAGAAGCACCATTATCTGTCGAACGATAGATCTCAGACTGATGATCATACGGACTATACGTTGACGCGTAGACAATTGAGGCATCTCCCGGCTTAAACTCCACGTCCATGAAGTACCCCGATTGAGCATTTGCCCACGTTGCGCCGCCATTCGTCGTGCGCCATACACCATCACTCGCTGCTGCAAGCAACACATTTGGGTTCGTAGGATCGATGAGGAGTCGACGCATCAGTTTCGCTAATGCTACATTCCAGTTCAACCCTGTTGTATTCCAGGTCGTCCCACCGTTTGTTGACTTCAGAACACCGATGCTTTTGGTGTCTCCCTGAGCTCCATATATCAAAGCAGATAAGCTGCCCATATCCCCATCGCCTGTAGCGATGTACATGATGTTGGCATTTGTTGGATCAATGGCAATGTCGCTCACTCCCAGCACGGGGAGGTTATCAGTGCTCGTAGACCACGTACTCCCAGCGTCGACCGTCTTCCATAATCCGCCAGCTGGAGTTCCAACCCAAAACGTGTTGGCGTCTGTTGGGTGGAAGGCCATACAATTGATGCGACCAAGGCCGTTATAACCACCCGGACTGGTTGAAGGTCCTGCGTTTGTCCAGTTTGCCGATGACATAATCGTCTCAGAGCGTTTATCGGGTGCGTATGTATGCGACTCGCGATACTTTTGATGCTCATCCCACGTCACCGAGGAAGGCGGAAAGTGTCCGTTCGGTAAGATTCGTGATTCCCAGTACCATTCCCATCGCCTAAACTGCTTGTAGCCTTGCCCCTTGGCAATGCGCTTGCCTCTCCAGTAGTCATTGAATGCCCCTCGAATCGCTTGAAAGGTCGGATTCTCCGATTGAATCTTCGCTGTCCAAGGTTGAGCGATCACCTCTTGGGTGGTGACCAGCAGTATCAGCAAGACAATGCATTGTATTCGTGTTCTCATGTTCTTCCCCTATAGAAGTATGAATGTCAAGGCCTGTTGTGGACTTTTTGTGATGTGATCTCGTTGATTATCAAGTAGTGCGTTCTGCCATTGACGGTAAACGAAATCAAGGCTTCACCAGAATACGTGATTGGTGATCTTGATTTACGAGCTTGAGGGACGTTCCCTGCTAGCACCGACACTCGCAAGACAATGGAATCGCCGTTTGATATCGTGACCGGTTGGTTGGAAACTCTCGCCGTTTCTTTTGAAACAGCCACAGCATATGCTCGATTGTCAATCCAGGCACTGTCGAATCTGATTTCCTGTTGCGTTGTGATCCGCACGCCGAATGAATAGTCAATCCCTCGTCCCCCACTTGCGACTCCCGCAACCCAAGGTCGGGATGTCGCACTCAGAAGCACACAGAACTTGTCGTTCTTGTCGACTGCACCATCTGATTTCTGAACGGCTGACGTTTGCTTGTTTAGCGTCTCCGAAACCGTGTCGATCGGCACAGTATCTGGTACTGCAGGCTGTGAATCATCCGAAGTGGCAACGCTATCGGCTAACGCCGTGGTCGAAGCACGCCCCCCCGTATCGCGTTGACACGCAATCGTGACGGCAGCACACGCACCGAGGATGAACAGAGTGGTTTTCATACGGCAAACTACCCTAGTTCGAGATTTCAGCAATCTAAATCCTGGGGCTTCGCCCACCTCGAAAACCTGGGGCTTCGCCCCAGGCGGGTATGGGTCGCGCTTTCAGCGCTCTCCTGTAGAGCTAGAGCGCCACCGGCGCGATACATATCAACCCGGGGTAACGCCCCGGGTTTTCGAGATGCTATGAGCGCTATCTCCTCAATCTAAATCCTGGGGCTTCGCCCACCTCGAAAACCTGGGGCTTCGCCCCAGGCGGGTATGGGTCGTGCTTTCAGCGCTCTCCGTAGAGCGCTATATGTGGACATAACACCACCAAAGCTGCTACACCACGGCAATTCCCTATCTTTGTGGCTTGCACTAACCCATTCGCAGATAAGGATATGGCTCTACACGACCGCTCAGATTTTCGCAACATCGCAATCATCGCCCACGTTGACCACGGGAAGACAACCCTCGTTGACCACATGCTGCGTCAAAGCGGCACGTTCCGCGACAACCAAGTTATTGCCGAACGGGTGATGGACTCGAATGATCTCGAGCGCGAAAAAGGTATCACCATCATGGCCAAGAACGCGGCCGTGCGTTGGAACACCTACAAGATCAACATCGTCGACACGCCTGGTCACTCCGACTTCGGTGGTGAAGTGGAACGTGTGTTGTCAATGGTTGATGGCGTGCTCCTCCTCGTAGATGCTGCCGAAGGTCCGCTCCCGCAAACACGCTTCGTGTTGCGTAAAGCGCTTGACATGGGGCTGAAGCCAATCATTGTGATCAACAAGATCGACCGCAGTGATGCACGTCCGCAAGAGGTGCTCGATGAGATCATGGAGCTCTTCATTAATCTCGGTGCATCCTACGAGCAGCTCGACTTCCCGATCATCTACGCTATCGGCAAGCTGGGTGTAGCAAAGGTGAAGCTCGAAGACGAAGCAACGTCACTTGATCCTCTCTTCGAAGCAGTAGTGCGTCATATCCCGCCGCCAAAGGTCGACACGGATGTGCCATTTGCGATGGTTATCAGTGCGCTAGCATGGTCGGACTACGTTGGTCGTATCGCGATCGGTCGCATCATTGAAGGCTCGGTCAAGGTCGGCGACAACGTCAATCTCATCAAGCCTGACGGTAGCCGCGAATCAAGTCGCATCACAAAGATGTACGTCCACGAAGGCATCACACGTGCTGAAGTAGAAGAAGCCTCAGCTGGTGAGATCATCGCGCTCTCAGGATTTGAGAATGTCTACATCGGCGAAACGATTGCCGATTCGTCGCGCACAGAGCCCCTTTCCTACGTCAACATCGAAGAGCCAACGATTGCCATGTACTTCATGGTTAATACGTCGCCGCTTGCTGGTCGTGAAGGTAAGTTTGTTACAACGCCAAAGATTCGTGAGCGCCTCTACCGTGAGCTGCGCAATAACGTGTCGCTGCGTGTCGACGATACCGATTCACCTGACGTATTCAAGGTGTCTGGTCGTGGTGAGCTTCAACTTGCCATCCTGATCGAAACCATGCGCCGTGAAGGCTATGAGTTTGCTGTCTCCCGTCCGGAAGTTCTCTTCCGTCGTAATGAGTCGGGCACATTGGTTGAGCCAATCGAGCACGTTACGGTAGACGTTCCACAAGATCACGTTGGAACGGTTATTGAGAGCTTGGGCCGACGCAAGGGTGAGATGACGGCGATGACGCCGAGCAACGACAGCGTACGCTGTGAGTTCCTTGTGCCAGCTCGTGGTCTGATCGGATTCCGTACGGAGTTCCTTACGTCTACGCGTGGCGAAGGCATCATTCACCACACATTCGATTCGTATCAGCCGTTTAAGGGCGCAATCAGTGGTCGTTCACGCGGCGCACTTGTGTCGATGGAAACAGGTCAGGCCACTGCCTATGCGTTGGAAATGGTCCAAGCGCGTGGTACGCTGTTCATCGAGCCAGGTCAGCCAGTGTATGAAGGACTCATCATTGGTGAAAATGCTCGTGAGGAAGACCTTAGCGTGAATGCGTCACGGACAAAGCACCTTACGAATATGCGTTCCAGCGGATCCGATGGTCTTGTCCGACTCGAAGCACCACGCCAGCTTTCGCTTGAGCAGTGCATTGAGTTCCTTGAAGATGATGAGCTCTTGGAAGTAACGCCGGCATCGGTTCGCATGCGCAAGAAAATTCTTGACACGACAATGCGTCAACGTGCCAAGAAGCGTGAAGCTGCTGCAATGGAGTAATCACCCGGAGGTAGACTGTTGAACAAACGTCTTCTCAACATCGCTGCTATCTATCTGCTGTCGGCAACAATTGTTGCCGCGGCAGCGCCGTTCATTCCAGTGAACCACAGGGACGAACCCGCACTCCTTCGCGTGCGGTTGACGAAAGGCGCAGCATTCCGCTACACCATGACGTCGACCACGTCGCAGGACATGACGGTGGAGATGAACGACATCACGAACGAGTCGACGTCGTCACTCACACTCACAATGGTTGTCAATGACGCAGCAATGGATCGTGCTGACATTACAACGACGTTCTCCAATGTGACGAGTACCGTTCGCGTGCGCGGCATGGAGGACCTCGGCGTTGCACAGGACACAACCGTTCGACTAACGCAGTTCGAGGGCGCTTCGATTCGCCTCACGATGGATCAGTTCGGTCGCGCGTCGAAGGTCTCGACCTCACTCGACGGAAGCGCTTCGGCCTTCCTTGCGTCGATGAAGGTCCTCGATCGCTTCTCCGCGTATCTGCCCAAGGAGCCTATTCCTGTAGGGGGCACGTGGAAGATTGAGAACATCGACACAACAGCTGCCCCTAGTGGTTCGGGTGATGTACGGACGAGGGCAGTTACCGTCTACACCTACCGCGGCATTCGCGATACCCTTGGCACGCGCTGCTGGGTGATTGATGCTGTATCATCATCGCTCACACAGGAGGGCGAGATTAATGCCAACGGGATTGATCTCGAACTCGAGGGCAGCGGGCAGTCGCAAGGGACAACATTCTTGGACGTGAGCAATGGAATGGTTGTTGCCACACGTGGGATGGTTGCAATGCAGACGCAGATGTCCCTGAGTGGACAGCAGTCGATGGTCATTCCGGTTGCAACGCAGATGCAGTTCACCATGACGCGCAGCTCGGAGCGACGATAATGCGGTACGTTGTTGCAGTGATGTTGTTCCTCGCCGGTACGGGCCTTGTGCATGCACAATTCCGCATCGCGCCAGGGGGCACACCACGTCCACTTGGGAAAGACACCATTTGCTTTCGCTACGACTTCCGCGCAGGCGATACGCTCGTGTATGACATGCAGGCCTTCGACAGCATCGCTGTCGACAAGGCAATCAGTGAGTCCTTCCGCAAGCAGCGCGTTGAACGTATTCGTGTGATATGTGACAGCATCACATCCAATGGAGACATGGCGTTGTCGCGCCAGCTTCTTGCAATGCGCGAAGAGAACTACCGACTGGCATCTCCGTACGACACCACGCGTCGCGCCAGCCACCCATGGACATCGCGTGTCCATCGTATCGCTATCGACAGTCTTGGGCATCGCCGCACGGTATCGATGCACGACGAACGGAACGGCGGCGTATCTCCGGGCGGGCTGTTCCACCCTCAGCTCTTCCCTATTCTCGACACGTCATGTGGTCGACAGAATCAAACCTGGCTTGCTGTAGATACGGTGATTCTTGTAGAGAATGCCGCACCGAGTCCAGTGCTCGTACAACAGAACTACTGGCGCGTCGTGGATGTCCTCGATACCCTGGGACGAGCCGTAAAGCGCATTCAATTCACGCAGTCTGGTACCGGGGCATACGAAGTCTCTGGCACCGACGTAGGTGGTCGAGTTACATCCATCCTGGCGTCGTTCGGAGTATGTACATTCGACCAAGCCCTGAACATTCTCTTGCATCATTACGTGACATCAGAAATCAAGTTTACCATGCTCGCGGGTGGACGTGAAGTCACCGGTAAGCACTTTGTTACGGCACAATACACCCTTCGCTCCTTGCGCAGTCGCGATCCGCGTCGTCGTTGGGATGCTACGGGAACCCCTGCAGCTGGACGTTCGTCGAAGTAGTGCAACTTCCTGTACGTGGCGACGTATGGTGCCCCGTTCCTGATCAAAACTGTTCTCTCTCACTAGTCTATCATTGTCTATGACCGGTGTCCGTCATCTTTTCCTCGCACTGTCAGTCCTCGGCACACTGCACGTTGGCGTTGCCCAGGAGCGTGGAGCGCAGCGTCTAACGCTGAAGGAGTGCATTCGGATCGGGATCGACAACAGCTTCGATCTCAAGGAAACCTATGCTTCCTCACGTGCTGCAGGAGCTGGGCTCACGCAGGCATTTGGAGCCTATCTGCCATCAGCTGACATTTCGGCCAACTACTCTCGACAGCTGACGAATCTGCGAGAGCAGTTCTCGATCGTCAACGGTGTTCCAATTGTGGGTCAGCCCCTTCCCAACACCTACGGCTTGAATGGTCAGATGAATCTGACACTGTTCAACGGATTTCAGCGTGAGTCGCAGTATGATGCTGCGCAGAGCTCGGTGGAAGCTGCATCGGAGGACATTCGCACAAGTCGCCTTTCGATTGCGTTCAATGTTACACGGAACTATATCGATGTGCTCCGCCGACAGCAGATCCTCTCGGCTCGCGAAGAAAATCTTGCGCTGAGTAAGGCAACCTTCGAACGCATTGTTGCGCTCAAGGAGGCAGGTCGATCAACGATCCAGCAAGTGATGTCGCAAGAGACGGAACTAGCCAATCAAGAAGTATCGGTGGTGACTGCGCAGAACGACCTGGATGTCGCGAAGGCCACACTCCTTGCCTCAATGAGTGTCAATCCAAGTCAGTCGATTGAAATCGATCCGTCATCCCTCCTTGGCGATGTAACGGCATCGACCGTTACGACGTTTCGGGGTCGCGTCGGACCTGAGCCTGTGGCGATTCAGCGCGCCTTTGCAACACGCCCCGATATTATGTCGACGCAGATGCGAGTCGATGTTGCAAAGTCTGGAATCACAACTGCCGAGTCTGGCTACTGGCCTACACTGACAGCTGTTGGCGGCTATACGTGGCGCAACTTTACCATTGCCGACTTCGACCGTCAAGGTCAGGTGTACGTCGGACTCAACGTGCGCGTCCCTGTGTTTGATCAGTTCACGACCAACGCAAACATCGAAAACGCAAACCTCTCGCTCACACGTCAGCAGATGGCACTTGCACGCTTACAGAATGACGTACGCACAAATATTCGAAGCGCGTTTCTGCAGCTCGGCGCTGCTGAAAAAGGTCTCGACATTACCGAGCGTGCGCTACGTGCAGCACTTACGAACTTCAATGCCGTGCAAGAGCGTTTCAGCGTTGGATCGGCAACGCTCCTTGATGTTCAAACGGCGAACAATCAACTCATCACTGCCCGTGTCAATCGTGTTACCGCAGTCTATGCCTACCATGACGCGGCGACCTTCGTTGAATTCACTATCGGCACTTACGGAGATCAGTAAGTATGGCAAAGAAGCGCTCCCGGAAGGGACTCATCATTACTCTTGTTGTTGTGGCACTGCTGATAGCAGGCACTGTGGTGATCATTCTCCGCTCTGGCGACGAAGGACCGGTCCTCGTCAGTGTTGAGCCAACAGCTACACGGACAATTACACAAACTGTCAGTGCTATTGGCAAGCTTCAGCCGGAGCACATGGTGAAGATCTCCTCTGAGGCCAGCGGTGAGATCATCTACCTCGGCGCCAAGGACGGCGACATGGTCAAAGAAGGGCAACTCCTTGTCCGCATTCGTCCCGACATCCTCGAGTCGCAGCTTGCACAAACCCGTGCTGCTACCGATGGCGCGCGCATGGAGATCACCATTGCGAAGGCAGAGCTTGATCGCTCAGAAGCCGACCTCAAACGTGTGACCGAGCTCTACAAAAAGGAGTTCGCGTCGAAGGAAGAATTCGATCGCGCTAAGGCATCATATGAATCGGCGGCAGGTCGCTATGCGCAGTCACGGTCGGAATATCAACGCTCGCAAGGTGCACTGCAACAGACACAGGCGTCAGCAAGCCGCACGATGATCTATGCACCAATGAGCGGCACAGTGACGTACCTAGGCGTAGAGACAGGCGAGAAGGTTGTGGGCGTAGCCCAGATGCAGGGCACCGAGATGATGCGCATCGCCAACCTTGATACGATGAATGCATGGGTTGACGTGGATGAAAACGACGTCGCGCTGATCGGCATCGGGGACACAGCACGCGTGCGTGTTGATGGTCTGCCAAACACAACACTGCGCGGCGTTGTCTACGAGATCTCCCATTCGGCAACAGTTAGCGCGGCAGGGACACAAGAAGAAGTGGTGAACTTCCAGGTCCGCATTCGCTTAGTCGATCGCGATGCGCGTATGCGCCCTGGCATGTCTTGCAACGTGGATATCGAAACAGAGACAAAGTCTGATGTGCTCAGTGTGCCGATCCAATCGGTTACCGTGCGTCAGGATGCAAATGGAGGAAAGACCGAGGAAGATCCTCAGGTTCAGCAAAAGAAACCTTCATCAATGGAAGCCAAGCGTCCCGAGAGCATCGTATGGGTGTATTCAGGCGCAACAGTCACATCGCGTGCTGTGAAGACAGGCATCAGCGATCAAGGATACATTGAGATTCTGAGCGGACTCAAGCCCGGCGAGCAAGTGGTGTCGAGCCCGTACCAGGCTATCAGTAAGCTGCTTACCAATGGCGCGCCTGTCCGCGTCGAAGATCCATCAGCACGGAAGGAACGATTCCGTCAACTTCGCCAGCAGCAATGAGTCAGCCAATCATCGAAATCGCGAACCTCGTCAAGAGGTATGAGATGGGCGACGAGGAAGTGTTTGCACTTCAGGGCGTCACGCTCACCATTGGTCGCAATGAGTACGTCGCACTGATGGGTCCGTCCGGCTCCGGTAAGTCGACCCTCATGAACATGCTGGGATGTCTCGACACTCCAACGTCGGGCTCCTATCTGTTCACCGGGGAGAACGTCAGCGATATGGACGATGATGATCTTGCCGAGATTCGGAATCGTGAGATTGGCTTTGTGTTCCAGACCTTCAACCTGTTGCCACGCGCTACCGCGTTGCAGAACGTTGAGCTTCCTCTTGTCTACTCCGGTATGGCACGAGAGCAGCGGATGCAACGTGCAACAGAGGCACTCACGCGAGTGGGCTTGGCCGACCGCATGGATCATAAGCCGAATGAACTCTCAGGTGGACAACGTCAACGTGTTGCTATCGCTCGCGCACTGGTAACGTCGCCAAGCATCATCCTCGCGGATGAACCAACAGGTAATCTCGACAGTAAGACCGGACAAGATATCATGCGACTGTTTGGCGAGCTCTGGCGAGGCGGCAATACAGTGATTCTTGTGACTCACGAAGAGGATATCGCACGCCATGCACGACGTATCATTCGTCTGCGCGATGGTCGTATTGAATCCGATGAGGTAAACCCCCATGCTCCGTTGGCCTGAACTCCAGGAGTCATTCCGCATAGCGACGTCGTCGCTTCGCGTGAACCTCCTTCGCTCGATTCTCACGACAGCTGGCGTTGTGGTGGGAGTGGTGCTCGTGGTGCTCATGGGATGGACAATCAATGGTCTTGATGCCGTGTGGGAGCAAACGATCTCCATCATTGGCAAGGACATGATGTACATCGACAAGTGGAACTGGGCAGGGGGCGGCAACTGGCGCAAAATGGAAGCACGCTCGAACATCACACTTGATCAAGCACTGCAATTACAGCAACGCATGGAGTCGGCCGAAGAAATCATCCCTCTCATTCGTAAATGGGGCGGATCGGTATCGCTCGGAAACACCAGCATTCGATGCTCCGTTACTGGCACAACGGCTGCCTATGGTAACACTGCCGCAGGGACGGCCGCAGCTGGACGCTTCTTCAACGATGTTGAAGAGCAGAGCGCGGATAACGTTGTGGTCATCGGCTACAACGTCAACAAGAACTTGTTCCCTACATCATCAGCCGTCGGACAGTATATCAAGATCGCTGGCATTCCCTATCGTGTTGTTGGTGTGATTGAGAAACGAGGTTTTCTCTTCATGGACTTCGTCGACAACGAAGTGTTCATCCCGCTGCACGCATTTCGCGGTGCGTATGGATTTGTTGGACGGAGCTTCTCGGTAGGCATCAAGACTGGCAGCGAGCGCTTGCTCGACATCGTGCGCGATGAAGCAACGGGCCACATGCGATCGATTCGCAACGTATCGCCACTCGATGAAAGTGACTTCTCGATCAATGAAATGAAAGCCTTTGATCAACAGGCCAAGAATATCCGTGTAGGAATCTGGGTTGTTGGTATGGGGCTCACAATTCTTGCGTTCATCGTAGGATCAATCGGCATCATGAACATCATGTATGTGTCGGTTACCGAGCGCACGAAAGAGATTGGCGTGCGAAAGGCAATCGGTGCGCGCCGTTCGTCAATCCTGCTTCAGTTCTTGATTGAATCAGCCTTGCTCTGTGTAACAGGCGCTGTGATTGCCTTCCCTATTGCACAGGTGCTGGTAGGCTCAGCCCGATTCCTCGCTGTATCGGTGTTTGAGCTCGACTGGATCTCGGTGGTAAGTCCGCTGATACCGCTCGATCTTCTGGGTATCGCCGTAGGCGTATCGATCCTCGTTGGACTCCTGGCTGGTTTGTTGCCAGCTATCAAGGCATCGGCACTTGATCCTGTGGAGGCACTGCGCGCAGAATGAACGCTCTTGAGTCCATATCCATCGCTATCGATGCCGTACGCTCGCAAAAGCTCCGGTCGAGTCTCACCCTGCTTAGTATCGGCATAGGCGTGTTTGCGATCATTGCTTCAACGTCCATCATGAGCACACTGCAGCAAGCAGTAAACGGACAGCTTGCCGACCTCGGCGAGAACTCGATCTTGATTCAGCGAACACCAACGATCAACTTCGGAACGAACTGGGCGAAGATGCGCAAGCGCAAGAACATCACCTATGCACAGGCGCAGCAGTTTCGTGATCGCATGACTACCACACAGCTGATTTCCATCAGCAACGAATCACCTGCATATACGATTAAGGCTGGACTCGAATCGACGAATCCTGATGTTTCACTGATCGGTATCGACGATCAGTACTTTGCCGTCAACGCGATCACGATCGGAGAAGGTCGGTCCTTCATCGAATCGGAAGTCATCTTGAATCGCCGTGCAGCCATTATCGGAACAGACGTGGTAAAAGCACTCTTCGGACAAGGCAGTGCTCTCGGGAAGACGATTACGATCAAGAACCAAGAGTTCGACGTCATCGGCATTCTTGAATCCCGCGGTGGTGTGCTCGGCCAGAGTCAGGATAATCGTGTGCTCATCCCCATTACGGTGTTCAATCGCTACTACACCTCCGAGTGGGATGCCAGCGTTGACATCTCAGTCAAGGCCGAATCGAAGCTTACGCTTGAGTCGACATTTGATGAGGCTGTTGGTGTGATGCGTGCATTGCGCTCCGTCAAGCCGTGGGATGAGAACAACTTTGAGATCGATACGAATGATGCGATTACCGGACAGTTCAGTGGATTTTCGTCTGCGCTGTTGATCGTTGCGTGGATTAGTGGTCTCGGCGCTCTCGTTGCAGCAGGTATTGGCATCATGAACATGATGCTCGTCAGCGTCCGCGAGCGCACGCGCGAGATCGGTGTCCGCAAAGCACTCGGAGCACGCAAGCGCTGGATCGTGCGGCAATTCCTAATCGAGAGCATCACCTTGTGTCAGCTAGGTGGTCTTACCGGTATGATCGGTGGTTTGGGATCATCGTGGGCCGTCACGGAGATACTCCGCGGCACGATGCCGTCGCTGTCCTACGTGATGCCATGGGGCACGGTTGTGTTCAGCATTGTGATCTGCACGGTGATTGGGATCGGCTTCGGACTCTACCCCGCGTGGCGAGCCGCAACGCTCGACCCAATTGAAGCATTACGCTACGAATAAACCGTCTATTGCCAGAGCCGTCGTAACTTGTCCGCATGTACGGCCGCCTCATCGCACCAGAGATCGAGGAACTCATTGCGGCACGCGACTTTGCGACTATTCGCGATGTCGTTCTGGATTGGGAACCTGTTGAACTCGCAGACTTACTCGCAGATCTCCGTGAGGAGAGCCGCGTCGTTGTGTTCCGTCTGCTCCCCAAGGATATCGCTGCTGAGTCGTTCTCCTATTGTGAGTTCGACACGCAACAAGAGCTGCTCCACGAAATGGCCCGCGAAGAAGTTGGCGCGCTGCTCAACGATATGTCTCCGGACGACCGTACGCAGCTGTTCGAAGATCTTCCTGGCAACGTCGTATCGGAGCTCATTAACTCGCTCAGCGCCGAAGAACGCAGCATTGCTCTAGCCCTGCTCAATTGGCCGGAAGATTCCGTCGGACGTCTCATGACGCCCGACTATGTGATCATCAAGAAGCATTGGTCTGTCCAACAAGCACTCGATCACATTCGCAACTACGGCAAAGACTCGGAAACACTGAACTATCTGTACGTCACCGAGCATGGCACGCTGATCGACGACATTCACATTCGTGAAGTCCTCCTAGCGAGTCCTGATACCCGCATACGCGATATCATGGATGAAAAGGTTGAGTCGCTCCTAGCAACTGACGATCAGGAAACAGCGGTTCTTGCCTTTAAGCGTCTGGACCGCTTTGCGCTACCTGTTGTTGACATCGACAACAAGCTGTTAGGCATCATCACGCTCGACGACGTACTTGACGTTGCTGAAGAACAAGCCACTGAAGAAATGCAGCGATTCGGTGCTGTTGAAGTACTTGATGAGCCATACATCGATGTGCCGCTGTTCGAACTCGTACGTAAGCGCGCAACATGGCTCGTTGTGCTCTTCCTTGGTGGGTTCCTCACGGCAACAGCGATGTCCGCGTTTTCATCGACGATCGACACGGCAGTCATTCTCGCGCTCTTCCTTCCGCTGATTATCTCGTCGGGAGGTAACTCCGGATCACAGGCCGCAACGCTTATCGTGCGTGCACTCGCACTCGGCGAGGTAACACTTAGCGATTGGTGGAAGATCATGCGTCGCGAGATCGCTGTAGGATTTATCCTCGGCTTGGTGCTGGGAATCCTCGGCTTTGCGCGCATCGTTATCGGACATGGTCTCGACGGAACGTTTCATCCGGAGTCAACATGGATCGTTGCAACGGTGATCGGTTTGTCGCTCATCGGCATCGTGATGGCCGGAACCATTGCTGGTTCAATGTTGCCATTGCTGATGAAACGTCTGGGATTTGATCCAGCTGCATCAAGCGCACCATTCGTCGCAACGTTTAGCGACGTGACAGGCATCGTGATCTACTTTACGATCGCAACACTTTTACTGCGTGGTATCCTGCTCTAACCAAGAACTCAAGACTGCTAGCCACGACGAGAAGCGGCAGAACCGATGCGACCATCATCAAGCTATTGTCATCAGGCACAGGTGCATTCATCCTGAGGATGGCGAAGCCAACCGATCCGGCAACGGCAAGTGAGAGCAGCGCTGGAACAACAATCAAGGGTGTCCACCCTGGACGTATTGCCGCGAGCACGCCCGGCACAAACAACGCAGGTCCGGCAGTAAGCCATAAGGCAATCAGCGAAAGATTCTGTTGAAGGGGCTGATGATGCGGTCCCCAGATGAGCGGAACCCATTGCAACAAGCTCCAAACGCCCCCTGCCAGAAACGTGAACGTCACAGCCCACTGGGCGATACGTCCGCCGCGTGATTCTGTGCGAGCAAGTGCTGCGTAGCCGAACAGGAACATGATCACGCCATACGCAATCGTGTAGAGACCATACTCACTGGTGAAGAGCATGGCAATGGCATAGAGCGTAATCGTCGCCCCAATGCGCAGAGCTTGCGGTCCAACGCGACGTGTATACTCACGTGCGCGATCGAGGTCGGGACGATCCGTTTGCACCATGTGTGCCTCCTAGAACACGTTGTACACAATCAGCGATGCAACGTAGGCCATAGCGAACGTGATTCCAAACGCAAGCGTTGGCCATTTCCATGAACCCGTTTCGCGCTTCATGATTGCCATCGTACTAATGCACTGAAGTGCAAACACGTAGAAGGCAAGAATCGACAATCCTGTGCGCAAGGGAATCCGCTCCTGCAACACGTCGCGCAAGGGAGCATCAGACTCTGCAACATCTGCTGCATAGATCTGCCCCATCGCACTCACAAAGGTTTCACGGGCCGCGTACGAACTCAATACGCCGAGTGTGATGCGCCAGTCAAATCCAAGCGGTGCGAAGATCGGTTGAATCGTCCGACCCAGGTCTGCCGCATACGAGTTGTCGAGTTGGTATTGCTGCTGTTGCAGCTCTGTCATTGATGGGTCTGGTTGCGTGCGCGGTAGCTCGGTGAGAATCCACAACGCAACAGAGAATGCAAGGATCACTGTACCTGCCGTCGTCACGAAGTCGCGTGTGCGATGAACCATCGTAACGCCAATACTGCGAAGCGAGGGCATGCGATACGGAGGGAATTCAATCATGAACGGCACAACAGCACCGCGGAACATCGTGCGCTTAAGCACGAGTGCAACAAGCAGACCACTGAGCGCGCCCAGCACATAGAGTCCGACCATCACCGCTGCCTGTAGCGAGAAGCCCCCTGCAATCGTGATTGCCGGCACTACCGAGCTAATCAGCAATGTATACACAGGTAGTCGCGCAGAGCATGTCATCAGCGGCGTTGCCATGATGGTTGCCATGCGATCCCGGTACGACGGAATAATCCGCGCCGACATGATGCCGGGGATTGCGCATGCGAAGGATCCAAGCAGTGGAATGAAGGAGCGCCCTTGCAAACCGAACACACCCATGGCACGATCCACCAGAAACGCAGCTCGCGCAAGGTAGCCGCACTCTTCAAGGATTGTGACAAGCACATTGAGAATAATGATCTGCGGCAGGAAGACGAGGATCGATCCAACCCCTCCGATGAGCCCCCTGACCACGAACGAGCGCAGGAGATCATTGCTGATCAACTGCGCAGCAACATCGGAGATCATTGCCGTGAAGACATCGATACCATCCATGAGTGGCTGTGCCCATGAGAAGATCGACTGGAAGAACAGCGTCATTACGATGAGGAAGACGAGTGCACCACCCACGGGATGCAACATCACGCGGTCGAGCAACTTGGTTGTTGTGTCTTCCCGACCACGCACAACAACCTCGTCGAGTACGCCACGAGCCCATGCTGAGCGTTCTTCAACCGATGCTATTCCTACCTCGATGAGTTTCGGCAGTGTTGCAGCGTTCGACCACAGCGCGTCGCGTAGTTCGCCTAGACCAAGGCCTTTCGATCCCACGACGGGCATAACCGGTACGCCCAAGCGGTGATGCAAGGTGATGTCGTCGAACACACCGCCACGCGCCTTCACAGCATCAACCATCGTTGCCACGACTACCATTGGCAATCCAAGCGTCGAGAGTTCCGCGAACAACGCAAAGCACTTCGACGGATGGTCGGCACTCAACACATGCACAATCACATCTGGACGTGGGATTGATGGGTGCACACCGCGCAGCACATCAATCGTGAGTTGTTCGTCCTCCGATGCGGCCGACATACCATAGATGCCCGGCAGGTCAATCACCGTGAGTTCGTCACCGTCCTTGCGTAACGTCCCAAGCATTGGCTCGACGGTAACACCGGGAAAATTCCCAACGCGTTGCTGGAGTCCGGTGAGTTCGTTGAACAGCGTTGATTTGCCAACATTCGGCACGCCAACGACAGCGATGGTTCGTGTGGCCATTATACGTCCACGTAAATGCGAAGCTCCCGCGTTGGGCGGACGCCCAATCGAGCAACATCGAGTGCCAATTCAAGGGGGCCACCAAATGGCGCTTTGCGCACAATCGTGCACCACACACCGGGCACTAAGCCTAGCTGCATAACACGCTGCGTATGCCGCTCATCACCCTCCAGGGAGATGATACGGCAACGGGTGCCGGCTGGGAGATGTTGAAGGAGCTGCGACATGTTATTTGGATTTAGTCCAAAAATACAGAATTGTACTTCGCGGATACTTTTTACAATTTGTAGAATGCTTCGATCGCTCTACGTCGACCTCAACTCGTACTTCGCCTCGGTGGAACAACAACTGGATCCGTCGCTACGCGGTCGACCGGTGGCTGTGGTACCTGTGATGGCTGATACGACGTGCGCCATCGCTGCTTCGTATGAAGCGAAGAAATTCGGTGTTACAACTGGCACCATCATCGCTGATGCGAAAGTGAAATGTCCTGATCTAGTACTCGTGCATGCAAAGCATACGGTCTACGTCGAAATGCACCATCGCATCATCGATGCTGTCGAACGGGTAATTCACGTGAAGCGCGTTGCATCCATCGATGAGATGGTGTGCGATCTCACCGGATCGGCTCGTAATCGTGATCGCGCACTGGCCATCGCACGCGATGTGAAGGACTCCATCTACGCACATGTCGGCAGCGAGATGCGCTGCAGCATTGGTATCGCACCCAACGACTATCTTGCCAAGACGGCAAGCGATATGCAGAAGCCTGATGGATGCGTGGTGCTTGATGAGGAGGATCTTCCGCATAGGCTGTATGCGTTACAGTTGCGCGACCTCTGCGGTATCGGACGCAACATGTATGCACGCCTGTGGAAGCATGGCATCTACACGGTCGAGATGCTATGCACCGCAACACAGCGACAACTCCGTGATGTATGGGGCGGTGTAGAGGGCGAACGCATGTATGCGCGTCTTCGCGGCGAAGATGTGCCGCTGCCACCAACACAGAAGTCAACGGTTGGACATTCACATGTGCTCGAACCAGAGTTCCGTTCTCGGGAGGGGGCTATCAGCGTCCTCCATCGTTTGGTACAAAAGGCAGCGATGCGCTTGCGTTCCTACGAACTGGTTTCGGGACGTGTTGACGTGAGTATTCGGTTTCGCTGTGGCACACGCTGGAAGGCAGGCATGAATCTGTCATCAACGCAGGACATCGTACAATTCACGCAGGCACTTAGTCGCATGCTGGTCGATATGCCACACGATACAACGCCGATCAAAGTGAGTGTGTCGCTCAATGATGTTGCCCCTCGCGCGCAGGTACCACAGCCACTCCTCGACGACGTCGGGCCGGTGCGCGAATCGCTCAACGCGTCAATCGATGCGATCAATCACAAGTACGGAAAGAACACACTCTACGTGGGTACGGCATGGAATGCGCTGAACAGCGCGCCAATGCGCATCGCGTTTACCCATATCCCGGATCTTGAACTCGACGACGACGAGTGACTACCGCACGAAGTACGTGCGATGATGATTGGTCCGATCCATAGCGTTATGCGGATGCCCCTTTACATAGGGCTGCACAAACCGGAAATCCTCGTCATTGAGAATCAGAAGCATCGGTGCATTATCGATTGCAATCTGCTCGGCCTGTCGATACAGCGTCATACGCTCAGCACGATTGGTGGTTGAGAGCGCACGCTCGAAGAGCGCATCGAACTCTGCGTTCTGAAATCGCGTGGAGTTGATTGGCGACGGTTGCGATGGCTCGGGTACAATCTTACCGTAGTACAGGTTGAGGAATGACTCAGGATCGGGATAGTCCGCAACCCATCCGAGACGGAAGAAGGGCGCCGTACCTGCGTCGATCGACTCAAGATGCTGCGCGAACTCTACTTGGAGGAGGTTGACCGTGATGTTGAGATGCTCTTTCAGCATTCCCTGGATGGCCTCAGCAATCGAGGTGTTTCGTCCGCCACCAGCATTGAGCTGCAAGGTCAACTCGGGGAATCCCCGTCCGTTTGGATACCCTGCCTCGGCCATCAACGCACGTGCGCGTGCAGGATCGAACCGATATCCGCGCACACTATCGGATGCATAGCCTGGCATTGATGGTGGCACTAAGCCATGGTGGGCCGGACCCGATGCTTGCCCCTTGAGGACGTAGCGAATGATGCGCTGGCGATCAACGGCATAGTTGAGTGCTTTGCGTATGCGCACATCCTTGAGGACAGGATCAATCGTTACCATGCCGTAGAACTGTGTGGCAAGTGCCGTGACATGCAGGAGCTGGTACTTCGCCCACTTGCCCTTTGGTTGCTTTTTTTCGTCAACAATCTCTGCGAAGAACTCATTCGGAATGCGGTACGACTCTTCGAGATTGCCTGCATCAAACTCGAGAAGCTGCATCTTATCGTCCTTCATGAAGGTGAAGCGGATTCCGTCGAGATACGGTAACCGATTCCCCGCTTCGTCGACATCCCAGTATGTTGGATTGCGACGGAGCTCACACGAGCGATCGGGCGTCCAGGAAGCAAATCGGAACGGACCTGATCCTACGGGATGCTGTGTGAATGCGTTTCCATAGCGCTCGATTGCTTCGCGCGGGACAATCCCCATCGATGTCTGCGCCACTGTGTATTCAAAGGGGGCGAAGGGTTTAACCAATCGGATCTGAAACGTTGTGTCGTTCACAACAACAAAGCCGCGTACTCCTTGCACTGTGGGTGCCATGCCCGAGCGCTGTGCCTGTCGGGTTGCTTCGTAGTATTCGCTAGCCCCTACAACCTTATCGCGGAAATACGTGTCGTTCTTGGTCTTCGTCCGCACATCGCAGACGCGTTCGAAGCTGTACTTCACATCCGATGCGGTAACGCGTCGCCCCTTACCGCCGGGGAAACACGGATCATCATGAAACGTTGCCGTCGATCGAAGATGATACGTGTACGTTTGTCCATCATCAGACACATCATAGCTCCTTGCTAGCTGGGGTACGATGTTGAGCTCGTGATCGAAGCCGATGAGCTGGTCGTAGATGTTGATGATGATATGCGACGACGTCATGTCATTGACACGCGCGGGATCCAGCGAACTCAACTCACCTGTTTCGTTCTGGCGGTAGACGCCACCATACATCTTACCGCCGGCTGCTGGCCGGAGCTCGCCTTCCGGTTGTCCCTGAGATGTGCAGGCAGCAAACAACGCTGCCGCGATCAGGATACTCGATGCCACATGAAGTTTCATCTGTGCTCCTACCGAACGGGCGTGACAACTTCGATCTGCACAGTACGCGAATAGGAGCGTCCTTCCGGTGTTTCGTTGTCATAAAGCAAACGATCTGAACCAACCGGCTCAATCACAACGCGATCGTCACTGAGACCGAGTGCTCGTTGTGCTTCAACGCAGCGCTTGCGCGCAAGCTCACGGTTATACTCAGGATTGCCCTGACGGTCGGCGAAGCCCATGATTCGCACCTTCGATGTCGGCTGGATACGGTCCTTTACGCGCTGCATAATCCGCTGATTCGACGGATTGAGTCGTGCACTGTTGAAGTCGAATACAATCAGCGAGTAGCGCTCAACCATCTTGCCTTCTTCCTGTCGCGCCTTCATCGTTTGCAATGTCACGTAGTCAACAGCAACCGTGTCGGACGCTGTCACACTTGATCCAGCTGCATCACGCACGCGATACGTCGCAATCACCGATCCATCGCGCTGAAGTTTCGTCTCTGACGTTTCAACCGACCATGTGACGTCGCGAGGCGAGCCACCACCATCATCAGCCGCAAGTTGACGTCCGTTCTGCGACACGCGAAGTGACCATTCATCAATACCCTGCTCATCACGAACAGTTGGTCGCACAACAACGGTCTTTGGATTGATGATCAAGTCGCGATCGCGGAACTCGACAGGTTCGAGAAATGCTGGATTCCCTGTCTCGATCTCAACACGCTGATTCTCTGCGCGACCATCGACTGTTGTTGGATTCGCAGGCTCTGCTGGAAGCAATCCCGCACGCGTCACGATACGGTCAGGTGCAATCCCCCAGGTCTTGACGAGATACTCCTTGATACCCTCGGCACGCTGACGTGAGATGTCGCGGTTGCCCTGCTCAACGCCAGCGTTACTGCAGTAGCCACTCACCGTGATCTTTCCATCAGGAATCGTCGACATGCGATGACCAATGATGTTGAGCACGTTCCGATACACATCAAGCTGATTGCGCTCAAGCTTCGTAGGCTGGAACGCCAACGCATCCGGCGCTGCAATGCGACGCTGTGTTGTCGATGCCATATCGCCGCTACCTTCAGGGTAATAGATCTGCGGCAACAACGGATAGCTCTCGATGACGTCGAGTTCTTCAACACGGATGGCCTCGAGCGGACCCATTGTACCGTCGTCACGACGCGCCATGAGTTGCGACGTAATGCCCGGTGAGAATGATCGCGGCGTTTCCCGCAGATAGCGTTCTTTGATCGTGATCGTGTGATACTCAACGTCACCACGACGCTGCACGTCTTCGTCTTCGACGCGATTCTGAAGCGTGATGCGCGGAGCTGCAAGACCAGCCTTCTCAGCATAGATCGTGTCGCGCACGAACACGGTATCGTATTCCTTGGCTGCTTCCACCGGCGTGTAGACACCGAATCGCACACTCACGCCAGCCTGGACCGAAACAACACGCCAGTCGACACTTGTTACAGCAAGTGCTGGTATATACGCACGCAGCTCCGGTCGCACAAGCGCACCCGAGCGCAGCGTGAATTCATATCCAACGCCTACCGACCCATGCAGTTGGATGGCCTGTGCGTCTGGGATATCTCCAGCTGCGGCATTCCGCACTGTTGAACCGTTCGAGAACGTATACCCTTCGGGCTGAACAAGCGTCTCGCGCTGGTCGAATGTCTTCTGCAACAGAAAACCTGCACGCACTCCTGCAGAGAGCAACAATCCTGAACCAACCCGAACAGCGAGCGATGGTTCGAGTGCGATGATTGCGAGTCCGGCATCGAGCGTGTGGTCGACCATGATTGCACGGCGCTCTTCAACGGGTATCGGACCATCCGTAAGAACGGGCTCGTTCCCAATCTGCTGCGATGAACGCAACGTAGCCGACATTCCAGCATAGCCCAGACGGTTCTGAATCTCGAGTGATTCCGACAACGGAATGTCAAGCGATACACCACCAGCAAGACCGAGCGAGAGCGTAGAACCAAATGACGTACAGCAGTTCGGCACACCCGGCAACGCACCGAACTGTGCCATATGCAGGTTTCCATGCGCTCCCACATAACCGCCGAGATACATCGAAAGGCGTTCACCCTGCTGCGTCACGGAGTCGCGACGTAACAGTTGCGCGGTGCACTCAAGCGCGGAGAGTGAAACGACACAGATCACCAGCAGCGTAGACCAACGAGGATTCATCATCATTGTGCGCATCATCGGAGAATAGTAAGTGGAGCAACGCGGCGGCGCGTCGGTGTTTCCAGCACAACTGAGTACACGCCAGGTGCCCACTGACGAACGTCACGAAGTGAGCGATGCGAAGCATCTCCACGCGTGTGCATGAAGCTCCATGCATCTATGCGTTCACCGGTGATCGACATGATCGTGATCGTGTGCATCCCTTGCTCGAAGACATCGGCAACAACCTCAGCTACATCAACCGAAGGGTTCGGCAGGACGCGCATTGCAAGCGCTCCTGCACGGGTTACAAAGCGGTCGCCACCTTCACGGCAGATCGCGAGCGTGAGAGATCCATCAATTGGTCGTACGATGGGAGCAAACGCAGGTGTTTCGATCCGCGCGTCAACAACGCGCAGCGCAGTCGAACCAACCGTACCCAACGTCATGTCGCCGACAATTGATGTAAGCACCTGACGCGAGTCCGTGACGTTGATGCCAGGTACTACGATCTCGAGGTCGGTAGTGCCGGCCGTCGACGTATTCGAACGAATTGTTCCACCGTCAACACTGCGAGCAACGAAGACTTCGGTTGCATACTGAAGTCTGAGAATCAGCGTCCCACCTGTCAAATTCTGATCACCACTCGCACGACGCGCCGTGATGGGTAATGCATAGTTGCGCGTTGCTGGATCGACCGTATCGATTGGCATCTCCAACAGTATCTCGATGTTCAGCTGTCCAACACCCGAGATCGGGATGCGCCGGGTATCATTGCATGGCGCGTCGAAGGTTACAAGCAGCGTATCAACATACGTTTGCTGTACTCCTGGTGTGAATACCACATCGACATTGAAAAACGTGGTACGCTCAAGTCGGAATGGTGTTTGTTGCGACGGTGTAATGGTGAACACCCCACCGCTAGTACCCTGCAGGGCAATGCGTGCAATGTTTGCCGCCTGACCACCGACATTCTGTACTGTTACACGTTGTGATGTTGTGTTGCCGACACTAATCGTTCCAAACACAACACGGTCGGGAGCAGTCGCTAATAGCATGCGACGCTCGCCCTTGAGTTCTGTGATGACGGTGAGATCACCACCACCGATGCTGGCCGTTACAACCACATTCGCCTGCTTGCGACCATCGGTTGATGAGCGAGGATCGAAACGAACATAGAGTGCGATCGACGCACCTGGCTGGAGAACTTGTCCGGCGAGTGCTGCCGCATTCTCGAGGGTGAACACTGAAGCGTCCGGACCCGTAACAGATGCAGACAGCAGCGTGAGCGGAACGGCTTGCGTGTTGGTGTAGACGATACTGTCACGCGTCGTTGCGCACTCGGCAACAACACCCATATCGAGGAGCGCTGCTGCACTGATCGAACGTGAGAAGCCAAGCGCACGAACCAGCACAACCACAGTGTCGGCACATGGTTGGGTGAGGACCATCAGAACAGTGTCTTCAATGGCTCCGTCGTTGCGCGCTTGCACGGTGAAGGTAACAGCCACCGAGTCGCCACTGGCAACGCTGAACGTTGGAGGAGCAACCGTCGTCGATGTTGAACCGGGAGTTAGTGCAAGTGTTCCTGCTGTTGCGAGGGCTGACGCATTCGTGTAGAATCGCTGTGCTTGACCTTGCGTACCAACTTCAATGAGCCCAAGATCAACGACGCGTGGTCCGGCAAGATTTGCAGACGCGCGGTATCCTGCGAGCGGAATGTTCAACGCGTTCAGCTGTGGGTCGCTTGTTCGGATAGTAAGAATCGCAGACTTCGATCCGTCAGGTCCGATCGAACCATTCATTACCACACCAAAGGAGGCCGATGCGCCGGGTGCCAACTCAAGATCATTGAGCGGTTGTCGTACGATTCGGAACGATGCTTGGTCGAGTCCGTTGATCGAAGCTGGATAGAAGAGCGTCAGTGGTACCGAACCTGAATTCGTAACCACAACACTATCGGTACCCACGGCGCAACTCGAAACGGTGTCGAACGATATCGATGGTTGCGACAGCGTGATGCTTGCTCCGCGCGCGGAGCCTGCAAGGATTGTTACGATTGTTGCCGGACAGCTTCCGTTGACCGAGTCGGTACCAAGACGTAACGTGTAGGCATGATCACCATCAGCAAGGGGCTCGAAGGCGTACGTGATGAACATGGAAGCGCCAGGCACAAGCACAGCGGGCAATGCTGGCACAACGCGCACCACACGGAACGGCACTCCCGCAGGTATTGTCGGAAGCGCAGACACTCGTGCGTTGTCGCTACCATCGTTGCGGAGTTCGATGGTGAGTTCGGGACGATCACCAACACGCACCACGCCAAACTGTCCGGTGCCAATGAGTGTGAGGTTCGACTCACGTACGTCGCCACGTACCCAGACGGTGTCTGGTCGTGGACATTCTGCTGTGTAGATGAGGACGGGTATCACAAACACACCGCGTGCTCGGCCTAGGAACGTTGCCAGGAATGCAGCACTGCCCGTTCCTGCGGAGAGATCACTCGGTGCGCCACCTCGAATTGTTACCAGCGCCGGTGATGTTGAAACAATGCGCTCGATGCGCATTGCCGATGCACTAGGATTGGCAATGATCACCGACGTGCTCACCTCGCGTCCGATGCAGACAATGCCTAGATCAACCGTATCACGCTTGACGCTTGGCGTGCCATACGCATACGTGAAGTCGTACGGACGAACATCAACACGAAGGTTCACGATGAACGGACGCGCCGAGGTTGCTGCTGTGTCATTATGCTGCAGCTGTAGCTGCGCGGTGATATTGCCGGACTGACCCGCAACAGGTGTGAAGGCAACCACGTACGCTGTTGAATCGAATGGCTTGATCGTATCGCTCAGCACTGGTGCAACAAGTCGGAACCCAGCTGCACCGGTGAATGTCGATTGCGAGATAACGAGAGGTGATTCACCAACGTTCTTCACCCACACTGTGTCGCGAAGTTCCTCGCCAGGACACACGTATGCACCAAGGTCGAGTGACTGCGCACCGTTAATGATCGGCGGACCGTAGATGCGGATGATGTTCCATGCTGATTGCGAGAAGATCATTTCCGGAATTGCCGTGTACTCACCTGCACCCGTAGTCGGCACGGCAAGACCAACAGCGATGTAATACAATGTGTCACGTCCAGGCCACGTTATCTGCTGACGCCAGAATCCAGATTCGTTGATGCGATATCCGCTAACACGCGGACCAAGCTGCCAGGGTCCGCTCTCTGGCTTAATGTAGATCTGGAGATCGTTCCCATTGCCTTGGCCTGTGAGAAGATGTGTGCGCAACGCGTTGGTGGATGTATCGGTCATCGGACCAACCATCACATTGAGGTTCAGTGGAACAGCACCATCATAGCGTGCGCGACCACGTCCACCTGACATCATGCGTGCTGCTGGATTCGGGTTTGCATCCGACGCACCGCTGATCTGCCACGTCACGGCATCAGTGGGACGTGGATTGTCGAGTCGACCACCGGCAATCACACCGCCCCCTGAACCACCGCCACCTAATACCGTACGTCGTGCCGGGAGCGCACCGCGAGCAGAGATGTTGAGGCTACTAAGGAAGTTCGCATGAATCGACACGGCACCACCACCGCCACCGCCACCGCTTGCACGGTTGAAGAGGTCAGGATTTCCTCCGGCGCCACCCGAGCCCCCTGCCAATGGAACAAGGACGATGTTGCCGTGGGCGATACCGCCGTTGGTTGTTCCTGTTTCATCACCACCATCTTCGCCATACCCACCGCCACCACCGCGCTTACTCTCTTGCGAGCCGGAGCCACCGCCATTGCCACCAACGGGCGAGCATGCATTGCGATTGTCGCACCCCGTACCACTCTGTCCGAATGGATGGCCTGTACCGCCCCCTGCATTCTCGTATGCACCAGTTGATTCACCACCGGGAATACCGCTCAACGATTTCGAGCCGCGCGTGTTGGCATTGTCGCGAGGAACGTCTTCGCCAGAACCGAGGCCCGGCTTCTGACGTCGATTACCGAACGTACTGTTCACACCGCCAGGTCCACCTCCGGTATACCCAGCACCACCGTCCGTACCGCCAGTTGTTGCGAGTGAGTTTTCGTACTCGCCTGCACCGCCGCCGCCACCTGGTCCACCATTAGCGCCGCTTGCACTCACGCTGATATCAACGGTGCCAACACCACGGATGGTACTTGGCGAGAGCAACGTAAATGGCAAGTAGGCCTGATTGCCGGGAGCGCGCGAATCAGGATCGCGGAGGGAGGCCGTATAGGTTTCGCCGCCGGGAAGAATCAGCGAGTCGACGATCATTGCGCCGCGACGCGAGCGCTTTCCTAGTGTGCCTTCACCGAGGATACGTCCGGGATCTGCCGTGACGTTTCCGAGCGTCCATGGTTTAACGATGTAGAATGTGTCGATGTTCGACGCACGACCGTTGACAACCACCTTGATCGGTATACGGAACTCTGTGCGGAGTGCTTCCCAGTCGCTGCTGTTCGGCTGTACCGTAGGATGCACAAATGCGTGTGTTGCAATGATGCGTCCGTCCCAGCTCACAACGAGCGGACCAAACGTAATGCGCGCAGAATCGGCCGGACGGTCCAACACAAGGCGAACGTCATCACCTGCATTATTGAGCCACACACGATCGGCACCAAAGGTCCCGCGCGCTGTTGCTGGCGCAATCACTTCGACATACGTCGAGAATCGTGGGGATCCAATATCCGGCAGGATGTAGGCGATCTGCGGCTGTGCAACCGCCACCGTTACACACAAAAACCACAGGAGCACCAGCATACTGGGTGCGATCAAGCGTCGAGTCATATCGTAGCGATCACTTTGAGTTCAACAGCAATTGGTGTTGGCAACGCGCCGATCTCGATCGTCGTGCGGCATGCATGCACACCTGCGAAATGTTCAGCGTAGAGGCGATTGAACACTGGGAAGTCGCGCTTCATGTCAGTCAGGAATACCTGCACATCAACGATTTGGTCCCACGTCGAACCAGCGTCTTCAATGATGTAGCGAATGTTGCGAAACACGCTCAGCGTTTGCGCTTCGATGTCATACTCGCGTATCGTTCCATCATCATTGAGTGTAACCCCTGGAATCACACGCGTGCCTCGTTCGCGCGGACCAACTCCGCTCAAGAAGAGCAGGTTGCCGACACGACGAGCGTGAGGATAAGCGCCAACCGGTTCCGGTGCGCGGTCTGAATTGATGATGATCTTTTCCATGGGGTTATACCTGAATGCAGATGTTCTTTGGTTCTGTAAAGAATCGGAGCGCTTCGATGCCACCTTCACGTCCGACACCACTTTGTTTCACGCCACCGAAGGGAGTGCGGAGATCACGATTAAGCCATGTGTTCACCCAGACGATCCCACTCTCGAGTCGGTTCGCGGTGCGATGAGCACGCTGCAGAGAATTCGTCCAGACAGATGCGGCCAGACCATACGGCGTGCCGTTCGCCATCGCAAGCACTTCGTCTTCCCCATCGAATGGGATCAGCGTTGCCACCGGACCGAAGATCTCTTCTTGATTGACGCGACACCAGGCATCGACGCCTTCGATCAACGTTGGTGCAACGAAGAAACCATTCGCACACCTTCCCTCGAGATGCACACGTGATCCACCACACAACACCGTTCCACCCTCTTCACGAGCAAGCGTGATGTAGGACAGTACCTTGTGCATATGCGCTTCATTCACGAGAGCACCCATACGTGTGCCTTCAGCAAGCGGATCACCCGGCGTGAACGCCGCGATCTCGCGCACTAATGCATCGCGAAACGCATCGTAGATACCGCGTTGCACGAAGATGCGTGAGCCACAGAGACAGATCTCACCTTGATTGGTGAATGCCGCACGCGCGACGTGTCGTGCGACGTAACCAACTTCAACATCGTCGTACACGATGGTGGGGTTCTTGCCGCCGAGTTCCAGACTAAGCTTCTTGAACATCGGAGCAGCCGTGCGTGCAATCGTTGCACCCGTTGCTGTTCCACCCGTGAATGAGATCGCCTTGATCATAGGGTGTTCAACAATCGCAGCTCCAACTTCAGCACCATATCCCTGCACGATATTGAGCACGCCCGGTGGCAGGCCTGCATCCGTGCAGATCTGTCCCAGCAAGAACGCCGTCATCGGCGTGAGCTCACTTGGCTTTGCAACCACCGTATTCCCGGCTGCAAGAGCTGGCGCGATCTTCCATGTGAAGAGATAGAGCGGAAGGTTCCACGGCGAGATACATCCCACAACACCAAGCGGTGATCGCGTGACATAGTTCATCACGTGCTGATCTGTTTGATACGCTTCGGTATGGGTATGCAGAATCTCGGTCGCGAAGAACGCCATGTTGTCGATAGCGCGTGGAATGTCAACGCTCTTGGCCAGGGAAAGGGGCTTCCCCTGGTCGTTCGATTCCGCGAGCGCGAGATCGTCGAGATGCGCTGCAATGCCGCGCGAGATCGCCATGAGGATCTCGGAGCGACGTTTCGCTGTGAGTGCCGACCACGCAGGGAACGCCTCGCGTGCAGCCGTCACTGCAAGCTCGACATCGGCCGCGGTGCTTCGTGCGATGGAAGAATACACTTCACCGGTGGCAGGATTGACATTGTCAATCCACCCACCCTCGACGGGGTCGTGATACTGTCCGCCGATGTAGTTTCTGATATGCAACATGATGATTTCCCTGAACTTGCGAATATACCGTATGTTGCTGCATGGAGTTCGCAGAAGCAGTTCGAATGTACCTCACAGCGCTTGACGTAGAAAAGAGCGCTAGTACACATACGATCGTTGCCTACGAAGCGGCGTTGACCCAGTTCCAGCGCTATCTCGAAGAGTCATGGGGCACGCTGCCTCACGTGGAAGACGTCACCGAGGCCGACATACGTCCGTTCCTCGGATGGCTGCACGATCGCGGACTCGAGAAACGGTCACTTCGAATGAAACTCGCGGCCGTACGAAGCTTCTATCGCTTTCTGCTCCGTTCCGACGTCATCGAGAGAAACCCGGCCGCACTGCTCCGCTCTCCCAAAATCGACAAGAAACTCCCCTCCTTTCTGCAGGAGCACGAGGCAACGTCGCTGTGGGATTCCTTCGACACCGAGAGCGTACAGGGTCTGCGGGACCGAGCGCTGTGCGAGTTACTCTACGGCTCTGGACTGCGGATCTCCGAGGCTTTGCAGTTAAATCTCGGCGACATCGACGCTACCCAACGCACTGTTCGCGTCCTTGGCAAGCGATTGAAAGAACGCATTGTACCCGTCACACGTGAAACGCTCGACAGCATCGACGCATATGTGATGCGCAGGTCCGAGCTGCAGCCTGATCCCTCGGAACATGCCCTCTACCTTGGTGATCGCGGCAAACGCCTCACCAGCGTCAGTGCATGGCGGATCGTGCGCCGCGCACTTGGTCCGATCACCGAGGCCGACCGAAAAAGCCCACACATTCTGCGTCACTCGTTCGCAACGCATCTGCTCGATAATGGTGCCGATCTCTCGGCAGTGAGCGACATGTTGGGACACTCCTCGTTGTCGACCACCCAGGTCTACACGCACGTGAGTGTTGAGCGTCTCAAAGACGCCTACAAGCAGGCGCATCCACGGTCGCGAACGAGCTCCAAATCATCGTAGTTTCGCACATGAACATTTCCGTCGTCGGATCAGGACATCTTGGTTCGATTCATGCGCGCCTTGCCGCTCAACAGCACGACGTAACTCTCGTCGGCATTGTCGATCCAGATCAAGCCCGTGGCTCTGCAGTCGCGGCAGAACATGGTGCAACATGGTATCCTTCGGTAGAGGCCATGCCCGACGTCGACGCTGTGATCATAGCAGCACCTACGTCGATGCATTTTTCGTTGGCAACAACCTGCTTGGATCGTGGCTTTCATTGCTTCATCGAAAAGCCGGTGACCGCGACGTATGGCGAAGCCGTTGCGCTACGCGATCACGCCCGCTCATCGAATCGCATTATTCAGGTGGGGCATGTTGAGCGATTCAATCCAGCCGTGCGTGCCCTAGCAGGGTATGCAGTTGAACCAGTATTCATTGAAGCCCACCGTCTTGCGACCTTCAAGCCCCGTGCAATCGATGTGAGTGTGATTCACGATCTGATGATCCACGATATCGATCTCTTGCTGTGGATGACCAAGAGCGAGGTTGTCGACGTTCAGGCAACTGGTGTTGCCGTGCTCACGCAAACGCCCGACATCTGCAATGCGCGATTGACGTTTGCAAATGGCTGTGTTGCCAACATCACGGCGTCACGCATCTCTGCAAAGCCAATGCGCAAGTTGCGCGTGTTCCAGCGGGACAGCTATGTTTCGCTCGATCTTGCCGCGGGAAGCGTTGAGCTCTATCGCCTCATTGACTCTGCACAGATGGAACCATCGCATCAAGTTCCACTTGGGACCATCAATACCGAGCATGGCGATAAGATGATTGTGTTCGACACTCCAACGGTCGAGCCCGTTAATGCTATTGCCGAAGAACAGCGTGCGTTTCTCACGAGTATCACCACAGGCACGGATGCTGCCGTCACCCTCGACGATGGTGCACAGGCAATCCGCGTAGCAGAATGGATCGATCGCGTACGCCGCGCATAACGCTGCACGCTGCGGCACTTGTTGTACTGTGCATCCTGCACGGGACAACGACATCGTTGTATGCGCAATCGGAATCAAGCGACTTTGCCCGCATCGGCCATGCGGCGTTTCTCTCAACTACGGCAACTGATTACCAGTGCGTAGGAGTTAATCCTGCGAACTTGGGCTTTGTTCCCGAGACGGAGATCTTTACGCTTGCCGAGCCACTCGGTAGTGGCGTCTCACGCAGGCGAAAAGACTGGGCGTTTACAATGCTCGAGGGTGGTGCCTCGGCACATAGCAATGCACTCTCGAAAAACGGCTTGCTGGATCTGATTCTTCAGCAAGGTGGTGTGAAGTTTACTCCCGAACAGAAGATCGCAGCGGCAGATGCCTTCAGTGGAAACGGTATTCGCTTCAATGCCGATGTAATCTTGATCGGATTGTCCTTCCAATCGCAGGGGTTTGGTGGACTTGCCCTGACGGTCCGCGAGCGTGGATCAGGCAGCTTTGTACTCAACAACGAAGCCGCCTCGATCATCTTTGAAGGACGTGGCGCATCGTATTTCGACTCGCTCGTCGTGAACGGGCGTGGAGATACCGTCGGCTTTGCAAAGCAGCCGAAGCGCTATTCCGAGCTGTTCAATGGGACGTTGCTTTCGATGGTCTGGTACCGTGAGTACGCTGCCTCGTATGGCGTCCGGCTGTTGAATCTCCGTCATGTGAAGTTCTACGCAGGCGTCACGGCCAAGGCACTCGAAGCATTTGCCTATCTGGATGCACGCGCCGATGGCACGAACTTCGCAGCGCGCAGCGCACTGAGTCCGTACTTCGGGATTAATTACGGCAACGCCAATACACCATCCTACATTCCTGGCAGCGAACTGGCTCCCGTAGGACTTGGCTGGGGGATGGATCTTGGTGCCACACTTGAGCTCGGTGATCTCACACTTAGTGCGTCGATGATCGATCTCGGCAAGATGACCTTCGATGGCAATGTGTTTACGGCCGCCGATACCATCCTCAACGGACTTTCAAGCGGCGGGTTCAACAACTACAACATCTTTAACGAAGCACAGCTGATCACCGGCGACGGCAGCTTCTTCAAGTGGGGTGGACTGCAAACAGCTGCAACGGAACTACCTACGCGTGCAAAGTTTGGAGCATCGTACTTCGTGAATTACCGCACGCGAGTCGGACTCGATGTGATCGCTTCGATTAATCGTACAGCTGGCGCTCTCGAACAACCGATCTTCAGCGCCGGTGTCGACTTCCGCCCGCTCACATGGATCAAACTCGGCACAGGCGTGGGATGGGGCGGCACGATGGGTGTCTTCGTCCCGGTCTCGGTGATGTTCTCGTTCTTCGGTGGAACCTGGGAACTCGGCGCAAGCTCACGCGACGTCGTAACCTACTTCGCTGCGAAGCAGCCAGTGATGTCCCTCGCCGTTGGCGTGATGCGATTACGATTCTAGCTTACCACGCGTACGCTTCTGGTGCTTGATTCTTTTCGCCTGGCCAGATTTCATCAAGTGTTGCAAGAATCTCTGCGTCAAGCGTGATGTCGAGTGTCGCAACGTTGGCATCGAGCTGCGCAACAGTGCGTGGTCCAATGATCGGACTCGTCACGCCATCACGTTGCAACACCCACGCAAGTGCTACATCGGCGTAATCGACGCCAATCTTGCGGCATAGGTTTTCGTAGGCTTCAATCTGCGGACGGAGTGGTTCGGCAGCTGCAAGCAATTGCGGACGCTTGCGACGCACAGCATCATCGACCGAGAAGATGCCACAGAGCATACCACCTGCGAGCGGACTCCATGGGATGAGCGCCATACCGTAGGCCTTCACAGCTGGAATCACTTCCAACTCGATACGGCGGTTGCGGAGTGAGTACACGCTCTGCTCGCTTACCAAGCCAACCATGTGTCGCTGCGCTGCACGCTCGTTTGCCATGGCAATATTCCATGCGGCAAAGTTTGATGAACCAACATAGAGCACCTTCCCCTGCTGGATCAGCACGTCCATCGCCTGCCATACCTCTTCCCACGGTGTGCTGCGATCGATATGGTGCATCTGCAGCAAGTCGATGCGATCGGTCTTCATCCGACGAAGTGAGTCTTCGACAGACTGACGGATGTGATATGCCGAACAGCCACGGTCGTTTACGCCCGGGCCCATCGTTCCGTAGAACTTCGTCGCGAGCACGATCTTGTCGCGACGCGTTGCATCCTCTGCGAGCCAGTTACCGATCACCGACTCAGTGCGTCCAACACCCTTGTCGAAGCCGTACACGTTTGCAGTGTCAAAGAAGTTGATCCCATGCTCAAGAGCGCGCGACATCACTGGGAACGACTCTTGCTCTTCGACTATATGACCGAAGTTCATCGTGCCGAGGCACAGTTGCGAAACGCGAAGTCCGGTGCGACCAAGGTGTACGTAGTTCATGGCTTCTGAGGGGCGAATTGTGGCGAAAGGAGCTCGAATTTACGCGGTATCTTTGCCACATGCAGTATCCGTTTTCCTCCATCGAGCAAAAGTGGCAGTCCACCTGGGCTGACCAGCAGATTTACCGCACCACCGACGACACGTCGAAGCCGAAGTACTACGTGCTCGATATGTTCCCCTATCCGTCCGGACAGGGTCTACATATCGGACACCCAGAGGGCTACACGGCATCCGACATTGTCAGCCGCTACAAGCGTATGTCGGGCTACAACGTGCTTCACCCGATGGGGTTCGATGCATTCGGTCTTCCAACCGAGCGCCAGGCAATGAAGGAGAACATTCATCCTGCCATCATCACCGAACGCAATGTCGCAACATTCACGCGACAGCTTCAGGCGATCGGGTTCGACTACGATTGGTCACGCATGGTCAATACGACCACGCCGGAGTACTATCGCTGGACGCAGTGGATGTTCCTGACGATGTACTCGTCGTGGTTCGATCGCACGCAACAACGTGCACGCCCTATCGATGAACTCCCCATCCCTGCGCACATTGTTGATGCAGCAGAGCAGGAAGCCTACCGCGATCAACATCGCTTAGCATACATCGCCAATATCCCCGTGAACTGGTGCGAAGAGCTCGGTACGGTGTTAGCCAATGAAGAAGTCGAGGAATGGAAAGGCAAAGGCTACACGGTCGAACGCAAGCCTATGCGACAGTGGATGCTGCGCATCACAGAGTATGCCGAACGTCTGCTCGCCGGACTCGACACACTTAATTGGCCTTCGTCAACGCTCGATATGCAGCGTCACTGGATTGGTCGTAGCGAAGGGGCTGAGATCGCATTCGATCTTGATGGCTCTACCGATCGTATCCACGTCTTTACCACACGTCCCGATACACTCTTCGGTGCAACGTACGTCGTGCTTGCCCCTGAGCATTCACTGGTCGAGTCGATCACGACGGATGCGCAACGCAGCGACGTGGTTGCCTACCGTGAAGCTGCTGCACTCAAGAGTGATCTTGAGCGCACTGAACTGAATAAGACGAAGACTGGTGTGTGGACTGGTGCGTATGCGGTGAATCCGGCTACCGGACAACTCGTGCCGGTATGGATTGCCGACTATGTGCTCGCACACTATGGCACAGGCGCTATCATGGCTGTGCCTGGCCATGACGAACGCGATCATGCGTTTGCAACGGCATTCAATCTGCCAATCGTGCAGGTGGTGCAGCCATCGTCTGGAACATGCGATGTGCAAGCAGAAGCATTCTGCGATGATGGTGTATCATGTAATTCGTCAAGTACTCACGTCAGCATCGACGGACTTACCTCTGACGAAGCACGTCGCACAATCATCACATGGCTTGAGCAATCTGATCGTGGCAAGGGGCGTATTCAGTATCGTCTGCGCGACTGGCTCTTCTCACGTCAGCGCTATTGGGGCGAACCAATTCCGATTCTCTACTTCGACGATGGTACACGACGCGCACTCGACCCCGACGAGTTGCCGTTGCTGCTGCCAGATGTACAGAGCTTCCAGCCCGCCGGTACAGGTGAATCACCGTTGGCAACCGTTGAACAGTGGATCAATGTTGTAGATCCCAAGACCGGCAAGCATGGACGCTTTGAGACGAACACCATGCCGCAATGGGCCGGCTCATGCTGGTACTTCTTGCGCTATATCGATCCGCATAACAACGATGCATTCGTCGATCCCGAGAAGGAACAGTACTGGATGGGATCGACCGGCGTTGACCTCTACATTGGTGGAGGCGAGCACGCCGTGCTGCACTTGCTGTACGCTCGGTTCTGGCAACAGGTGATGTTTGACTACGGACGTGTCTCGACGCCCGAGCCGTTTACACGGCTGTTCCATCAGGGCCTGATCATGGGCGAAGACGGACGTAAAATGTCTAAGTCACTCGGCAACGTTGTGAATCCCGACGACGTGATTGCCTCCCACGGCGCAGACGCACTCCGTCTGTACGAGATGTTCCTTGGTCCGCTCGAGGCATCCAAGCCATGGAACACGCAAGGCATCGACGGAATCTCACGCTTCTTGAATCGCACGTGGCGCATGATGGTCACCGAGGATGGTACGTTATCCCCTGCCGTCGCTGATGTGCCATGCACACCTGAGCAGGATCGCGTATTGCATGCGACGATCAAGAAGACACGTGAAGATGTTGATGCGTTGAGCTTCAACACAGCAATTGCGCAGTTCATGATCTTCGTTAACGAATTCACACCGGCAACGGAACGTCCGCTTCACGCGATGCGTGCCTATGTGCAATGTCTTGCACCATTCGCACCGCATATCGCGGAGGAGCTGTGGCTAATCCTCGGTGGCAGTGGGTCAGTGCATCTGTCAGTATTCCCCGATTTCGATGCAACGAAGCTGATTGCGCAGAGCGTTGAAGTGGTCGTGCAGATCAGCTCAAAGATTCGTGGCAAGATCACAGTTTCACCAGATGCTGACGCAGCAACGATGGAAGCAGCTGCGCGAGCAGATGAAAACGTCGTCAAGCACTTGGATGGCAAGACTGTCGTCAAGACCATCGTTGTCCCTGGAAAGCTCGTCAACTTCATCGTCAAGTAACTATGCGCTTCCTCGTTGTCCTCGCAGCGGTGGTGCTCGGCACAATCAGTGCCGTAGCACAACAAGGCTATGCCGGACCGTTCATCGGGGGACGTCTCAATGCAACGTTGCTGAATGAAGTGTCGGGTATTGCAGTCGACCAGCAGGTTGATCCACGTCTGTGGCTCATCAATGATTCCGGCGATAAGCCACAGATCTACTGCGCAACGATGCGTGGCGACCTACGCTACAAGCTCCGCGTAGCAAATGCTACGAACGTCGACTGGGAAGACATTGCCATCAGCTGTGCTGGGAAACAGTGCGACATCTACGTTGCGGACATCGGCGATAACAATGGTAAGCGTGCCAACGTCACCATTTACCGTGTGAAGGCTCAGTCCGACAGCGTCGACATGATCCCACAGGATCGCGATGGCATTGGCGTTGTTAACGACACAGCAGACGTATTCACGTTCACGTATCCTGACGGGGCACGTGATGCCGAGACATTCTTCGTTGATCCACGCACGAATGACTTCTACTTCATCTCGAAGCGCGACAAGCTTGCGCGTGTGTATCGTGCCGCTGCACCGCACCGTAATGGCACAACGCGCACTCTCGAGTTTGCAACCACACTTCCGATGTCGATGCTCACGGCTGGCGACATTTCGCACGATGGCTCGATGATCATCCTCAAGAACTACCTCTACGCATGGCAATGGGAACGTCGTCCCGACGAATCCGTCGCTGACGCACTCAAGCGTCCGGGTGTGCGCTTGCCGTATATGCCCGAAGAACAAGGCGAAGCTATCTGCTTCACCAGCGATGATCGGGGATTCATGACGACGTCAGAGCGTGAGAATGGTGGATCGAATCCGCCGATCTACCTCTACCTTAGGAGCGACGGCAGAACAGGGAATCAACTCCAGCGCGATGCGAAGCTTCCAAGCATCAGCATTGTACCGACGCCGGGTAAGCCTGGATACATGACCCTGCGGTACGTCGTGCCGGAAGTTGCTCGCGTGTCGATCACCGTGGTCAACATGATCCTCATGACCATGCAGACCATTGATGAGGATTCTGGCGAGGCAGGAGTGCAGGAACGCGAGATCGACATTCGCCGCCTCCCTCCGGGTGACTACGCTGTCTTCCTCAACTCGAACATGTTCAACGTCAGCGTACCATTCACAAAGCCGTGATGGTTGCCTCACGTACTCTCATTGCGTTATGAATACACACGTGATCTTTCGGACCTGGTTCATACGGTGCTCAGCTGTTGCAGCGCTGCTCGTACTTGCGTGCACAAGCCCCTTGTCGGCACAATCACTCTTGACGGCCCGCCTTCATGATGTGTGTGCTGTGCTCAATCTGAAGAGTATGCAGTTCGACACAGTATTCACCGCGGAGTTTCTGCAGAAGGTGCCGCCGATGCAGCTCACGATGGCAACACAGCAGCTGACGAAAGAGTCGGGCGGTTGTGTGTCGATTCGCGTCGTTGATTCTGCATCAGCATATCAGTGCACGGCTGAAGTCGTGACGGTGAATGGGTATACAATCCCCGTTACCATGTCGATTCGCAGGAACCCGCCTCACCTCGTTGAGGGTCTCTTCCTCAAACCACCGATACGTGTAGGATCAACGCTTGCGTCAGTGATCAAGGATCTGAAGGAACTCAAGGGCACTACATCACTATCAGCGATAAACTTGTCTCGCAGGCATGTGCTTGCTGCGCACGACTCATCGGCATACATGCCGATTGGCTCGACCTTTAAGCTGTATGTGCTGGGTGCACTTGCCGAACAGATCCGCATCGGGAAACGTCGGTGGGACGATGTAATCGTGCTCGATACATCTGCTCGCTCATTGCCTTCCGGTATTCTTCAGACATGGCCGCATGGTTCGCCGCTTACCTTGCACACGCTTGCAACGCTGATGATCTCACAGAGTGATAACACGGCAACAGACCTCTTGATGCATGAATTGCATCAGGATAGCATTGAGCGCATGCAATCACGGATGGGACATTCCAATGCGTCGTTGAACGTGCCCTTCCTCACAACACGCGATGTGTTTCTCTTGAAGTTCACCAATGATGGTCTACCTGCGCGCGAATACGCGGGGCTGCGTCCAACAGATCGACGGAAGTATCTCGACCGTATACAGGAGCAAACGCCGCTAGCAAGCGTGCGCTTTGTGGATACGGCGGTTGTCCCCGACCGAGTGGAGTGGTTTGCGCGAACAACAGACTGTATCCGTGCGATGGATTGGCTAAGCGATGGTCGCCTACCCCCTGCCGTCCTCGACATCCTGTCGGTGAACGAGGGTGTTGAGATCAACAGCAAACAATGGCCATATGCCGGGTATAAGGGCGGAAGTGAGCCTGGTGTGATCAACATGACGTACCTTCTGCGGCACAGCTCGGGCGACTGGTATGCGCTGTCTGCGTCGTGGATGAATCCTGACAACGCAAGTATCCGTGAACACGGCTTCAGCGAAGCTACCTTTGCTGGTCTTGTGCAGCGAGCAATTCAGCTGCTCGCCCCCTAACTTTGCACATGCTATGTCTTGCCTGTGAATCCAATCCGGAATGGGTCGATGTTGCGATTGCACATCCCGACAACATTCTCGTTGATCATGCCCTCTGCGAAAAGAAGGCAGCGGCGTTCGCAATGGCGATGATCAATCGCTATCCGGACAAGACGCGCATGGTTCTGGATATGATCGATCTCGCGAAGGAAGAGCTTGAGCATCTCGAAACTGTTGTGCGCATTCTTACAGCACGTGGCATCACGATGGCACCTGATGCAGGCAATGAGTATGCACAGCAGCTCCACGGACATATTCGCGGACAAGAGCCGTATCGCTTGCTCGACTCACTGATTGTTGGTGCATTTATTGAAGCGCGCTCATGCGAGCGCTTTTCGCTTCTGGCCAAGCACGCAGCAGATGAGGAAATGCGAACACTCTATTCCTCACTGCTCGCAAGCGAGGCTGGCCACTACCGTATGTACACCGATATTGCGCGGGAGTACTTCCCAGTCGACGAGGTCCGTGCTCGCGTTCAAGAGTTTGCAGTGATCGAAGCGTCTATCGTTCGGCGTCTCTCTAATCAACCAACAATGCACGGCTAATGGCAAACATCATCTTCATGGGTACGCCCGAGTTTGCCGTTCCGTCGCTGCAGGCATTGCATCGCGAGTTTGGCGTGCAGACGGTTGTTACGGCGCCAGACAAACCGCGAGGGCGCGGACTCGAAGTTCACCCTAGCGAGGTGAAGTCTGCTGCGCTTGAGCTTGGCATCACGGATATCCTCCAACCCACGTCACTCCGCGATGAGGAGTTCCGTCAGCAGATCGCCGATCGCGCACCCGACATTATGTGTGTGATTGCGTTTCGCATTCTTCCGAAGAGCATCTACACGATTGCTTGCAAGGGGGCGTTCAACGTGCATGCATCATTACTCCCACGCTTTCGTGGTGCTGCGCCAATCAATCACGCAATCATGTCGGGCGATGCCGAGACCGGAGTTACATCGTTCCTACTGAATGACGTTGTCGACACAGGTACAATTCTGCTTCAACAGCGCTGTGCAATCGACGATGGGATGACAGCTGGCGAACTCTATGCACGACTCATGCCGCTGGCTGCCGAATGTGCCGTAGCAACAACGCGCGGACTTCTCGACGCTACGCTTACGCCTCTCCCGCAAAATGATGCCCGCGCCACGCCTGCACCAAAGGTCTTCCGCACAACCAGTGCGATCGACCTTACACAGTCGCGACACGTCGTGCGCAACATGATTCACGGACTCTCCCCCACGCCATGCGCATGGATCACGTGGAATGGACAGCTGCTCAAAGTCTACCACGCCACACTCACCGATGGAGCGACCCCCATGGGAACGTGGCGCATCGATGCGCATCAGTTGCTCATTGGCTGTGCAGATGGTGAGCTCCGTTTCGACGAGATTCAACTTCCCGGCAAGCGACGCATGTCTGCCGTTGATGTGCTTCGCGGGTATCGTGGCGATCAGTCAGGACTGTGCACATGATCCCCCTCGTTGATACCGTTCGTGCAACTCCTGTTGTAATCTGCGCACATCGTGGCGCATCTGGTTCTGCACCTGAAAACACACTCGCTGCAATTGCCGCCGCGATCGACTGTGGTGCAACGATGATCGAGATCGACATCCAGATCACACGCGACAATCACATCGTTGTGTTTCACGACGAGGATCTCGCGCGCACAACCAATGGCACGGGCGACATCCGCGAGAAGTCGTACGATGATGTTCGCACGCTTGACGCGGGCTCCTGGTTCGACGCACGCTTTTCCAATGAGCACATTCCTTTGCTCGACGAAGCACTTGCTCTGATCAAGGGGCGCGCATACCTCAACATCGAGCTCAAGCCGATGGACGTATCTGAGCGCACATCGCAGATCCTCGATGAGGTACTAGTACGAATTGATGCACAGGAGATGCTTGATGCGACAGTGTTCTCAAGCTTCGACCATCGTATCATTCTTCATCTCAAGAGCATACGCCCCGACGTGCGGACGCTTGCACTCAATGTGCCTGGCGACACGCGTCTTCCACACGACGTTGTGTCGGCATGCCGTGCTGATGCCTTTGGATGCTCTCTGGAGGAGCTCAACGCCGACCTCATGGAAGATTGCACACAGCACATGATTCCCGTGGGTGTGTATACGATCAACACACGCGAAAACCTTATCACAGCCATCAACCTTGGCGTCCGAGGCGTTGTCACAAACTTCCCGGATCGTCTGCAGAACGTTCTTGCCGACCTCAACATGACATCTCATCATTCACATCGATAATGGACCCAATTACTCTCCTCGGTCTTGCTGCAGGTTGCTGCTCGACGTTTGCCCTCGCACCGCAAGCAATCAAGGTCTGGCGCACACAGCAGGTTGATCAGCTCAGCATTGGCATGCTTTCACTGATGTTCTGTGGATGCCTTCTGTGGCTCACATACGGACTGCTTGATGACGATGTCAGCATCATTTGGGCGAACGCTATTGCGTTCTTCTTCATCATCTACATGCTCACCAAGAAAGTGCTCGACATGCAACGAGGAGGTCAGCGATGACACGTCCCTATCGTGTAGCTGTGCTTCTCAGCGGCTGTGGTGTCTACGATGGTTCTGAGATTCATGAATCCGTACTAGCGCTGTTGGAACTCAATCGCCATGGCGTCGAAGTGCGTTGTGCTGCACCAGACATCGCGCAACATCATGTGATTGACCATCGCACAGGCGCTGAGCAAGCGGAATCACGCAATGTGCTCACTGAGTCTGCCCGCATTGCACGAGGTGCGATCGTGTCGCTCTCGGAACTCGTTCTCGACGACATCGATGCCATCGTTCTCCCCGGAGGCTTTGGCGTTGCGAAGAACTTCACATCATGGGCCTTCGACGGACCCAACGGTGGCATCGACCCATCGGTGCAAGCATGTATCGTTGCCTCTCACGCAGCAGGCAAACCCATCGTTGGACTCTGCATGGCGGGCACAACTATTTCGCGTGCCCTGCAGAACACCGAATCGCATCCAACGGTCACGGTAGGTACACCTTCGGAACCATCGCCCTATGACATTGCCGCGATCAACGCAGGTATCGATGCTACAGGCGCGCATGCTCAACCGTGTACAGTTCGCGAGATTTCCATCGACACGCACAATCGCATTATCACAGCGCCTTGCTACATGATGGAGGCGACCATTACCGACGTGCACACCAACGTCGCAATGGCGATTGATGCGTTGATGACCATGCTCGCACGGCGCAATGGCTGACGAGCTACACCTTCCGCCGTTGATCTTCCCAACGTTTGAAGCGCGCATCTCAAGCGACGACGGACGATTATCGATTTACGATCCCGTGCGTAAGCAGCGTGTAGCACTTACACCAGAGGAATGGGTGCGTCAGCATTGCATCAACTGGTTTCGTACGCGTGGCTATCCGATTGGCCGCTGTAGCGTCGAACGTGTTGTCGACGACCGAGGTCAACGATTCGATGTGCTCTGGCGCGACGCAGCTCTGCAGCCCTTCCTTCTGGTCGAATGCAAGTCGTATGACGTTGCGCTAACGCATGCAGCGCTTCGTCAATCTTCCTGGTACAACCTGAAGCTCAATGCACCCTACATGTTTCTCACGAACGGTCGTGTTGCGCACTGTGCACAGGTCATGAGCGACGGAACCGTACATTTGCTCGACGATATTCCACCTTATCCTGCCCAATCACCATGACTGAACTTGTCCTAACCTCGCCCCTTGACATGCACCTTCATGTTCGTCAAGATGCGATGCTCGACGTTGTTGCACCGCTTTCGGCACAGCATTTCGCAGGTGCCGTAATCATGCCGAATCTCGTTCCGGCCGTCGACACCGTTGAACGTCTTCACTGGTACACGGGCGAAGTGCGTCGTGCGACGGCAGGTCATGCGTTTGATCCATTCATGACGTTGTTCTTCCGCGACTACACGCGGGAGGAGCTCGTTGCAGCCAAGCCCCATATCATCGGCATCAAACTCTATCCAGCAGGCGCGACAACCAACAGCGACAATGGCGTCCAAGAAATCATGTCAATGGCTCATGTCTTTGCCATGATGGAAGAGCTGGAGATTCCCCTGCTCGTGCACGGTGAAACACACGGCTTCGTGATGGATCGCGAAGAAGAGTTCTGCGAGGTCTATCGCGCGCTTGCGACACGCTTTCCGCGACTGCGCATCACGATGGAGCACATCACCACGCGTGCAGCAGTGCAGCTGCTCGATGAGTTCCCGAACCTGCGTGCAACGGTAACACCGCACCATCTTATCATCACGCTTGATGATGTGGCAGGCGGATTGCTCAACCCGCATTTGTTCTGCAAGCCAATTGCCAAGCGTCCGGAAGATCGCGACGCGTTGCTCCAGGCGGCACTCGCAGCACATCCGAAGCTGATGATGGGCAGCGATAGTGCGCCGCACCCTGTGTCGAAGAAAGAATGCCCAGGATGTGCCGCCGGCGTCTTCACTGCGCCGATCATCCTCCCAATGTTGGCTGAACTCTTTGAACGTCACAACGTGCTGCACAACCTGCAGGCCTTCGTGAGCGATCGTGCACAGCAGCTCTATGGCGTAACACCACCTCGCACTACCGTGCGACTCGTGCGTGAAGAAATGACGATCCCTGAGCGCTACGGTGACGTCGTCCCAATGTGGGCCGGACGCACACTTCCGTGGCGTGTGGCATCGGTAACAGCCTAAGTCTGTTCCACTTCTTCAACCACGAGCGTGGTTGCTTCAATGCCGCAGATGCGAACCTGCGCACCTAGGTTGATCTCTGTTGCACGCAACGATATCGCGTGCCAATCATGACCATCAACCTGCACGTGTCCGTGCGTTCCGTCCGACGTGATCATCTCGGTAACGAGAACAACTCTACCGAGCAGCTCGTCAGCACCTGATGGCTGTTGCGACTCCGTATAGGAGCGTTTGCGACGAAGCAATGGTCGCAGCGTCAGGAAACTCAGGAGTCCAACCATAGCAAAGAGGCCAACCTGCCACTCCAGCGAACCGCCGAGTTCAGCGGAGATGCCAGCGGCAAGCGCGGCCAGAGCGATGTTTGCCAGGATGAATCCCGGAGTGATCATTTCGAGCAAAAACAGCACAACGGCTGCTGCATACCATAGCTGTGAAGGTGTCATGGCTGCAGAGATACTGATTTTCGCCGGTCTTCGTCACATGAATTTGATATGAAATCGATGGGCGATGTTCTCGTAACTTCGTCGATATGCCGTGGACGCCCCCTACCGTTGTAACGCTGTCGAATGGAATTCGCGTTGTCTGTGATCACGTACCCCACGTTGACTCATGCGCCGTGAGTTTCTGGGTCGATGCGGGCACCCGTGACGAGCCGAAGGGTGGCGACGGCGTGGCCCACGTAGTAGAGCATACGGCGTTCCGTCGCACACCAACACGAACGATGTCGAAGATTTCTCGCGACTTCGAGAACGTTGGGGCGTATGTCAACGCCTATACAACGAAGGAAGAAACCTGCTACTACGTGCGGACACTCACACAGCACCTTCCGCGCGTCATGACAACACTTGCCGACGTTGTGCTTAATCCGGTGTTCCGTGATGAGGATGTCGATACTGAACGTGGCATCATCATCGAGGAGATTCGCTCCTACGAAGACGAGCCGGAAGAGTACGTCTTTGACCTCGGCGAGCAGCAACTCTTTGGTACGCATCCTCTCGGCATGCCAATCGTTGGCACGGTTGCGAGTGTTTCGAGTATCACGGCGGATGAGGTGCGCGCGTTCCATACACGACACTACGTGCCGTCTCGCATTGTTGTCGCCGTGAGTGGCAATGTGACCATCGATACGATTACGGCACTCGTGGAGGCATGCACATCTGGCATGAAGCGAAGCACGTCGAAACGACGACGCACAACGCCTGTTGCACGTGCTCCTCATGAAGTGACGTTCCGCAAGCCCCTTCAACAGGCTCATTTGCTGTGGCAGTCGCGCACATCGGGATACCGCCACGACGATCGCTATGCGCTGCAACTCATGAATGTGATTCTCGGCGATGGTATGTCGTCGCGCCTCAACGTACGCCTGCGCGAGAAGCGCGGACTCGCCTACTCGGTGTATTCGCAGGTGCAGCTCTTTGCTGATTGTGGATCGTTCTCGATCTACGCGGGCGTTGATGATTCGCATACTGCTACGGTGCATACATCAATCGCGGCGATTCTCAAGGAGATGGCTGCTGATGGTGTTACGGTTTCCGAGCTCTCACGAGCCAAAGCACAACTTCGTGCAAGCAAGTTGATGGCGCTCGAGAGTCTTTCAGCACGCATGACGATGCTGGGCAAGGGGCTCCTGGAAGACGGACATCCGGAGGATCCCTACGCGACGATCAATGCGCTCGACGCGGTCGATCGTGAGACGATTGCTCGGTTGGCCAGCGACGTCTGCAATCCCGACGTTTGGAGTCGGTGCATCCTGCTTCCGTCTGGCGAGGAGTAAGCAGATGATGCAGTTCACACCGGAACAACACGCCGCGCTTGATCTGCATGTCCATTGCGCTGTACACGCGAATGCTGGCTCAGGGAAGACAAGTGTTGTAACGCATCGCTTTGTAAAGATTCTCATCGAAACGGCAACACCGCTCGATCAGATCATCGCAATCACGTTCACGCGCGCAGCGGCTGCAGAGATGCGCGAGCGGATCCATCGCTTGCTTGCAGACGCACAGAATTCGCCTGAGCTGAGAGCTTCGTTTGCTTCGCATCTCTCCGATGATCAGCTTGTTCGACAGCTTCGTGAATGGGCGGCGAACATTTCGACGGCTCGTATCAGCACGTTCCACAGTTTCTGTGCTGGAGTTGTCCGGCAATACGCTGAAGAACTTGAACTTGATGCCGAGATTCGCGAACTCGATGCTGCCGATGCCTCAGCATTGGTTGATGATGCTGTGCGGCGCACTATCACCGAGCATCTTCGTCCAACGTCGCCGCGCGCATCGGCGTTGACATCTGTGTTCGACGATGTGGCAATTGATACCGTCCGCGCAATCATTGCCCATGCAACACGCGACTCGTCGTTTGCCGCTGCGCTTGCATCAGATCCCCAGCATACGCGCATGGAGCGTCGACGCACGTGGGTAAGCCAGCAGTCACTCGTGATCGCGCGGGACGCGCTCCAGTTGTTCGAAGAGCATCTCCTGCCATTGTCGGACATACCGGCCATAGCTGAGCTGCTCGGGCGTGCCAAGCACTTGAAGGTGCGCTGTGCTGATCCCGACGATCATCAGGTGGCGTCAGAGATCGAGAAGCTCTATACGAAGACCTTTACCACGAAGCATGAGATCCGAGCGGCGCTTATTCCAAAGGATCTTCGTGCCTCGATTCCGACGTTGCCCGTTGCGTCTGCTGAGTTACGGGCGCTCTTGCCTGTTCTCGCTACGCCATGGGATGACATCCAGGAGCAACGGCTCGACGAGATACTCGACGTTCTGGAAGAGGTTGTCGCTGATGCGCGCGACCGCTATCGCACGCTGAAGCGAGAGATGAATGCAATCGATTTCGACGACATGATTCACTACACGCTCGAGCTGCTCACGGATGCGTCCATTGCCTCTGCGCTCGGCAAAAGTGTGCGGTATATCATGGTCGATGAGTTTCAGGACACCGATCCTCTCCAGTATGAGGTGTTGTCGCGCATTGCGCCTGCGTTGCGTGGTGATCATGCGCAGACGCCGAACGTGTACATCGTGGGTGACGACAAACAGAGTATCTACGGGTTCCGAGATGCTGATGTGCGGTTGTTCCGTCGTGCAACGTTTGCACTGCAGCAAGCCAATCAGCATCATGGTACCGACACGGGGTATCGTCCTCTTGTGACGTCATTCCGTATGCATCATCGTGTCGCTGCGAGCGTCAACGCGATCTGTAGTGCGATGTTTGGGGCTGTTGCTACTCCGCCTATAACTGACACCACATCGTATGATGTTGGGTATCAACCGCTGAGAAGTATTCCATCGCATGTGGAGTCCGACCATATCGGAACCTGTTCCGTGGTCACAACGATGCGTGACTTTTCAGAGGCGATTGCGCACGTCGTGGCGTCGATGCTCAACGGGACGATTCGACGCGACATTACTACGCATGATCGTGTGAGCGGAACATGGTCAACACGCACCGCGCAACCATCGGACATTGCAATCCTGGTGCAGACGAATCCACAGGTCGTACAGGTCGGTGAGGCACTGTCGCGACTAGGCATCCCTGTTGATCTCCATGGTGGTGCTTCGTTCTTTTCTCGTCCCGAGGTTGTTGACCTGCGTGCACTACTCACGGCATGCGTTGCGCCCACAGACAACCTTGCGGTTGCTACGGTGTGTCGGTCCCCGCTTCTGCGCTGTACCGATGCCGATATCGCCTCTGCAGCGCTGCGAGGACGTCGCTCGAGCATGCGCGACGGGATTGCGCAGTGTGTAGCCGACGGAGTAGCTTCGCCCGAGCTTGCGCGCGCACACGCGCTCCTATCCACGTGGGAAGTTGCGAGCGTTCGCTTGACGCCTGCCGAACTTGTCCAGCGCGCACTTGATGAGTCAGGTTGGTACGCAACATTGGCTCGTGAAGATCGACGTGAACAGATTCGTGCGAACGTCGAGAAGGTACTCGACATCATTCGCGACGCCGTTGATGGAACAGGTGGCACACTCTATGATGCTGTCACGGCGTTGAGTCCTATCGACGGCGACCGTGAGCGTGATGGCTTCGTACCGTCTGATGGTAATGCCGTGCGTGTGATGACAATCCATGCATCAAAGGGGTTAGAGTTTGGCGTTGTCGTGCTGGGTGGACTCGCCACACAGCCACGGCCGTACACGTTTATCACGGGTGATCCATTAGGCCTCTCGTTCGCGATTGCAACAACGCGCATCGATCCGGAGTCGCCAGGTACGATCATGGAACTTCCATCACTAAAGTCCCACGCAGTGATGAAGCTTCAACAACGCCAGCGCGATATGGCGGAGTACCGACGCCGACTCTACGTTGCGCTTACGCGCGCAAAGATGCACATCGTGATGATGCACGACGATGAGGAGATCGACGGCAGCCTGCCAGGAATGGCCGGTGTTCTCGGCGAAGCGCTTGCCACGACGCTATCACACGTCACAGTACTGCCAGACCGTGATTCTACGCCGTACGAGGGCACGCAGGTGCAGCGCGAACAAATCGTACTGCTCAATCGGCTACCAACGCCGCTTCCCGAGCTTATCTCCCCAACGCAGTTTCTCGACGCGCATCGCTGGACGGATGGTGACGATCGGCCGATGGACGCCGATGCGGCAGGCGCTGCGTATGGCATCGCGGTTCACGATGTTCTAGCATCGACGCTCCCCGATCTCTTACGCTGCCTTCCTGACGAGCGGCTTGGGGTTATTGCGCGTGCATTGGCAACACACCAACTCGATCGAACACGCGCTGCAGAAGCAGCACTCGAGATTACAGTACTGCTCGACACCCCCCTCGTGCGCGAGCACAATGCACTTCTCCAATCGGCTCGCCGCGAAGTTCGTCTTGTTGCCGCGCTTGATGACGTCGTCGTGCAGGGCATTCTCGACTGCCGCCTGGCACATGACGACGGCTCGATCAGCGTGTGGGATTGGAAGACGAATGCTGTTCGCACCGAGGCTGATCTTGACGAGCTCGCTCAGGTGTATTACCGGCAGATGCAGACGTACGCGTGGCTGTGCTTCCGTGCGTATCCAGAGTGCCCTACGGTGACAACTCGTCTGGTGTTTACCAAGGCTGTTGTGCACGGTATTGCATTAAGCGACCGACCACTCGTATGGCATCGCAATGACGTCGATGCAATGACCGATGCACTTCGATCAGCGCTTGCCGATCTCCTTGCCCGCAGCAACAGCTGACGACCAGGCCCACTGGAAGTTATAGCCGCCGAGCCATCCTGTTACGTCGACAACTTCACCGATGAAGAAGAGTCCGTCTACAATCGTACTCTCCATTGTCTTTGATGACAAGGACCGGGTATCGACACCACCGCGTGTTACTTCTGCCTTGGCATAACCTTCTGTGCCCTTTGGCACAACAGACCATGTGTGCAGTGCTTCGAGCGCTGCTTCGAGATCCTTCTTGGGCGTCGCATTCACGGCGCGGTGGAGCGTGGGATCGTTCCACTCATCAAGAAATCGCTGCGGCAAGATCTCATGTAATATCGTCGACATATGTCGCTTCTCTGCAGGGAGCGATGCAACGCACGACGCGAGCGTAACGTCGGGAACCACATCGATCGTAATGGCTTCGCCTGGGTCGATGTAGGATGATATCTGCAGGATTGCCGGACCGCTCAATCCGCGATGCGTAAACAGCAGGTTTTCGCGGAAGTTCATGCCATGTGCAGATACGCGTGCATCCACGCTGATACCTGAAAGACCAGACCAACGATGTTCGTACGACGCGTCAAAGGTCAATGGGACGAGCGCTGGCACGAGCGGTATCATCGGGTGTTCGAACTGCGCTGCGATGCGGTAACCAAGGTCAGATGCACCAAGCGATGGAATGCTCAGTCCGCCTGTGGCAACAACGACGCTACGAGCATGGACCTCGCCAGCAGACGTTGTAATCACAAACACGTCGCTCTTGGTAACTGTTTGTACTGATGTTCGATAGCGGATGTCGACCTGTGCGTGATGGCACTCCGATACAAGCATGTCGATGATGAGCTGCGCTGATTCATCGCAAAACAACTGTCCGAGCTTCTTCTCATGCCAGGCAATGCCATAGGCATCAACGAGCGCGATAAAGTCATCAGGTGTGTAGCGTGCAAGTGCCGAACGAGCGAACTCTGGATTCGCCGAGAGCATGTTGTGATGCGTTACCACGCGATTGGTGAAGTTGCATCGTCCACCACCCGAAATGCGGATCTTCTTTCCTGGTCGATCATTGTGCTCGAGTACGACTACCGACTTCCCCATTGCACCTGCATGGGCCGCACAATGAAGTCCTGCCGCACCAGCTCCAAGAACACAGACATCTACAATGGTCATGCTACTTCGCCACGACGATTGGAGTGTTGTGCGTGAATACGCCTGCTTGCAAGCGCACGATGTACATGCCTGATGGTAGATCGGCTGTCGACGCGCGCACGGCATACTCGCCCCCCGGCAACGTCGTTGTACCATCGAGAAGTTGCGTCACAACAACGCCACGCGCATCAACGATGTCCATATGCACGGGAACGGTCTCCTGCATGCGGAACGTAATGAGCGCTTCGTCACGGACTGGTAGTGGCGCGACATGCATCATCGGACGTCCAACGGTGGAATAGCGAACAACGGTCACGTTGCATCGCTCACCGGTAACGAATGGTGCACGTCCACCGGCTGGAACGACATCGAGGAACTGCAGCGAATCTGAGGTGTATCCTTGCGAGGCAACGTTGATGTCGGTCTGGGCGAATTCCGGCACCATCACCACATACCGTACACGTGCGAACGGACCCGAGCGGATAGTATCTGCGCCACGAACAGCGAACTGAATATCACCAAGCGCTGGCGTAACAGTCGTCGTCGTTGGTTCGGCGAGGAACGATACATCGAGGAACTTCAAGCTTCGAGGAGCATACGTCAGCGTTACATCGAAGTTGAGTGCATTGAGGAAGTATGTCACTCCGCTATACGTTGCAGAAACGTCCTTGTCGATCATGATCGGAATCTCAATCGTATCTCCGATCGTTGCGCTGATCGAATCTGGCAGGAAGAATGTCCGTGTCGGTGCTAGCGACACATCGAACTCCGGCGCGTATCCGAATCCATACACACGCGATGTGTCGCGCACTTCGCACGGTGTCGAACTGACGCCGGTTACGGCAGAATCAATCGGAAGTTCGGCGCGAGGACAGAAGCGAAGCGTAAGAACAGCGGAGTCGCCCGGTGGCACGAGGCTTCCCATCGTTGGGACCGATCCGACTAATGTGACCGTCGACGGGAGATCGAGCAGCATGTTGACAGCATTCGCCACATCACCGGTATTGATCACCGTCATCGTGCGATCAACGCACTCAAGAATCCGAACGGAGTCGAACTGCGGCTCGTTCTGGATGACAATCTCTGACTTCTGCGCAATGATGGTACCACGATCCCCTGTTGCGATCAGCTTATAGAGAATCACATCCTCGGTATCGAAGTTGATACTGTCGATCGTGAGCGGACTGTTTGCACGATTGTTTGCGAGTGTGACGAAGCTCAGTACCGCAAATGGCGACAACGAATCGATACCACAGATGTTCTTCAGCAGAATATTCTGTCCACCATACACTGATGGAGTTATCGTTCGTGATGGTGTGAACTGCACACCACCCGTTGCCGACGAGCAGGAGTTCGCAAGAAGAGGCGACGTAACATCAAGCAATCGAAGTTGCGACGAGTCGAAATCAACGCGCATACCAATGTCGACAACCGATGCATCGATCTTGATCGAGCTGTAGATCGGCACGTACAGCGTATCGCATGAGACCATCGTAAATGTGTCGGGCAATGCACGGGTCGGATCGAAGCTAAACTTCAACCCGCGGGTTTGTGCAAAGCCCCCTCCACGCACAAGCACCGTCGTATCCCAGCCTACACACGGCTTGCTCATCCACAACTTCAGGCGAGCACGATAGTCACGTGGAGCGCGGGGCCGCTGGCGGACACTGAGCTTGAGGGTATCACCCGGATTGATCACTTGCGGCCACGTCGTTGGTGCATCGACAAGGAACACACGTTCGTTTGGTTCGAACGTAACAGAGTCGATCACAACCTGATCTTGCCCCGGATTCAATGAATAGTCTGGGATACGCACATCCACTCGTTGACTTGTCGGACTAATCACATCGACAACACCGTACGGAAACTGAATAGACGTCGGTGCTGGACGGAACGTGAGAGCACGCTTACCGATGAGGAATGTCTCCAGGTTCGCAGACCACTGTGATCCACGTGCACTGATGTTGAGCATGGCCTTGCAATCCATCTGATTCGTTTCAGCAGGAGTGCGCGGACAGAACGAGATGATCACAGTATCGCGTTCACCCGGCGGGATCGTATACGGCACGACACCGTTCGGCGAGAACTTGGAGCGCCACGTGAAGAACTGTGGCTTTGCTCCGGGAACGCCCACGCTATCAATCCACAAGCTGTCGACCGTCATATCGAATCGCAGTGAAGCGTTGAGAAGTTCAACACTACGCTCCAAGCACTCGCATGGACGTGCATACCCGAAGTTCACCAGACTCAGCGCGTTCTCCAGCTTCAAGATCACACCACGTCCGCTGAGCTTGCCCGCCCCTTGAATCACACATGGGTCATTCGAATACACCGTGATGTTCGCATCAAATGTCGTTGCAGCATCAGGACGGAATTCAACATCAACGCGAATCGAGTCGCGGGGTGCCAGCACTACTGGCAGCGGTCGACTCGTGCGGAGGATTGTATAGCCATTACCGATCTTCAAGCTGTCGAGACGGATTGGCAGAGATGATGTGTTCTCAACGATCAGTGTCGCCTGGCGCGTATCGCCTACTTCCACTGTACCAAATGCCGTGAGCTGTGTCACAAAGATTTTCGGTGTAGCCGACGTGCCGATGAGTTGAACCTGCCACTCGGCGCGATCGACAGAGCGATAGCGGATGTAGGCGCGATCAGCGCGATCGGCGGTGACATCATTCGGACGGTAGTTGGTTACAAACAGCGCCGAGTCGCCACCTGGAATCGTAATCGACTTGTTTACCCACGGTAATGGCGGATCGACGATCGTGAGACGTCCGCCACTCTGATCGACGAACGTGAGCGAATCAATCGTCGCGGCCGTCGAGAGCATATTGACGATCCATACTGAATCACGACGTTCAGAGCATGCCACAACGTTTTGCGTTTCCATCACGAGAGGCGACGCCCGGAAGGTTTGCAGAATGCCCTTCCCGCGCAGGTCGATACAGTCCACCGTATAGCATCGTGTTTCGAACAAGCAGAGTCGATCGATGTATTCTAGGGAATCCGTAGGACGGAAGGTCACGGGAATAATCACAGAATCACCAGGGCGAATCGAACGTCCAGCCCCTGCGAGAAGCGCGAACGACTCACCGCGTTCAACGTAGAGCGCGACGTTGAGCTGGTCGAACTTGCTGTTGTTGCGAGCGCGCACATTGATCGTTCTCTGCTGTCCGACGATCACAGTGCCGAAGTCAACGAGTCCATTAATCGACCATTCCACCTTGTTGTCCAGACCACGTCCGGTGACGTAGATCTTACGTTCGATCAGACATCCATCAATGCGCGTGCGGATGATGATCGAATCGAACACGACACCCGGTTGCCGAGGCAAGAATCGCACGGCGTTTCCCGGGTATCCCGTCTTGGGATTGAGCACATACGGGAATCGCAACCGATAATGCGTGAAGTCCTTCGGGACGATCACGGTATCAATCTGAATCGCTGTTAACGTAAGATTCTGCCAGACGTAGTCACGAGGCGCACTGAGCAGACCCGGACATGTTGGTTCGAAGCGCATCGTGTCGATACGACGTGAACCATCAGGTGTGCGAATTGAAATCACTTCTTGCGATCGTCCCTGCAGCGCAATCCGTATCGGTGTTCGCTGGCAAATGTCATCGGAGATCACTTGCATCGTATCGAGGTAATCGGCAGTTGTGTCGCGTACGAAAGAGCGGATTGTCACGGTGACGCATTCACCCGGCGGGATACGCAGCGGGAAGGTTGTACCCACGACGCGATATCCCTGTGGCTCCCTCGCATTCATGCTCGAGATCGTAATCGTCCGTGGTCGGCCAATCTGATCCGAGGTGTTACAGATGACCACCGTTGAATCGATGTACGTCTTATCTAGGCATCCGACCCAGAGCGAATCATAGAGAACGCGACCACGCGATACGTTAATCTCGGTAAGGCGGTTGAGTTCGAACGTGACAACTGTATTTGGAAGACCACAGCGATTGGTTGGGCGTATTTCGAGTGTGTTCTTGAATGTCCCAACGTTCGTGCCACGGTATGTTACTGTTACCGTAACCGTAGAGTCTGGCGTGAAGGTCACGTTCGGTGGAGTAATCTTAAACAGTGATGCTTCCGAACCGGTCATCACCAACGCTGCGCTGCTTCCACACACTGACGTGTCGCGCAATGTCAATGTCCACGTGCGTGTGGTATCACACTTGATATCTTCCTTGATCAGCGTGGGGCTGACCACCAACGTGCGCGGCGCTGTACGGTTCGATGCTTGATTCGAGGCACCGGAGCGGAGCAGACCCGTATGGGCATTGCCTGTGGCGTCGCAGCACTGAACGATATTGTTTGCCGGTTCGTTGCACCGCAGATATGCACGCAGTCCTGATTCGTTGCCATTCAGCGACCGATCCTTCTGGCAGAGCAGTTCTTGTGGTGTGAGCACACGATCCCACACGCGGATCTCATCAACTTGCCCCTTGAGCGTACGATAGAGTTGTTGATTGTCGGCGACGCCATTGCAGGAACCGATAAGCAGAGGCAGATCTCCACGGTCGAGAGGCTTGAGATAGTTGGCTGGGTACGCTGGGTTTGATACCGGACCTGCGGCAAGAACTCCATCAATGTAGAGCGCGACGCTCGTCTGACTTCCGTCGAAGACTGCCGCGATGTGATGCCAACCGTTATAGAGGACCTGAGCCGATGCACGAACGATCGTATTATCGACACTCTTCAGTTCACCCTGGTCGCCATTGACTTCGAACGTCAGCTGATCATTCTCGTCGATGTACACGATGAAGACATCATTGAAGTCGGAGTTCGGACCCCACAAGCCACCCACAAACTGACGTTGGCCGGCTTGTCGTTCAGCGCGGATCCACATCTCAAATGTCATTGCTGTTTGCCGCGCACGGATCGGATTACGAGCCAGCTCCATGAAGTGCGCATTGCGTCCGTTCGTCACGGTAAAGGTCACTGCTGTGCCGATACATTCCTTGCGGGAGTCGCATGCAGGGGGGAACTGTGCCATTGCAGGGATTGCGACGGCGAGTGAACTCAGAGCAACGAGTGCACAGAGCCAAGAGTGCAGAATGCGGTGCATGGACATACCCCCTACGGATAGACTTCGAACCAGTGAAAGATACGACATCACGACCTCTACATTGCCCCTTTCCATGCTATCTTTCGCCACAAGCATGACCTGATTCTGGAGGGACCCTAAATGACACGTTTTGTACTTGTTGTCATCGGATGTGCACTTGCCACATTCACGGCTCAAACTCAGACGCCAAAAGAGATTGGCCTGCGCGTGTGGGCTTCCGTTACTGAGAACCCATCACCGTCGATTCGGCTACAGTGGTCCGCAGATACCGGTCAGCAAGTGGTGTATATCTGGCGCAAGGCGAAGGATGCGGCCTCGTTCCCATCAACACCACTCGACTCTGTTGTTGGTAAAGGGGCTACGTGGACCGATGCAAAGGCGAGCGTGGCGACGCCCTATGAGTATCGACTGTTGAGCCTGATACGCAAGCAATCGGGGGCTACTATCTCCCAGTTCTATGCAACGGGCTACATCCTAAGTGGAATCAAGGTGCCCCCTGTCCGCCGAGACCGTGTGCTACTCCTCGTCGATAGCACGATGTCGGGTCCGCTGAAAACTGAACTGGAAACCCTCGTTGATGATCTCGAAGCCGAAGGCTGGACGACCACCACGCGTATCGTTGCGCGGGCCGAGGCATTCGATTCTGCGAAGGTCCAACGCGTCCGAGCTATCATCAAGGAGGAAGCACGCAACGGCACACCGGCGCTGGGATCCATCATGCTGATTGGTCGCGTACCTGTGCCCTATGCTGGCAACATCGCTCCCGACGGACACGTGCCTGATCATCAGGGGGCTTGGCCTGCCGACGGGATCTATGGTGACATCGATGGAAACTACACCGACAACATCACAACCATGAACAACACGAGCCGTCCGGTTAATGCGAACGTACCGAAGGACGGCAAGTATGATCAAAGCCAATTCGCAACGGATGTCGACATCCCAGTAGGACGCGTTGACTTCTTCGACATGCCGGCATTTACCGAGAGCGAGACCGAGCTCCTGCGACGTTACCTCACGAAGAACCATGCGTTTCGGACTGGTACATGGGATGTGCGGATCGGTGGCGTGATCGACGATAACTTTGGTACGTATGGCGAGGTCTTCGCAGCTGCAGGGTGGCGTGGATTTGGAGGGTTTGCCGGTGACACAGCCGTGCGTGCTGGTGATCTCTTTACCGACGCGGCTGGACCTACGACATGGCTCCTTGCCTATGGCTGCGGTGCTGGTTCGGATGCAAGCGCAAGTGGTGTTGGTACCACAGCAGACTTTGCATCAAAGCCTGTGCACGCTGTGTTCAGCTTCTTGTTTGGCAGTTACTTCGGCGATTGGAACACGCGCAATAACATTCTTCGTGCAGCCATCGCTTCCCAACCTCGCGTTCTCACAAGTGCATGGTCGGGCCGTCCGCACTGGTACATCCATCACATGGCCCTGGGCGAGTCAATCGGATACAGCACGCGTATCTCACAGAACAACCGAACGATTGTTGGCAATCAGCTGGGCAACTATCTCCCCAACATCTTTGTGCAGACGAGTGGTAACGCGATTTCATCGGTCGGCGACCGCCAGATTCATATCGCATTGCTTGGCGATCCAACACTGCGTGCGTGGATGAATCCCATCCCAAGTGTACGAAGTCTGGTATCTCGGATTGAACCAGAGAACGTCAAGGCACTCTCGTGGACGGCTCCCGCTGAGCGCGTTGATGGCTACGATGTGTATCGCAAGGTAGGTGTCAGCGGAACATGGCGTCAGCTCACCGCACGTCCGATTACGTCAACAACATTTGCCGACACACTCAGGTACGACGGCGAAGTGCAGTACATGGTTCGGTGCTGCAAGCTCCGCAGCTCTGCAAGTGGATCGTGGTATGATGCTGGCAAGGGCGAAATCACAGCTCTTACCACTGTCGGCGTTCACGACGAGCGTGGTGTTGCGTCGGCACAACTTGATGTAGCACCAAACCCAGCATCAGCGTGGTGTCGCATCTCCGTCACAACTCCAACATCCACATCACTGACGATTGAGCTTGTCGATGTGACAGGGACAACGATGTATGCATCGTCGGAATCAGATGTTGCTCCAGGCACGCACATGCAACGCATTCCCGTGCAGCATCTCGCGTCTGGCTACTACATCGTGCGCGTAGCAACAATCAACGGTGTGACGTCGCAGACCTTACAGATTGTTCGTTGAGTCTGCAGAGCGCTTGCTCCAGAACAGATACACTGGAACACCGGTGGCCACGATGATCAAGCCAGGCCAGCTGTAGTTGGGCTTGTAGATCAGCAGGCTCACGCAGATGCCGAGTGCGATCACGATGTACAATGCTGGGAGAATCGGATATCCAACGGCCTTGATCGGACGTGGGAGGTCGGGGCGTGTTCTGCGAAGCTTAATGATGCCGATGATCGTAAGCACGTAGAAGATCAGCACTGCGAATACCACATAGTCCAGCAGGTCGCCATAGCGTCCGCTCAGACACAGCACGCTTGCCCATGCAGCCTGCATCCACAGCGAGCGCGATGGCACATCATTCTTGTTCAACGTTGCGGCACTGCGGAAGAACAGCTTATCGCTTGCCATCGCGTAGTACGCACGTGCGCCACTGAGGACGAGTCCGTTATTGCAGCCAAAGGTTGAGATCATGATCAGCACAGCCATGATGCCGGCACCGATCGGACCGAACATCACGTCTGCTGCGGCGGCTCCAACGCGATCATTTGTTGCGTATGCGATGCCGCGCTCTACTGCTGTAGCGCCCGTCTCACTCCCACCAAGAGTAAGCACACAGAGATAGGCAAGATTTGTCAGGATATAGAGTGCAGTCACAAGCAGCACACCACCAACAAGCGCGCGTGGGATTGTGCGCTGTGGGTCCTTCACTTCTGCTGCTGCAAACGTGATGTTATTCCACGCATCACTTGAGAACACCGATCCAACCATCGCAACAGCGATCATCGCTAGCCACGGCATCGATGACGACGGCGCAGGAATCTGTGATGTCGTGATCGATCCAAGATTACCATCGAATGCACCGCTTCCCCATCCAACAAGAAGTCCGGCCAACGCAATGGCCACCACACTAACAATCTTGGTGGTGGTGAAGGTATTCTGGATAAGCTTTCCGAGGTTAACGCCTCGCGCATTTATAGCGGTGAGCAGGAGAATACTGATGATGGCAAACACCTGTGCACCATTGATCGTATGGCCCCACAGACCAAGATCGATCAGCACGTTCTTCTCACTCACACTTGGGAGGAACACTGACGTATACTTCGCAAAGGCCATCGCCACCGCAGCAATCGTACCGGTTTGAATCACGGTGAACAACGTCCACCCGTAGAGGAATCCAGACATACGTCCGAACGACTCGCGCAGGTACACGTATTGTCCGCCCGCCTGCGGGAACAACCCAGCGAGCTCGCCATACGACAACGCAGCAATGATTGTGAGGAATCCCGTAAGTGCCCACACGAGCAGCACGAGAAGGGGCGATCCAACTTGGCGAGCAATGTCTGCGCTCACAATAAAGATGCCGGACCCAATCATGGATCCGGCAACTAACATTGTCGAGTCAAACAGTCCGAGTGTTCGACGGAAACTCATGCCTTTGCAGCGCGAATCTTAGAATGCTTCTTGCTGTACATCACATAGATCACCTGTCCGATGCCGAGCCACACGAACAGACGTGCAGCATGCATCCAGTCGCTTACGCAAAGCGATACAAGCAGAGCGCCGCACGACAGGATGCCGAGGATTGGCACCAATGGTACAAGGGGCGTCTTGAACGGACGCTCACGATTTGGTTCCTTGTAGCGAAGCATCAGTACCGCAGCACACACAACAACGAATGCGAAGAGCGTACCAACGGATGTCATTTCACCCACGAGGGCGATCGGTGCGAAACCTGCGAAGAGGCTCACAACAAATGCGAAGAGGATGTTCGACTTCCATGGCGTCTTGAACTTCGGATGTGAATCGCTGAACAGCTTCGGAAGCAATCCGTCCTTCGACATCGTGAAGAACACGCGTGACTGACCGAGGAGCATCACAAGAATCACGCTTGAGTAGCCGGCAATGATGGCGAGGTTGATCGCTGGTCCCAACCACGTGATGCCCATCTTTTCGATGGCAACAGCAACAGGAGCAGCAGCACCCTTGAAATCAGTGTAGTTCGCAACACCCGTCATGACGGTTGAGAACAGAACGTACAGAATCGTGCAGATCACCAGCGAGCCAAGGATGCCAATCGGCATATCCTTCTGCGGATTCTTCGCCTCTTGCGCTGCCGTCGACACAGCATCAAAGCCGATGAACGCGAAGAACACCATACCCGCAGCCTTGATCACACCGCTCCAGCCGAAGTGACCAAACGAACCTGTGTTTTCCGGGATGAACGGTGTGTAGTTGTCTGCATTGATGTACGCAAAGCCGAGACCAATGAAGATGATCACCACGGCAACCTTCAGGAACACCACGATAGCATTGGCACGGGCGGATTCCTGGATGCCGCGAATGAGCAGCAGCGAAACGGCAAACACAATGAACACGGCTGGCAAATTGATGATGCCATAGCTGCCTTGCGCCGCTAACTCGGGCGGCGTTTGCCAATACGACATCGAGAGTGCCGTAGGAAGATGCACGTTGAAGTATGCCAAGAACTTGGCGAGGTAGGCCGACCACGACACGGCAACGGTTGACGCGCCGACGGCGTATTCAAGGACAAGGTCCCAACCGATCACCCATGCAAGCGTTTCACCCAGCGTTGCATACGCATATGTATATGCACTGCCGGCAACAGGGATCATCGCTGCAAACTCCGCATAGCAGAGTCCTGCGAAGGCGCACCCGAGTGCAGCAAGCACAAACGAGAGCGACACGGCTGGACCCGCATGTTCTGCCGCGGCGATGCCCGTGAGCGAGAACAACCCAGCGCCGATGATTGCCCCAATACCCAAGTTGATCAGGTTCATCGGACCAAGCGTACGCTTGAGATCGGTTGAATGCGCTGCATCGCTCTGCAGCTGTGAAATGTCCTTACGGTACTTCAGCTCGAATGCCATTCGAGATCCCCACATAGATGATTGAGCTTCAACGTCGCAATATAGTCGCGTTTAGACCTCGTCCACCTGTGTGTTATCAACAGGAGCGTGGCAACAATCGATATGGTATCGTACGCGACGGCAGTCAGATAAATCGATTCCACACACGCCATGCATACGTCTAGGATTCCACTTTTGCGCCGATATGTACAATGCCATACATGCCTACCCGGGCCCATCCCCGGAAATACCACACGCTGTACGATCCGGTCCGCCATACCAATAACACCATCAACAACACCTGGCGATCACGGAATCCGAATAATGGAATGACCGTAGGGGCGATGCATATCCCGTATGGACGACCACATAGGCCTGCCCAGAACGAAGTGAAGGGGTCGCCCATACAGGATTAACGTTCGACATGCGTTTACCGATTCGCGTCGTTCATTTTGTAAATGTTCAGAACACGACAAATGTTATATCAGGCGAGATAAACCTTTTGCATGTTGACACAGGAATAGGAAAAAGAAGTACCCGAGAAGAAATACCCGAGATGTTTCGGGGCATTGTTATCTATTTGATTGGAGGTAGAGGATGAACGCGCGAGTATGTACAACGATAGCATGGCTAATGGCCATGTGTGTTCTCAT
>CAJAIA010000013.1 GCA_903939735.1 uncultured Ignavibacteria bacterium
GCGATGCACGCAATGTTTCGCGGGCGATGCACGCAATGTTTCGCGGGCGATGCACGCAATGTTTCGCGGGCGATGCACGCAAATCGGTAAACGCATGTCAAACGTTAATCCCGTAGGGGCGACCCTATGTGGTCGCCCCGTAATGATACGTGGTCGCCCCGTAATGATATGTGGTCGCCCCGTAATGATACGTGGTCGCCCCGTAATGATACGTGGTCGCCCCGTAATGATATGTGGTCGCACGTAATGAATCACGCAATGCCATTGTGCGCGCATTGATCGACGCACACGACACACTCACAGTGCGATGTTCAGACCCACCTGTACATTCGGCATCACGCCAAGATCGCCGTAGTCGTCACGAAACCCGAGACCAGCCTCTGCGTTGAAGTAAAAGGTGTTCGAGCCGAAGAGGGGAGTGTTCACGCCGATTTCAGGTCCGATGACGCCACCGCCAAGCGACCATGACTCGCCGCTATCGAACAATGAGAACTCGATGAGCGAGACGTAGTGATACCGGAGGCCAACATAGAATGGTCCTCCACCGATCGAGTACCCGGCGCCGAGGGAGTAGATAGCTCCGAATGACAGCTGAGCGGTTGCGTCAACGACAAAGGTGCGATCGGCTGGTGTGCCAGCGAGGTACGCGACACGCGGACCAAGGATGCCAGGGAATCCAGCTTGGAGTCCAATCGTGAAATCGTCGGCACGGGCTGCGGTGACGGCGAGTAGCGAAACGATGAGTAGAAGTAGACGCTTCATGTGTAATCCCCCGGATGCTAGATGTGATCATTCTACGGCCGAAATATACCCATACGTACGTAGTCTTACGACGGTCGTATCTTGCGACCCTCAACACGGAGACATCTATGCGCATACATACACGCGCCATCGCCATCGCTGCATGCTTCACAGCACTTACTACATGTTTCGATGCCATTGGACAAGAGATTCCACAGCCACGTACCGTTCGTGCGACGAATGGTGTGTTGGTTGATACGTTGAATCTTGTGATGACAACCTTAGACATTCAGGGTCGAAAGGTCGAAGCACGCACGTACAACGGTAGGACTCCCGGTGATCTATGGCGCGTGAAGCCAGGCGAGACGATGAAGATCCATCTCAATAATCAGTTGCCCCCTAACCCAGATCAAGACCTCCCCGATCAAGGCAACTACCCGCAACGAGTAAACACAACGAACCTGCACGTGCACGGACTGAATGTTACTCCAAAGGATAATGGCGACAACGTCCTGCTTTCGATTCTACCCGGCGAGAAGTTTGATTTCGAGTTTGTGTTGCCGGATGATCACGCGGCAGGTACGGACTGGTATCATCCGCATCATCACACATCAACGTGGTCGCAGGTTGTAAATGGCCTTGCCGGCTCAATCATCGTTGATGACCCAACAGATCCAAGTATCACCGATCCTGCGCTACTCGCGATTGAGGATCGAGTGTTCCTGTTCTCATCGTTCAACGTAGACACAACAACGAACACCATTCCATATCCACAGCGACTCACATCGAAGACCGCACTCCAGCCGTTGGTCGGTATAGACAGCCCTGTGTTCGTGAATGGTGTCCTTGGTGGTACAGTCACAATGCGTCCCGGAGAAATTCAGCGCTGGCGCATGATTAACGCGACGTACGAATTCACGATGCGTCTTCATTGGAAGAAGATTGTCGGTACGGACACTGTCGACGTAGAGCATCTCAACATCGCTCGCGACGGACTGTACTTTGCGCAAGCTTCGCCTGCGTCGTGGGTGCCATTTACAGCTGGCTCACGAGCAGACATGCTTGTTTCAGCGCCGACAGACGATGCGACGTACATCGTGATCATGAAGACGCTTGATCGCAACATGAAGGAAATCGAGAGTCGCGTAATGGCTACGATTGTTCGCGCAGGGGAACCCGTCGTGCCAGCAATGACGATGCCAGAGAAACTTCCGCTCGCAATCAAGCGAGGAACCATCCGCAAAGAAGAGATCACGGGCACACGTGAAGTCGTATTCCGCATCGGCGACTTCGGTGGAATCCCGACTGATTCAACGGCAATCAGCCGCATATTCACAATCGACAACTCGCCGTTCAATCATGACGTCGTGAACATGACTGTCAAGGCTGGTGATGTTGAGGAATGGACGATCCGTAACGAGAGTGCAGGATGGCACCCATTCCACATTCACATTAATGAGTTTCAAGTTGTAGCGATCAACGGTCAGTACATGGAACAACCAGTATGGCACGATGTATTGCTGCTGCAACCGCAAACCACATACACGATCCGTCACCGCTTTGATGACTTTGATGGCAAGACGGTGCTGCACTGCCACTTCCTTCCGCATGAAGACTGGGGCATGATGAACATCATCGAGATTCTGCCGCGCACATCATCGGTTGATGAAGAGCCGTGGAAGAATCCTATGGCGTTTCCAAATCCAGTTGCCGGACGTCTCCAGCATCTGAGCCTTCGCCTTCCAGAGTTCCTTAACGATCAGCCTGTAACAGTTACTCTTCACGATGTTCGTGGCGAAGAGCTGCAGACAATCACGACTACTGCATCAGCGACACCAACGGTGCGGTTCAATGTTGATGATTACACAGCTGGCTCGTACTTCGTCCGCATCAACGATGGACGTCGCTACAAGGTGAGCGAGATGGTGGTTCTCGTTCGATGAGGTTCCTCGTCCTTGTGTGTGCACTCATTGCATTCTGCACGGAGGCGCATGCACAGCAACGAACGTTCGAACGATTGCCTGTTGTGGTCTCTGCAGGGGGCGATACAGTCGACCTGCTCGCAGTATCGGAGAACAGACCGATCATTCTCGTGCGACACCTCGGTGCAACGTGCTCGCATTGCGTCGAGCAAGTACGCGCGCTTCTTCGCTACCACACCGTGTCTGGCCCCTTGCCCTGCATGGTCTATGCGATCTCGTCCGACGATGTGCCGACGTGTGATACGATGACGCGCAAGCTCGCTATCGACACAACCACTCTACGTCTGTGTTCAGATGCAGACGATGCATGTGCGAATGTACTTGGTTGTGTGATCGCTGAAAAAGACGGCACGATCACCGATCTGCATCTGGTCATGGTACTTCACCGACGTCGTGTGATCTTCGAGCACTACTCGATTACGCCGTTGATGAGCTTTGGTGATGTGATGCAGGTAGCGTCGAGCGCAAAGCGGTAAACGCGAACAAGCTTACAGCTTGGCAATCCACAGATACACCGGCATGCCGATGGTGATGTTGAACGGGAACGTCACACCAAGCGCCATCGGAATGTAGAGTCCGGGATCTGCCTTTGGTGCAGCGAGCCGCATTGCAGCTGGAACGGCGATGTACGAAGCGCTTGCAGCAAGGACAGCAAACATGAAGCGGTTCGCAGGATCAGCAATGAAGCCGTGACTTAGGAATGCAACGGCAGTGCCGTTGACGAGTGGCATCAGGATGCCCCCTAGCACAGCGAGCCATCCATAGCGACGGAACGCACCGATCTTGTTGCCGGTGATCATACCCATCTCGAGCAGGAAGATGGCGAGGAAGCCCTTGAAGATGTCGGTCGTGAATGGCTTGATGCCCATCGCAGCCTTTTCATCGGAAATCATGCCGACGATAAGACTGCCCATGATCATGAGCACACTGCCGTTTGTGAACGAGTGATGCAGAACATCACGCATCGATAGCGGGGCGTCGTTCTCTTTGTCGTAGATCGACATCAGCATCACGCCGACGATGATCGCCGGCGCTTCCATGAGCGCCATCACCGCAACCATGTGTCCACCAAAGACCATTCCCTGAGACTCGAGAACAGTTGACGCCGTTACGAAGGTCACTGCACTCACCGAGCCATACGCCGCGGCAACCGCTCCAGCGTCGGCAACAGATAGTCGGCGTTTGAGAATGAAGAACGTGTAGAGTGGAATAACCGATGCTACCACAAGGCCCGCAACACACGACCAGATGATCTCTTCCGTGAGCGGACTATGAATCAGTTCTTGTCCGCCCTTGAAGCCAATCGAAAACAGGAGGTAGAGACTAATAAACTTCGCGGAGCTCGCCGGGATCTCGAGATCACTCTTGACACGCACAGCAAGAATCCCCAACAGGAAGAAGAGGAGAGTGGGGTTGGTGATGTTCGATATGAGAAGCTGGAAGTCCATAGGCGCACAAAGATACCCCAGTGCTCTCTTAATGCGGGTCGTTATGCTTTTCTGACATTCGCGTAGTTTTCGGCATGGAGAACGAGATACTTCCCGGATATACACTTCATCCGGCAACCGACGAAGAGTTCATGACGCTCTATAAAGAGCGAGAGTCGCTGTATTTCGCCGGATTCGAGCAAACAGACCTCGTCGGTGATGTGTCGGATCATGACCGTGAGCAATTCACTATACGACACAAAGCATTTACAGGCGGCGAGCGGTTTCAGTGGTTCATTCAGCACAAGGGTGACATCATTGGATGGACGCTTGCGCAGCAGGATGATCCCATCACACTGCTCATGCGCAATACCGCTGTCGACCCTGCGCATCGCCGTGGAGGGGTATACACCGCCTTGTTGGCATTCGTCGTTGCCTTCGCCCGTGAACATGGCTACCAGCGTATTACGTCAACGCATTCCGCGACGAATAATGCGATTCTGATACCGAAACTGAAAGCAGACTTTGTGATCAGCGGGCTGCATGTTGACGAGAGGTTTGGAGTGATGGTGCATCTCACGCATTTCCTCTATCCGCATCGTAGGAGCGTCGTTGAGCGCCGAGTTCGCGGCTTCTAGCTCACATGATGTCGTATTTTCGAAGCGAACAATCCGTACACGACAGGGGGTTTCAGTGCGCAATTTCTATCGCCTACTCACGCTAAGTCTTCTCGTAGCCACATTCGTTGCATGTTCAACGACTGATCCGGTTGAGACACCAACCCGCATTCGTAAGAACGCGAAGAACCTTACCGCGCAAGAGAAGGCTGACTTCGTGAATGCCATCCTGAAGTTGAAGCAAACACCGTCGCCGTACAATGCTGAGCTGAACTACTACGACCAGTTTGTTGAGTGGCACTTGCTTGCCTTCTATTGCGTGCCGAACGATAACACACACGAGATGTACCCAGCGCACCAACGTCCATCGTTCTTGCCATGGCACCGCGTGTATCTCGACATGTTCGAGAAGGCACTCAAGCAAGTTTCGGGTAAGGACATTGCTGTGCCGTACTGGGACTGGACAGATCCAAGCTCAACAGCAGCGGTGTTTTCTGATGACCTGCTCGGTGGTGATGGCGATCCGTCACAAGACTACGCCGTAACAACGGGTCCGTTCCGCAAGGGGGCTTGGAATATTCGCATCGATGATACGCGCGATATCAACATCATCTTCATCGAAGAAGAGGGTGATCCGAACAATGTTCCATACCTCGTGCGTGGCTTTGGCAAGTTCAAGGATAGCACGGTAACGTTACCGAGCGTAGCAGAGCTGAACAACACACTGAGCATCAGCAAGTATGATTCTGCTCCGTGGGATTCATCTGTTGATACAGCTGTGAGCTTCCGCAACTCTCTCGAAGGCTGGCGCCATACTGCCGGCGATACGTGCAACGAAGGCTTTATGGATGTTAAGTGGACGCCAACAAAGCGCAGCCAGATGCACAATGTTGTTCACCTATGGACTGGTGGCGTAATCAAGACGAATGGGAAGATCATTGGTGGCCACATGACAACAGATACATCACCGAACGATCCAGCATTCTGGCTCCATCATGCAAACATCGATCGCATCTGGACTGCTTGGATGAATCGTCATGGTCGTGTCTACGAGCCTGTAACTGGCGGTCCAAAGGGCTCGAACCTCAACGACGTCATGAAGCCATGGGGCATGCGTACCGATGGTAAGAACACACCGAACTCGGTGCTCGACCATTCAGTGTTCAACTTCGACTACGACGTCGTGCCGTAACACTAGGCTCTGGTTACCCTGAACTCTGGTAGGCCCCATACATCACTAGAACGTGTCGGTGATGAGGCCGTAGCCGATCATGCCAAACAGCGCGACAACATGGCACAGCAGCCATGCACGCTGCCATAACGGACGTTCTGCCCAAGGCTGTTTTTGATCGAAGGGATCGAACACGAGCGCAATACCGAAGTTCGACATCGCTGTGGTCATGTTACCCTGCGCGAGCATCACCATGGACAAGACGACAAAGCCGGCGTAGAGGAAGCGATTGATCTTTGGATTCATGTTGTCTCCGTAGAGTGATCGACTTATGCCATCGAATGAAGGGCCATATGATTTCCCTCACAATCGATGAAGATTGCCATAACGCCGAAGTTGTTTGGGAGTTCTGTCTTTGTCATGATGATTGTGCCACCGGCTCGCTCGACACGTGATAGTACGGTATTCAGATCAGGATTAGCATTCAGGTATAACAGCGGTCCTGCAGTCGCAGGCTTGTGCTCGGGGATATAGACGAGCGCTCCACCGACGCCATCACCTTCGCTTGGAAACATTGCCATGCGGATTGGCTCGTGTGCTCCTGGCACCTCCATGCGTCGCATCGAGCACCCGAGAATTGTCTCATAAAACGCTACGGCTCGATCGAGATCGGTCGTAGGGACTTCGAACCAGTTCACAGCATTCATGCAGTTGCCTTTGTCGAAGTAGTCTTCCCTTGCAGTCGCGAAACCATTGCACTTGCCAGCAATATCTCACACACATCTTGTACGACGGTTGGGTGTACTCCCACCGCGATGAGATCTGGGAGAGAAGCGGTAGAAGCCTGCATCATCCAAAGCACGCCGCAGAGATACACAACAACGAGTCCCTGCAAGAACACGCCCACGCACGACGAATACCAGGCACACGCCCCCTTATCCGCATACCAGCCAATCAAACCCGCTGCCGGTACGAATCCAATGATGTATCCACCAGTAATCGACATGTCGGCATCAAGGCCCGAGAACCAGGGAATACCGAGCGCACCACCGACCACATAGAGTGCGGTGGCAATCAATGCGTTACGACTACCAAGTAGTCCAGCAGCTACAATCAACACCGACGTCTGCAGCGTCCCAGGGACGATGCCTGATGAAACAACGAGCTGTGCGCTGCCTGCTAGAGCAAGCACCGCTATGACAATCATTGAAACGGTTCGCTGTATCGATGTCAATCCCATCATGAGCCCCCTAGCATCGTTGATACAAGATCTGTGAGGTAATTTATGGCGATTCGATGATGAACGACAAGGGGATGTTGGCATGATCACATTCACACCAGAGCAGCGCAACGAGCTCATCCAGCGCGTACGGAACTACTGCGAGGGCGAGCTTTCGCTCGAGCTCGGACGATTCGATGTTGAGTTCCTCGTCGATTTCTTCACGAAGGAAATCGGACCGCTCTACTACAACCAAGGTCTATTCGACGCTGTTGCGATGCTGGATAAGCGCGTTGATGAAGTGCGTGAGTCGATCATGGCACTTGAAAAGTCGGAGACGAAGTAGGTCTGCGTTACCGTTACTTCCTCATCGTCAACACACCGGTTTCGAGATCGTAGTATGACCCAACAATCTTGATCTTGCCTTCTGCTTCGAGTGTTGCAAGAATCTTGCTGCGACGACGAATCTCCGTGACAACATGATCTACGTGTGCTTGGGAGACGCTCTCGACGAATGCTGCGTTCTTTGAGGTGCGATCCGACGTCGTGCTCGGCGTTTGCTTGACGACTGGACGAATCTTCGCGAGCAGGATTCCGATGTGATCAATCTCCACATCATCAATAGCCCCCTTCACGGCACCGCAGTTCGTGTGGCCAACAACGAGGATGAGCTTGGATCCCATAACGGCACAGCCAAACTCCATGCTGCCAAGAATGTCGTCGTTGATCACGTTACCAGCAATGCGCGCTACAAAGACATCTCCCAGACCTTGATCAACGACATCTTCGATAGGGATGCGGCTATCAAGGCAACTGAGAATCACAGCCTTCGGGTACTGTCCGCCCGCCGTTTTGCGCACCATCGCACTATGATCACGACGTGTGATGGTTTCTTGCGTGAATCGACGATTGCCTTCTTGAAACTCCTGCAACACGGCATCAGGTGTCAACGCATCCTGCTGCTCCTTTGTCATCACGTGCGATGACTGTGAAACCGCAGCGATTGTAGACGCAACGAATACCATGCAGATGAGCAGAAATGTTTGTGTGCCCTTCATGGGAGTCTCCAGGGGTAATTGTAACGTTCGGGATAAACCCGACATTTGCAGATAGTTGGAAAGATACCATCCCTACGTAGTAATACGCATGAAGCAGACAAACAAACATCCTGATGTAGACCTCTACCTTGATGCGCTCACATCCTGGCGCGAAGAAGTAGCAGCGTTGCGAGCGATCGTTCTATCGAGAGATGTTGAGGAAGTGATCAAATGGAAGCAGCCAACGTATGTGGTTAATGGAACAAACACCATCATCATCAGTACGCGCAAGGATGCAGCTGTAATTGGCTTTTTCAAGGGTGTGCTGCTCAATGATCCCGCTGGTATCCTCACGACACCTGGTCCAAACACACAGTCGGCGATGTATGCAGCGTTCACCAGCGTTGCGCAGATCAAGAAGCATAAGGCCAACCTCCTCGCGCTGATTACGCAAGCGATACAACATGAGCGAGATGGACGGCGTGTGGAGTTCAAGAAGATTGAGGAACATGCAGTGCCGGCCGAACTGCAGCAGGTGCTTGATACCCGACCTGATGTCCGCGCTGCATTTTCTACGCTTACACCGGGCAGACAGCGTGGGTACTTGATGCATATTGGCGGTGCGAAACAACACACCACGCGATGCGCTCGCGTGGAAGCGTGTATTCCTACAATCCTTGCAGGCAAGGGACTCAACGGCCGATAGGTGATTCCATGAAGTCAACGTTCCTCATCCTTATCGCTGCACTCGTGAGCATACCACTCATGGCGCAGCGAACGGTAGGTGTGCTCACACATGATTCTACTCGCGCGTTCAAAGGGTACACGTTACTTGCGCCGATACCTGCTACGATGACGTATCTCATCGACAACGATGGACAGGTCGTGAACGTATGGAAAGCGAACAATCCCACAGGTCAGGTTGCGATGTTGCTCGACGATGGTTCATTGCTCCGCACTGCTGCGCCGCAATCCCAATGGATGCAGGGCGGTGGGGCAGGGGGCATGGTAGAGCTCTACAGTTGGTCGGGTGAACGTCTATGGCAATACACACACCTTAGCATAACTGCACGAGCGCATCACGACGTAGAGGTGCTGCCGAACGGCAACATCTTGATGCTCGTATGGGAGAGTCACTCGCGCGATGAAGCTATTGCGCAGGGACGTCCATCAGCTCGACTCACCGAAAATGCATTATGGTCGGAACGTGTGATCGAAGTAAAGCGTACAGGTCCAACCACAGGCGAAGTTGTCTGGTCGTGGTCATCGTGGGATCATATGATTCAGGATGTCGATCCATCGAAGCCCAACTATGGTGTCGTTGCAGACAATCCCGAGCGCATCAACATCAATGCGGGCGGCACGCGGTCTGACTGGCTGCACGCGAACTCGGTTCGCTACAATGCCAACCGTGATGAAGTGATGATCAGCATTCACAACCTGAATGAGATCTGGATCATCTCGCGGAAGAGTGGCGATATCGTATATCGCTATGGCAACCCGATGAACTACAAGCGCGGCACGCAACAGAATCAAGTGCTCTTCGGACAGCACGATGCGCGATGGCTCACCGATACGCGTGTGATGATCTTCAACAACGGCAATGGACGTTTCGGTGGCAATGGATCGTCGGTCGATGAGATCGATCTGCCGCTCAAGGAAGATGGAACATATCGTCGCGACCCAACATCGGCCTTTACACCAGCCGCACCGATCGTTGTGTATCCGCAGACGATATCAACGAGCTTCTATGCGCAGAACATCAGCGGTGCTACGCGATTGCCAAACGGTAATACACTGTCGTGTCTTGGTCCATCCGGTGTGCTTGTGGAATCCACACCCGACGGTGATGAGGTGTGGCGTTATGTGAATCCAGTTGGCATGAACGGCGTCGTCTCCCAAGGGCAAACCCCACGCAACAACATGGTCTTCAAGACCTATCGCTACGGCTTGGACCATCCTGCGTTCGCCGGACGCACGCTAACACCTCGCGGACGACTTGAAGAAGGACCGCTATCGGTTGGTGAGGTTATCGAGCACATGGGCATCACATACGAGCTTGATATTGTGAACGACCGGATCGTGGTGACCAACAACAATGTTCAACGTGTTGTGATATCGTGCTACGACCTCCGTGGCGCTTTTCTGGGAACCGCACATGACGGAACACTCGAAATAGGTCGACATGTCATCAACGTGCCGTCAGCAACTATTATGCTTCAGCTTCACCGCAGACAGTAACCATTTCCAGCGCCATCGTTTCTTGTTCGCCGGGAGGGTTCCTGGTACACACCGCTGAAAGGGGAAACGATGCACGCACGTCATGTGGTACTCTCGTTCGCAGTCTGCATTGCCACTGCGACATCAATGTTGGGTCAGACCCATCCAGCCATCACTTCGTGGATTATCAACACTACGGGCATCACGGGTAGGCATTACCTCGCGAACAATCCGACACCGATCGTCGATACGGCGAAAGCAAACGTGCAGCTCGTGCAGTACTCGGGTACCTACTCCTACATCAGGTGCAGTGGTATTCCTTCGTATGTGATTGGTCCGTATCGCGATGGCAATCCATCAATTGCCGTCAATCGTAACTACCTTTTCAAGATTCCACTCAAGCCAGCAGTGCAGACGGGCGCAAAGACAGCCGTCGGCCTCGGGCACATCGCTGTATTGATCAATGGTGTGCCGGTGTACAATTACGCCGACGCACGCTCATACAACAACCAGAACGTGTGGCATCAAAACGCGATCGTATTCGAACGTGCTGGATTCGATTGCGCAGTGGGGCACCCTGCGCCAATTCAGATGGGTCCTCCTGGGCAAGGTGGAGGCGGAGCGCAAGGACAATACCACCATCACCAGAATCCCACCGCATTCAACATCGCTAAGGTGAAGATGTCGGATGTGTGCGATATGTATCTCGCAGATGGACTCTACATCCCCGACTCTACGAAGCATGGTCCGCTGATTGGCTTCTCCTTTGATGGCTTCCCAATCTACGGCGCCTATGGCTGGGCAACTGGTACAACGAACGTCGCGCGGATGCGTCCGAGTTACCGTCTACGCAACATCACAGAGCGAACGACACTTGCCAACGGTACGGTGCTCGCTGCAGCACAGCACGGACCAAGCCTTGCGCAACAAGCGCTGGGGTCCTATGCAGAAGACTTTGAGTACGTCGCAGGATCTGGCGATCTCGACGAACATAACGGACGCTTCTGCATTACGCCAGAATATCCAGAAGGCACGTATGCATACTTCGCGACCATCGACGCAGATGGAGTGTCGACCTATCCGTATGTGATCGGGCCTACCTACTACGGCGTGGTAGCCACGGAGAACTTCCCGGTGCGCGGTCCGGGTGCAGGTTCAACCAACGTGACAATTCAAGAAGAAGTTACTCGCTACGATCCTACAACACATGCAGATGACGTTGCTTCAACGGCGACAGCTATCGTGTATCCTAATCCTGCACACGACGTACTTATTGTCCAGATCGCTGCTCCAAACCATCGTTCAATGAGTGTCGAACTTATCGACATGTCTGGGCGCGTGATTCATACCAGTGCTATTCATCAGGGAAGCACGATGTGCTTCATCGACATGCAAACTGTGTATGCGGGCGCATACGTGGTGCGCATCCAGCACGAGAACAACTCGCAATCGATACCGGTCGTAGTAAGAGAATAGCCGGTACATGAATGCCGGGAAAGTATAGTTCCCGGCATTTCAAGCTTCGGTGTTACTCAGTTATCAATTGATGCTAGATCCGCTATAAGCTGGCGATTCTTTACTCTGCGATTCGTCATTACGTCAGCGACATACGTCCGATATGCTTCTTCGCCTCCAAATACCTCAAGAAGCAGATCTTGACGTCCTACGATACGCCTTCGTAAACCGACGCACTCTAGATAGTTCGAGAATGGCCAATCGAGCGGGGAATCAACGAGTGAACCCTTAACAGGATTCAAGTGAAGATAGCCGCAAAGCTGCTTAAAGTACGAGGTGCTTGGTACGTGCTTGAGTTGATATCTACCCTGAAATATGGTCCCTGTGCGATGCAGGATAGAGTTTATCCTGCGTGAATAGCACCAGCACAAGCGCTGCATGAATGACGAGAGATTGCCACCCTTCTCAACCCGAACTAGGAGGTGAAAGTGATTCGGCATAAGACAGACAACAACGACTGATATACAACACTCCTTGGCAAAGCGTTGGAGATAGTTGAGAAACAGGTCGTACATCCGTAATTCAATGAAGAGAGTCTCTTTGAGAGCACCCCGGTTATAGACATGATAGAATTCACCTTCATGTACTTCGATGTTACGAACAGGCATATGAGACCTCATTCTGATGTGGAATAGGATATAGTTCTTGAGAGTCAGCCGGCTGACATTGCGTGACACCTTCCATGCCGGGTACTATACTTTCCCGGCATTCAACCAATCTGTTCCGTACGTTTGACGCATCTCATCATCAAGGGGTTCTGATGAAGCGTCTTCTGTTCACACTGCTGCTCATTACATCGACGCACTCACTTCGTGCCGGAATCAGTGAGCCATGTCTCGCTGTAAAGATTCCGCTCTCTGATCGCATCGCGTCTGCAAGCGCGGTTGTCTACGGCAACGTCGTCTCGCAGAAGGCTGTCTGGGACGATGCGCAACGATCGATCTACACGATCAATCGTGTATTGGTGTCGGACGTGTGGAAGCAGACCGACCTTGTGGGCGACACGATTACCGTGATCACCGAGGGTGGTGACATGGGAACGATGGGACGCACCGTGATTGGTACCCTCAAGCTTGATGTTGGCGATGAGGGCTTCCTTCTTCTCGAAGCAACGCGTGCAAACGACACGCGTTTCACCCGTAGCGACGTGACGTCGTTCTTCCGACCGTATGCCGAGGTGCAGGCGTTCATCGCACAGACAGAAGATGGTGCCGTGCGCGACTGCTGGGGTGTGATTGCGAATACCACCGCCCGTGTTGAGCAGCGCTTTCTCTCGAACTACCCGCATGAAACTCGCGTTGAATTTCAACGTGCAACACCGAATCGCAACCATGGTAAGGCTGCTGAGGTACTGCAGGGCGCTATCACGTTCACGCCCGAACGCGTGATAGGGGGCATGGGCGATCCGCTCACGATTCGCGGTGCAGGCTTTGGTGCACAGCGTGGATCGAGCTACGTGACGTTTACCACTGATGGAACGAACTACCATAGCGCAGAAGCTGCGCAGGGATTCGCGTATCGTTCATGGTCGGACACAGAGATCGTTATTGAAGTACCACCGTCGTACTCAGGCAAGGTGCGTGTAGTTGTTGGTGCAACGGTGCATGAGTCTGCCGACAATGTGCGCGTTACGTCGAATCTGGCGGCGCGTAGTCTTTCGCCGCTCGTCTACAACAACCTTATTACGACGAACACAAATGGTGGCTACACGTGGGCAATGGATAAGGTGCTGTTCGACAATGCTGATGCACGCGCATGTGTCGAAAGTGTGATGCGACAGTTCCGTTGCAAAACAGGTATGAGCTTCGATGTTGCGCAGACACCTGCTACTGCGGGGTATGCACTGAATGACGGTATCAACGCAATCGTCTTCGATGCACCCGGCTACGAGCTTGGTGCAGGCGCAGTGGCCTACTGCGACTGGATATGGTACTCGTGTATCCTCGGAACGGAAACGTTCTACTGGGTGCGCGACACCGACTGTCGTCTATCACGCAAGTTCAATTGGTACTATGGCAACGGCAAGAACCCCGAGTTCGGTATGGCAAAGCTGCGTTACGTGCTGTATCACGAAATCGGTCACGCACACCAGTTCGGACATGTAAGCGAATGGGGCGAATCCATGCACCCAATTGTACAGGCTCTGCCAGCAGAAGAATGGCTTGAGCGCGATACCATCACAGCGAGCGAACAACGCGTTGGGAAGTTCTTCACCGAGCGCTGCCGCTCGTTTACGTTCCGTGCATGCGGTGTGCAGCCGCTACTTGCAGCGTCTACTGATGACTGCAATACGGATCCAACGAGTGACGTTGAGGATGATCATCAGCATGCCGACCTCGCACTTGCACCGCAACCATCGGATGACGTTGTTGTGCTGACAGATGCAGCAGGTGATGCACCTGAACGAAGCGTCGAGATTCTTGACCTGCGTGGCACGCGTGTATCATCGAGCACATGGCCGATGCAACAGCAGCGCATCACACTCGATGTGCGCCCCCTTGCAACGGGTCAGTACGTGATAGTTGTGCGTGATGCACGAGGCGTGCAGCGCACACAGCCGCTGATCATTCAGCGTTGAATGACGCGAACCAGGTCTTCTGATCTTTTACACCGTAGATGAACACACCGCGGTGATCCGCGTTGGGTCCGGCCGAGTGCGCTGTTGTTGGTCCGCCACCGATTAGCGTTTGAAAGCCCACAGGCAGCTCTGCGATATAGGTCGGCGTTACCTCGTCCTTGCCTCCGTTGTAGCAGCGAAGCGGCGTTACCGAGCGCCAGCGATACCCGTGTGTGCGTTGCAACGTTTGCCAGTATGGTGTTTCGCCGCCGATGCTTGATGCAACGAAGTCTGGTTGTAGCATGTCGACAATCTTGGCTGGCACGATAGCACTGTATTGCGTCCAGTTGATGCGGCTCGCATGGAGGTCCCGCGCAGCTTGGAGGTATTCGGGCTTGAACGCACCGGCGCTCAGACCAGGACTGTTGTAGTAAAATTCGTGTGCGTTGATCTGCAACGCTGCACATCCTGTGAGGTAGACAGCATCCACTGGCTGCCAGTTGTTGATCCAGCGATTCATGATCGTATAGATATCAGCAGGTGCGCTTGCTGCAGCAGCGGCAGTGACTGGGATCTTCAGGTTCTCGAGATGGTTGAGGAACACGAGTGTTGCCCAGCCACCTTGCGACCAACCACTCAAGAAGAATGATGTTGGCTTATATCCAACTTCGTTGAGAATCACCTTCGACGTGTAATACATGTCGACGCATGCCTGCTGCGTGCTTGCCTTCACGAGATAACTATCCGGTTCGTCGGAGAGCCCCTTACCGAAGTAATCAGCTGCAACCACGATGTAACCGTCGCCGGCGAACTGTGCAATCATGAGGCGCGTTTCGTACGACTCTTCTGGATACGACGGCACTGCGGTTTTCGAGAACACCGTTCCGTGTTGATACATCACGACTGGGAGGTTCTTTCGTGGCACGTTCGGCACAGCGATCAGACCAGAAGCACGTGTGCGACGATTCATTTGTTCTGGAACAACCGACGTGTATGCAACGCGGTACAGATTGACGCTGTTCTTCGCAGGTGGAAACGCAACCGTGTTGTCGGGCGCAAACTCCTGCAGCTCCTTTGTGAGGATTGCATTTAGTCGATCAACCGAGTAGGTGCCGAGAAACTGATAACTCACGCCTGATGGAAGCTCAATCGACTTCATATCGGGCTTTTGAGCGGAGGCGATCGACGCGATGGCAATGAGCACAACGGAAACGAAAAAGCGCACGTGAGGTCCTTAGGGGATGAAATGTCGCAGTGGCATCAAACCTATGAATTCTGCCTAACTTTCGGCTTCACCATCAACGAGGGGTGTACCATGCGCAGTCGTATTCTGGGACTTCTGTGCTGTATTGTACTCGCAGCACCACACGTCATTGCACAACAACCTGAATGGCTCTTTCAGATACCGAAGTATGGTCGTCTGAAAGGGGGCACCGGATATATGAGTGTCGATCGAACACGATCGACCATCCTCTTCGACGGTGGTGCGTACGATACGTATGCTACGTCGGATGGTGGAGAAACGTGGCGGACGATCTTCGATATCAAGATGTTTTTTATCGACGTGGCCACGCAGTGGACCATTGACTGGTCTGGTAAGTGGTACTTCGTCGGCAATGTCTACATGAAGTTTCCCGTCAATCTTGTGTCGGAAGATGGCGGCAATACAATTCGGTACCTCGTTAAGGACACGAGCGATTTGGGGTTCAACGGTCGCTACGAACTTCGAGCAAAGTACATCCAGCCGAGCACTGTCATCTTCGATATCCTAGACTCTAGGCACCCATTTGACGGAGTGAACATCTCGTGCGACGCCGGTACCTCATGGAAGAACGTGAAGTGGCCATCGATTGTGTCTAACGTGATGATGCTTGCGCCCACACGTCCGGGATACTTCGGAATGGTGGAAGCCGGAGGAAACACTATTGAAGTTGATGCGTGTACAGGTGAGCAGACACCGACGCAGATCGATAGCAGATCACGATGGGTGCAACTGCGCAATGGAACAGTTATTCAGATCCCCTGGCGTGGCGGAGTATCGATCGGACCTCGGAGTACGCTTGCATTTCGCACCGACACAGCATACACAGCTCCCGACGACACCGCCGAGCGTAAGATCAACTGTCACTACCTCGGTCTCATCAACGACTCACTCGCGCTTGTTGTAGGCCGATACGGCGAAGTGTGGACGGTTGGACATGATGCTGTACTTCGGCCGCATTACCTTCCGAAGCGCTACACAGCATATCAGCAGGTTACGGCTGTTGGATCGTTCGGTGATCGACTTCTTGTGAAGACCTATATCCCCGAGGGTAATGTTGCAGCGGGAACAGTCTATACACTGATCAACAC
>CAJAIA010000014.1 GCA_903939735.1 uncultured Ignavibacteria bacterium
CGCCCGCGAAACATTGCGTGCATCGCCCGCGAAACATTGCGTGCATCGCCCGCGAAACATTGCGTGCATCGCCCGCGAAACATTGCGTGCATCATCATTACGTGCGGGCGAGACAGGCCTGCCCCGAGTGTCAGGTAGATACGATCAATTCATCACAATGGTATAGCTGCGTATCGCCGACGGACGATTCTCGGGATGGACGCTGAGCATGTAGCGTCCGGCGGGTAGGGATTGCGGCAGGGTTATCACAAGGCGGCCGCCGGCGGCCATGCCTTGTCCGCCATCGATGCGGCTTGCGGTGGTGCTCCATAGAGACCACGCCATGGGTCCGTCGTAGGACGTCGGCAGTGTAACCGTGCCCGTGGTGGGATTGGGATACACCGGCCTGGCACCTGCATCGGTGCTGCCGGCGGTTGTCGCGTCGGGCCCGGTGCCTGTTGTGAAGTCGTAATCCAGCGCCATGACGGTGAAGGGATAATATCCCACCGTGCCCTGCCTCGGTGAAACGAAGCGTCGCCGCAGGTCGGGCGACCAGAGAGATAGACCGCCATCACAGTTTGGACTGTCAAAGACCTCATTTTTAAAGCTCAACCCCGGCACCACGCTGCGGGCAATGGGTATGGTATCCGGCATACGGTAGAAGTACCCGCCTTTGAGGTAGGTGCCGGCGACGGTGTCGTCGCGGTAGGCATACACCAGCGAGCCATCGGCGCTGATGGCATAGCTCAGCATGTCCTTATCTGAGTTAATGTTCTCATTCTCAATACGCGTCCCGGTGATCTGCCAGACGGTGTCGCCGGTCATCAGGTCGAACACTGTCAGCTGCGGGAGCTGCATAACCGATGTAGTCGTGACCGGCCCTGTATATGCCAGTGCATAGCGCCCATTGGCCGAGAACTTGGCATTCCACAGCTGGGGGCTGGCATTGACAGAGCGCCACGGCTTGCCTCCCTTCGTCAGGTCGGTAATCGCGAACGTCCAGAGTCCAGATTTATCGGGTCCACGACTTCCGATCAACTCGGTCGATGCATCGTTGAAATGAAAGCCGACAACGCGCATTTCCTCCTTCGTCCCCGACTGCAGGTCATGTAGCTCATACACACCTGATTGCGCCACCACCCAGCGTCCGTCGGGAGATATCATCGTTTGATTCCGATCAAATCTCGGCTCCCTCGACGGTGTGAACGGGAAGTTCCGCACCAGCTGCCCTTCGGGATACGATACCAAGATCGTATGCAGGGTGTCGCTCACGCGGTACGTGACCAGCACCAGCCGTCCGTCCCGCGTACAGGAGACGGCCTCGGGTACCGCCACGTCGTAGATGGGCACGTTGTAGACAGGTTTGATGTTCATGAGCTTGGTAATATTCACCCTGCCATGCTCAAGACCGGTGCGTCCATCGACGGCGATCACATGATTATACACGCCGAGGCGGAAGATGAGATTCGCACCTTCGGCAAACGCCATCGCCGGATATATAAATGGATTGCGATCATCCGAATTGGCACGATCGTGGGCATACATCCACACCGTATCGCCCACTGAAGGGATCGTGCCCAGCGTTCGATCATACTGCCTGACTTGTGCGGCTGCGGTGGTGCCCGCCCAGCACATGAGAACACTCACGGCCATTAGCCATGCTATCGTTGTACATACTCGCGCGTTCATCCTCTACCTCCAATAAAATGAATAACAATGCCCCGAAACATCTCGGGTTCTTCTTCTCGGGTACTTCTTCTTCCTATTCCTGTGTCAACATGCAAAAGGTTTTCTCGCCTGATACAACTTTTGTCGTGTTCTGAGCATGTTATTGAAATGTGGTATTCATTATGCAACGTTCATAATGCAATCAGTGATGTGGGAGCGTCATCACCCGAGCGTCATCACCCGAGCGAAGCGAAGGGTGAGCGAAGGGGGACCACATCATCACTGATCAGTAATCCCCACCAATTGTACGGCGTGCTGTTGACGACCGCATCTTCGGTAAGCGAGTCGGACGCTTTGTCAGACCCGTCGTGTCGGTGAGTGCTCGCATGAATGCAATGATGTCACGTCGGTCATCGGCTGTTAGGTCGAGGTTGTCGAATGGCAGAGTCTGATACGGAACGTCCCATCCAATTCCCTTGCCGCCACCGCGTGCGTAGAAGTCTACAACCTGCTCGAGGTTCTGATACGCACCGTTATGGAAGTAAGGTGCCGTTAGCTCAACGTTTCGCACCGTCGGTGTTTTGAACGAATGGCGATAGATCTCTGAGTGTTCGCGACGAATGCCGGCAGCACGACCCACGTCGCTATCCGGACGTGCGTTAGCCGTATCAACACGCATAGGTACGCCGAGAATCTCCGATTCACTCTCGACAAACGCTGGTGGTACATATCCCGCAAACGTTGGTGGGAAGTGACACGTCGCACACACGGCCTTGCCCATGAAGAGGTTCATACCACGACGTTCACTTGTCGAGATCTGGACTGCTTCACCACGGAGATATCGGTCGATACGTGAGTTGAATGATCGCAACGTTGCGACATACGCACCAATTGCGAGACCGACATGCGTTGCGTCGATTGCTTCAGGCCCCTTGACATTGAACGCGCGCTCAAAACGCTGCATGTACTCGTCGGAATCACGAAGGCGTCCGACCATTTCGAGAAGCGAAGAACCGAACTCATCTACATGCGTCACAACGTGAGATATCACGTCGTTGAGTCGCAGTGCTCGAAGATCGTAGAAGAATCGACGCGCATACACGCTGTTGATTAGCGTTGGTGCGTTGCGCTGAATGGACTTCGTCTTGCCAAGCGCGAGGCTCGTCTTACGTCCGTCCGTGAATGCGAGCTCGGGTTGATGACACGACGCGCACGCGCGCTCACCAGTCGATGAGAGCACTGGATCAAAGAACAGGAGACGTCCCAGCTCGACCATCTCTGGTGAGTGAGATGCAGCCGTCATTCCCGTCGTGGCGTACGGGTTGAACACATCATCGGCGAACATGCTCGTACCACGCGGATTCACAACAACAAGTCCGTTGCCAACTTCATCTGCAAACTCGATCTGGAGCGCCGTCTGTAGACGTGCAACATCTTCATACAACGGATCAAGCGCGGTCCGGATAAGTTCAACGCGATCACATTCATCAAACGGTGTCCTCATCTCACCTATTGCAGCATCGATATGCGACAGAGCTTCGGCTAGAATCTTCTGTGTTGATGCCACCTGGCACCACGGACCGTACGTGGCGAGAATGTCACGGAGCGTTTCGAGCGCCGGGATGTTATCTGCAAGCTTCGGGGCGGATGCCGGTCGGTCGAAGCCGGTGATACCCATAGCAGTTATGCGCAGCACTCCTGTTCGTACGCTTTCCAGCATCATGCGATCAGTCCAGGGGGCTGCGCGAAGCAGACTTGCTGCGTATCGCATAACAGTTGACAGGCGATCGGCGCGATCACGGAGCAACGTTATCTGCTCGACGGACATCACGTCGTCTTCGAACAGTAGTTCGTCTATCACTTGTAGTCCCTCTGGTTCGAGGACTTCGATGAACGTCGACTTTGGATCCAACTTCGGTAGTGGCGCACCATTCATGTGCGCTGTTACTGTTCCTGGATCGAGATACTCGATGAGAGGTTCACAAGCTTTATACGCTCGACGTACATCCTCGTAGAATGCGTGAAGTCGCTTGGCGCTATCCCCTGGTTGGATGTTCTGCGTCGCTACGGCAAATGCCTCTGTTGTCTGTTGTGCTGATAGCGTTATGCGCTCCAGGATTGCTCTCTGCTTATCACGCCGCTCGGTGTGCATATCACGTGCAAGAGCACCAATGATGATAATCAGACCCGCAATTGCGCTGATGGTGATTATGTAGCGGTTCATAGGGGGCCTAGTGGGTTCTTGTTTGAATGCAGCACAGGACCGATGTCACGAAGACATCGGCCCTGCTCTGCGTAGATCGAAATCGTTGGAATTAGCGCTGGATCACGACTTGCTGTGTTGAACCATCAGCAAAGCGAACGTAGTAGACACCCGATGCGAGGTCGGCAATGTCGAGCGATGTTGTTTCACGAACAACACGAACACGAGCGCCTGTAGCATCGTACAGTGCAGCATCAACTGCAGTTGTGAAGTTGAGTTGTGTTGATGTTGGGTTCGGGAAGACAGAGACAGCACCTTGTGTGCGACCGTCATTGTCCTTCTCAATTGAACTGACGAGTTGCTTCAGACCCGAGATCGCGAATGTGAGCGAGTTCTTCGCTGCTGCATCAGAGATCGTTGCGTTGTCTGGGTGCTGCGCGTTGATGAGGACTGTGTTACCATCGTCGAGTGATGCGAAGCCGGTGATTTCAGAGCCATACTGCGAAATTGCCAAACGATAGAGGTTGTCGATCGTAGGAGCCTTCGACATATCGAGCAACCATGCTTCGCAGTTCGTGCCGCGCATACCTGTGTTTGGCATACGACCGAAGTTCACACCATTAAGATCTTCTTCAACGACCATGAACGTCTTGCCATTCACATACAGGAAGCCAATTCCATCAGGGTTCGAGAGGTGCTTCTCTGGGTAACGAGCAGGGACCGCTTGTGCGTCTGTGATGTACGGACCGCCTTCGAGGAATGAGCGAACAGAGTTGTCGTTGAGGTCGAGCACGAGAACACGTCCGTAGTAATCCATGTGTGCGCTGCTGTCTACCGCTACGCCTTGCTCCTTCGCACGATCGTACGTGTGCTGTGGGAGTGTCCAACCGTCAGCGAGAGCCGACTTGTAGTTTGCGCCCGGACGATCTTGACCTGTTTCTGTGATGTATATCTTGCCGTCTGTCTTGTTGAATGCGCCCCATTCGAGACGTGTGAAACCTGTGATACCCTTTGTCTTCGCCCAGTTGTGTGGAGCAACAAGGATATCCCAATCTGTCGCAGGGTTGTTTGGTACTTCTACCCATGTACCTGTGTACTTACCGGCATCTTGCTTGTAGAAGTAGGTCTTACCCTTCGTGTAGTCACCAGCAACATCAGCGACGAACTTTGTGAGGATTGAACGACCAGCTGCACCGTCTTCAAAGAGGAAGATCGTCTTACCGTCAGGCATCACTTGACCACCTTCGAAGCCTTGTCGACCCCAGTTGTAGTACTTGCGAACTGCTTTTGCTGTCTTTGGATCAATCTCGACCATCCAGTTCAGGTTCTGGAAGCGCTTGATTGTCTTACCATCGAGACCTGGGAAACCAGATGGCTGCTTTGAGCCGATGACGAAGTCAGATGTATCACGGAAACCCTTACCATCTGCGTTGATTCCCTTGTTTGAGCTCTGATACCATTCTTCAGCTGTCCATACGCGACCGAATCCAGACATACCACCGCAGTTCATGCCTGTTTCGCCGACGGTGTTCTTGAAGTCGACGTTGAAGAACTTACCCTTGCGGCCATCAGCAAGAGTCTGATCAAGTACTTCGAGCGTACCGTCTGCCTTCTTGCCAAGCTTGAACATCGTCATTCCACCACCGTCACCAATCTTGTCGTTGGCTTCGATCATTTCGTGGTTTACAATGATGTATCCGAGCGACGAACCTGTTTCATCAGCTGCATAGCCGATGTAGTCGTGCCACTGCTTAGCAGCTGAACGACCCATCTCTGTTTCAACGCTATCAACACCACCAACGAAGATGTTTTGATACTTCAGTGGTGATGGTGGCACAACGACGCGACCCTGGAGGTACGGGATCATTGTGACTGGCTCGATGCGCACAGGAAAATCTTGTGCTGTCATCGCGCCGCTGGCAGCAATAGCTGCTGCTGCAAAGAGACCCAACATTTTCATGAGAATGCTCCGTAAACGATAAAGGTGATGAATGTCGATTGAAAGACATGCGAACCTATCGTTGGAACATCACGAGCATGTTAGATCTGTGTTAACAGCTCATCTCGACATGTAACGAGTGAATAACATATCACTAGCACGCTTCAGCATTGCTAAAACGCTTCGTTGAATCCTAAATAGAACTGGGGCACACCGCGAGCTACGCCAACATCGAGACGTAGAGATATGCGTTCTTCCGGCACAAGCAGGAATCGTATCCCTGCCCCATAGGTAACCCATAGCTGGTTGAGTGCGACTGCCGATATGTTCGAAGCCACCTGTCCTACATCAGCATACGCTGCACCGCGAAACCGCCACAGAATCGGAAAACGCATTTCAACACCTGCAAGCAGTGACATACGATCGCGTTGCTGCGCGTCGATGATGCCACGCATGTTATTCGAACCACCGATGCTTGGCATCTGAAGGAATGGTGGCGTGCCGTCTGCTGATTGCAGGAGAACGCGAGCAGCGATAGACGTTTCGCTTGCGATCGAGGTATATACACGCGCATCAACTGTCGTTATGGCCGATGAAAACGTACTACCCAGCAGCTCGTTATAGAAGATCGTATACGTTTCGGCGAACACTCCATCACGTGCATCAAAGTTGTTATCACGCGTGTCGTACGATACTTGAGGTCCGATACCATTAAACCAGCCACCTTGTGCACCAGCGATTTCGCCACGGCCGAGCGGACCTATCGTGCCGTCCTCACGTGGCTCGATCGATCGGATCTGATCATATCGCAGATCAAGGTGCACACCCGCGCTCAATCCATGTTGCACACGACGTCCTGACAACGCATAGAGAACGCGCATTTCCAGCTTTGCACCGTAGGGAGTGTAGAGCTCTGCGTTAGATGATGGGTTGTTGTTTCCAACACCGAAGAAGTTGTACGGATACAGGTACCATTCGATTCCACCCTCAATTCGAACTCGATTGCTGTCGAGATAGATCTCAGGATACAAGCCGAGTGAGAACTGGTTCTTGAGGGTTCCCTGAAGAGCGACAGCAAGGGACGATGTGCGCATCGTCGGGTCGACATTATCGCGATACGTTACAAACGCTGTTAACGCAGCCATCCAGCTTGTTTCAGGCGTGTACGCAGGGATTGGTACGAACGACCATCCGAGTCCGGTTTGGAGTGAGTCTTCTTGAGCAGAAAGCTGCAAGGACGCAAACAACATGACGACTACTATTCGTGCTCGCATCCGCACTGATGGCCTTTCGCTTTTGCAAAACACTCACGTCCTTCTGAAACACTGAACCAGATGATCGCAATAGCTCCGATTGCATCTGCGTATGCGAAGGATGTAAGCTCGTAAATACCGGACGAGATGAGCACAGCTATGCTCATGTAAATGCACACGAGCGTGCAGTTCGCATCAGCAAGAATTGGCGCACTGTTCAATGCGCGTCCCACACGACGTTTTGCTGCTACAAGAGCAGACATTGTTATGATCGAGACAGAAGAGATCACAACGCCCCAGAACGTCGACTCCGGAGCCTTGTGCTCAACAACATTCAGCGCAACAGTTGCAGCAAGCATTACTGATAGCCCATAGAAGGCCCAGCCCGTAATGCGAAGAGCTTGCTTCTCAAACTCTGTTTGCTGACTTGCAGTTACCTGCTGCGCACTATGAGCTATGCGGCGGATCATGACGTATACACCAACGCCAGAGATCGACTCGATGAAGCTATCAACCCCAAAGCCGAAGAGCGCTAGTGTCTCGTCGCCATACCCCATCGTAGTTGAAACAACGCCCTCGACGATGTTGTACACGATTGTGAACAGCGCAAGCAGTTGCGCGTTGCGATAGAGGTGCTTCACCACACCACCTGATACTGGAGCGCAACTTGACTGCGTCGTTCGCCGTTGACGAGCTCGCCAAAGGGATCGCGCGAAACATCGACGCCGTAGGTAGGACGGTTTTGGAGTTCAAGTGTGACGCGACTTCTGATGCCGTCGAGAAGGATAGAACAGCCAATGCCGTAGACGTCTGTGAGCGAACGATTCAATCGGTCGAACCATGCGAGATTAGCACTCACATACGGCATGATGCCAATAGCACCGAGGACACGTGGAACGAATACTCCAACATGCGTGAAGAACACTTCGCCAGTGCCATACATCGGAAAAGCATTTCCCCACGACGGACCATACTGCGTAAGCGGACGAAGCGCAGTGCTATCATCAGATGTTAGCATTGATGTGCCCGTATTCATCGCCCCATTGTAGCGCAGATAGTTCGAGCCGTAGTTATGATGAAACAGGCCTGCATAGGCACTAAGTGTTGTTCCCCACCGATCGATGGGCGCATCATACATCGACTCAACTGCCATCAAGAGCAGATCTTCATACACGGTGTCGGCACCGCGTGAGCGCCACATCGCATCCGGTTGATAGATCACACCGGCGGCAACGTTGAAAATCTTTCGCGTGCCATAGTACGTGCCAGCCATGTTTGGCACCTGATGTGGCTCGTGATCAAAGAACTGATAGATCACGTAGGCTTGTTGCTGCAAGGTTCGCTGATTCTGCGCAAAGTTTGCTTCAGGCGCGATGGGTCGTGCTGGTTGACCGTTCGTTGTCACTGCCATCGGATCCGATAATGCTACGCGGTAATCGATGGGTCCGACTTGTCCACGTGCAGTGATACTCAGTTTTCGTCCGGTTACATCATTCTGTTCCGACGTTGCTTGCGCGAACAGAGCACCGTCCATCGTCGGCAACGCAACGATAGCAGGCTGTGAGAAACGGCTTAGTCCGTTGACAAATGATAGCCCTGCTCCCAGCTTCAACTCATTCGCATCGAAGAGTCGATACTCGCCGAAGAAGTCGTGGAAGTATGCTTGAATTCGTCTGTTACCGCCATTCTGATATGCGTAGTTGAAGTTGTTAAAGCCGTAGTGGATGAAGAGGGTCGCTCGTGAATTGATGTTTGCAAAGGCCTGGACACGTGCCCGCCGAACTCCAATGTCAAACGATTCATCCTGAGGCTGTCCGAGAGCTAGTGTGCCGGGATTGTTCTGATTATACCGCGTCCAAAGCTGAGCGAACAACTGCACCTTAATTGGCGACGTTGTATCAGGCTGTGTGCCCCAGTTCATGTCCTGGGCCAGTACATTGCTGACTGCCATAGCAGCCAACAGGAATGCAGTGAGTGTGAAGCGGTAAGAGGTAAGGCGCGCAGACATAGCCGAAAGTTAGGAAGGTCTGTACAATCAGCCTGTGTTGTGCGGTATATTTCGTGATGCGCTTACTCTACACCCTCATTGCGTTTGTCCTCGTTCAGTCCTTTGCTTTGGCAGGGGGCGATGTCACGACGGCCGAAGCCGCTCGTCTGGCCACGAAGAAGTCGACCATCGTGCTCGATGTACGCACCCCAGCCGAGTATGCTGACGGACATTTGCGCGGTGCCCGGCTTATGGACTTCTACGCGAAGGACTTCTGGACGCAGGTTGCAACACTGCCGAAGAACGCGACAATTGTTGTGTACTGCAAGTCAGGTCGGCGCAGCAAGGACACCGAAACTAAACTTGCCTCCATGGGTTATTCGCATGTGGTCAACATGCTAGGGGGCTTCGATGCGTGGAAGAAGGAGCAACGTCAGTTTGAGAAGTAACGCAGTCATCATTGCGCTTGCTACAGTGGCATGCATCATCGCAGCTGGATGCAGACATGAGGAGCCGAAGAACGAGGTCATCCTCGAAGCAGACACCGCGCTGTTTGTTCCGCCCGATACATCAACGATTCCCGACAATGCTACCGGCGATATGATTCGCTATGGACGGGAACTGCTGGTGAATTTCCCGTACTATCTCGGACCTAAGGGTTCCGTTGGTTCCTTTGGTGGCAATGGTCTCGGATGCCAGAACTGTCACCTCGAGGCAGGTACACGTCCGTTCGGACTCAACTACTTCTCTGCTCATGCACGGTATCCGCAGTACCGAGCACGTGAAGGCAAGATCCTTACGCTCGGCGATCGCATCAACAACTGCATTGAACGTCCGCTGAATGGTCGCCCCATGCCCCTTGACAGCAAGGAGATGATTGCAATGCTCGCCTACATGCAGTGGCTAGGTAAGGGTGTTCCCGTTGGCGAACGCGTACATGGCGACAACTTGAAGGCGATTGCTCTGCTTGATCGTCCAGCAGATCCAGTGAAGGGGCGCGCAGTGTATGACAAGCATTGCATGCGCTGCCATGGTGATGATGGACAGGGCGTGCTCAAGGAAGACGGCATTGCCTATGTCTATCCACCGCTCTGGGGTCCGATGTCCTACCAACCGGGTTCCTCTATGCACCGCCTGATCAAATCAGCGCAGTTCATCAAGTACAACATGCCGAATGACATTGCACGATGGGATGCACCGTTACTCACCGATGAAGAAGCGATGGACGTTGCTGCGTATGTGAACGACGATAAGCTTCATACACGTCCGCAACCTGATCTGACAAGTGAGTATCCGATTCACAAAGAGAAGCCGTTGGACTATTTCTTCCCACCATATGCCGATCCCTTCTCTGCTGATCAGCATAAGTACGGTCCGTTCAAACCCATTTTTGCGTGGCGCTCGAAGAACGGTCACCCTACGGGATACTAAGCGTGCTGCGTTATCGCGCGATCATCAGCGGTGCGCGATAGATAACACCGCGTGAGTCTGTAACGAACACCGTGTAGATACCAACAGGCAAGGTCGTAACATCTACATGCTCTCGTGTCCCACGCGCCGAGTGATAAAGGACGCGCTCGCCGGACGCTGAATAGACTTCGAGTGCTGATATGCCCGATGCGACATTCGATACAACAACAGCATGTGATGCGGGCATTGGAAGCACCGTGAGCGGACCCTGCATCATTCGATCATCAGCTACCGATACCGCATCGGTGATCGTGATATTCTGTGCTCCCGTTCTTGTGATCGCTGCAAACGCAGCATCAATGGATGACACGCGCACATGGTACTCCGTACCAGCAGGCACCGTGAGTGGAACCTTCCACAGGTACCCTTGCGACCGAGCAAGAACACTATCACGGATGAGTGCAACAACCTGATCGTTCTTCACAAGTTCGATGCGCACAAGACCACTGATGTTCGTCTTCCACGACACTGCATACGCGTTGTCGTACACCCACTGCACATCCGTACTAGGACGCGTAACATCGAGGTACGCAGGAGCAACAACAGCGGAATCGATTGCAGACCATACACTCGCGATGTTGTCGGCGAACGCCATTGCACGCCAGTAGAGCGTGTATGTTGCATCAGTAACGTCTACGTTGACACGATCACTCGTGGCAGTGAGGTCGATCACACCCGACGTAAATGCTGGGTCGCGAGACACCTGAATTCGAATCGAATCAACACGTCCACTTGGCGTCACCTTGAACGCATGTGTTGTGCGCTCAAGAATGCGCTCGCCCTTCACCGGCCAGGTGAGAAGCGGCGATTGCACGTCTTCAACGCGTGCTTGTGGAATGCCGAAGCAGAACTCGCCGCCAGTGGTTGCCTGCACAACGAGTTCACGTGATGCAGCATCAAAGCTTGTCGCAAGCGGCTGGAAACGTCCAGTGTCAATAAGCGGACGATGATAGACGACAAGCTTGGTTGGATCAAGCGTAATACCGAGTGTATCGATGTTGAATCGTACATCTATGCGCTCGTTGCGAATCCCCTCGAGCAACAGCTCAACGCGCGACTGATGGATATGGGGCGAGGCAACCGTCCACTGAGGATTCTTCGGTGACCATGCAAAACGACGCGCCGTTGTGCGATTGTAGAAGCTTGATTCAAGAGCACGGAACGTGACAGTCGTACCGGTGTAGTGTGTACCGCGCCAGTACGCGTATTGCTCACCAGGTAGGACGTCGTTGATCACAACGGTTGCCGATGGACGCCCTGTAGGCCACACTGGGTACTTCGTTGCGCGGTACACAAACATCTGCTTCGGATACGCAGCTTCGAACACCACACGTCCGGTTGAATCCACTTCGGTGATACCCGGAGCACCATCATTGGCGGCGCTTCCCCACCCTACCACGCGATTACCATTCGGGAGTGTTTGCAAGCCCCCTTGAATGCTCACGTAATAGTCAGGAACATGTCGATACTCCCATACCATTGTCGCTGTCATAGCACGTTTGTCAAGACGGTACTCTACACCACGTGAATACTGTGGCGTATGCTGTGTGCCGTTGTCGAAGATCGAGATGTTGCCATTCGGCAAACGACGCGCATCGTGTTGATAGCTGAAGAACGTTGGTGCGAGTTCCGGATGATCGCCGATAAACGTGAACTGATTGCTCTTGCCACCAAGCTTCCACATCACGTCGCCTGTTGTGCGATTGACCTTGATCACTTGCGACATGTGGCGCATGGAAATGATCCAGTTGCCGTCGTCATCAATCCAGAGCGAGTTGTTGTGACAGAACCGAATGGCGGGAGCTGTGAGATCTTCATACGAATCGGTGATTGGTAGATGATCGAGTGCTTTCCACTGCACAACGACATGACCGTCACGATCAATCTCTTGAATGACGGCATTCACAACATTCGCTGCCGGGTGACCGCCGGGAACAACCGTACTCATATCGATGGTGACGTCTTCAGCACCGAGAACAACCATGTTGCCGTTTGGCAGCATGTGGAAGTCGTGCTGCGTGGTGAGGTAGCCGCGAGCTTGCGACACAAATTCCTGTGCGGCAAGCAACGTATCGACGATGTACACACCTGCTGGGACCGACGCACCAGAAAACACCACGAGTTCCGAGTATCCTAGACGTCCATCAGGAAACACCTTGAACTCAAACGGATAATTTGTCACGCGTCCGGTCTTAACCACTCCCGCATTGACGTTGTACACGCCAAGGAAGGAGCCGTATGGACGTGGCGTGATGCGACAGTTCGGTGCAAGCAGCAGGAAGCCCGGTTCGGGACTGTCGTTAACCAGCACCTTCAACGGGGCAAGGTCTGGCTGTGCCGATGCAACGGCACATGCTAGAACAAGGGCAAGGACAATGCGCATGGGTGCAGAATTACGGAATTCCTAGATTATGCCTCTGTCTTATCCGTCAGAGCGACACTATCCACAATCGACGACTTGAAAGCCCCCTTGATGATCACGATTATCGGCGCTGGTTCGCGTCTTGCTTCGGCACTTCTTCCGGTACTTCTCGAGGAGACCGACGCACAGATCCACTGTGTTACGTCCCGCAAGATGGCGATACAGCATCCACGGGTTACGGTTGACGTACTCGATGTAACCGATAAGACAGCGCTCAAGGAATCGGTGATGCGTGCGATGCCGTCGACGATCATTAACTGTGCGGCAATCACAAATGTTGATGCATGCGAGACCGACCGACAACTAGCGTGGGCAATCAACGTAACGCTCGTTGAGAATCTTGCACGCTTGGCGCGTATCGTCGACGCACATCTTGTGCACGTATCAACCGACTACGTGTTTGACGGTACAAAGGGTCCGTACACGGAACAGGCCGTACCGAACCCCATTAACTACTACGGCAAGAGCAAACTAGCCGGTGAGAATGTCTGCACCAGCGGAACGTCGCACTCGTCAATCGTCCGCACGTGCCTTATCTACGGTCCGCCTAGCGACCGACCTGATTTCGTTCAGTGGGTTATCAACGCGTGCTCTTCGAAGAAGCCAATACGTGTTGTCAATGATCAGTTTGCCCAGCCAACCTACGTCGAGGATATCGCAGAAGCGCTGCTGCGCATCACCTTGCGCAAGCGCACTGGCTTGTATCATGTTGCCGGACCCGATTTCATGAGTCGGTATGATATGGCTGTGCGCATCGCTGAATTCTTCAAAGTAGATCTGTCGATGATTCAGCCCGTTACATCAGCTGAACTCCAGCAGCCAGCTCGACGTCCGCACCGTAGCGGTCTGGTTTCTCTAAAGGCCGAAACGGACTTGCTCTTGGACATGCGCGACTTCACCCGTGGTTTATCCACGGTCCGCCATGCGATGTTCTCACCCGATCGAATGATTCCCTAGGCATTCCAGAATGGTCGGTCGAGGTTGCGGTATTGAATCGCCTCGGCAATGTGCTCCACACTAATGTCGGTGCTCGCGTCAAGATCAGCGATCGTGCGCGATACCTTGCATATGCGATCAAATGCCCGTGCCGACAGATGCAGTCGCTGCATCGCTGCTGTGAGCACCGAGCGTGCTCGGTCTGACATCACGCAGAACCGTTCAATGTCTTTCGCCGACATATCGGCGTTCTTGAATACTCCCTCGCTCACCACGAATCGTGCTGCCTGACGTTTTCGTGCATCGATGACGCGTCGACGAACATCTTCGGACGTTTCTCCAGGTGGTGCTTGTGCGAGCTGTTCAACATCAACCGCTGGAACGTCAACGTGAATATCTATCCGGTCTAGAAGAGGTCCGGAGATCTTCGATACATATCGCTGTACGTCATTCGATGTACAGCGACACTCCCGACGCTGACTGCCGAAGTTGCCGCACGGACAGGGATTCATCGAACTCACGAGCATAAAGTTTGCGGGAAACTCCACACTCATCCGCGTACGCGACAGTCGAATGCGGCGCTCTTCAAGGGGCTGACGTAGCACCTCGAGTACGTTGCGCTGGAACTCCGGGACCTCATCAAGAAACAGCACGCCGTGGTGTGCAAGCGTGATCTCACCGGCGCGGACCACGCCAACGCCTCCTCCCACAAGTGCCGCATTACTGATCGTGTGATGCGGTGCGCGGAAGGGGCGTTGCGTGACCATTGGCTGTCCCGGGGGAAGAAGACCAGCCACAGAGTGAATCGTTGTTGTTTCGAGAGCTTCATCGAGGGTAAGGGGCGGAAGGATCGTCGCCAGGCGCTTCGCCAGCATCGTCTTTCCCGCTCCTGGTGGTCCAACCATGATCAGGTTATGTCCGCCCGCAGCGGCTACTTCGAGTGCACGCTTCACCCCCTGTTGGCCTTTCACATCGGACATATCAACGCGGTGATGCAGGGTGGCCTGCGCAAACACCGCGTCAACGTCGCATACTGCCGACGCAATCACCGTCAGCCCAGTCAGATGGTCGATTGCTTCCTGAAGCGTTCGAACACCAACGACGTCGACATCCTGCTTGATCGATGCCTCATCGGCGTTGCGTGCCGGCACAACGAAGCGCTGTTTAGCCCCCTTCATCATCACCATCGGCAACACACCTTGGGTTGGACGAATGCTGCCATCGAAGGCTAACTCTCCGAGTAGACAGGTCTCGTCGAGATCACGCGCACTAATCATCCCCATTGCATGAATGATGCCAATGGCAATCGGTAGGTCGAACGCGCTTCCCTCTTTGCGGATATCTGCGGGAGCAAGGTTGACGGTGATGCGTCGAGGCTCCCAACCGTATCCAGCCTGATGAAGCGCGGCTGTGACACGCTCCTTGGATTCTCGCACGGCATTGTCTGGGAGCCCCACGATCTGAAACGACGGCAAACCCGTCTCGACGGTGATTTCGATCTCCACGCCAAATGCGCCGATTCCTAGGACAGATGCTGAGTGCGTTTTCGCATACATATACCGCGCTCCGATGAGTGTACCATCACGAGCATCGTGCGCAGGTGAACGTGACACCGTAACTTTGCACCATGGTGCAGGTGAAGAAACCGAAGTGGTATGTGGTTTGGACCGGACATGTTCCGGGTGTGTATACGTCGTGGGATGTTGCACAGCGCCAGATATCGGGATACCCGAAAGCACAATACAAGTCGTATGAGTCAGCCGAAGAAGCCCAGCAGGCCTTCGCTGAGGGTCCGATCGATCTCCTACCGACCACGTCACGTGCGTCGTCTTCACGTCCTCGCAAGCCGTCCTTTGATCGAAGCCGCGTTGTGCTTCCAAGCATCTCCGTTGATGCGGCGTGCAACATGACCACCGGAGTGATGGAGTATCGTGGTGTGGATACCGAGACCGAAGCTGAGTTCTTCCGAATGGGCCCGTACGAGGACTGTTCGAATAACTTGGGTGAGTTTCTTGCGATCGTACATGCTCTCGCGCACTGCAAGAAGCACGACATCGCACTCCCGATCTATTCGGATTCTCGCACAGCGATTGCATGGGTGCGAAACCGTCATGCCAAGACAACCGTCGAACGAACGCCGAAGAACGCACGTGTGTTCGAGCTCATCAAACGCGCCGAAGAATGGCTGAGCACAAACAGCTACGTAAACCATATTCTCAAGTGGGAAACAGAACAGTGGGGCGAGAATCCTGCTGATTTCGGAAGGAAGTAAGATGACAATTGACATTGTGCGAATGGAGCATGCATCAGACCTCCCTCTGCCTGCCTATGCTACAAGCGGCTCAGCTGGCATGGACGTCCATGCTGCGGTTGATGAGCCCACGGTTCTCGCAGCTGGAGCAATCATGCTCGTACCAACGGGTCTGTGCGTAGCGATTCCGCAGGGCTTTGAGATCCAAGTGCGCTCTCGCAGCGGTCTTGCAGCTAAGCACGGGGTGTTCGCATTGAATGCTCCAGGCACGATCGACAGTGATTATCGTGGCGAGATCAAGGTGATCCTTGCGAACTTCTCGAAGGAAGATGCAATCATCGAACGCGGAATGCGGATCGCACAGTTGGTAGTTGCTCGACACGAGCAATGCACATGGAATGTTGTGTCGGAACTCAGTGAAACACAACGTGGTGAAGGTGGATTTGGTAGCACAGGAGTACACCCATGAACATCGCACTCGGCGCGGACCACGGAGGGTATGCGTACAAAGAAGCGATCAAGGAAATGTTGATTGCAGACGGACATACTGTTCTCGATGTCGGCACTGATTCAACGGAGTCGGTTGATTATCCCGACTACGGCACGAAGGCGGCACATCTTGTTCGCGACGGACAAGCCGAAGCGGGCGTGTTGGTGTGCGGCTCTGGCATTGGTATTTCCATCGCTGCTAACAAGGTGCGCTCAATTCGTGCAGCCAACTGCACGAGTGTTGAAATGGCACAATTAGCACGCATGCACAACAATGCAAACATGGTTGCCGTTGGCGAACGTCTGATGTCGGTTGATCTTGCACGCGACATCGTGCGCGCGTTCTTGTCGACACCATTCGAAGGTGGACGTCACGAGCGTCGCGTAGAGAAGATCGATTCGTTAGGAGACATCCAATGAGTGCATATGCTCTCGTAATCTCAGCTCATCCCGACGATGCTGAACTCGCATGTGGTGGGACGATTCGCAACCTCACGAATGAAGGTCTTGGCGTGGTATTCCTTGATTGCACGCGTGGCGAACTCGGCACACGTGGCACTCCGGAACGTCGTGCGCAAGAAGCTCAGCGTGCTGGAGAGATTCTCGGCATACAACACCGCGAGTGTCTTGGTATGCCTGACGGAGCCATTGAGCACACGCAGGAAAACATTCGTGCAATTGCCACCGTTATCCGCGCATGGCGTCCGCACATCGTTCTCATTCCACCACCAGTAGAACGTCATCCAGATCATGTAGCCGTGCACCGACTGTGCACAGCTGCTACGTTTGTTGCAGGGCTTTCGAAGGTTACCACCTATCGTGACGGCGTCGAACAGCAACCGCATCGTCCACAACGGACGTTGTGTTTCCAGCAGCAGTATGATTTCCCTCGCCTACCGGATCTCTATGTCGACATCTCATCGACAATACAGGCGAAGATGGATTCGATCCGTGCGTATACATCGCAGTTCCATGCTCCCGGTGACTACACATCGGATGAACCTGAGACCTTTATCTCGCGGCCGGCCTTCTTACTTGAACTTGAAGCTCGGGCACGGTACTACGGAAGTCGAATCGGAACGGAATTCGCGGAGGGATTTCTCGCGGTGGAACCGGTGGGAGTTGGATCGCTGTCGGCGTTACTTTGATTGTCCAACAGCACCAAGACGTGTTCGTAGTGCTTCGATGTGTCGTTGCTTGACACGCGCAACATCTGCAGGTGTAACGGTACTCGGACGCTTTGCGATCACACGCATCACATACATGGTGACTTCGGCGATGTCAGCATCGTTGTAAGGGGCAGGTGGCATTCCTTTGCGGACGCCATGTGCGTTGGCACGTACATCTCCCCGAGCACCGAACGCGATTGTTGAAATCACGGTATCGACGCCAAGTGTCCATACTGCCTTGTCCCGAATCGGAAAACGGCCCTCGCCGCCTTCACCATTCATGCCATGGCATCGATAACAGTATTCTTGGTACACCGCAGCACCGCGACTGTTAGGGGGCTCCGGCACTGCATCGCCGGAAACTGACCACAATAACACCGCCATCGCTACAAGACCAAGGAACAGTGCAGTGTTCCGAATCATGTTGAACCCATAATGATCGCCGCAAATTCGGCATTTTCCGCGTATGGCCAGACTCGACCCTTCAACCTACCACATCCCCGTCATGCTTCGCGAGTGTCTCGATGCGATGCTCCTGCATCAATCTGGGCTGATCGTCGATGGCACGCTTGGAGGGGGCGGACACACAGCTGCTATCCTCGCCGAGGCTCCCTCAGAGAGCATCGTGATGAGTTTCGATGCTGATGAGAAAGCAATCGAGCATTGTCGCGAGCGCTTTGCCGACGAACTTTCGCGCGGCGAAGCATCACGGCTCCGGCTTGTACACGCAAACTTCTCAACCATGGCCGAGGTGATCGCCGCGTCCAACCTCCCGCTTCAATCGGTGCTCTTGGATCTCGGCGTATCCTCGTATCAGTTTGATCATCACGAGCGCGGTTTTTCATTCCGCATGATGGCGCCGTTGGATATGCGATTCATGCCTGAAGGCGAAACGGCAGCCGATATCCTCAACCGTCGAACCGAGCCGGAACTCGCCACAATCTTCCGTGAGTACGGAGACGAACCCCAAGCGTGGCGCCTCGCCAAAGCAGTTGGTCAACGTCGTGCGCTGGCTAAGCTTACAACAACGGCCGATCTGCGTGATGTTGTTATACAGCATATCCCTCCGCACCATCAGCCGAAGACCCTCGCACGCTTGTTCCAGGCGTTGCGCATCGCGGTTAATGACGAGCTAGGGCGACTCGAACGGACACTAACGTCGATCATCCCACTGCTCCAGCCGGGTGGCCGCATCGTTGTTATGAGCTATCACAGTGGCGAGGATCGCATTGTGAAGAACGTCTTCAAGGCGCACACCGACGTGCTCACCATCGTCACAAAGAAGGCTGTTGAGGCGCAACCCGATGAACTGGCAACGAATCCACGTTCACGAAGTGCGCGTCTCCGCGTGGCAGAGCGACGCCCGTAACCTATGTTTGTAGCGCAGCACAAGGGGTGACACTTATGACGAATGCCGCTTCGTTTACATACGGGGATCTGCAGACCATTGCAGGAAGCGCGGCCGCACATCTTCCACGTTCACTAGCCGTTACGGGTGTCAGTACCGACACACGCACACTGGCCGCAGGAAACGTCTTCGTCGCGCTTCGTGGTGAGTACCTCGATGGTCATGATCACGTGCAAGCTGCGGTCGACAAGGGAGCAGCGCTTGTCGTTGTCGATACAGACTATGATGTCGATGCGTTTATGCGCGCTGCACCTGGCGCACCGCCATTTGTAGCTGTTGCATCACCACTGCAATGTCTCGGCTCATTCGCATGGCACCATCGCCGTCGTTTCCAGATTCCCGTCGTCGCCATTGCTGGTGCAGCTGGGAAAACCTCGACAAAGGATCTTACAGCACACGTGCTGCAGAGCTCACTCCGCGTGCTCAAGACGGAAGCGAACTACAACAATCAAATCGGAACACCTCTCACGTTGCTCCAACTCACGCACGAGCATGAAGCAGCTGTGATTGAGATCGGAACGAATGAGCCCGGAGAAATTGAACTGCTCTGCGCTATGGTGCAGCCAACAATTGGTCTGATCACCAACATCGGCAAGGAGCATCTCGAAAAGTTGATCGACCTTGATGGTGTGGAGCGTGAAGAAACTGCGCTCTTCGATTGGCTGCGCGATCACAACGGTCTCGCATTAGTGAACGTTGACGACGATCGTCTGGCGAAGTACGCACCGACATTTACTCGGTGTATCACATTTGGCATCGACTCCGGCGCTGAGATCCATCCTCACGTGTCATTCGACAACGAGGTTCGTCCGATACTGCATCTTGTTCATGGAACATTCACGCTCCGTGCTCACATGCAGGCTGTTGGACTCGCCGCAGCGTACAATGCGACATGCGCACTTGCAGTTGCATGGGCGCTGCAGCTCCATGCGGCTGATGTGCAAAAGGCGTTGATGTCGTACCAGCCGGCACAAGGGCATGGATATGCACGTATGGTCGTGGAACAGTATGGCGCAATGACCGTACTTAACGACTGCTACAATGCCAATCCGGAATCCATGGTGATGGCGCTACGCACATTGCAACACTATCCGGCAACGAAGCGCATCGCTGTACTGGGCGACATGCGTGAACTCGGACGAGCGGCGCGAGAAGAGCATGTGCACATCCTCACCGAAGCTTCGACGCGATGCGATCTTGTGTTGGTAGTTGGTGATGAGTTTCGGGAAGCCGCAGAACTTGTCGATCTACCACATGTAATTGCACATCAAACTCATCATGGCTGTGCCGAGGAACTTCAACAACTCAATCACGATGGCGTGGTTGTATTGGTGAAGGGGTCACGTGGCATGCGGATGGAGACCATTCTCACGGAACTTGAGCATTAAGGCCTATGCTATATCAGCTTACTCTCTGGCTACGGTCACTTGGTGACATCGCAGGTATCAACCTCTTTGGGTATGTCACGTTTCGAGCAGCCGCAGCAGCGATCTCGGCATTGCTGATTGCTATCGTTGTTGGACCCAGCATCATCCGGATGTTGAAGAAGCTTCAAATCGGTGAGCAGGCAAAGCAGGAGTTGCAGTCGGTTGGCGGACATTCGCTTAAGGCGGGTACACCCACGATGGGCGGACTGATCGTTCTCGCCGCTGTGCTCATTCCAACACTACTCTGGGCCAACATTCTCAACATGTACGTTGTGATGGCTGTCTTTACCACAGCTGCACTGGGTGCCGTAGGCTTTCTCGATGACTACCTCAAGGTGATCAAGAAGCTGCCAAAGGGGCTAATCGGACGGTATAAGATCGTCGGACAGGTGACGGTGGGTTTGATTGTGGGAAGCGCATTGTACTTCGTACCAGAGTGGTTTTCACCTGAGCTTGCTCCAATGAAAACGCTCACGACAATTCCATTTGAGAAGATGTCGAACTTCGACTTCGGTCTGCTCTACATCCCGGTCGTCATCTTCATCATCACGGCTACATCAAATGCCGTGAATCTTACCGATGGTCTAGACGGACTCTGTATCGGCACAGTGGGTGTAAGCGCGTTAACACTTGCAGTGATTGCATACTTCAGCGGAAGCGCCTTCTTTGCTGACTATCTCAACATCGTGCACTTGCAAGGCACCGAGGAGCTCGCAATCTTCTGTGCGGCTATCGTTGGCGCGGCGATGGGATTCCTATGGTACAACGCCTACCCGGCACAGGTGTTCATGGGCGACACAGGTTCGCTGGCTCTTGGTGGCGCAATTGGCGTGTTGTGTGTGCTCATCAAGAAGGAGTTTCTCCTTCCAATCGTTGGCGGCGTGTTCTTCGCCGAGACTGTGAGCGTGATTCTACAGGTAGCATACTTCAAGGTTACCAAGAAACGCTTTGGCGAAGGCCGGCGCATCTTCAAGATGGCTCCGCTACATCATCACTTCGAAAAGAGCGGATGGCACGAGGCAAAGATTGTTACGCGCTTCTACATCATCGCCATCATGTTAGCCATCGTCACAATGGCGTCGTTCAAGGTGCGATGAAAACGTTTACGGTGTATACCGAAGGTTCACCGTTGCGAATACATTTCGTGGTAGGCCAGGTTCAATAAACGGAACCCCACCACGAGTGACGTCGGGATTGATCCAAGCCGACGCCATGTATGACGCATTGAAGACATTATCAGCTCGACCAATAATGTCGATTGAGAGGTGCTGAGGAAGTACACCTATGCGGATCCCTGCAGCCGCTGAAAGTACCGTCCAGCCATCAACAACAATCGTATTTGCATCATCAGCGTAGTACGAGCTCAGCGTACGAGATTCGATCTCCGCAAACCAACCGTCGTGTTCCGGTACGTCATACCGCAATCTCACAGTTGCCGACGCACGTGGAATACCGGATTGCTCATTCCCTGCGTACGATATTGTGCGACCGGAGAGCTGCTGCGAAATGTATCCTGAATCGATTGTGTAGTCAAGGAACGTTGTCGACATCAGCGATCCGCTGAGTGCGACAGTCAGGCCTGTAGCCGCTTGTATTGTTGCGCCAAGTTCAGCGCCTATTCTTCGACTTGCTCCGACGGTTGTGAAGAATGCACCCGAGTTATACGGGGCGATATCGTTTGTGATGTCGATCATGTACGCTGCTGCATCGAAGACAACATTCGAGCTGATGTTCCCCTTCACACCAAGTTCATACGTCGTACTGATGATAGGCGAAAGCAGAGGATTAATCGCGCGCGTCGGCACTGTTGCGCCGATGAAGGCTGGTGGATCCGTCTCATTACCTGCGGGAACTTCAATGCCCCCTCCAAGACTTGCATACACACTCACATCGCTACCAATGCGGTAATTCACACCGAGCTTGGGAATCAGGCGGGAGAATGTGACGGATGTATCTGCTGCTGGATCGATGAAGTCTTGATTCGCGTACTGAACGGCATCGTACCGAAGGCCAGCCACGATGCTCAGTGCACCAAGCATCACTTCGTCCTGCACGAAGGCACCTACATTGCTTGCACCTTCGCGTTTGTTCTGACGCAGCGTTGTACCACGACCAGCCGTAGTTGGGTCGAGATTGTAGAAGAGAATAGAACCATCTTGAACTTGAAGATCAGTACCGACAAGGATCTTGTTGTACATCGACGATGAGAGTTGTTGCGATGCATGCAGCACGGCGTTGCCGCCAACATGGTAGCGGTCGAAGTCGCGCCATGTGTTTCGCTCGGAACGAGCGAGCTTCTTGGTTTGCACGAAACCCATCGCAGACAATCCCACAGACGAGGAGAACTCGTGTTCAATCGTTGTGCCGATGCGAATCAGCGCATTATCGCGACGCTCATCACGTTGGACAAAGCTTGGCTTGTACACCAGCGTATCACGTTGTGCCTGCTGTGGATCGGAGAGGAACTGATCTCGTGTTAGCGGACCAGGTATGTGGAATTGATTGCGACCACCTGTCACAAACAGCTTCACCGTGGTTGATTCCGATGGTCGAGTCACCACGCCCAGCGTTCCAAGCACCTGCGACCCTCTCGATTGCTCTCGCCATCCATCGAATGCCGTATTCGTGATGGATGCATAGATCTGTCCATTGCCAAGGGGCGAATTGGCAAGCAATGACTGACGAAGGAGACCGAAGCTTCCCACGGTCGTACCGACATCAATAAACGCAGACTGTTCCTTGGGAACTGTTGAAACCGAGACAATACCACCTGACGCATTGCCCCATAACGTGGATGCATTTGATCGAATGACCTCGATCGATGAAGCGTGAAACGTGTTGATGAGATCGAACGACGTACGTCCATCTGGTTCGGTCTCTGGAATACCGTCGGTATAGAATCGTATTCCTCGTGATGTCCCAGCATTCGATCGCTGTCCAGCGCCTCTTGCGCCAAAACCACGTATCTGGATGCGGGCATCCGTGCCGCCAGAGCGCGACTGTCCAATTACACCTGGAACGAGTGTCAGAACGCCATCAATTCCATGTCCACGTTGCGTTTGAAGCACCATGCGAGGGACAACGGTAACGGCGAGTGGAATCTCAAGCAGGTTTTCTTCATCCCTGATTGCTGACACTACAACTTCGCGTGATTGATATGTGCTTATGCGTGTTGTGTCTGGAGATTGCAGGCGCGCATGTGCGTGCATCGTTACGAGAGTAACACTCAAAAGCGTGCTGAGGACAATCTGTAGCATGTAATGCTCTGGACATACGTCGTTAGAAGGGACTACGAAGGTAACATTTCGGACCTCAATGGGTTATTAGGCTCGTTGACACCTCTTCACATATGAAGCTTCTGAACATCATAACGCGTATCCTCCTAGGAATTCTCTTCCTCTGGTCTTTCAGTGCCTCTGCACAGACGAGCTTTCGCAATCTCACCTTCTCGATTCTCAGGAACCCTGAGCCTGGGTATTACCTTGTTGAGCCAAACGCATCGGATTCCGTCGGGTTTGTCGACAACAGTGGTCGAAGCATCAGCAAGACGTTCGTTGGCATTCACTCCAACGTGCAGGTATACAACGACACGTTTCTCACGCACTTTGTATCAACTGCCAACGGCGATCCGTTCTTTCTTCGACGCGATCGTTTCCTCAACGTGATCGATACTCTACGACCAGTGAATGGGTACTTCGCGGACTTCCACGAGGGAAAAGTGTGGTCTGATTCCTCGTATGTCGTTCTCGCAACTGAGAATCGCCTCATGGATCTATCCGGAATAGTTACCGGCGGTAGTCCGTCGGCCACGATTATCGGTGCCGTGATTCAGGAGCGGCGTTTTTCGGATGGAGCGTTGCTCTTCGAATGGAAGTCTCTTGATCACATTCCTGTTACGGATGCAACTGACGACATCAAGTTGACCGATAATCTCATCGACTATATCCACGTAAACAGCGTTGCCAAGGATACGGATGGAAACCTCATCGTATCGTGTCGACATACAGATGAGATCATCAAGATCAAGAAGTCGAGTGGAACGGTATTGTGGCGTCTTGGTGGTTCATCCTCAAAGGGTAATCAGTTCACGATTGTCAACGATACGTACAACAACTTTTCAGGGTTTTCCCATCAGCATTCCGCGCTGCGTACGAAGAGTGGCAACATCTTGTTGTTTGACAATGGGAACCTCCGTCCGGCTCCGAACTACGCTCGTGTAGTAGAGTATGAGATTGATACGATTGCAATGACTGCAACGCGTGTCTGGACATGGCAACCGCCGCTCGGTGTGATTGCAACTTCACAAGGTAGCGTCCAGGAGTTGGATGGTGGCAATATCTTGATCGGCTGGGGCGCAGGTTCCGACCTCTATGTAGCTCACGAAGTTCGACGAGATGGAACCATCGAAGCTGAGATCAAGAATGAGTCGGGTTCCGGCCTTATCCCCTATCGTGTATCCAAGATGCGACTAGGGCTTACTGGCATTCGAAAGAGTATCGCAACAACGGGAACCCACACGTTTTCAGACGGGGATAGTACGACACACGTGCGACTCTCCTTGACGAAAGCGACAGATACAACAAGCATTGTTATTGAGCGACATCACTACGCTCCTCATGCGATCAACTTTGTCGGAGAAGCAGTATGTGGTGTCCTTCCTCTTCGTTGGACACTGCGCATTCGCGAACCCCAAAATGTTAACGGTTCGATTGTGTTTGATCTGGGATCGATTCCAGCAATTCAGTTTCCTGAGTTAGCGCATCTCTATCATCGACCAGTCGAGGGTCAGGGTGCATTTACACGGTTAGTAGGTACCTACTCGGATGCACAGAAGACGTTCACAACCACGGGACTTACCAACGGCGAATACCTCGTAAGCTATGCCGATTGTCTGGAGCCATCACCTGTTGAGCCGTTTCATCAAGCCGTTGAAGTATCAACGACACCGAAGCTCACTTGGTCTTCAGCCGTTGCGGCTACCTCATATGACGTACAGGTGTCGACCAGCGCAACCTTCGCACCACTGCTGTTTTCGCAAACGACTGCAAACCTCGATGTTATCCTCCCAACTGTCCAGGAGAGCACAACGCTGTTCTGGCGTGTGCGTAAGCGCACCGCAGCAGTGGTTGGACCTTGGTCTGCGCCGTATCGATTCACGGTCGTCATGGGTATACCCCAGCTTCTCTCGCCTGTAATGGAAGATGATACGGTTGCCGTTCTTGAGACGTCGGAGTTTCGATGGATTCCGGGTGTCGGCGTTCCGAAGAGTCGACTTCAGATCATCGTTGCAGCGTCAAAGGTTGTTGTTCTCGACACGATAGTTGATCAACCAGTCTTTATTCCTGGATCAAAGCTTCGACCTAACACATTCTACACATGGAGTGTACGGGGCTGGGCAGATAATGTGAACGGACGTCCTTCGACGTCGGAGACGTTCATCACAGCAGTTGCGGCTCCAAGACTACGTGGACCTGGGGCGAATGTTGTCGGTGTACCTCCGATCAAGACAACATTCATCTGGGATTCTGTTGCAGGGGCAACGAGCTACAGATTGATCATTAAGAAAGCCGGCGACACATCGGTTGTTGCTATTCACGACGTGAATGCGCCAACCTTTGTCGTACGTAATCTGCCTTCCTCTACCAAGCTGTCATGGACGGTACGAGGTAGCAACGTGTATGGAAGCGGACCCTATGCAACGCCATCGCTCTTTACGACAGCTTCCTCCTCGAACCTCCCTGCACCAAAGACAGTATCACCACGCGGTGGTGTGATTGTCGATAGTACATCGATTTCACTCGCGTGGTCGGATGTCTACGGCGCAACATTGTACGATGTCCAGGTTTCCACGAGCCCAACGTTTACGTCTGATGTTACGTCGCGATTTGATCTGTATGGTACGCAGACGAAGCTCGGCCCTCTGCGATCGGCTACTGCGTACTACTGGCGAGTGCTTGGCCGTAGTGACTTTGCAACTGGCACGTGGTCGGACACGGCGGCGTTTGTCACAGCTGCGCCACCTGGAAAGGGTCTCTCGCCTTTGTTCCCGTTACTGGGCACTGTAGATGTTCCTGTTCAGGGTAGTGTGCGGTACTCAACGTCCAGCACCTATACGTCGTATCGCCTCGAACTATCGAAATCGCCGACCTTCGATCCACTTGTATCGACCTTCACAAGCGATCACGGCACGTGTGCCTACCGCGATCTCGAACGTGAAACGACCTACTTCTGGCGTGTTCGTGGTTCCCGTGATGGACAACCTTCAGACGTAGGTACGGCAGCGTACTTCACAACGGAACGTAAGGCCGTCGTATCAGTCAACGATGAAACCTCTATCGGTTCATCCGTAGTAGTGCGTCGAGAAGGATCACGTGTAATCGTGAACGCTCCTTCGTTCGCGAACAGGGTATCGAGCGTTCAAGTGTTTGATCTTCAGGGACGTTTGCTTGCGCAGTCCATGGCCAACACAGATGGCTTGTTCGTCGTCGACGTTCCATTGCTAGGAGTACCTCGCACCCTGTTCCTTCGAGTTGCGTCAGACGAAGGAGCCATCTGGACATCAACCTTCGTGTGGAATTAATGCTCTCGCTCTTCCGTTCAGTGATCGCCTGCTTTGTACTTGCCTGTGGTATATGTGGCCTTGCGCACGCGCAGAATGAATTTCAGGATCTCGACGTCAAGGTCAACGGAATCCCCGGAGCGTCGTACTACCTTGTTGCACCCAATGCGCGAGATTCAATTGGTTTCGTCGATATGTCGGGACGTGCTGTGTTTCGTCGAGGCGTAGGATTACATACTAACCTCGCTGCGTACGGAACGAAGAAGCTTTCGGTGTTCACAGGAAACTTTGGCTACTTCGCCTACGTGATCTTCGATAGTACGCTCACTCCTATTGACACCATGACAGTTACGCAGCAGTACGTGACTGATTCACATGAGGGCATGCTGTGGACAGATTCAACGTTCATGATGCTTGGGTTGGAGTTTCGACCATTTGACATGTCGGGTATTGTTCCTGGCGGACAGCCAAATGCCTCGCTGATGGTCACGGTGATTCAAGAACGCCATCTCGTAACAGATAGCGTGCTGTTTGAATGGAATGCATTCGGTCGTATCCCTGTCACGGACGCTACAAGCAACATCGAACTGCGGCAGCGAACGATCGACTACATCCACGCGAACTCGATTGTTCGTGATCGAGATAGCAACCTAATTGTGTCATGTCGACATCTTGATGAAATCATCAAGATTCGTCGTACCGATGGTTCGATTATGTGGCGCATGGGCGGCGTTGGTTCGAAGAACCGCGAGTTCACGTTCGTGAACGATGAGCACGAGGGTGTGACAGGCTTTTCGCATCAGCACAGCGCAATTGTTACGAAGACCGGTACAATCATGCTGTTTGACAACGGGAACCTCAAGCCGAATCAGCGCTCTCGGGTTGTAGAGTATGCGCTTGACACGGTTGCAATGACAGCAACACGTGTGTGGTCGTATACACCAGAGCCTCCGCTGTATTCACCGTCACAGGGCAGTATTGAGGTGCTACCGAACGGCAACATTCTGATAGGCTACAGTGCAACCAACGATCAACGCATCGCGGAAGAAGTTGATCGCAATGGTTCGATTGTCGTGCAACTCCGTCGGACGTCAGATGTCCCACTGCAGTCATATCGTGTGCGAGGAACATCTCTCGGCTGTACAGCTATAGATCGAGCAATTACGAAGCCTGGACGCGAGGAGTTTGCCGACGCAGATAGTTCAACATGGGTGTGTCTCGATGTCAGCAAGGTTAGTGGTTCACATCGAACCCGTATTGAACGACATCACTATCGACCACATGCATGGCAGGTCGATGATGCACAAGTGTGTGGTCCGCTTTCCCTGCGTTGGACTATCCGGGTATTGCCAGCGATAGGTATTGATGGCTCATTACGATTCGACGTCGATGAGATAGCTTCGCCGGAGAAGGCGATACTCTATCATCGAAGCAATGAGGGTAGCGGACGTTTCAAGCGGTACATAACGCAGTATGATGCGGACGCGAGAGAAATCATACTTGATACGATCATTGATGGCGAGTTCGCGATCGCATATCAGGAATGCGTTGATCCTATTCCTGTGTTCCCTATTCGGGGTGCTACGAGTGTACCATCAACAACGTCGATCCGCTGGTCTGAATCGCCGGACGCAACCTCGTATGATGTGGAAGTGTCATTCCAAGAAGACGTTAGCATGCCGTATGCTACGTTCACAACGCAGCGACGTGACACAGTACTCCGTGGATTACCCCCTTCCACCACCGCATACTGGCGCGTCCGTAAGCGCGTTGAAAACGAACAAGGTGCGTGGTCTGCAACATCATCATTCACCACGGCCGGAACTGTGCACGTGTCGGAAGGCAATCTCGAGTCAGATCAATGTGTTGTCTGGCAACATGGAGATCGTCTCAACATTGCGTACCCCGGAGTTCCTGTGAAGGATGTACTGGTGTATGATCTATTAGGCACGCTTGTCGCGTGGAGGTCCTTCGCTACCGAGTCATCGATGTATGAGATAGCCTGCGATCAACTACCGAGAGTTGGTGTAGTGATAGTTCGCGGAGTTGATGGCAGTATTCAACGACGAACAGTCGTTCGGGACTAATTAGCGCGCCGACGCTGCTGCATCCACTTCGGCATTGGACTCACGTACATGTCGCCATCATCTCCAATGACATACACATTGTCGGCGTCACAGTATACTGTGCGAAGCACCATTGCTTTAGGAATGGTCGTGAGTTCCCAGGTTGTTCCGCCATCTGTTGACGTAAACAGACCAGGGTAACCTGCAGCGAGCGCCACGCCGTTATGTGTAGTTGCGTCGTTAACACGTACTTGGTAATCAGCCTTTACACCCGGAGAGAAGAGTCCGAGCTGTCCGGAGTGATCAACAGTGTACGTCCCTGACGAAGCAAACACGAGCATAAGAGAATCAAGTCGGGTGACCGATTGAATGTTCTCATCGCGCAGCACCTCCATGAACACTGTAAACGATCGGGCTGAATCCTTGCTTACGTACAGTCCAGATGCCGTGCACGCATACAAGGTCGAATCGAAGACACGAAGGCTCGTGAGCTCTGATTGCCCGAAGCTCTTTGAGCGCACCTGCCACGATGCACCTGTATCTGCAGAGAGCAGCATTGTGCCATCTGCTAGCCCCATAACAATGTTGCTGCCAAGCGTCGTGACGACATACTCGGAGCTCGTCGGAGCAGTAGAGGAAACAATACGTAGTCCATCACCATTTGCGTTGAAGGCGAGGGCACCTTTTAATCGCGAGCTCACAATCCAGGAGTCCCCGAGTTTCGAAACCGATTGATGGAGCGCGAGATTAATACCATCGGACAGAGAACGCAGGATGTTACTGCCATACGGCACACTCAGTACGGCATGTTCCCGCGAGGCCACGTAGAGGGCACGGTCGTTTACAGACAACGCATGAACATCGAGCGCACCCTCAATCCTGTCAATCAGCATCTGCTCCCAGGTAGTTGTGCCGAGGATGATGCGAAAGACCCCGCCTAATGACAGTTTCGTTCCAACGTACAGCGTGTCGCCTCGTAGAGCCAATGCCGACAGAGCTTGACCGTTTAGAATGCGTGGAGTGTAGTGCTCCGTTGAAGCTGTTGAGAGTCGATACACAATCACATCATTTGCTCGGGTTGCTAGCACGATCACTGAATCGCTCGAGACCACGGGTCTTGTGTCAGCAAGGTCTGGTAGCGTGATAGACCGTGTAACCCCACTCCAATGCACATAACGGAGAACTGAATCTGTGTGCGTGATTGTCATTGAAGGACGTGGCCAACAACGTGTGTTGAGGTTGTCGCTCGAGAGTGGTTCAGCATTTCTACCGAACCCACGGATAGGTTGTATTCCGGTACGTTGCACAACACGCCATTGCAGTCCATGATCTGTTGTGCGATACACGGTGCCATGCCCTGATCCTGCATAAATTGTGTCGCCGTGAGCTTCGACTGCAGTTATGTTTTTGTGCGACAGCGGCTCAGCCAGACTTCCCCATGTTGCACCACTGTTTGAGCTGCGGAAGATGTCTTGGTTCGTCACAAGCACAAGGGTGGTGTCGGCGCGAAGAATTGCATTGACACCGAACATGATGCTTTTGCCGAGTTTTACGAACGCAAACGTGTCGCTCTGATCCCTCGAAATCGGCTGACGACGAGGAACAGATGTCGCGCAACCCGAGAGTATTCCCACGAATGCGATTACAACCATGATGACGGAACGGAACATGCGGCAAATATCGACAACTCTGCAGTGGCAGCTTCTTACGATGCTTGCAATCGTTGGAGTGATGCTCACGCCTCTGTGCTCCGCCCAGGTAGCCTTTCGCGACCTCGACGTCTCCGTGTTGAAGAATCCTGCACCCGGTTACTATTTCATAGCTCCTAACTCCATGGATTCGATTTCCATGTTGGATCATGCTGGCAAGAACATGTTCAAACGACGTGTTGGCCCACACGCAAACGTTCTGCCGTACAAGGGAAAGTGGCTTACACACTTCGCGACTATTGGAAACACACCTGTGTTCATTCGTCGGGACGTCAACCTTAATCCTATCGACACCCTGCGAACTGTCAATGGAGTACAAACCGACTTCCATGAATGTCGCATCATATCCGACACGAGCTACATCATTCTTGGGATTCGTGAGGATACGGTAGACCTCTCGTCGATACCCGGTGGCAGACCGCGTGCAATCGTATGGAACAACGTTATCCAGGAGCGCACCTTCTCTGGACGCACCCTCGTCGAGTGGCGGTCGTTAGATCACATTCCAGTGGCAGACGCGATCGATAGTGTGGAGGTCAACACACCAGTAGTCGACTACATCCATATCAACTCGGTGGTAATCGACCGCGACGGAAACTATCTCATCTCGTGCCGCCATACAGACGAAGTCATTAAGGTTAACCGCTCAACAGGCGCTGTAATGTGGCGTCTTGGTGGATCGCTCTCGAAGGGCAATCAGTTTCAATGGCTCAACGATTCGACAGGGGGCTTTCGAGGGTTTAGCCATCAGCATTCAGCAATTCGTACAGCACGTGGGACAATCCTGTTGTTCGATAACGGCAACTTCAAGCCGGGTGATAGAGCATCGCGTGTCGTTGAGTACGAGTTGGATGAACAGGCGAAGACCGTACGAAAGGTGTTCGAGTTCATACCATCCCCTAGCATCTATGCAGCTACAATGGGCAGTGTTCAGGAGTTGCCGAATGGCAACATCGTAATTGGCTGGGGATCTGGTTCAAATCGAACCGTTGCACACGAGATCGATCGCACTGGAACGGTGCAGGTGCGAATTGATAACCCAACGCAGAATGGATTCGTTGCCTATCGCGTTGTGAAGGCCGTCTATGCCATGACTGGCATAGAGCAGGTACTTACCGCCCCTGGCACAACGGTGTTTTCTGACGCAGACAGTACGACACATGTGTCGTTCATTGCTTCCCGCGTATCAGACACGACACGCGTAACAGTCGAACGCCACAACTACCAGCCGCATGCAATCTCATTTGCCGACACAACGTATTGTAGTGTCGTCCCAATGCGATGGACCGTACGAGCAAGCGATACATCGAATCTTGCTGGTACACTTAGTATAGCGGTACGTGATGTACCAGGGGTGTTGGTGCCATCCAAGGCGCGTCTCTTTGCGCGTTCGCGTGAAGGACGGGGTCCGTTCACACGCGTTACCACGACGTACGACTCTGTAAGTGGCAGTTTGAGTACATCGGCGCTTCGGTATGGCGAGTTTCTGATTGCCTTTGCCGATTGCACAGTTCCATCGCAGATCTATCCTTCGAACGGCGCAGTCGAGATTCCTACGACTGTCCAATTGCGTTGGTCACCAGCCCTACGAACCGATGGCTATCAGGTTGAAGTGTCGAAGTCGCCGTCGTTCAGCAATCCCGATCGATACGTGGTTGGCGATGAGGATACAACGCTGCAGAGCCTATCTGATTTCACAGCGTATCATTGGCGCGTTCGTGCAGTCCTTCCCAATGCAACCTATAGTCAATGGTCGGCCCCATGGAGCTTCCGGACACAGCTGCCTGTGCCGACGGTCGTTTCTCCAGTTCTTCGTACCGACACGATTGCTACACAGCTCCCTGTACAGTTAGTGTGGCGGCGCACGCCAGCAGCATCGAAGTATCGATACCGTGTAATTCCTGTTGACCGTCGGAGTGATAGTGTTTCATCTGTCACGAGCGATACTGTAGCAACGGGATTGACGACACTACTGCCTAACACGTGGTATGAGTGGTCGGTGCGTGCGATTTCAGATTCAGGCATTGTCGGTCGGTGGTCGATACCGGCGCGGTTCATCACATCGCCGCGTGCGCCAATGCTCCGAACACCGTCGCAGGACGCTGAGGATGTAGCGACGGATCGTCCTCGTTTTGAATGGCAATCGGTTGACAGTGCTCTCCGATACATCGTGAGCATTCGACGTGCGAACGACGGAACAGTTATCATCCTTGATTCCACTGCATCGACGACGTTTACGCCTGATACACTTCCGATGGCTACACGATGCGTATGGACAGTCCGTGCTGTCGGACGGTACGGAGTTGGTCCGCACTCGCCAGCATGGGGCTTTACTACATCGTCAGCGTTTGTGCTATCAGCGCCTGTGACAATCGCACCAAAGAATATCGACCAAGTTGACACCTCTATGCTATCGATGACGTGGAGTGGTGTTGAAGGTGCGACATCATATGATGTGCAGCTAACCTCTGGACGTTCCTTTGCTAACCCAGATATCGAACTGCTTGGACTGGCCAATACGTTTTGCGATGTGCAACAGATACGTCCCGGCACCACGTACAAGTGGCGCGTCATTGGGTATTCCGATACTGCAGTTGGAAGATGGTCTGATACAGCATCATTCACATCACGTCCTCGATTCGAGCAACGTCTTGTTCCTCTCACACCGGAACGAGATGCTACCGATGTGCCACTGCGTGGTGTGTTGCGTTTCACCACATCCCCAGCCTACGTTGAGTACGAAGCGCAGCTCGCCAAGGATCCGTACTTCACGATTCTCGATCACACCTTCCGTACTTCTGTCGACACCGTTGAGTATTACGGACTCGAGCCCGGTACACGCTACTATTGGCGTGTCCGAGGTTTTCTCGGTGGCGATCGATTTGATCAAGGCGAAGCATCATCATTCACAACGACCACGTCTGTTTCCGTGCATCGCGACATAGACGACGAACAAGGTGTCGTTGTCACTGCGACCGATAAGGGGATGGTGATTGAATTTCGTCGAATCGGACAGTATCTGATCAATGTCCGCGATCTCCGAGGACGACTTGTAAGCACATTATCAGTTGACAAGTGGTGCCGGACCGTATATCTGCCTACGGAAGGACATGCCAGAGGGTGCTATCTCCTTGAAATATATAGAGATAGCAACACCGCAGGTGATAATCAGGTGATTTGTCGCTAGATTATGCCGTAACCTTCTGTTTAGTCAGATGTTTAGAGGGTGTATCCGACGTGTGCATTGAGAGAAATGCGCGCGTTCGGAGCGGTGCGTTATAGGGGATAACGCACAATGATCGTTGAATTTTCTTTTCGTTTTACATCATCATTCTGAGGGGATGGTCTATGAAGTCCGTTCTTCGACGTGTTGGTTTCATGCGAGCATGTATTGTGATGCTTTCATTGCTCGCAATGCTCGCACCAACTGCTCTTCAAGCGCAGTGTACGTATGGATGGGGTATCATCTATACAACAGCACCAGCAACTGGTGCTACGTTTACTACTGGTACCAACGCAACGGTATCATGGTACGGCGACCGGTACACAATCGGCAACTACGGTGGTAAGTACGGTATCGAATACTCAAGTGATGGTGGTGGAACATGGACCAACATCAGCAGCAATGTTGACGGTTATGCTCGTTCGTATACATGGGCAATTCCTGCGAGCCTTACGCCAGGTACGAATTATCGCATCCGTGTTCGTGAAGTGCCAGGTCCAAGCTGGAGCTGTGCGTTCTCAAACCCGGGAACAAGCGGTCAATTCACAATCGTCAAGGGTTGTTTTGCACCTACGATCTCTGCGCAACCAACAAGCCGCACGGTGTGTGTAAATACAAGCACAACGTTCACAGTTGGATCAACACTCGCGACAGCTGATGGTGTGTGGGAATGGCGCAAGAACGGCACTCCAATTCCAAATTCAAACTCAGCATCGTTCACGATCGCGTCGGTTCAAACATCAGACGCGGGTGTGTACGACTGTGTGTTGAAGGACATTTGTGATCCTGTCAAGACGCTTACAACAAGCTCATCAGCACAACTTTCGGTAAACCTTCCTCCAGCAATCACAAGCTCACCTGCAGGTCGTACAATCTGCGAGAACGCTAACGACACGCTTCGTGTGCGCTCAACAGGTGCAGGTCGCACGTTCCAGTGGTTCAAGGATGGTGTTGCGATCACCGGTGCACGTGATTCGAACTTTATCATCAACAACGCAGGTACAACAGCAATCGGTGTGTATACATGCGTCGTGACGGGTACATGTTCTCCGTCAGCTACAACACCTGTATGCTCTGTACTTGTTGCTCTTCGTCCGCGTGTATCGCAAGAGCCAACAAACCTTGATATCTGCCCAGGAACGACGGGCTCGTTGTCAGTAACTGCAACTGGTCTCAATCTGGTGTATCAGTGGTTCCGCAACGGTGTTGCTGTATCGAATGCGTTTAACTCAACACTGACGTTCACGAACTACTCGATTGACAATGACGGACAGTACTACTGCTTGATCACATCGAACATTCCAAACCCGAACAACTGTGTCGTAACTGCGCAGTCACGCACAGTGCGTGTTTCTGGTTTCCGCCGTCCAACACTCAAGGAAAGTCCACGCAACAGTGATGCATGCGTAGGTACCAACGTTACGCTTGTCTCTGACTTCTCGGGTACAGGTCTTCAGTTCCAATGGTATCGCAACGGTGTTGCACTGAGCGGTGCTAACTCGAACTCCCTGACACTCGCCAATGTCACAGCTGCAAACTCAGGCAAGTACTACGCTGTCGCAACTGGTACATGCGATCTCACAACAGCTACAGACACTGCAACAGTTACTGTGATTGCGAAGCCAACGCTCACAACGCAGCCAAAGAGCCAGAACCTTGAAGTTGGTCAGACTCTCGAGCTTTCAGTTGCTGGTACAGACGTTCGTTCTATTCAGTGGACGAAGAACGATCAACCTATCAACGGCGCAAAGGCATCTACGTTCACCATTCAAAGTGTAACGAAGGGCGACGCTGGTCTGTACAATGCTCGCATCACGAACTCATGTGGCGGTGTATCATCTGCATATGCCAACGTTACGGTGAAGGATCCAACAGTTCCAGAACCAGTTCTTGAGCTCGGTCAGACAAGCGTTGAGTTCGGTGAGATTCCTGTCGGCTACGACAAGTCAATCACTGCTCCTGCATTGATCAAGAACATCGGTACAGCACCGATGACGGTGTCTGTTCTTACAGCAACACCATCTGAGTTCTCAATCAGCAACGCACCAGCCCTTCCATTGACACTCAACCCTGGTGAGTCACAAACGATCACGATCAAGGCTACGCCAACAACAAAGGGTAACCTTGCCGGTAACCTCAACATCCGCACGAACGCTCCTGCGTCACCGAGCGCGAATGTTGCTCTGACAGCTGCCTATGTTCTTCGCTACGACCACGCTGCTAGCGAGGACTTTGGTACGGTGATGACAGACACGCCTGCTGAGCGCTGCGTTCGTCTGACAAACACATCTGCTCTCGACATCGCAATCGAGCAAGTAACGTTCTCTGGCATGGATGCTGGTCTGTTCACAACAGTAACAACTCTTCCACTGCAGATTGCC
>CAJAIA010000015.1 GCA_903939735.1 uncultured Ignavibacteria bacterium
AAGGGATCCAAATGTGAATTCGCCCTGCGCGTATCCACTGATGATGCCTTGGTTTGATGCGCCATAAACATCACTGGTGACCGTGTTGAGTCTGCCCGTTATGCCACCGGTTACAACAATGCTCGACGTAATCATTGATGTGATCTGGACGTCTAGATTGTGTGCAAGAGCGCGTGAATAGTTCGAGTCAAGACGAACATCACCGATACGATCCTGAAATGTGCTCGCAAACACGCCATATCGGGCGATGAGAGACGTTGATGCACTAATCAGGTGCGTGAGTTCGGCACCACCTGTGATACGATCCGTTTGTAATCTCATCCCAGGATCAACGCTCGACGGAGGGAATGTTGCACTGTCGAGACTTTTCCAATAGACGAAGTTCTGCTTGTCATCTCGTGAGATGAAACCAAAGAGACGTACCGTAGTGTAATCCGACGGTGTCCAGGTAAGCTTGCCATATCCAAATGCACGGAAGCTGTCGTCATACAATCGAAAGCTCTCATCGCGTCGTACACCACCGCTCACGGAGAACGACACGTTGCCTACACGTTGTGCAAGGCGAACATCACCACCCCATTGTGATGTCGCAGACGACGAGTACTGCCACTGCTGGTACGGCCGGTCAGTGTAGATCCCGCCATAGAGGCGGCTATACACAGACAACGTATCACCTGGGTCCTTCGTGATGAGTTGTATCACGCCACCTAGAGCTCCCGTTCCATAGAGAGCAGAACCAGCCCCTTTCACAATCTCGATACGCTCGATATCCGAGACCGGAAGTACATCAAACTTGATGTCTCCGTTGTCTCCTGAAAGCAGTGAGAATCCATCCAAAAGCACAGCAGCTCGCGATCCTACACCGAGCGCAAATCCAGACGTACCGCGAATGTTCACCTGATCGCGTGCAACAACAATGCCATTGACGTAGCGAAGTGCGTCGTCGAGGCGTGTGATTGATCGTTGATCGAGGTCCTCGGCGGTCAAAACGCTAACAGTAATGGGTACGTCCTGCACAGCCTGTACGCGCCGATTAGCACTCACGATTACTTCGGACTTCGTGTAGAGGGGTGCCTCTGCGTCATTGCTCGTGTTCGTTAAGCGGAGATCAATCGTAATCGTGTCGGCATCAACCACGACCGTTTGTGTCACTGGAGTATAGCCGATGAAGGTCACACGGATCGTCGCCGTACCTCGAGAAACATTACGGATGCTGTACTCGCCACGCGCATTCGTTATTGCACCTTGTGACGTGCCTTCAATTCGTACAGTCGCCGCACGAATCGGGAGTTGTGTCGTGCTATCGCGAACAACGCCACGGAGGAGGGAACCATCTGCTAGCGCGCTTTGAGCAAAGCCGAAGAGTGCCAGTGCAACAACAACAAATGTCTTCACGCGCATCAGTTAAATGGTTGTGGTGGGAGGTTCGCAAAATCGACTGCAAAGCGGATGTTCACGACATCGCCAGAAGGAACTCGTAACAAACCCGGTTGCGTCTTATCACCAGTCGGCGCATAGACATCGAGCATGAGCCAATCTTGCTGAAAATTAGGTCCAACCTGCATTGCAACAACAACGTAGGGGAACACGCGAGGGGGCGCGAGCACCTCAATTTCAAATGTGCAGGAGTCGATACGTACAGGCAACATGGTCGGTGTGAACGAGGCTCGTTGCCGAATGAGTGACGCGATGATATCCGCTGGAACCTTGGGTTGTTCCTCAAACGCAACAACGCGTAGGTCGTAGATGCTGTCGGTGGGCCAAGCAGAAGGACCGCCGGAAAACGTAATCGTGCCGCGAATACCACTGAACGCGGGTTCAATCGTTGGGTCTAGGCCGCCACATCCCGGAAGAAACCCCATGAGGACGCAGATCGTCACGATAATCGAGCGGCGTTTCATCGTTGAATCACGATCGGTAGTTGCTGTGTGCCACATGAACTGGAGAACGTCACTGTATAAACTCCTTGCGGGAATGTGGACATATCAATCACGACGCTCCGCATTCCATGTTCAAGCATCGCTGCTGCCGTATGGATCGTCGTGCCACGAAGGTCGGTGATTGTGTACTGCACGAGACTCGGCTGCGCAACAACATAGGAAATCGAGAAAACAGTTTGTGTTGGGAGTGGCCCATATCCGAGGAGAGTGATACACGAAGGTGGAGCGTCGGAGACGCTAAGGATTGATGACGGTGGGTCGAGCGGAGCAGGTACTTCCTGTTGAGCCTTAGCCGGCGCAGGTGATGCCGTTGGCTTCAACGTGCTTTGATCACGCAGTGTCGCAAAGCCTCGAACCCAACGTTCGCGTGAAGGGCGAACAAGTATTGAGTCAACGAAGTACCAATCACACTGAGCGCGGGCTGATGTGAGATCGAGAATCTCATAACCGTGGTTAACAATGTCATGCCACTTGAGGTGCTTGTTGAGTTCTCGGAGTGTCGTGTCGACAGTGCCGATCAGGGCCGGAACAATGCTTCGAAGAAGCGTCACGGAGGAGAGTGTTTCGTCGAAATTCGGCGCTGATATTGATGGCGTTATCATCTCAACAGGCAATGTCGCAGGTGAATACGGTGGTTTGATCGGATAGTCGAATGCGAAGGCGCAGTGGAAGTCGCCGGTTGTAATGACAAGGTTGCGCACGTTGTTTTCCATGAGCCGTTGCAACAACATGTTACGTTGTGCAGGGTAGTTCGTCCACACATCACCTCGAAACGCTATCTCAAATGTGGACTGTAGCGTTGGGAGCTGTGGGCGGAGTATAAGCGAGAAGAATGGTCCAATGCTCGCAAAGAGATAGTTGGTGTCGATCGGATTCACTTCGACTGGTGTGAACATGACTTGATTGCCCAACACACGCCACGTCGTAGTACTCGTACTGAGTCCATCAACAAGCCAGTTGAATTGCCGTTCCGACATAATCTTGCGCGCCGGATCGTTCAGTGAATCCTTCGATGCCTGTGACGCATCGGATCCGACTCCCTGCACTTGTATGTCACGTCCATCCAGTCGCGTATCGAGCATAAAGAGGTCGGCCATGTCTCCAAGACGGAATCGACGGTAGAGCACAGAGTCGGGACTCTCACGTGTAGGCATCCACTCGTAGCAGACGCGCTTTGAAACGGCTTTCCGTACCTCCCATGATCCTTCATTAGGCTGATGATTCTCGGCTCCATTTTCATATGCATCATTAGCAGACTCGTGGTCGTCCCATACGTGCATCATTGGATGCTGTTGATGAAGACGTCGCAAATCTGCATCTAGACGATATTGTGAGTAGCGAACGCGATAATCCGAGAGTGTGATAATCTCATTGGCGGGTTCATGTGAACGACCGAGTGTGATCCCAGTAGTACCGCCATACGAAGCGCTATCGGCATCATATTCATAGATGTAGTCGCCAAGATGAAGCACCCCATCAAGGTCGTTACGTCGTGCGATTGCGGCATAGACGTTGAAGTATCCCGTAGGATAGTTTGAACACGACACGATCGCCAAACGCACCTGCTCTTGGTTTCCTTCGGTCAGTGTTCGTGTACGCCCAATGAGCGACGACCGATTGTACGCACTAAAGACGTAGTAATACGTTGTTGCAGGACGAAGGCCCGTCACATCGATCTTCACGGTAAAGTCACGCTCCGATGTCGCCCGCACGGAACCACGTGCCACCGTGGTAGAGAATGATGTGTCGGTCGCTACTGCATAGTCCACCATCACGGCAGTATCGCCCGGCTGTGGTGTGGCACGAGTCCAGATGATCACACGGTCCGTGAGGGGATCTCCACTGGCCACTCCGTGATAGAATGGGCGGAGACGTTCCTCGACAACTGTGACCTCAGAACGGCGGGATCCTGGAGGCTCGTGTCGCGCGCGTCGGTCGAAGCGCAACGAGTCGCTCATGCTCATTGCAAGTGTCGTCAACGCTGCGAACGAGACAAAGATGGCTGTAATGCGACGTATCATACTGGTGTGGCAACAACTATGGAGAAACGGAAGTCTACGAACATCGTAGTTTCGCTGCATGGTTCCAATTGTTGTACCAGATGATATACATGCACTCGACCTATGGTGTTGTGCCTCACAGGGTATCGATCCAGCAGACCTCATGGAACGTGCCTCGCAATCAGTGACGAAGGCGATCCTAACGCAGATTGACGCATTACCCGCCGACGCTACGATTCTGGTAGCAGCTGGCCCCGGGAATAATGGTGGCGATGGGCTCTGTGTTGCACGCATGCTGTATCTCCACCGTCAGACCTTGCGTGTCGTCGTTACGCATGTCTCTGCGGATGGACCGTGCTCGCCCCTTCGACGATGGGCAAACGAGCTGCTGCCTGCAGCCATCGAGGTGATGACAACTACCGATGCAGCAGACCGTCTGAAGCCCGACGTGATCATTGATGCAATAATGGGTATTGGTGGCACGGAGGAACTGCGGGATACTATCGCTTATGCACTTGTGAGCCTGTCCGTTCATGATGCTTTTCGCATCGCACTAGATGTGCCTACCGGACTCAATCCTATGACGGGTATAACACACGCGACGGCGTTCCGAGCTGACACGACGATCACCATAAGCGCTGAGAAGCGCGGTTTCTGGCTTCATGATGGTCCCGACATCACTGGTCGGGTTGTTGTAGTGCCATTGGGTGTTGACGGTGCTGAAGAGCGCCTTCCATCATCAGTGGTGCGATACACGGGCCATGATTACGCGCGTCTGCTTCCACAGCGTACGCGTATGTACTCGAAGTTCGATGCAGGAAGGGTCGTTGTTGTAGGGGGCACGACATCAATGCATGGAGCCCCTTCAATGACAGCCCATGCGGCGCTTCGTGTTGGCGCAGGTCTTGTCCACCTGGCAGCGCCCATCATTCATCCGATGACGCCACGTGAGGTTATCACGCATGCGTTGCCACATCATGACGATGGATCGATTGCTGTAAGTGCTCTTTCCGAACTTGACGCGCTCATTAGGCGTGCATCTGTCGTTGTGGTCGGACCTGGCCTCGGGACCAATAGCGATACGCTTCACATGCTTGCCTCTGTGATCGAGTCACTTGATCAACGCATACCGATCATTATTGATGCCGATGGGCTGCGATTACTACCACTGTTGTCTGCCACAAGGCCGTCCATGGTTCTCACACCGCACCGGGGAGAGTTCGCGCGGATGCTCGGAGTCGATGCTCGCGATCTGTCGACAGATGCGATGGCATTGGCTCACGAGTGGTGTCAGACGCATGCAGGAGTGCTGCATCTCAAGGACACACCATCCGTTACCCAACAAGCGGATGCGTCCGTGCTTACTGTCAACGGAACTCCACGTATGGCTACTGCCGGGGCAGGTGATATCCTGACAGGCATTATTGCTGGAGTTGTCGCACAAGGCGTGTCTACCTTTGAGGGTACCGCACTCGCATCATACTTGCATGCTCAAGCTGGCGTGTATGCGTCAGGGGGCAAGGGAGATCGTCCAATCGTTGCGACTGACATGTTGTGGGCGTTGCCCCACGTGATGGCTCACTCGCTCTCAGCTTGATTCGTAGTATCTGCTGGCATGTCGATGATCGGTTGTTCGAGAACAGCTGAGCCGCCATAGCTGAATCCTGCGAGTGTTGCCGCAGCCACGTTTTCCAATTGCTTGTACGAGCCAACGGCAGGACCATTCGACATAAAGCAGAATGCGAGAAGCTCACCGTCGGCCGTCGTTACGTACCCCGTAAGTGAACTAACGTTTCGCAGAGTGCCTGTCTTTGCAGTGACATTGTTCGCAGCTGGTGTGCCATGCATCCGACCACGGATTGTGCCATCGTACGCAGCAATTGCCAGCGTGGACCGATACTCACGTCCCCACGGCTGCGCATGGATCTTGCGCAACAACTGCACCTGAGTCGAGGCACAGACGAGATTGCGACGGGAAAGGCCGCTGCCGTCGTTGAATGTGCAACCCAATCGTTGAACACCGAGTGTGTCCAGAACATCAAGCACTGTCCGACGCGCCCGTACGGATGTCGTTGCGTGGTCACCGCAGGTTGCTCCTACCACCTTAAACAAGTGCTCGGCGATGTAATTGTCGCTTCGCTTGTTCACAATGCCAGCAATCTCAGTGAGTGGACGTTTGAATTGTGCTACCAACTTTGCGCCTGTTGGAGCTGAACGTTCCAGCACTGAACCATCAATGTCGATCCCACCACTTCGCAACCGGTTAGCAAACACGCCAGCAGTAAACACTGCAGGACGGGCCGCGTTCACGTACACAGTTGTTGTCTGATTGCGTCCTGGGCTACCTGAGACAGCAATACGTTGAACACCAGAAGGAAGTACCGAACTGGCCGCTCGTATACGACTTCGTGTTCGGCGTGGAGTACGTCGTCGACGTGGCTCGGGTGGGGCATCACCAAAACGTTCGATCGTATCTGCGTCGAACACATCTGCTCTGCGACGTTTCTTCGGACGTTGAGCAGGTGTCGTCCGTCGACGTGATGAGCTTTTACGAACTGCACGAGACCGTGCAGAAGTAGTCTTCTTCGGAGCCGCAGCACGGGGCGCGGGTGCTGCCGTTGTTGCAACGACCAGATCGATCGCGTCTGATGCTGGTATCGTCTGCACCGTTGGAATACCTGATCGGCCTGCACTCGCAACCACAGCAATAGTGCCGCGATTCACATTTAGTGCAACGATCGGTGGAAGGGGAACAACGTCTTCGAAATCGCCAGAATACACCGCTCGATTCGACTGTGACTCGAATGCTGAGCCATCGCCATAGATGTTCCCTGTGATACGACGAATGCCAGCAGCACGAACTCGATCGGCAAGCTCCTCAATGTCGTTGACAGAGAGCAATGCATCTCCATGGCCAATCAAGTAGACATTGCCACGCAGGGTTCCGTCGGCAGCGATTGGTCCGTCTATCCGTACATCTGTTGTGATCGATGAAGCACTACCGTACAGCTGATACAGGGTGCCTGTTGTGAACAGCTTCGTCGTAGATGCAGGTGTAAGGTTCGCCGTCGGATTCCTCTCGTAGAGGGATGTGTTGCGTGTTATCGACCAAACGCTCACACTCGTGCGTCCACTGCGATATGTTGAGGAAGTGAAGATGTTGTCGAGCCGCTCGCGCAGGGCTCGCAGAGCGCGTGCTGAATCGTACTGCGTTCGCACCGGTGGCGTGAACCGCTGTTGCGAATACAGTGTGGCGTTTCCGGTAAGGAATGTGATGGTTGCTGCAAGGACTGCAAACCAGAGTCGACGCGATACATTGATCTTCATGCTGTCTGCGAATCTACGAACGGCCGGCGTCACGAATTGTGTTGATGAGTGTATGAGCTTCGTGTGTGATTGTCATACGATCGCCACGCAACCATACGTAGCGATTGTCACGACGGAACCACGTGCGTTGTCGCTTCGCATAGCGCCATGTGGAGTGAAGCAAGCGTTGGCGAGCATCGTCCATTGAAGATATGCCGTTGATTACGTCAACAGCCTCAGCATATCCAATCGTGCGCATGATGTGTGAGGATGGGTCGATCCCTCGGTTGAGCAACTCTTGTGTCTCGTCGACTAGACCTTGCTGCCACATGCGCGTGCAGCGTTGTGCAATCAAGGTTTTGAGATCTGTATCTGTTTGGTCGACACCGATCCAGGTAACAGCATAGGGTGCTGGTCGTCGGGGTTGCGACCAGGTGTCTGAGAGACGTTGCTGTGTGGTGTAGTAATACTCAAGTGCACGTTGCACACGACGTGGATTCATATCAGCGTACCGCTCCGCGGCAACAGGATCTATGCTCACGAGTGCATCATAGAATGCGAGTCGACCGAGTTCATCGAGCATTCGTTGCACGCGATCTCGCACTTCGGCTGGAGTTGCAACTACATCCGTCGAAAAGCCATCGAAAAGTGCTTGGAGATAGAGACCAGATCCGCCAACGAGGACCGGGATGCTTGTTTCGGGAATCTCATCAATCAAACCACGTGTTGTCTCCGCATACTCAGCTGCAGAGTAGTCGAATTCGGGATCACGGATGGCATAGCCAACGTGGGGAATGCGCTCCACTTCGTCGGACGTGGGGGCCGCCGTACCGATCTGCATTCCTCGAATAGCCTGCCGGGCATCAGCGCAGACGATGGTAATGTCGAGGACTTCTCCGAGATCTAGGGCCAGTTGTGATTTGCCTGACGCTGTCGGACCTGCCACAACCACTACTGAGCGTAGGTTACTGTCCAATGGTTTCATCCCATCCTGAGCGTCCGATGAGGGGTACGAACTTGCATGGACCTCGCTCCTCTGCCTTCCATGTCTCAGGTCCAGTTCGCGTTACCCTGTAGAGAACCTGCTGATCTCGTGGTCCCACAGGAACAACGAGCACGCCACCGATAGCGAGCTGTCGCGCTAGAGGCTCCGGTACGTCCGGCGCACCTGCTGTTACGATGATTCCATCGTATGGTTCTCCATCACGGTAGCCAATGGTGCCATCTCCGACACGACATGTGACGGCATAGCCAAGCTGCAGCAGGACTGTACGCGCCTTTTGCGATAACAGCGGATGACGTTCAATGCTCACAACGTGCGCACCAAGTTGGGCAAGCACGGCCGCCTGGTAGCCACTTCCAGTGCCAATCTCAAGAACCTTCATTCCACGTCGAACGTGAAGTTCTTGCGTCATCAGTGCGACGGTATATGGCTGCGATATCGTCTGCCGATTGTCGATTGGTAGTGCTGAATCTTCATATGCACGTCCCATCATGGCGGGCGGAACAAAGAGCTCACGCGGAATACTGTTCATTGCAGCGAGTACGTGTTCATCGAGGATTCCACGAGAGCGAAGAATCTCGATAAGTGACTGGCGCTGACGTTCGTAAACAGTTGCTGTTCGTGTCGGTGACGGTTGTTGATTCATGGAGGAGGATACTATCCGGCAGAGATTTCAGTTAAGCGATCCTGAAGGAGTCCGCGGAGCTCACTTGGATCGATATCGAGCATGAGCTCGCCTTGATAGGCGAGGCTGATAGAACCACGTTCCTCGGAGATTATCAGCACCACGACATCGGCTTGTTCCGACAGACCTAGTCCGGCACGGTGGCGTGTACCGAGATTTCGCGTTCCAATTCGCTGTGTGCTGCTCAAGGGGAGAACACATCGAGCTGCAACGACCGTTTGATTCTCAACTACGACGGCACCGTCATGAAGCGGCGATCGAGGATTGAAGATCGACGACAAGAGTTCTGATGACAGCTGCGCATTGAGTGTGATGCCTGTGTCAACCGTTACACTGATGTGATCAGCTCGTGAAAACACGATGAGTGCACCAATATGCTTCGCTGTGAGATCCTGTGTCGTCTCGAGCACGTCGTCAATCACCTCTGAGTTCCGTGAGCGCACGAAGACGCGGAACAATCGGGACTGCGTGAGCAGCAGAAGCACACGACGCAGCTCGGGCTGGAACAACACAACGAATGCGATCAGTCCAACATCACCAATGCGACGAAGCACCCAGTTCATGGTCTTCATACCTGCGGCATCGGTGACAAAGCTCAGCAAAAGCACAAGCGCGAGCACCATCAGGATCTGAATCGCAAGTGTGTCACGTAGTGAGCGATACACAACGTAGAACAGCACAGCGATCAACACCACATCAAGAATGTCGATAGCCGTGATGGCAAGAAATCCTATGCGGAAGAGTTCATTCATGAAGCAGCTGGTAATTCCCGTGCGTCTTCGCGTTGTTGTGCTTCGCGCTCATACGCCGCTACAATCTCAGCTACCAGACGGTGACGTACAACATCACTCTTCTCAAATGCACAGAAGTCTATTCCCTGGATGCCAGAAAACAAACGAGACACATCCAGAAGTCCCGACTCGTGTCGGCGAGGAAGGTCAACCTGTGTTGTGTCTCCAGTGACAATAGCCTTCGAATTTCGTCCGAGTCGCGTGAGGAACATCTTCATCTGTGTCTTCGTGGCATTCTGAGCTTCGTCAAGAATGATGAACGAGTTATTGAGCGTTCGACCGCGCATGTAGGCAAGTGGTACAATCTCAACGATGCGCTTCTCGAGCATGCTCTTGAGCTTATCCGGACTTACCATTTCGCTGAGTGCATCGAGCAATGGTCGGAGATAGGGATCAACCTTCTCTGAGATATCGCCTGGCAAGAATCCGAGCGATTCTCCTGCTTCAACTGCAGGACGTGACAAGATGATGCGCGATACCTCGTTGGCACGGAGAGCGGCCAAAGCCATAGCCACGGCAAGGAACGTCTTGCCTGTTCCAGCTGGTCCGATACAGAACACCAAATCGTTCGAGCGCACCTTCCGATAATACTCGAGCTGACGTGGGGTGCGGGCTCGAACCATTTCCTTCTTACCCCACAGGATTACCGAGTCAAGCTCCTCCTGACTCAGTGAACTCGGGACAACTGCTCCAGCTCGTCCACCCGCAACAAGATCTACGATCATTGAAACATCAGCGACTTGCAAACGGCCGGTCCGCTTCAGCGTATGCATCAGTTCCTGAAAGATCTGCTCGATCTTTTTGACTTCGATAGGCTCACCACGGAGTACAACGGTGTCGCCGCGGACCGTGATTGCGGTATCGAACTTGTTCTCAATGAGCTGCAGATTCGCCTCGTTGGCTCCCAACAACTCGACAATGTCGATGTCGGAGAGCTTGACCTTCTTCTCAACGATGTGCATGCGCTGGATAGGTTGGTGATGTGGAAAGAGGGAAGATACACATCAAAAAAAAGGGCCCGAACACGGGCCCTTTTCATTGTCAATCTTCAACATGCAGTGTGCTTAATTGCCCGCTTCAGACTTCTTACCCGCTGGGGCAGTAGTCGGTGCCGCAGGTGCTTGCTCTGCAGCAGCAGCAGCTGCCGCTGCCTGACGCTTCTTGCGCCAGTAGACGCGCTCTGCACGCTTTTCATCATCGTTCAGAGGTGCGTTAGCTGGAACCTTCAGCGTCCAACCTGGTTGGATGACATCTGGGTTCTTGATCTGCTCGATGTTTGCCTGCCAAATGCGAGGCCAGAGCATTGGATCAGCGTAGATCTCGGCACGACCAGCAATATTCCAGAGACAGTCGCGGTTTTCTGCCCACGTTCCAACGACGTAGTTCTTCTCTGGATTCTTGACGTACAGGCGCTGGATGTCGCCATGCAGCGATACAATACGATCAAAGAATTCTGGCAAGACAGCCACTTGCTCTTGTGCGAGGGCATTGAGGTCACGATCAACTGAACGCACATCGGCTTGACGTTGTGCGAGTTGCTCCTGTGTGAGACGCTGGAGTTCGCGAACGCGGCCCTCGATTTGTCCGAGACGCTGGCGGAATGCATTCACATCTGCTTCGGAAGCACCAACGAGAGCATAGATGTCGTCGTTGCACTTCTTCAGTGACGTAATTGCTGCCGCAAGATCGCTCTCTGCCTTTGCGATGTCGCCCTTGACGGCATCGAGCTTTGCTTTCAGTGTTGCATTCTGGTCGCTGAACTGCTTAATGCGAGCATCAGCTTCTTTGCACTTCAATTCTTCGTCTGGCTTGCTTGCAGGCGGCGGTGGGTCTTGCGCAAACGCTGTGGCAATGGAACCAACGAAGAGGGCAATAATCAGAAGGTGTTTCATGGGTATAGTCCTTTCGTTGATTACTTCTTCTTCTTTGGAGTAGTTGCGGCTGGTTCTTCAACAGGTACTGTTGGATCCCAGCTCGGCCATACGTTCGGCCACTTTGACTTCTTGTCCTGGACAAACGAAAGGCGTTGATTGCACTGACGCACTTCGCCCTGACGCGAGCTGAGCTCTGTCTGGATCTTCGAACGGTCAGACTCTGCCTTCTGAATATCGGCCGTGAGTTGCTTCTCCTCGGCGCGGAGCTGGCGAATCTTCGCCAACTGCTCGTCACTGATGTTGCAACAGGACGTCATCATGAGCGCCGTACCGATGGCAGCTAGGGCCAGGGCGACACTATGTCGTTGCTTCATAGATCCTCCATTAGAATGTGCTGTGTCGTTTGTGCAGGAGCAAAAAGTGAAGATACGTACGAGCCACCAACTGATAAACACGACCTACTTCACTATGCTCGTGCAAATATAGGGCCTTCCGATGATTCTGGGGCCAGGTCTGTGGCTCATCTCGCTATCTTTGTGGCGTTTGTAACTGCATTTTTACGCCACTAGGCCGCCATGTCAACCCCACTCGACAAATCGTATAGCCCGACCGACTCCGAACAGCGTTGGTATCAAACCTGGCAGGATCAGGGGATTTACCGTTCTTCTCCCTCCTCAAAGGATGCGTATTCCATTGTTATGCCCCCTCCAAATGTGACGGGGATTCTTCACTTTGGTCATGTTCTCAACAACACGTTGCAGGACATCTATATACGCTGGGCTCGCCTGCAAGGACGCGAGGCATGTTGGTTCCCGGGTCTTGACCATGCTGGAATTGCTACCCAAACCAAGGTTGAGCAGGAGCTAAAGAGTCAGGGCGTCTCGCGGCACGACATCGGTCGAGAAGCATTTGTCGACAAAACGTGGGAGTGGAAGGAGAAGTACGGCGGCATCATCCTCAATCAGCTCCGTACCCTAGGTGTGTCCTGTGATTGGGATCGTACACTCTTCACGATGGACCCATCGGCCTCGGAAGCTGTTCGCGACGTCTTTATCCAGCTCTTCGACGAAGGTCTGATTTATCGCGGTAAGCGCATCATTAACTGGTCGCCAGTGGCACAAAGTGCATTGAGTGACGAGGAAGTGATGTTCAAACAGGTCAAGGAGCATCTCTACACGTTGCGGTACCACCTCGAGGATGGAAGTGGCACGCTGCTCGTGGCAACGGTTCGACCGGAGACCATCTTTGCCGACGTAGCAGTAGCCGTCAATCCCCGCGATGAGCGCTATGCGTCGATGATCGGGAAGCATGTCATTGTTCCTCTTGGCGGACAGCGTGTTCCGATCATCGCCGACGATTACGCAGATCCTGAGTTTGGTACCGGGTGTGTGAAGATTACACCTGCTCACGATCCTAATGACTTTGAAATTGGTCTACGTCATGGTTTGGCGATGCCATCATGTATTGCAGCCGATGCAACGTTAACAGAACTTGCCGGCGACTACGCTGGACTCGACCGATTCGTTGCTCGGAAGCGAGTTGTTCAGGCGCTGGAAGACGCAGAGCTCCTCGAAGCAAAAGACGACTACACGCACAATGTTGGCTTCAGCGAACGTGGCGGGGAAGTAGTCGAGCCGTATCTCAGCGATCAGTGGTTTGTTCGCATGGCGCCCCTTGCCGAACCAGCATTGGAAGCCGTTCGCGATGGTCGGGTGAAGATTCACCCTGAGCATTGGGTGCGCACGTACGAGCACTGGATGTCGAATATCCGCGATTGGTGCATTTCGCGTCAACTCTGGTGGGGACATCGCATCCCGGTGTATTACACGGAAGACGGTCGGTTTACAGCGGCACAAAACGAGCAGCAGGCTCGTGAGAAGCTTGGACTCGATGCCGCGGCTCCACTTCGTCAGGATCCGGATGTTCTCGATACATGGTTCTCATCATGGCTCTGGCCAATGACAACGATGCAATGGAGGGGGCCGCTGCTTCACACTGCTGATTCACAAAGTGAATCGCTGATGAAGTACTACCTCCCAACACAGTTGTTGGTGACCGGACCAGACATCATTTTCTTCTGGGTTGCTCGCATGGTGATGGCAACCTTGAAGTTCCGTGGTGATGTGCCTTTCCGTGATGTGTACTTCACATCCATCATCCGCGATGTCAAAGGTCGTAAGCTCTCGAAATCGCTCGGTAACTCGCCAGACCCGCTGAAGATTATCGATAAGTACGGTTCTGATGCGGTTCGATACACGATGATCTATCTGGCTCCGTTGGGGTCTGATGTTCGCCTCGATATCGACGAGAAAACGCAGGACATCCCGTCGATGGAGTTGGGCCGCAACTTTGCGAATAAGGTTTGGAATGCATGCCGCTTCCTCCAGATGAAACGCGCAGAGATTGGTGATGAGTCTGTCAGCAATGCGCCGTACCAACTCACGACAGCAGACGCATGGATTGCCTCGCGCTTTGCTACAACTCTGCGCGACGCATCGGCTGCACTGGCCGCGTATCGCATCACGGAGTATGCCAAGATGCTGCACGAATTCATTTGGCGTGATTTCTGCGATTGGTATGTAGAAGTTGTCAAGGTCCAATTCGCTCGTACCCCAGATGCTGCTCAGCGAACGGCAATGATGGATCATGCTTTTGCCATCATTGAGGGAACCTTGCAGCTCCTTCATCCGGTTATGCCATACATCACGGAAGAGTTGTGGCACGGTCTTTACGATCGTCCTGTGGCCGATTCGATTTCGGTGCAACCACTTCCATCACAAACTCCAGATAAGATCGATGCAGCTATCGAAGAACAGTTTGCACTCCTGCAGAATGTTGTCGAGGCGATTCGTCGGCAGCGTGCCGAAATGGTGATTCCACCCGGTGAGCGTCTCGACGTGCATCTCTCGGTTCCAGCATCGATGATTGGCTTTGTAAATGAGCAGGTTGAAATCATTCGATCGCTTGGTCGGTGTGCCGAGATTGTTGTTGGCACGGATGTGTCAAAGCCAAAGGGATCGGTGGCTGAAGTAGTGAGAGGTATTGAGATCTACCTGATTGTTGAGGGCAAGATTGACCTTGAAAAAGAACGTGCACGTCTGACGAAGGAGGCTGAGCGTCTTCGTGGTGCAATTGCAGGTGTTGAGAAGAAGCTGTCGAATGCGTCATTCGTTGATAACGCCAAACCTGACGTCGTTCAAGCCGAGCGTCAGAAGCTCCATGATTGGACGGACGCACTTGAAAAAATCACACGAAATCTGGCGACACTATGAACATGAAGTCTGTCTACATCGTCGATCCACTACGAACACCAGTTGGTAAGTATGGAGGGGCACTCAAGGGTGTTCGTCCTGACGACCTTGCAGCTGATGTGGTGCGTGAGCTCGTCCAGCGCTCGGGCATTGATCCATCTCACATTGATGATGTGATTATCGGTTGTGCCAATCAAGCAGGCGAGGACAATCGCAACATCGCGCGAATGGCATCGCTTCTGGCAGGACTGCCACATACGGTTCCTGGTGTTACAGTAAATCGACTCTGTGCTTCTTCGTTAGAAGCCATTATCCAAGCAGCTCGTGCCATACGTTCTGATGAAGCGCATGTCGTGATAGCTGGTGGCGTTGAGAGCATGACACGTGCGCCCTACAGCATGCCGAAGAACGTATCGGGGTCTGCAACGTTTGGGAACATCACCGCATACGATACGGCTCTTGGCTGGCGTTATCCGAATCCGGCAATGGAGAAGATGTTCCCGTTGGAATCAATGGGTGAAACGGCTGAGAATATTGCAGAACGTTGGTCGATCACACGTGATGATCAAGATGCCTTTGCCACACAATCGCATCTGCGTGCGGTGCAGGCACACGTCGATGGCGTGTTTGCCGAGGAGATCGTTCCTGTCAAGATTCCGCAACGCAAGGGCGATCCCATCATCGTTGATCGCGATGAAATGCCCCGTGCCGATACATCGTCGGAGCAACTCGCGAAACTCAAGCCTGCCTTCCGCTCGGGTGGCACCGTCACAGCAGGGAACTCATCGTCGCTCAACGATGGTGCTGCAGCCATGCTCATTGTGAGTGATGAGGCGCTGGAGCGCACGCCGGGTCTGCGCAATCGCGTTATTGCGCGTGTGCATGCATCGGCAGCCGTTGGTGTTGATCCGCGCATCATGGGGATCGGTCCCGTAGGTGCGATACGTCTTGCATGTGAGCGCAGTGGCATTGCCGTTGGTGACCTTGGACTTGTCGAGATTAACGAAGCATTTGCTGCGCAGGCGCTGGCCTGTGTCCGTGAACTCGGACTCAGTCAGGATATCGTTAACGTGAATGGTGGTGCAATTGCTATCGGCCATCCGCTTGGTATGAGCGGGGCGCGGATTGTTGGACACCTCGCGCGGGAAATGCAGCGACGTAATGTTCGCTATGGGGCAGCTGCACTCTGCATTGGTGTAGGACAAGGACTCGGCATCGTCATCGAGAAGGTGTAGGTAGGGCATCTGCATGCCCCCTGAAACACCTATATTTGTTCACGACATTCCACTCTTCGTTTAGGGAATTGCATGTACACGGCTCCGCACATTGTTCTTCCGCAGATCAAGGATCTTCACAAGGCAGACGTCTATCTTGCCAATGGTGGCTATGGTGCCTATCGTAAGGCACTCGCGATGACGCCAGATCAGGTGATCGACGAAGTCAAGAAATCCGGTCTACGTGGTCGCGGAGGCGCTTGCTTCCCAACCGGCCTCAAGTGGTCGTTCATGCCGAAGGGCAACGAAAAGCCAAAGTACCTCGCGATTAATGGCGATGAATCCGAGCCTGGATCGTTCAAGGATCGTCAGATCTTTGAGCAGAACCCGCACCAACTCATCGAGGGTATTCTCATTGCGGGATATGCAATGGGTATTGAAAAGGCATTCATCTACATCCGTGGTGAGTACCACAAGTGGGTGGATCTCATGCAAGATGCTGTCGACGAAGCCTATGCTAAGGGGCTTGTTGGTGCACGCATGAAAGAGACGTTCGGTGGTGACTACACGATCGACATCGTCGTGCATAAGGGCGCAGGCGCATACATCTGCGGTGAAGAAACGTCACTGATGAATTCGCTTGAAGGCGATCGAGCATACCCACGCTATAAGCCACCATTCCCGGCGAATAAGGGTCTGTGGGGTATGCCGACAACGATCAATAATGTCGAGACAATCGCGACCGTGCCGCCAATCCTCACGATGGGCGCGCAGGCATATAGCGCAATCGGTGCAGAAGGTCATGCCGGCACCATTCTCTTCGGTGTAAGCGGGCATGTGAACAAGCCAGGCGTCTATGAACTGCCAACGGGCACACTCCTGACCGAAATCATCGAGAAGGTATGTGGTGGAGTTCCGAATGGCAAGCGCGTGAAGGCAATTATTCCAGGCGGCTCGTCGATGCCACCGCTCCGCGGTGACGAGATCGATGGTATCCGCATGGATGAGGAGTCGCTGAAGAAGATCGGCACGCATATCGGAACTGCAGGTATCATGGTGATGGATGAAGACACCGATATCGTTGCCGTAACGCTTCGAATCGCGCGGTTCTACCATCACGAATCGTGCGGACAATGCACGCCATGCCGTGAAGGTTGCGGATGGATGGAGAAGGTGCTCCACCGTCTCGATCATGGTGATGCGACGCTGTCAGACATCGATCTTCTCTACAATGTCGCTTCGAATATTGAAGGCAACACGGTCTGCGCACTTGGTGATGCAGCCGCATGGCCGGTCAAGGGATTCATCGAGAAGTTCCGTCCCGAATTCGAAGCTCGTTGTCGTCAGCAGCGTTCGTTCGTGTCACTGAATGTTGTACACGGACGTCGAGCTACGTCATCAACGTTGGTAGAAACGCTCTCCTAAATGGATCTCCACGTTGTCGGATACGCCTTTGCATTGACGCTCTTTGCGGGACTAGCAACAGGTGTTGGATCGGCGATGGCGTTCTTCACGAAGCGGACGAACACACGTTTCCTTGCGATCGCACTTGGCTTCTCTGCCGGTGTGATGATCTATGTATCATTCGTTGAGATCCTCGCAAAGGCCATCGCGGCCCTGACAACCGTCTACGGTCCAACAGAGGGACGTCTGTATGCGGTTCTGTCGTTCTTTCTCGGCATTCTGATCATCGGTGTAATCGACAGACTTGTACCGTCGTACGAGAACCCGCACGAGAACATGAGCGTTGAGGTCCTGGAAGATCCACTCCGCGGCGAGGAGTATAAGAAGCGGAATCGCCTGCTCAGAATCGGACTCGTTACAGCGCTAGCCATTGGGATTCACAACTTCCCAGAGGGCCTCGCGACGTTCGTCAGTGCGATAGAGGATCCCCGCCTCGGCTTGGCGATTGCGATAGCCATTGCGATCCACAACATCCCGGAAGGCATTGCCGTTAGCGTCCCAGTGTACTTCGCCACCGGTAACCGGAAGAAGGCCTTCTTGTGGTCATTCCTTTCTGGACTCGCCGAACCGGTTGGAGCGATTATTGGGTATCTGCTGCTCATGCCGTTTATGGGGCCAACTGTGATGGGCGTTCTTTTTGGTGTAGTTGCGGGAGTCATGGTGTTCATCTCGCTTGATGAGCTTCTTCCAGCCTCTCGCGAGTATGGCGAGCACCATCTTAGCATCTACGGCCTAGTTGCAGGAATGGCTGTGATGGCAGGATCACTGTTGTTGTTTCTCTGAGTAGGAAGACACACCCATGCGCATAGGAATCATCGGTGGATCGTTTAACCCAATCCATATAGCGCATCTCATTATTGCGGATCGTTTCTGCGATCAGGTCGATCTCGATCAATGCATGTTCGTTCCAGCTGCACACTCGCCCTTTAAGATCGATGATCAGAGTCTCGCTGCACCCGAACATCGACTTGCGATGGTTCGTCTGGCAATCGAGCAGCATCCTCGGTTTACCGTGAACGACGTCGAACTTCGTCGTGGTGGCGTGTCGTATTCGATCGATACCATACGATCTGTTCAGCAAGCGTATCCTGAGGCCTCGATCTCGTTATTGATCGGGAGTGATCAAGCAGTAGAATTCGTGCGCTGGCGTGAGTGGGAATCCATCTGTCGTGAAGCACAGCTATGCATCGTACGTCGACCATTTCTGCTCACACCGGAAATGGAAGAGCGTATCTCTGAGACGCTTACGGTGGACGGCAGAGCTCCCGTCTGGATTACGGCACCTCTCCTCGAGATTTCATCAACGGAAGTGCGTCAGCGAGTCGCATCCGGCAGAAGCATTAACTACCTCACCGTGAAGGCCGTACGCGACTACATCCTCGAGTGGGGGCTCTACACATGATTCGTGTGCTCAAACGGATACCGCGTGTCGTAGCGCTGATCACACTCGTTGTTGTGGCGTTCGGCATGATCTTTCCCATGGCGTGGATGATCATAACCTCATTGCGTGCTAACCCAGAGCAGTATGGCTCGTTTGGTGAGCTACTCAGTGGTGCTACGACAATCGACAACTATGCTGATGCATGGCAGTCTGACAACTTCTTGCGGTACTTCTGGAATTCGCTTCTTGTCGCGGGTACAGTGACGGCAGCAAATGTCGTCTTTTGTTTGTGGACTGGATATGCGTTAGCGAGAGGGACATTTCGTGGCCGGGGAGTGATGGTTGCAACGATCATCGGCGTTCTCGTGGTGCCACAGCAAGTGATCATGATTCCACTCTACCGACTCATCGCTGAGTTTGGATGGATTAATACCTACTGGGCGCTCATTGTGCCATGGCTTGTTACGCCATTCGGCGTATTCCTCGTCAAACAGTACATCGAAGCCATGCCTTCGGAAATTGAGGATGCTGCTCGCATCGATGGAGCAGGGGAATGGTACATCATGTTTCGCGTCGTGATGCCCTTGGCACGACCAGTGCTGACGGTTCTGGCGATTTATGTGTTTCTCTCGCAATGGAACGCCTTCCTCTTTCCGTTTCTCTTCACGAACGATGAAGCGCACCGAACACTCCCGGTCGGACTTGCATTCTATCTCGGTAAGCAATCGATTGACTGGGGTCACCTGATGGCTGGTGCGAGTATTGCAGCGTTGCCCATTCTTGGACTCTTCATTGTGTTCCAACGGCGCATCATCGAGGGCCTCACCGCTGGGGCGTTGAAAGAGTAATCAATTCTATCAAGGACAACTACATTGGAACGTGAAGACATCCAGCTCCTGGCCAGTCTGCTTTCAGCCGAACTCGAGCGGCAGCATAAAGCTGAACTCGCGCCGAAGTGGCAGCATGGAACAATCGTGTTCAAGCCCGGCGACCCGTCGCTCAAACAGCACGAGCTAACGATGGAGCGATTTATGCACAAGGTCGTGCTTATGCGTGACAGTTTGCGCGTGCTCGAGCAGCAGATTAATGCCAACAAGAATCTTGAGCTTGGTGAGAAGATCAAGCTTCAGGGGTACATCACTAAAATCTATGGCTCAATGACGTCGTTCAACTTCATGTTCGCTGAAGATGAAGATGCATTCGTCGGGAGCACTTCCGAGAAATAAAAAACGCCTGGTTCAATGAACCAGGCGTCTCCCTACGGGATGCGGGACCGACGGGGCTCGAACCCGCGACCTCCGCCTTGACAGGGCGGCGCTCTAACCAGCTGAGCTACGATCCCGTGAAACCGTTATGTGTGGACCCAAGCGGGATCGAACCGCTGACCTCTTCAATGCCATTGAAGCGCTCTCCCAGCTGAGCTATGGGCCCGTTCACGAAAAACGGAGCACGAATATAGCAGATTCAACGAATCCGACAAAATGCATCGTAGTTTTACGGACACGTCTGCACAACATTTGATGGGGAAACTTATGAACCGTCTGCTCGCCATCGTTGCAATCCTGATCCTTTCGACAGGTATTGCGTTTTCCCAAATCTCAGTTACGGCTTCCGCAGGGTTCGGTCCCTTCGCAGAAGGGCAGCAGATACAGAATACGTTTTCCGTCGCAGTTACGGTTTCACGTACTGTGATCGATAGTGTCACATTCCAGATCACAAGTGTTTCCGGAACGACCACACAGACATGGGCAACGCAGAGAGGGTCGCGAACGCAGTTCACGGTGAACATGGGAACACTTCCTTGGCAACCAGAACCACAACTCATTGTCACTGCATACATGCGGCCGACTGATGCGGGTTCGCCGTATACCACAACGCGGACTAACCCGATCACAATCTCCGCACCGCAGATCACATATACGGCATCGAATAACTTCGCGCCTGTTCGCTTAGGCTACCCGCATTCTGCGACGTATGGTGTATCGCAGCTTCCAGCCAATACAACACAGGCAACTATTTCGCTGGTTGATCCATCGGGGAAGGTTGTTGCGACGAACACTGTGCAAGGGACAAACCTCACGCAGGCCACACTTGCATACTCGACGCAGAAGTATCCAGGTGCGCTACGGCTGCAGGCATCGATGCGATATACCCTTGAGCCGCCAGGGGGCTATACAGCACCACAAAAGATTGTACCTGATTCGATTCCAGCACCAGTCGTAACAGCAAGCGCTGGTTTCGGACCATTCAACAGCTCTGCAGATAACATCAACACGTTTGTGGTTCAAGGACTGGGTCCGGGATGTCTCAGCTTGGAATGGTCGCTGCAGTACATCACTCCGTTCGGCGAGTTTCGTGCACCAGTGACGGTGACACGCACGTACAACACGGCGCAGGACAGCATGCACTTCGTTTACAACATGCGCGATGTTTCTCCGGGCACGAGTCTTGTCGTGACAGCGATCTACGGCACGTTCGCTGAGCAAAGTGCTACGTTGTCGTATCCATTCACGATTGTGACCTCGCAGACAACGCCATCATATCGTTTCAACGATTCGTTGCCGTTGATCTTTGGCGTAAACCGCCTCGATACGGTTGTGCTCGATAGTCTTCCAGCTCGTATCACAACACTGACAATGCTCCTCACAACCGCATCTGGGGCACAGCTTGCTCAGGCGCAGTACAACACCGTCACACCGACATATGTGCGATCGGGTAAGCTGACATTCAATGGGAAGGACCTTCCGGTCGGAACGTATTTCATTCGTTCTTCATACCAGAACGATGACAATGACGACCCAGTTGAGTTTGATTATGAGTTCGATGTTCGCGACACGAGCAAGTTCTTTCTTGCCGCTGATACATGGGGTCCGTTCACACAAGGGGATTCGGCGACAATCACACTTGCCGTTACAGATGTGCGGCCTGTCCAGGGAGCGAAGCCAGATCGTGTTCTTGGCCGATTTGCACTGATAGACAGTCTCAATCCAACGCAACCGCTTGCTCGTTCAGTGCCAATTGATCTCTCGGGTGTTGTGTCTCGCGACTCCATTCTGTACTGGCCGGATTCGAGTTATGTCCTCGGTGAGGCAACCTATACACGTGCGCAGATTCAGACAGTGAGTCTGCCACTCTCGACTGTAGCAACGTTTGAACGTCTCATCGTTCGCGGAGCAGATACGACAACGGATAATCAGGTGACGCATACGGTTGTGGTTGTTCCTGAGCCCGGCGTTCTATCGTCGGTTCCGCGCATGGATACAACGTTCACCGTAACGCGATCGGCGAATCTCACATTTACGCTTTCTGATATCACGCCAAGCGCGACGGCGGTGCGTTTCGCTGTGTATGGAATGAAGGATCTTACACCTGTCGCGCAGCAGGAGTTTGGCATCGCCCCAGGTGAGAATTCCGTGTCGTGGTTCACGAACCCGGGTGCTCTGCCAGTCAATGCGAAAGTGATTGTGAATGCAATCACGCCGGTTACAGGTAGCAACGGAGCAGTGATCGTACGACTCCTGAATACGGTCCCTGATACTCTGTCGATGCAATCATCAATGCCAATCGACACACTTCGTCTTGGGTGGAATACCGACCCGACATCAAAGCTGATCACAGGTGTTGCGCCATACACGACGACGCTTACGTTCTCCCGTATTCCGGCTCAGACGAATGCGATTGTGATTGTATCGCGCAACGATCGCGGTAATGTTATCGATTCGATTCGTGTTGCTGTGCCATATCGCACTGCATATGATGCGACACTGACGGTCGCAACACCGTTCACGTTCCGGGCATTCAACACAGCACAGCTTTCGGTGATGTATTTGTCAGATGGCGGACCACAAGGTGGTGTGCGCTATCAGCGTAACATCGTGTCTATTCCGCCGGTTCTCTCTGCTGCTGTGCGTAAGGTCAATACCCAAACAGTTCCCATCTCGACCGACCCAACTCCGATTCGTCAAGGATCGAATGACGTGGTTGATCTCTCGATGGGCTGGTCACCGAGTGCGTCAAATGCCGGTTACGTTAGTTCACTCGCCATTGACTCGGTGCTCCTACAGATTCTGGACTGCTCTGGCAGTGTCGTCGATCAACATACCGTTCGTCCAACGGCAGGGAATGCGGCTACAGGTGTCATCGCAGACACGATGTATACGGTAACAAAGCTTCCACTCTCGACATCACAAATCCAGTATCGGATTTACTCGCAGGCAATGACGTTGCCCATCGACGGTGTCGCGGCAACAGCAAGTCTTAATCTCGTTTCGGATCCAATCCTCTCGATACCTCTTGGTTTCTCGTATCCATCATATCGTGTGACAGACACAAATGCAGTAACGCTGTCACAGGTGATGTACCTGACGAATGTCAACGGTCTCTATGAGATTGATTCTGTGTCCTTCGTAGACCGTTTCGGTCGCCGTGCACAAACCTTCGCATCGCAGCGTCCACGCCAGGATACAATCTGGTTCCCTGGGTTTGATTTCAATCAACTCGATCCGGACAATGCTCCATACACCATCACAGGTATCTTGCGCATACAGACATGTGAACAATTCGCGCCAATTCTCGATACGCTTGGTGTTGTTGCCGTACCGCGCGTGCTGGCCGATCCAGCGCGTTCGAACTGGGTTTACTCGTCAAAGGGATGGGGTCCATTCCAGCAGGGACGAGCGCCAACAACATTGTTCGTAGCGAACTTCGATCCGTCTGCGTTCATTACCACACGATCGTCTGTAGGTGATTCGCTCGAGGTAACTATCGTCGGTATGAGCCCAATCTTTGGGGTGTTTACTGATACAACGACAACGAAGACGAAGTACATCTACCCAGCAAATCAGGCACTATCAAGTCAGGCTCGCACACGTGCGTCGATTAACCTAACGCCGTTCGATACCGTATCGTCAATTGCTCTGCATGTTCGCTGGATTCGCAAGGAAACAAATGGGGCCTCGGTTGCTCTCGACAACTACTACAAGTTCCCAGTTGCAATGCTCGAGTTCCCCGATCAGACGGTTTATGCGAACACAACAGGCTATGAGCAATCAGTTCTCGCAGGGTCGGCTGGTCCAGCCGTCATGCAAGACAACTATGACTTCACACTTCTCCCTGAATCTTCGTCAATCGATTCGCTGAAGTTCACGTTCACAAGCTCTTCAGGGTATCTGCTTGATGCTGTCAACATCGCTCCAACATCACGCAATACGGTAGACACGACATCCGTGTTCAAGATGCTTCGCGATGTAGCGCAGTATCCATGGCCATACATTGCTCGTAACCGCACGTCTGTTGCGATTGAGTTCGGATATCAGTTCACGGGCGCAGTGAAGCCGACAAAGTATCAAAGCACCGGCATCTCAATTCTACCGCGTGCTGATTGGTTGAATGGTACCACGGTTACTCTTGATGGAACAGCAACATCGACATCAGTTCCAATCAAGGCGAGTATCCCGATGCCTACATCGAGCTTTGCAGCAACAGCACCGCTGTTCGGTACGGTCCAGTACGGCATTAGCAGTAGTGCCTCAGGTGCGTCAACAGCCATTAGCGTCCAGTCGTCGTACAATCCTACCACGAAGCAGTTCACAATGCGTGGGAGCGATCCAGGAAGTCAGTTCTGGACTCCAAGTGTGAATCTGTTTGGTGGAGCGAATATCAGCTCGTCAAATGTTGCGTCCGACGGACAGACGAAGGGTGAGTTTACTGCGTTGTACCGGTTTGAGGAATCGTCACTTGGTGATGACTCTGACAGTACTGTTGCGAATCGCGAACTGCGAATTCGTTCGCTGTTTACGTCGAACTTCTCTGCCAATAGTGGAATGGCTACGTTTATTGAGGAAATGGGCAAGGTCATTAGTGACCTGATGGGCGAGGAGTCGGAGGTTGAGTCAGGCGGTACTGTTGAAGTCAAACCACTGTTTGTTGTAGGCGGCTCGATCCAACAAGTGTCGACCATTAACATCGGAACTGAAGAGTCGGGAACACTCGTCCACCTTGAGGAAGATGGTCCGCCAACACAGAACACTGAACAGAATGCATTCCCGACAAGTCAGGCAGTTGGTCTAACACTGACAGGTGGTGGTGGCCTTGAGTTGAGCTTCCTTACTGGGGTGTTTGGTGTCGAGGCAACAGTTACGAACGACTACCTGTTTGCCTCAGGTTCTACGTTCAGTGGAGCAATCAATAATCGCCGCTCCTTGCTATTCCCGACAACCCTCAATCCAAGCACGTGGTTCAATCTGGAGATTTCGGTCTTCTGGGGTCTGATCAAGATTGACGTGTTCCGTGGTTGCTTGTATAAATGGTGGTCGCCACTTGCAATGCCTTCATTCCCTGTCTTTACGGAGTCCTGGGAATCGATCTTTGCAGCACGCCAGAAGAAAACAGGCGAGCGAACACAGTCTATTCTGCCACTTGCCAATCTTCCCGAAGAAACTCCATACTATCGACCTGCACCTGTCATTGCATCGAGCAGTGACGCTCTGTTGACTGTACACCTCGAACAATCAGAGCTTGATCATTCTGGTCGATTGGTCCTGTCGCGACTTGATCGAGCGTCACACTCGCTTCGTAACACCGCGGTGATCGCAAGTAATCGCAACGCCATGCACGATCCAACAATGACGCTGATCGGCAAGGGCGGTAATGCATTTATTGCCTGGATCCAGAACGAACGCAATGCAGGTAAGGCGTTCGGTCAGTATTCCTACAGTGATCTTCTGACAACGGAAAATGTAGTTGCTGCATTCTATGATGCCTCCTCAAATACCGTTCAGATGGTGCCTTCGATCACCGATGCGTCGATTGATCTGATTGATGGTAAGCCAACGATTGCAGCTGCTCTCGATAGTAGCAATGCAATGATAGCCTGGCCTGCTCTTGCACCAGATTCATCGCACTGTGACATCTACGTTCGCCGAATCTTCCGTGTTGGCTCGGAATGGCAGTTTGGTGATGCACGTCTAGTATCGCGCGAACAGGGGGCTGACCGCGATGTTGATGTGGAAGCACTTGAAGATGGCACGTTCCTCGTCACGTGGATTAACGATGGCTCTGCAGCGAACCGTACTCACACGGTGTACGCTTCGATTGTCTCTGAGCAGGGGGCAACAACTCCCGTAGCATTGACCACTGTTGATGCAGCTTCATCAATCAGCGACATCGAGATGGCCTCGAACGGTCGCGACGCTGTGCTTCTGTTTGGACGTTCGTTGTCGACCGATTCAGGTGCTTATGCGCGTGAACTCAATGTGTTCACCTACAAGAACGGAACATGGTCGAACGGCGTACAGCTGAACCTGGGCAATTCTGCTGGTGTGTATCGACACGTCGAGGCCGATTTGAATGAGGATGGTCGCTTCTTCGCCATGATCAATCTTATTGACCATGATCAGCCTGGTGTGGTCAAGCATACGCTGCTCTCGTGTACTGGTTCGATTAATGAACGTCCATCAGCATGGAAGATCCATCGCGATCATCCTGCGTTCTTCGATCGGGGTCGATCTGTATGGTCAATGAGCGCATCTATCGGTCCAGATCACGTGTTCTATGTGGCAACGCAGGAGCTTGATTCGGTCCGTCAGAATGTTCAATCGTATCGTAACGGTCTGCAACTTGGTGCGCGCCGGTTGAATTCTGTGATCCGTGCGATGAAGCTCACACCGAACGGTGAGCTCGTGACAGTGCCATTTGGTAATCAGCCGACTTCTGTCAATGAAGGTAATGCTGAGGCTCTTGAAGAAGCCCTGCGCTATCGTCCTGTAATGATGGATGCTGCTCCGAACCCAGCGCGTCAAGCATGCGTTGTTCCGTTGGCGATCCAACGTCCTACAACAATCGTTGCACGACTCTATGATGCCTACGGACAACTCGTGACTACAATCTTCTCGGGATCCGTCGACACCGGAATTCAGGGCTTGTCATTCGAGGTCACGGATATTCCTTCGGGTCACTACACCGTGGTTCTAACTGACGAGATTGGCATCGTAGGTACGGTGCCTGTCGTAGTCGTTCACTAACGTTAGTCTGCCGACGTAGCAAGAAACTGCAAGTCACACCAGTGCCGGTATCGTTGAGACGTTTGGAGCAACTCATCATGTGCTCCAATGTTCTCAATGGTACCGGCATTGAAGACTGCGATCCGATCACACTCACGTACGGTGCTTAACCGGTGCGCAATAATGATCGTTGTGCGTTGTGCCATGAGTTCTTCAAGGGCCGCCTTGATGAGATGTTCACTTTCGGCATCGAGTGAACTGGTGGCTTCGTCGAGGATAAGAATTGGCGGGTTCTTCAGCAGCGCACGTGCGATTGCAATGCGTTGACGCTGACCACCACTGAGCTTAACGCCACGCTCGCCAACAATCGTAGCGAGTCCGTCTGGGAAGCGATCAATAAACTCAGTTGCCTGAGCCCGACGTGCACTTTCTACAATCATCTCCATCGTTGCGTTGTTGTTACCGTATCGGATGTTATCCTCGATCGTTCCTCCGATCAATACGATGTCCTGAGGAACAACCCCAATACTTGAGCGGATATCTCTAAGTGTCAAAGCCGACGTAGGTAGGCCGTCATATCGAATGGTGCCTTCTGTCGGTTCATAGAGCCGCTGAATAAGTGCTGCAGTTGTTGACTTACCAGCGCCACTCATACCCACGAATGCGATACGCTCACCGGCCGTTATCGCGAGATTGAGGTCGTGCACAACGTTCACAGTCGGTCGTTCTGGATACGCAAATGCAACGTTGCGAAGCTCCACGGAATGTGCGCGCATTCCGGTATCAGCACCAAGATCTTCAGGCGATTGCAACATGATCTCGTGAAACCGCGTCGTTGCGCCCAACGACTTCTGCAGCGAACCGAAGAGCTCAGCAAACGAGCCTAATGCACCAGCGACAAACATCGCATACATAAGGAACGACAAGAGCTGTCCCATCGTGATCGAACCCGATGCAACGAGTCCAGCTCCATACAGAATGACAGCCGCTATGCCGCCAAAGATCACAAAGATGATGAAGGTCACGAAAGCTGCACGAAGTCGGGCACCCCTTACTGCAAGTGCGACGTTCTCGTTGATAGCTTCGGTATAGCGACGAATCTCCTGTTCCTCTTGCACGAAGGACTTCACCGAAGCAATGCTCTGAAGAACTTCATCAACAATCGTTGCGGAGCGTGCAAGTGCATCCTGTGTTTTCACACTCAACGCGCGAATTGCACGACCGAGAAACACAGCCGCGCCGACAATGATCGGGATCCCCATGAGAATCGGAAGAGTGAGCTCAAGACTCGTTGTAACGATCAGAATGATGGAGCCAACAAGGAGGATCGACTGCCGCAAGAGCTGAAGGAGCGAAAAGGAGAAGGTTTCCTGCACCTGTGTCATGTCGCTTGAAATACGCGAGGAGAGCTCGCCCACGCGCCGCGCGAGTACAGTTGAGAGGGGCTGCGTGATAATCGCACGAAACAGATCTGTTCGGATATGCCCCATGACGCGCTCCGTTGTGCGCGCCAGTGTTACCGATACGATGTAGCCCACAATGGCCTGTGTGATCAGCAACCCGAGAAACAGACCGCCGGTAGAGATCACGCGATCAACAGAGTTTGACGTAATGATCCCGTCAATGATCGTTCCCGTTAGACGGGGGAATGCGAGCGATATCGCTGTGCTTGGCAACATGAATCCGACGGCTGCTAGGACACGTCCAGCGTACGGACGGTAGTAGCGAAGCAGGAATGTCAATGGACGCGACGGGATGGGTGTGCTCATAGCGAGTATTTAGGGCGTGCAGCGCCCATACATTAGAATAACCGTCCCTGTAACGGACGATGACGGGTCGATGAGACGTGTTATGGCATCGGCAATTTCATTTGGAGTAACCCACGATGCGCGATCATCGTCACTGCCCCATGAGCGGTTTGCAGGTGTATCGATGATGTGGGGGACGATGCACGAGGCTCTCACGCCATGGTGCTTTCCTTCTTCTGCAAGCGCAAGGGTCAAGGCAATAACGCCAGCCTTCGTAGCACCATACAGTGCCTTGCCCGACACTGGATGGACGGCAGCAGATGCGCCAATGGTGACCACCGCTCCGCGCGTTCCCGATAGAAGGGGCAGCGCATGCCTAAGCACAGAAAATGTGGTGCGAAGATTCAAATTGACCATCATGTCGAAGTCTACTGATGACGACGCATCGAGTGTTTGACCACCAACGATACCACCTACAAGATGGACAATGGCGTGAAGCGGCTTTTGTAGCTGTTCAACCGCAACCAACGTAGCTGCATCATTCGTCAGATCCACATCAGCGTGTGACCATCCTGTAACGTCCCAGCCATGTGAGGTGAGAACTTCCACGACCGCTGCTCCGAGTCCACCCGACGCACCGGTAACAAGAACATGTTTGTCACTCATCGGACGACCAATGGTAGGGTTCGTGTTTGGAGACTATCGCGCAATACAATGAGGTAGCCACCCCGAGCAAGTGGCTGTGCTACACAGAGCTGAACGCGGTCCGCACCGTGGCGCTCATGATTTGCGTGTTCTACGACTCCCGTGACGGTATGCACAATCAGTGCCGATGCGATTTCATCTATGCTGCCCACGATGTCGATGCATTTCGTGCCAGCGTCTACTGGGTTGTCTGCAATCTGGAAGAGTGTCGTTGTCTGTGCGACGTCGACGGATGTAACAGATCCAGGCATGCGCACGCCGCATGGAACGATGAGTTGATTCGCCGGCAGCGCGAACCATGATGTGTCGCGCGGATACGATACAGGGCTGCCGCCTGATGTTGGCGTCACGATAATGCGCGCATCCATACGATCGCGAAAGAGCTGCTGCGCCTCAAGAGGGAACACATACCATGGAGATTCAATCCGAAGACCCGTCGATGTGCTTGTCGTGCCAGTGATGGGGTCGCGAACAATCATCTGTGCAGAGACAGTCCGGTTGGTGTATATGCAGACAAACACGCTTCGCTTGCTATCGATCGTTGAGATCACAGGGAGTCCAATACCGGGTCCGAGGAGCTGTGCGGCCCGCGTCACATCCGGAGCACCAAACCCGGCGACAGTATCTGGTTGGGCACCTCGTTGGGACGACTGACGCAGAGCTTCGCGAAGAGTCCATGGAGGTAGCGTTGGATAGAGCTGACGCAAGAGAGCAACGCCTCCTGCGAACAACGGGGCCGCTATTGAAGTACCTGACGGTCGTGAATAGGAGTTGTCGGATTCCTGACAACGAATGCCTACACCAGGAGCAGAGAACTCCGGCTTTTGCCGTCCATCCGCTGTTGGACCCCATGAAGACTTCGTCCAGGGACTCACTCCATCTTGCGCAAGAGCTCCAATGGTAACCACGCTATCGGCATCAGCAGGTGTGATTATTGTCCGACCCGATGGGCCGTCATTTCCCGCTGATGTTACGCAGAACACACCGCGCATTGCTGCAATGTTGATTGCACGAGCTGCCCATGTCGTTGAGCCGTCGAGATCGTCATACCGTGTCGAGTCCTGTCCTTCATCAAAGATGCGATAGCCGAGAGATGATGAAACAATGTCGACACCTCTTCGCTCTAGGATCATGACGACACTCGCATAGGCCTCTTCTTCAATGCGATGCTCATATCGCATGTCCTCGGTCTTTGCTAACAGGAATGAAGCAAACGGCGCGATGCCAATCAACGAGTCTTGCTCCCATCCGGCAAGTACGGACAATACGCTGCTGCCATGTCGTTCCTGCGAGCTCGGATCTAGGGAATCGTTCGCCGTATTGGTATCCCCTTGGATGAGATCGATCTCGCCAAGGACGTCGAGGTGATTGGAGAGCGATGACATCTCCCTCCAACGAAATCCCGTGTCTATGACGCCGATGAGAACATCTGAGCCATACACGCCGCCATTATGAAGTGCAGACGTCTGTAGAACCTCGTGTGGCAGATCTTCATCACCATACACTGGCGGTGAGCAATCAAGCTCTGCATTGGCAACGTAGGCTCTTCGTGAGACGGGTGTAACAGAGGAAACACATGGAAGTTGCGCGATGCTCGACGAGTCATCGGGTCCACACTCGACAACTATTGTGTTGAACCACGGCAGACTCAGCACAATTCGATCACTCGCTTTACGAACAGCATCAACGTACGGCGCGTAGATCGGTGCATCCAGACTATCAAGCAGTGGAGTCGTTCCGATCATTGCGCGACGTGCAAGTGCACGCGGCGAGAAGGTCCGCAGGACAGAGTCATACAGGGGAGATCCTGGAACGAACGCTACTGGCCCCTTATCGACGAATTGAATGCGGTAGGGAATGCCCTGCGCCTGGCCAAGAACCGTCATGCACATGGTAAGTGCTACGGCTATGATTGCTCTTTCGTAGGTTTGATGTCTCACAAGGAACACGAATAGTGACAGAACAGATACCTCAGCGTCGCGCTGTGATGAGCGCACGCACGTCAGCCGCCTGGACACGTCATTCCGGAGCGGCTGTCATTCGATGTACAGGAACCGATCGTATCGATTTCCTGCATCGACTGACCACCAATGACATGACAAAATTACTTCCGGAACATGGCATCCAGACTGTCATTGTCACGGAAAAGGCCCGAATAATTGATGTCGTCATGGTGCTGCAAGGTCAGGACGATGCGCTCCTGATAGGCTCCAACGATTGTTCGTCCCAGATCGTTTCGTGGCTCCGGAAATATGTGATCACTGATGATGTACGTTTTATCGATCGTACACAGCAACAGCATTGTCTGGAAATCATGGGTCCGCACGCTGCCGAAGTCGTCGAGGGTCTCCTTGGAATCGACTGCAGCCGTTGGGCGCTCGGCACCTGGACACGCGCGGATATCGAGGGTGGGCAAATCGTTGTTGCTCGGATGGCATCATCCTGTGAAGTGTCGTACTGGATCGTCGGTGATCCTGATCCCATCGAGGCAATTGTTACCTCGCTCAGAGCTAATGAGCATGCAGTTCCAGAGTTACGCGATGTCGATGCCAGGTATGTGCGAGTACTCAGTGGTATGGGCTGCTACGATCATGAATGGTCGGAAGCCTACAATCCTCTCGAAGCAGGACTATTGCACCTCACGTCGTTTACGAAGGGATGCTACATAGGTCAAGAAGTAATAGCTCGTCTGGACAGTTACAACAAGGTCAAGCAGCGCATCATGGGGATTGTCGCTCCTGCTCGTTTGGAAGAGGGTGATGTGCTTGTCATTGATCAACATCCGGTTGGAGTTGTAACAAGCGTTGTACAATCCTGCGATGGGGCAACATGGCTCGCGCTTGGGTATGTGCGCGGTGAACATGCCGTGAGCAATACGCCGATATCTGTGCAGTCTGAGCGTGGTACAATCATAGCCACCCAATACCTGCCACCACTTGTGGATGCATCATGCCTGTAGCATGGATTACTGGTGGTGCCCGCCGTATCGGCAAGGGGCTTGCGTTGCGTCTGGCAGAACTCGGCTACGATATCAGCTTTACCTATCGAACATCGCAACAAGAGGCCGAGACTGTACGTGATCAGATCACGGAACTCGGGCGTGTGTGTGTGACGATGGAATGTGACGTTCGTATCGAGGGAGAGCTTGAGAACGTGTTCCGACGTTCAGCCAACGACATTGGCGTTCCCGATGTAGTGATCAGCAACGTCGGTGTCTATCCTGCCCGACAGAATATCTCGATGGTGAATGAGCAGGATGTTACCGAAGCGCTGGCCATCAACACACTTCCTCTCCTTACAATCGGACGAGTCTATCACGAGCTATGCACGCAGCATGGTTCCGTAGGACGTATAGTCAGCATCGGATCTCTTGGTGCACATGAGATCTGGCGAGACCGGATAGCATACAACGTGAGCAAGAGTGCGCTACACACAATGGTTCAGACGCTTGCGCGTGGTCTTGCTCCGGTGATCTCAGTCAACTCGGTCGCGCCGGGGATTATCGAACAGTCTTCAGACGTTGCTGAGCACGAGCGGTCGGGATTGGTTGGTCTAGACCGCATCCCGATGCAGCGTTATGGCAACATAGATGACGTCTTCGAAGCGGTATGGTTCTTCACCAACGCCACGCCCTATATTACCGGTCAGACGATCCTCGTTGATGGGGGATATCATCTGACTCGGTGATGCATTCTCAACTCTGCCATCTCTTTTTCCAGGTACAATCAATGAATCTCGTGTTCAAGACCATCACCGTTATCGTCACTCTCGTATGCTTTGCGCAGTCTGCGTTTGCTGGAACGGTTACGATGCTGCCAACGGCTCCACGACAGGGCAGTGAGCTTACGATTGAGTACACACCATCAGATGCCGATAAGGGGCTGTTGTCGAAAGGCAAGATTCATGCTGTTGTGTACACATTCACGGTAGATGCTGAGTCGCCAGTAGCATTGGAAGTATCACTCTCGAAGAGTGGTGGACGTTGGAATGGCGTTGTCAAGCTTCCAGAGACGTCTGTGTATGGAATTGTCAAGATTGGGAATGGGTCTGCCTACGACACGAATAAGGACCTTTACTGGGAGTTTCTATGCTCGAATGATCGTGGCAGTGCTGTCGAAGGTGCACACCTGCGTGCTGGTATGGCACGATATGGTCAGCTCCCAAAACAGTGCCGTATGAGTGAAGATTTTGAGGGCGCAGTTGAAGAGATCGATGCAGAAGTACGCGCATATCCATCAAACATGGTAGCACGTATCAACTCAATCATGTTGATGAAGAATCTCGGTACACTCGAGGAAACGGAGGCTATTGCAAAAGCCCGCGAGATTACGACATCGGTACGCCAGGTGCGTTCGCCGTTGGAAGCTATTGCCATTGCACAAGCCTATGAGATGCAAGGTCGTGGCGAGGACGCGCAAAAGGTGATGATGGACGCTGGAGCGCGGTTTCCAAGATCAATCGTCGAAGAACAGATAGCTCTCAGCAAGCTAGGAGCAGCGCAGTCTGCAGATCAGTTCATGCAGATGGCGTCGGATCACCTGATTGCTTGGCCGGAGTCGTTTGCACGTCAAAATCTTGTCAATGCTGTTATCGACGCTGCCATGAAGCAGCGTACCATGCATCAACTGGCAAGGTTCTTCGAGGTAACACCTGGATTGTATGCCATGAGCTACCATCAAGCCGTGAACTATGTTGGAGCAGTCGATTCATTGCAACCAGCGGCACTTGCACTTGTGCAGCTCGGACTCAAGTCCGCTGCGAATACATCGCTCAAGCCCCCTTCCTACGGGGCATCTGAATGGGCAGAAGAGCAGCGCATTGCTGTCTCTGAACTTCGGTTTGTTGAAGGAGCGGTCCATCGTGCTCAGAAGCAACAAGAGAAGGCCATCGCATCCTTGGAGAAGAGTTTTGAGGTCGGCGGAAGCCAGACAGAGAAGGGATGCCTCGAGATGCTCATCAGCCTCTACCGTGATGGCCAAATGAATGACAAGGCATTGGCGACTGCTGAGCGAGCTTTGGCACAAGGGGCCAGCACACAGGGAATCATTGATGCCTACCGAGCTCTCTTAGCTCTGAACGGACTCGACAGTGTGGCAATTGCAGGAAAGGAAGCATCGCTGCGCCAGGCTGGACGTAGCGTGTTGGCTGAACGCGTTGTTCGCGAGATGTTGAATCAGCCATTGATCGATGGAACATTCACCACATTAGATGGTGCGCCACTGAAGATTTCTGATTGGAAGGGGAAGGTTGTCATCATTGACTATTGGGCCACATGGTGCGGTCCATGCCGACAGTCATTCCCGAGTCTTCAGAAATTGTACGATCGCTACAAGACAAACCCCAACGTTGTCATTGCTGTTGTCAACGTCTGGGAGAAATCAGACAACCGAGCCACTACCGTACGTGACTTCCTCAAGACCAACCCTACGCTCAAGTTTCCCATGTATATCGATCCGTCTGACGAGGTTGTTCGGAAGTACGGCGTAACGGGCATTCCTACGAAGTTCTATCTTGGGAAAGATGGTCGGATTCAATTCAAGGAAGTTGGCTTCACACCTGAAGAACAATTCCTCGAAGAAGCGACAACACGAATTGAAGCACTCCTCGCGCAGTAAGTCTTCATCGTCCAGCACTTACACGAACAAACAGCCGGAGCTGCCTGTCCAGGGCTCTGTGTTGTAGCGTGCTCCCATATAGGCGCCGCGTCCAGTTCGCGCGAGCGACATCACGGGAAGCGGCTCGGAGAAGCGATCGGGCCAGAGGCACATCACACGTATTTCAACGGCATTATCTCCATGCGGAGTAGGAATGCAGCGTGCGTATGTAACGCGCTCTTGGAGGATCCACAGATGCCGATCAGCTGCCGGTATAACGGCAACATCGTGATGCGTCGGACCAACAATCACGCCTTTGCCAGCAAATGCATAGAGCGGCTTGAGAACATAGCGATCGAGGTCTGCCGGGAGTTCATCGATCTCATTGAGGAACATTGACCGCGGAACTGTCGGATGATCAAGGTACGGCATCGATGACTTACTCATCAAGAAATACCAATTCGGGTTACCCGCCCATTCGACGTCGAGATCATCATCCCATCGGAAGTTGAGGTGCACGTGATGATCGCGGAGCTCATCGACAATGGCTCGGTTGAAGATGCGGCGGAGAACATGCTTCTGTCCGCGTGCATCTGTGTGCACTAACTGACGTCCATCGCGGTACACATCTCGAATGTCAACCGTTTTGAGTCCAATCATCTTTTCGAGCGCAATAAAGTCAGGACGGGTCTTCTGACGCAAAGGGTCTAACTCAACGAGTGCGACATTGTCAGCATCATGCCCGCCTATGATGCACTCGCGTAGAAGTGCCGAATAGGAGTCGTAGGAAAGATCAGACAAGAACGGTGTCGAATCGTCAAGACCGTACACTGCGCGCATCTGCGACGTATACAGAAGTTGATAACCGAACAGCGAAGGGAAGCCCTGTAACTCAATCAGACGTGGAACAAACGTTCCGTCGTCACTCATTGTGATCGCAAAATCAACAACGGAGAACAGCGGACGATCGGACTCCTGACGAACACGCACTTCCTCGTCAATCAATCGTGTTGTATGAGCTAGTGTCGTAGGGCGAGCGCTCTGAAGCGTTATAGCGATTGCTGCGTCCTCGAGCTGCCGTCGCATCTCGTGTGAGACGAAGATGGGCGTTTCACAGACACGGAACTCAACCGGAACGCCAAGAACTGATTGCATCTGGGCGCAGACTTCTGCGTGCGTCTCAGCAGAGACGCGCTCGATAAATGACCTCTGAAGGTCAGGTCTCAAGCGCTGTATCGCAGTCTACCTGCGGTGAAGGTTGCTTGGATGCGGATGTCATCACCAATGCGATCACTGTACTCGCATACATCATGAGACGTTACAACAAGGTCGGCGTCGAATCCAACTCGAAGAGCGCCGCGACGATACTCCATACCTGCAGCGTGATGGGCGATCGACGTGTAGGCGTCAACCGCTTGCTGACTCGTGATGCGCTCAGAGGGCATCCACGATGATTGCATACCGTATGGCGTTCTGTGAACGAACGCACGAAGACCATCGAGGACTGATGATGATTCAATAGGAGCATCAGAACCGCCAGTCATGGTGATGCCAGCGTCAAGCAGCGTCTTCCAACGATACGACCACGGCAACCGATCGGCACCGAGGCGCTTCTCCGCCATTGTTGCATCAGAACAGCAATGCGTGGACTGTACACAGGCGATCACGCCCAGTCGTGCAAAACGCTCGACATCATCAGGGTGAATATGTTGTGCATGCTCGATACGCAGGATAGCGTCCCGTCCATCCGGCAGCCCACGAACTACGTCGTAGGCATCAAGCACATTGCGTACAGCAGCGTCGCCAATAGCGTGGACAGCTATGCATGGCCACCCAGCATCAACAATCTCGCGCATACGGGACGTCAGAACATCTACTGAAAGGAGTTCAATTCCATGTATGGTTGCATCGTCGGAATAAGGCGAACGCAGATAGGCGCCGCGAGAGCCAAGCGCACCATCGGCGAAGAGTTTGACCCCTGCAATACGATGGAGCTCACCACCGGCGGGCAACAAACCGGCCTCTATCCATTCTCGGTCCTGTCCTCGAACGAAGCTCTGGATACGTACAGGCAGATGCCCAGATTCAGCAAGTTCTCGAAATGGTTCGAGCCATTCGGGTGCAACGTCCATGTCGTGAATCTCCGTCACGCCATGCTGCACCCATTCGTTGGTAGCACGAAGAATCTGCTCGCGAACTTCTTCACGGGAAAAAGCCGGCAGGGCCGACCACACTGGACGCATCGCATCATCGATAAGAAGACCTGTGTGGCCTGTGGGGTCAATACCAGCAGCACGTAATGCAGCAGTATTCACCCACATCGCGTGCCCATCGACGCGCATTGCTACGATGGGAATCACAGTTGAGCAGCGATCGAGATCATCTCGAGAAGGCCACTGGTTGGACGACCAACGTTCCTGATTCCAGCCCATGGCACGAACCCAGGAAGTACCGTCGGTGATCGAGCTTGTGATACGTGACAGACAATCTTCAAGGCTTACCGCGTCGTGAAGTGATACGGCAGATAAGCGTTCTCCAAGCCCAACAACGTGGGCATGGGAATCAACGAATCCTGGCGATACATGACACCCCGGGAACTCGTATGAATCGGTTTCCGTACGGACTATCGTGCCGATAGTGCAGGGGAGTACTGCTCGGATTCTGCCACGTTCAATGTGGATTTCAGCAAACACGAGCCTTAGTTCCGAAGACGGATCTGATCGATGCTATCGAGATAATCCTTCTTCTTGAGAAGCCCCTCTTCTGTCTCCACGTTGTTCGGATCGGGCAGACAGCAGTCCACTGGACAAACAGCTGCACACTGGGGTTCATCATGGAATCCCTTGCACTCAGTGCATTTGTCTGGGACGATGAAGTAGAACTCTGGCGAAAAGAACTCACCAGTAAATCCACCTGGCGATGTGCTGTCGTGGTGCTTCGCACCCGCGAGTTCCCATTCAGCGCCAGCCTCGTAGATGGCAGTATTTGGGCACTCCGGCTCGCATGCGCCGCAGTTGATACAGTCACTGGTAATGTAGATCGCCATTGAAGGTCTCGAGATTTATCGAACAAACGTTACAAACTTAGCCAACGAACAAACACGATAGACGTTTGAACAGTTCAGGCACTTTTTTACCGCTAACCGTGTTCTGTATGCAACATTGAGTACGGCTATTCGTTTCTGCACCCTTCGTATGCCACGTACACCCCTGCATCTCTCGCTCCTCCTCATCATTGTTACCGCATGTACCATTCCTGCATGGTCCCAAGACCAGCCAGCAGGGGAGGTGTTGGGTACCATCAGCGGATTCATCGAAGATTCCCTCTCGAAGGAAACTCTTGTTGGCGCTACGGTCAAGGTCAATGGAACCAACCGTGGAGGCTTTACCAACAAGAGCGGATACTTCTCAATATCGAAGATCCCCGCTGGAACGTATACGCTTACGGTCACCAGCGTCGGATATGTACGACGCGAATACGTTGTGACACTGGCGCGCGGAGAAGCACGTAAAGTGCGCATTCCTATGCGGCAATCGAAGTCAACAAGTAAGGAAGTGCAGGTTACTGCTGATCGAGACGAGGGTAAGCGTCAGGTATCGATCTCGCAGGTCAACATTCCCATGGAGCAGCTGTCGCAGATACGAATTGGTGGAGAGGCAGATATCTTTCGTGCTCTCCAGATGCTGCCCGGCGTTCTCTCGTCGTCGCAGATCTCATCGGGTTTGTTTATCCGCGGAGGATCGCCCGACCAGAATCTTGTGCTGTTGGACGGCATGACGGTCTACAATCCAACCCACTTGTTCGGATTTATCTCGGCCTTCAACAACGATGCTGTAAAGGATGTCGACCTCCTCAAAGGGGGCTTTCCAGCTGAGTTCGGCGGACGTATGTCGGCTGTCCTTAACATCACACAAAAGGATGGAAATCGCGACAAGTTCGAAGGTCTCGTAGGACTTGGCATACTTTCTTCGCGTGCAAGTCTCCAGGGTCCACTCGGTAACGGGTCGTTCTTCCTCGGAGGCCGCGCAACATATCTCGATCTGATCTTGAACGTCATTCCGGAAGATCCGGAGAGTCCGTTCCCGAACTTCAACTTCTACGATGTGAATGCGAAGATCACGCAGAACCTCTCTGAAGATGACAAGCTGTCGATAAGCGGGTTTCTTACACGTGATGCGCTCTCGTTTACGCAGCCAGGACTCCTCTTCAACGTAGGCATCGGTAACAGGGCAACATCTGCTCGGTGGTCGCACATCTTCGCACCGGATCTGTTCTCTAATGTCACCGTAAGCGCTAGCCGTTACGATAATGGCTTTGCTGGGAACAACGCCGGATTCGAATTCTCGATCGACAACAGCATCACAGACTACACAGTCAAGGCCGAATTTGAATGGTTCACTGCGGAGGACTTCACTCTCAAGTTCGGATATGAGGGTGCTATCTACAATTTCCAGTACCTTCAGAACACGACCGGTCGGACCGATGGGTCGACGCAGACGCAAAGTGATGTCTTCCAATTGAATATCTGGGACAACATCCACGGGGGCTATGCGGCCTCTACGTGGAACGTGGATGACTACACGACACTCCAGACAGGCTTGCGCGTAAACTATTGGGGCGATCGTCAAGAGCTCTTGTTCGATCCTCGAGTCGCTATTCGATACCAACTTGCTGATGGCGTGTTTGTAAAGGGGGCATGGGGTATCTATCACCAGTACCTGCGTCTTGCGTCATCGCCTGATTTCAGCTTCTTCGACACATGGCTCCCCACAGACAACTCGGTTCCACCAGGACGTTCGCAACACGTTATCGCGTCGATTGAAACACAGCCCTTCGAGGGATTTGACCTGAATTTTGATGTCTACTACAAGTCGCTCGACAACATCAACGAGTTGCGACAGAATCAGCGTCAAACACGTTCGGTAACAGATGTGTTCTACATCGGTAACGGTCGTGCGTATGGTGCTGAGGTGTTTCTTCAGAAGAAGATGGGACAGTTGACGGGATGGATTGGGTATGCGCTCGGTTTCGTCTATTCGCAGTTTGATAGCGTGAATCAGGGTAACGAGTTCAGACCAAAGTTCGACCGACGACACGATTTGAAGATTACCGCTATGTATAAGTTCAACGAGCGGTGGGAAGTTGGAGCGACATTTATGTTCCAATCTGGGCAGTCCTATACTGGTGCAACGTCAACTCTTGGTGGACGCATGCCGGGCTGGGACGGTGGTATCGTCATGGTCAACCCGTCGCAGCGCTGGGGTCTTCGTCTGCCATCATCGCATCAATTGAATCTGAACGTGAATTACAACACGACATTGTTCGATCTTCCATTCCGGATGTTTATCGACGTCTTTAACGTGTATTCACGTCGGGACATCTGGTTCCGCTTCTATGACACATCAAAGGCGATCCCAAGCGTCACAGATGTGCGACTTCTACCGATCCTTCCAACGTTGTCATGCGAGCTGAGGTTCTGATGGTGCGATTAGTGTCTCTATGGCTCCTGCCGGCTATCGCTGTGCTTCTATTGGTGGGATGCGGCGATCCCGTTCCAACTGATTATCAGGAAGAGCTCGTAGTTGAGGGGTTTGTGTTCGTTGGTGAACCCATCAGTGATATTCGTGTCCTGCGTACGCTTCCAATTACCGACACGTTCCGCTTTGTGGATGCATCAATTCGTGATGCCCAAGTCCGTATCACTGCCGACGGGGTACCTCTACCAGTAGAGTATGTATCCGACTCGCTTGGTGGCACGTATCGTGTGGCTGATCAGCAGTATCGCGCTGTATCTGGCGTGACATATGCTATAGAGGTCATTGCAGCTGGTAAAACAGTAACGGGTTCTACGACCACACCTGATACGCTGTCGTGGGTGAAAGCACCGAAGGACACCCTTCAATATCCAGGTAGGTTGTTCGAGCTAACACGAAACGATTCGCTCGAAGTTGGTTGGACCGCAGTGCCGGGCGTCGGACAGTACGTGGTTGCTGTAGAGTGCTTAGATACACTTGGCTACGGACAGTATCTATCACCCGCAACGACTGATTCGAATCGACGTATCCGTGATCAGGATCGGTTCGATGACGGAACATTGATAGCGAATGAGCGTGTACGGTTCGGTTTTTCTATTCTCACCCGAGCACCGACAGTATGGTCGGTCTTCAAGTGGTTTGGGAAGCAGGAGATACGCGTCTACGCTGGTGACTTGGCATTCCAGGAGTGGTTCCGAATGGTTGGATTCGGACGACGCAGCTCGTACGACTATCGACTCAGCAACATCAAAGGTGGCCTTGGAACATGGGGATCAGCCTCCCTGATCCGCAAGTCGACGTTCCTGAAGATGGATCAGATCAAGTAAGCGCTTACTTGTTCCGACTCCATAGAGCTCCGTGACAGCGTGTTCTACCGCACGCAAATCATCAAACGTGGCGCCAACGCGAAGCGCACCACGCACGTGTGACACAAGTTGCTGTTGTCGACCGAGAACTGTGAGCATAGCCACGATACACAACTCGCGCGTACATGTATCGACTCCCTCACGAGACAGTGTCTTACCGTACCCTTCAACGATCATCCATGTTGCAAGATCTGGAGATACGTCAGATAGGGTCGACGTCATTTTATCATAGACAGAACCATAGATCTCACGGCAGAGAGCTTCACCGCGTTTGCAGTACTGTGCGACATCATACATGCGATCGACATCACCGACTGATGGCGGAATGCCATGAATTCGATATGCCGCGCTCAATCCATCGAGGGCTGTCGGAAATCCACCGAACAGGTAGGACTGCAGAAGTACCTCATATAACTCGCGATGATGTGATGTCGGCACACGACGAATTGCTTGTTCGAGTTGGTCAACTTCGGTCGTCATAGCACAGAGCGCAACATCGATGAGCAGGTGGCGCACCTCGAGCAATGTGAGAGAAGTCGGCAGCACAGCTACGGCAGAGAGAACATCGACCATTGCCGACATCGCCTTGCTACGATGGCTCGTCTGATGCTTTTCTGATGGTGTCATTTCGCCGTACGTTTTATCTGCGCCAAGTGGGATGAACATTGCATCGTATCCGAATCCATGCTCGCCCCGTTCATCGATATGCACATGTCCATGGCTGACCCCCTCGGTGAGATGTATGCGCATGCTATCAACAACGCATATCACACATCGAAAACGAGCAGGGGACGATGTTGCATCTCGCGCAATGAGATCTGACCGAAGTTTCGTTCTGTTCGTGCTGTCTGTAGCATCAGCCCCTGCATACCGAGCTGAGCGCACACCTGGAGCTCCGTTGAGAATGTCTACCTCGAGGCCACTATCATCCGCGAGAACTGGAAGGCCTGTAGCGCGATGTACCTCGACGGCTTTGATGAGTGCATTCTCTTCGAAGGTGACACCGGTTTCCTCAATTGTGCCGTGAAAACCTACATCCGTGAGCGTGAGGACATCAAATGGAAGTCCTGCGATGTCGAGCATGTGCTGCAGTTCCGTTGCCTTGTGTGCATTGGACGTAGCTAGAACGAGCGGTGTCTTTTCAGGCATGTCTCACTTAGCGTGATATGATCGAATCAATTGCGTCAAAAAGTATCGAGTACCGCTCAGAGGTGTATGAGCCGCAAAGTCCAAAGCGAACAACCTCTCCGGCCATTGCATCCTGTCCGTTGGCAATGATCATGTTATGCGTGTGCTCGAGTTCGCGTCGAATACCGTCTCCATCAGGATGCGTCATCACGAGAACACCACGCGAGGTTGATTGACCCCACACTGAAAAACCGCGTGACTCGGCACGGGCGCGCACATCGTCGTAGAGCGCATTATGATGGCTCCAAACAGATGGAAGCCCCTTCGAGAGAATGCTGTCGACGGCAACAGAGAGCTGCGCGACAAGTGACGTCGGAGGGGTCCACGTCATGCGGTCGTTACGAAGATTCTCAACGACACGATGGAGATCGAGTGTAAAGAGCGGTCGTGATTGCGAAGTGCGCTCGCGCGCGCGATCGCTTAACGCTACCAACGCCAAGCCAGGTGAGCAAGAAAGTCCCTTTTGTATTCCAGTAACAACAGCATCTAGACCCCATGCTGAGGAACGAAGCTCCTGAATGGCGACGCTTGTTACGGCATCAACGCACACGAGCGCTTCAGGGTGATACCTGCGAACAATCGATGCAATGGATTGTACATCGATACTGACGCCCGTTGACGTTTCGCTATGGACGCACCAGACAACGTCGAGCTTCGCTACAGACGAACAATACCGTTCAACTGCGCCGTTATCGATTGCGTTTCCCCATGGAGCAGAGATGCTCTCGACCGTTGCACTGTAGATACGAGCGATATCCAATAGACGTTCACCGAAGCGTCCATGATGCAGAACTAGAACATGATCTGATGCATGCTGCAACGACGCTGCGCTCGCATCAATACCTGTCATGCCACTGCCAGACAGCATCAGCACTGGTCCATCCGAGAGGAATACTTCCTGCAGACGATGTGAAAGATCGTGCACAACCGATGTGTAGGCATCGCTCTGATGATACAGCTCGACATGTGCACCAGCGGCTGCTATCTCATCAGTGAGTGGTACCGGACCCGGTGTAAAGAGAAGTTGGTTCTTCATTGAGCTTCGTACATCAGCACTGCACATGCAATGCTCGCGTTGAGTGACTCAACGGAGCCTGATCCTGGAATCGTAACCGTATGAGCGCACATTGAGAGAAGTTCTGGACGCACACCATGTGCCTCGGATCCCACAACCACTGCACATGCTGGTAGCGAACGAAGGACGCGCGGATGTTCGCCATCTCTGGTCACTGCAGCAACCATTGGAACACTACCAAGCATCGCACGCAACGCGTCTGTTTCAATATCACGGAGGATGTTTACGTGCATCAGTGATCCTACACTTGATCGAACAACCTTTGGCGCGTAGGGATCAGCACACCCAGCGAGTAGGACAACGTCAGTAAATCCAAACCACGCAGCTGTGCGAATGATCGTACCTACATTGCCTGGATCTGCGACGCCATCGAGCACAACTATGCGGTTGCCAAGAGGTGCAGATTCGGGAATCACGACCACGGCCAGTATGTCTCGTGGTGACGTAGTGTCAGACATACGCTCCATGTCGCGCCCACCGACTGCATAGACTGGAGTGCCACGGTGTTCAAACACCTCAGCGCACGCACGTGAACGTGGATCAGCGTCGTCACGCAGAACAACACATTGCACAATAGCATGCGACTGTGCCAGTTCCTCGCACGCATGCGGACCTTCGACGAGGAATGTCTGTGTTTCGCGACGTGACCTGACCGTGTGAAGATCACGGATGTCGTTTCGTAGTTTGCTCGTACAACGAGGGTACTCTGAATTCATCCTGCAAACCTATGAAGTCCACGAAAGAACTCCTGCGTCATAAACGAGATGGTCAACCATTAACTCCGGATGAGATCCATCGTTTTATCGATGGCGTTGTGGACGCGTCTGTTTCCAGTGCTCAGGTTGGCGCGTTCTGTATGGCAGCCTGTACCCGAGGATTGAGTATCCAAGAAACATCTGCGCTCACACTGGCCATGGCGCGCAGCGGCACGATACTTGAACCCAGTCGATCTGGACGTCCCCGTATAGACAAGCACTCAACCGGTGGGGTAGGTGACAAAGTCTCCCTACTTCTCGCGCCATTAGCAGCCGCTTGTGGCATCGATGTGCCCATGATTAGCGGCAGGGGGCTTGGTCATACCGGGGGAACACTTGACAAACTGGAGAGCGTACCGGGGTTTACGACGCAGCTAACGCGTGATCAGATGCAGACACTGCTCGGTGAAAGTGGACTCTTCATGGCGGGCCAGTCGCACGATCTTGTACCCGCAGATCGTATCATCTATGCAGTTCGTGATGTCACCGGGACCGTTGAGAATATCGGCCTTTTAACGGCCTCTATCTTAAGCAAGAAGCTCGCCGAAGGCCTCAGCGGACTCGTGATGGATATGAAGGTTGGATCTGCTGCATTCATGGAAACTCTAGACCAGGCACGAGCGCTCGCCGAATCGATGAAACACGTGTGCGATGCCGTTGGAATGCCTGTACGCTTTGTCTTTACCCGCATGGATGAACCACTTGGATATGCTGTGGGCAACTGGCTTGAGATCGCCGAAGCCGAGAATGCACTCGCAACAACTGCCGAACGCTCACTAGCACAGGTTACCATTGAACTCGTTGCACAGATGGTTCATCTTGGTGGTATTTGCAACACGCTTGAAGATGCCCGTTCATTGGTAGTCAACGTCTGGAAAAACGGCGATGCCCATCAAATGTTCCACCGGATGATCGCTCAACAGGGCGGTCGGTGGTCTGATGCAATTGAGCGGTATGCACCCGCTGAGCCGGTAATCATACGAGCATCTCAGAACGGCTGGATAGGGACCGTGGACGCTCGCGATGTGGCTGTCGCCGTCTTAGCTGCTGGTGGTGGAAGGCTTCGTGAATCAGACACAATTGACCCGCTTGCCGGTGTAGTGTTCCATGTCAAGCGCGGAACGGAAGTACAAACAGGCGATGAGATCGCAAGCGTATATGCACAAGACCGTCAGCGTCGAGACACACTGGCAACGGCGTTGCAAGGTATGATACAAATAGAAACGGCCCCCGTGGAACGGGAGCCGTCGATGATTCTTGAGGAGTGGTAGGGGGCCTTACAATGCCTTCGTAATGGCAGCTCGGAATCCCTCTTTCGATTGCATGCCAACGATCTTCTGGACAATGTTGCCTTGACGATCGATGATGAACGTCGTTGGGATTGATTGGATACCACCGTACGCGTCGGCAATCTTCAGATTATCGATGACATTGACATACGGGATACCCATCTTCTCAACGAATGTCTTCACGTTCTGAAGGCGCGGCTCTTTCTCATCGAGACTTACACCAACAATCACGACGCCCTTTGATGCCATCTCTTGCGACAACGCCACGAGGTCTGGAAGCTCACGGCGACATGGACCACACCATGTTGCCCAAATGTTCAAGAGAACGACTTTGCCCTTTGTAAGCTCAGAGAACGACACCGTCTTCTGTCCATCTTTCCACGTAAACTCTACGGCCTTGTTTGTGCCGCGAGGCGTGACCTGCTCAACCATATAGACTTTTGCAGGCGATGTTGTCGTAGCCTGTGGCTGAAGTCCAGCAGATGTTAGGGCTACACCGGCAACGGTGGCACCAACAAGTAAGAGGGCGATCAGTGTTTTCATTACAGGGTCTCGAGTCGGAATAGTGCAGAAAACTCTTGTGTCGGCATATCAGAGACGGCCGTGCACATCACATTATTGCTCTTCCACACAAACAACGTGCCGATCTCGTCGCGTTCTTCCCAATGCCAGCGGCTTTGCTCCACATCTTGACGTATCTCCTGGTCAAGCTGGACGCTACCATCGACAACATCGTTGTTGTCTGCCTCAAGGAGGTACACCGTCTTCGGACCGGCCGCATACACAAGCTGTGCGCACTGCTGACCATTGATCGTTACCACGCTCCCGCCACGCAATGTTGCGTCGAGCTGCGGGAAGAAGATCGGGAAATCAACACCCTGCGACGCAAAGAACGAACGAAGTTCGCTCTCATTTGAGCTTTCGCGTTCGATAGCAAACGATCCGTTAACAACCGTGCCGAACGAAGTGTAGGCGAGCGACGACAGTTCGGAACTGCTCGTTGGGGACGTGCGGAGTAGGAACAGGGCCACGAGAGCAACCGCAACCACAGAACCGGTCACGATCAACCCGCGTACGTAGCGTGGTGACGCAAAGATGCCTTGGAGTGCTGCCGTAAGCGACCATGCCTGACGTGATTGAGGCTGCCGCTCAAGCGCTCGATCTGCCTCGTCCATTCCTCGCGTGATGCGCAACAGAAGGTCGTTAGGAACATCAGCGCGTAGGGAGTTGGAACGTTGCCGAACAAGACGCCGTGTTGCTTCTTGAAGAGCAAGGTCGCGTCGAGCAGATTCGCTCGAGCTGAGTGCACGCTCTACAGTGCTACGCTCTGATGGATCGAGTCGTTCGCCATCAGCATATGCACTGAAGAGTGCGTTAAGTTCATTTCCGGTCGTCATTCCGGTGTCCTCCCGTCTGAAACATGCAACTCTTCGTCACGATCGTTCTCCGACGGTACCTCGAATCCACGCTCGCGAGCGTAGGATGCGAGTTGAGCCGCGAGAATTTTGCGCGCACGGTGCAGACGTGAACGTACTGTCCCAATAGGACAATCAATAAACTCAGCTATTTCTTCGTAGGTGAAATTCTCAATGTCACAGAGAATAATCACTGTACGAAACTCATCAGGTAGGCGATTCAGAGCTGTTGAAACTTCGTCATCGAGCGCTTGCGAGAACAATTGCTCTTCCAACACTGACGTTTCAACTGAACTGTCTCGTATCGTCTCGTAAAACTCTTCGATAACATCGTACTCAACGGTGTCCGGAGCCTTTGAAGACTTCCGGAACCGGTTGATATACGAGTTCTTCAAAATTCGGAACAGCCATGCTTTGCAGTTAGTTCCCCGTTCAAACTTATCGAAGAATCGATACGCTTTGAGATAGGTTTCCTGCACAAGGTCGGAAGCATCATCTTCATCACGAGTCATCCGAACGGCAAACGAGTACAATGCCGCCATATGCGGAATTGCTTCGCGTTCAAACTCGGTGCGTAGTGAGTCCACCTCGGCCGTACTTTTTGGCATGTGAGTCTTACCAGTGGCGAATCATGTCAGCAAGAAGGCGAACACCGACGCCAGAACCGCCCTTTGGCGTGTAATGACCAGCCTTCGGTTGGATACCAGTTCCCGCGATGTCGAGGTGTACCCATGGGTACGAAACAAAGTGCTTCAGGAACAGGGCCGCTGTGATAGCTCCTGCATTTCGGCCACCAGAGTTCTTGATATCGGCATAGTCGCTGGAGATCTGCTCTTCATATTCTTCATAGAGAGGCAGTTCGCAGACGTACTCACTTGTCCGGTCAGCAGCAGCACGAAGACGATTCTTCGTCTTTTCGTCGGTGCCCATCATGCCTGTTGTAACCGTTCCAAGCGCAATAACGCAAGCACCTGTGAGTGTCGCTAAGTCAATGACAGCGCTAGGCTTAAAGCGGTCTGCATAACACAATGCATCAGCCAAAATCAGACGCCCCTCGGCATCCGTATTGTCGATCTCTGCTGTTTTACCGTTCATGAACGTCAGGATGTCACCAGGGACATAGGCAGTACCGCTTGGCATATTCTCTGTTGATGGGACGAGCGCGATGACATTGCGCTTCAGACCCATCTTGGCGATCGTGTACATGGTGCCGATAACGGACGCTGCGCCATGCATGTCGCTCTTCATGTCGCTCATGCCCGCAGCAGGCTTGATCGAGATACCACCGGTGTCGAATGTGATTCCCTTACCGACAAGAACAAGGGGCTTCTCGTTCTTCGGTCCCTTCATGTGCTCCATCACGATAAAGACGGGAGGGCGAACACTGCCGGCATTGACACCCAAGAGGCCACCCATCTTGAGGTCCTCAATCTTCTTCTTGTCCAGCACAGTCGTCTTGAAGCCAGCCTTCTTGCCAACCTCTTGCACCTTCTTCGCCAGCGTCTCAGGGTAGATCTCGCAATTAGGGGCATTTGCCAAATCACGAGCAAGCGTTACGCCACCGACGATATGTTCGCCCATAGCAGCACCCTTGGTGACGGCCTTTAGATGCGGGCGATCAGTGACGAGTGTAATCTTCTTAACGAGTCCATTCGAGGATTCGTTCTTGATGGTCTTGTACTTGTCGAAACGATACTGCGACAACAATGCACCTTCAGTGATCGCCTGAGCGACCGTAGCCGAATCAATACCATTCATTGGCATTGTTTCGAGGGCAATTGTCGAGCAACCAGCTGCGCCTGCACGCTTAGCAGCAGCTGCTGCAGCACGACGAATGCGTTCTGGCGTTATCGATGATGTCTGTCCCATACCTACGAGAATCACACGAGGTGACACCGTTGCCGATCCTCCATAGGCAAGTGCGGTTTGATTCGCCTTTGCCGTGAAATCGCCAGAAGCGAAGAGCGGCAGCAAATGCGGGATGTCGGATGTCAGCGACTTTTGCGCGGCATTGAAGTGCTTTTCATCCTGTACGACAAACACAACGATTGCATCAGCTTTTGCTGTGCGTCGGGTACCAACAACAGATGTAACGGACATGCGTGTAATCCTGGGTTAGACTTCAAGAAATCGTAACGAAGATAGGGAAAGCGGTTGTCTTAGGGCACAAAGACATGGAACAGGCGGAAGGAGATGTCCGGTGATGCACCCACAGGTATCCGCACATATCCACCTTTGAGCCACAACTGCAGCTGATCAGCATAGTGAGCACTGAGGGGTTGTCCAGACGCGCCGCCAGGTACAACAGAGTACTGTATGGAATCTCGCATCATTGAAACAACCCGCATGCTGGCAGCGACACGTGTAGCATAGGGGTTGCCAATGGACCACTCGGTTGCTTGAACGGTTGTTTGGCTGCCAGACACTTCAAACGGACCCTGGTTCATGACGGGACGCATGAGTGGGTGGTCGCCAAACAGGTGTGGGAACGTTACCGTATGCACGCGACCATATGTCCACGTCGGGATATCCTCATTGTCAAAACGCTCACGGAGTTCAGCGACTGCTTCGATAAATGATCGAATAGTGATCCATGCAAGATCTTCACGCTGAGCCGTTGACACATCATCCCATACCACAGCAGATGGGTCATTGATCATTTCGTCAAGCTTTCGCAGCGGGAGGTTGCTCACAAGCGACCAATCGTAATACAGCTGCTCACCCAATTCATCCTTGAACGTATTCCAGAGCATACGCTGGAGAAACACGGCATAGAGCGTCGACGCTGGATCAAGGGATGTCTGCGTTCCATCCCACCGCGCTAACACCTTCAGCGCACGTTGTTCGATATCGCCATAGCGTGATGCGCCACGGCGAAGAATCGGCACAAGTCGACTACACATTGCGCGTGCATATGGCGAGACGATATCAAGCTGCATAACTTGATGATCGCGTGCATTAGGTGAGCGGTAGATCGACAGTAACTCGTGAATCCGCTGAATCCGCGAGGGTGGTTCGTAGATCGAACCGATAAACATTGGGGGATTTGGTGCAATTGCATTGTTGGCTGAAGCCACGAATCCGCGAGATGGGTTCATTAACAACCCGAGCGAGCGCGATGACGCGACACCACTCCAATCTGCGCCTTGCACGTCTGTGGGAATTGGCAGATGGGGGTCAGCACTGCCTCGGCGAGGAACATAGCCTGCGATTACGGTGCCGATTGATCCATTCTTGGCAGCAACACTAAATGTGAGTGTCGGCGCCCCCCAGGTGGCCACCGCTGCAACAACGTCGTTGACCGACGTGCTACGATTGATCTTGAACAGTGCCGTAATCTCATCACTGCGATAACGGGCAGTCCAGCGCATGGTCAGACACGACGAATTCAGAATCGTTGTCGACATTGTACGAGGCGTCTTCGTGATCACCGATGGTGTCCGAAACAAATGATAGTCTGAGACGACACACGAACGGTTGGTGAAGCGCAGATCAATGAGCGAGTCGGCTCGATCGCGGATCTTTATCGTATCGCGTCGATAGCGGAACTTGACGCGACCTCCGTTGCCGTCGAAGTAGTAGTTCGAATTCTTGGGATCAACGCGTTCGAGGACGTAATCGACGTCATCAATCATCGTGTTGGTGAAGCCCCATGCAACATGATCGTTGCGTCCAGATAGCACGAATGGGATACCTGGCAGACTCATACCAACGACGTTGAACCCTGGCGCACTCATGTGAATCTGATACCACTTAGGGGGCATCGAGACAGAGAGGTGAGGATCATTAGCAAGGCTTGCACTGCCATCTTCACCGCGCACTGCCCAACAGTTACTTCCGAATCCTGATCCCTGCATGCCGAGTCGTTCACGGACGGCCCGAAGTGAGGACAACAAGTGTTGGGAATGGTGAAGCTCGTCGTTGTTACCTGATGCGGAGTTGGAATGCGCTGCCGAGATCGACCGTCCCGTAACAAACCCAGTATCGGCCTTGCGCATCGACGAATCAAGCACATACGGTCCAATATCCGAGCGCGGTATAAACAGCTTCTCTGCACCACGCCCACGCTTCGATGCGATTTGCGCGAACACAAGATCAGACCAAAATGCAAGCGAGACCTCGAATGCGAGCGCCCGACCAACTACGAGACAATCCTCTGGTGTCCATGGTGCTGGAGTGTAGCCAAGTGCATCGAATTCAAACGGTAGGTCTTCAAGGTTCCGCTCGATAAACGTATTGATGCCTCTCGAATACGCTTCAAGGAGCCGCCGAGTTCGCCCATCAATAGAGCGGATATTCTGTCGAGCTATTCCAGCAATGTCGATAGTCCGCATGAACGCATCAACCGCTACCGCCTCGCTACCCAATACTTCAGCGAGTGTCCCTCGTCCGACGCGTCGCCATACATCCATCTGCCAGAGTCGATCCTGCGCATGTGCAACACCCTGCGCAAACACGACGTCCTCCAATGACTTGCCAACGACATGCGGAATACCGAAGCTGTTTCGGTAGATACGGACAGTATCTCCGACGGTCGCCTGCTCTTCTTGATATGGCACGGGATGGCTTCTCGTTGCAAGAAGCACAGCAAAGAGTACGAAGCATCCAGCAAGAACGATTGCTGTGATCGTTAAGCCAATCGCACTTTGCAGCCACGAGCGCATCATAGCCACTTCGCCTCACGATACCATTGCACAGTGTCGCGGATACCATCGAGCAGCGACATCTCCTGACGATATCCAAAGTCTCGACGAGCTTTGTTTGTGCTGCAGATCCAGTACTTCTGCGTTAGATCGATACCCTTTTCGTAGTCCAGGACAGGTGGCTTACCAGACAGTTTTCCAAAGAAGCCAACTGTTCCAGCTATCGAGAGCACAGCGGCATGGGGTAGGCGAATACGGAACAGCTTGCGCTTTCCCATTACAGTTGCTGTGATGGCTGAGATCTGATCCCAGGTGTATGTTTCGTCAGACGAAACAAAGTATGTTTCACCGACGGCGCTTGGAGCGAACGCCGCATCAACGATACCACGAGCAAGATCACGCACATGGATAAGGCTCACGCGCTTTTCATCGAAGCCGATGAACGAGGCGACACCTTTGTTAATCGTTTGAAAGAACGTCAGGATTGCTTCATCGCGTGGACCATACACTGCGGGCGGACGAACAATTGTCCATGGAATGTCCGTGCAGGATACGACGGCCTCTTCCGCAAGTTTCTTGGTGCGTCCGTATGCTGTAATTGGACGAAGCTGCGATTCTTCTGTGATTGGATCATCGCTGTAGGTCGCTGGACCGCATACGGCAAGTGAGCTAATGTGAACGAATCGCTGCAACGATGGTGCATATGCACGCACTGCATCGAGAAGATTCTGTGTTGCATCACGATTACCGCGCAGGAAGTCCGCTTCATTCTTCGCTGCCGTGAGACCTGCAACGTGAATGACAACGTCCATACCCTCGACGGCACTCTTGAGAGAGTGGACATCAAAGAGCGATCCATCGACGCGTGTTACCTTCTTGCCCTCGAGCCAGCGGAAGTTGCTTGTCGCGCGTGCGATGTAGTACACCTCATGACCGCGCTCGAGTAAGACGTCCACGACGTGACTTCCTACAAAACCTGTCGCCCCTGTGACCATGATCTTCACGCTGTTCTCCTTGCTCAGTATTATCGTGTAATTGCGATTGGTAGCGATCGCACATGTCGACCGTGTTCGTAGACGATGATGTAGGTGCCACTTGCGAGGTGTCCAACATCGAAGCGTAACGTATAGCTTCCTGGAGGCAGCATCGACGCCAAAGGCGTCGCCACGTGATCTCCGGACATTGCGTACATCGTGATTCGCGTCTGATCGTTTGTAATCGTTGAGATGCCTAATTCCATGCTTGTGTTATCGTTGCGAATCACACGTGCATCTACACGATTTGTTAGATCTGCAAGCTCAGCTGAAATGATGCAGGATCCCAGCACAGCTATGCGACCATCACGACCTGTGATCTGTACCTTCTTCGCAATCACCGAGTCGATGGTCAGTGGCGTGATTGCAACTGGCGCTAGGTAGGTTTGGAACGCGAGTGTCGTAAGCTGTTGCGTGGACAGAATAGGCTGCGTATGTGTTACGGTAACAACGGCACGGCCTGGTCGATCCTCACGCACAAACGCTATCTCTCCGCGAGATCCAACAGAAGCTGTGAGAGGGCGAACCAAGGATGCGTCGTATGAAAGATAGACTGTCATCTCACGAAGATTCGCACTGTCGAGAGCTGACATCGACTCAAGTGCCAGCGGAACTTGAACTGTTTTACCTGCTGTACCTACAACATCGAGTGGAGCAACAAGCATGACACCCGTAATTGTACCCTCGGAGACCGTTGATCCACGTAGTCCCACGGATAATGTGTCGGCACACAGGCCGCTTGTAACAACCCGTAGAGCTTGGTCATCGGTACGTTCGTAGCCCACAAAGGCATATTCGACAGTAGCTTGAAGAGACTCGGCCGGGGCCAGAATCGCTGGCAATGTTGGAAGTGGCGCAAGAAGTTGGAACGGAGCGATCAGACCATCTATTGATGCAATGGTGATGGTGTCGCTTCCTGTGTTTGTAACAGTGAGAGTTGTGGTCGTGCGCTGTCCGTTCCCGAGAGGTCCGAGAACGGCCTGGTTGACAGCAGCCGACCAACGGCGTTCCGTCGCTGTGACGCGAATCGGAATAACGAACTCCGTGTTACACGGACCGATGGAAAGTGTGATTGTGCCAGAATTGACTCCGACGACAAGTGGAGATACTGCAGCCACGTCGACGATGAGTGTATCGCGGAAGAATGAGCCCGACTGCAACGTAGTTGTGAATGGGCCAGTTACCCGAACGTCATTCACGCGAGACCGAAGTCCGGATAGCCCCTTGGCAACAAACACAACTTGTGCTGATGGCATAGACGAATCGTCACACGGACGAATCGTTCCTAACGATAGCGATGTCGTAGATGGCGTGTACGACGGTGCAATCACGAGTCCTTCGAACGTAACCGGTACCCGGATGTCGCACGGTGTACCTATGACGACTGCCGAACGCGTAATCGGACCCGGCGTAACGGGTGCTACAATGCGAACGGGAATGCTCTTCGATGACGACGGCGGAATCGTGACAGATGGACCGATCAATGAGACACCGTCTGCACTCTCAATACGCTCGATTGTGACACTAACAAGCGAGGTGTTTGTCACGGTAACAATCGTATCGATTTCTGATTGACATGACAGCAAGACACCGAGATCAGTAACTTCTGGATCAACGGTAAACTTGGGCTGATAGCTTGCTGCCTGTACCTGAGCGCGTAACGTGTCGCTACACGTAAGAGAGGTAAACGGGAATGCGATTTGTTGTGTCACGCCCTGGTTGAGATCGGCGCCTAGCGGTCGGTACTGGATCTGAATCTGAAGTGAGGATCCTGGCGCGACTGGTTTAGGAGCAGGGAAGTCTGTGAGCAAGTAGAATGGCGGACGAACTTGTGGAACTTGAACAACGAGCTCGCCTTGACCATTGTTGACGATGAGGAAGGTTGAATCAACCTTGACAATTGATGACGGACACGCTGAGAACGTGCCGAAATCGACAAGAGCGCGATCGAGACTTGCAGCACTTTCAACACGCTCGCCAGTGAGCGTGATAGGGATCGCGAGTGAGCACGGAAGCGCTGTAAAGACAGCCTGTCCATTAAACGTACCCGACGACGGTGGTGCAAATGTTATGCGCACCTGCTGCGACTGTCCAGCCTTGATCATAAATCCAGGTGCAGGCGAACGCAGCGCAAAGCCAGGAGGGAAGGTTGTTGATGCAATCGTAACATCAACCATACCAGTGTTTACAAGCGATATGATTTGCTCGCGCGACGACTCGCAACTGCCAAGCTTACCAAAGGCGACACTGCTTGCAGAAAATCCTACGCGCACGTCTTGAATGCGGACGCGCACGATGGGAGAAACGCCCGGACAGCCTTCATTCGAAGCAGTTCTGACAATGTAGTCACCACCTTGACGCACGATCAAGGATCTCGCAGTTTGGCCCGCAATCACTTGTCCATCGCGGATCCATTCATACGATACTGCATCAGTGAGAGCCGTGATTGTCAAGGAGTCGCCGGCACAGAGCTGTTGCGTACCACGAGGCGTTACATCGACTTCTTTCGCTGGTAGCGATGTAATCGTTATCGGCTCTGATGTCGACGAACACCCGCCATTAGCTGTGATCGTTAGTCGGTATGTACCTGGTTGCCGCACAACTATTCGTGTTGTACCACCGACAGGCACGGGGGTGCCGTCGACGGTCCAATCGTATCGATCAGCAACAGTTGAGGTTGTCAGCGTGACTGTATCGCCCACACACACTTGCAGCTTCGACGCCGCTATCAATGGCTTCGCAGGATTTGGCTTCGAGATAGCTTGCGATTGCGCGAATCGGGTCTCCGTGTACTGTCGACCGCGTGCCGTTGTATCATCCGTGCGAGAGAGTTGTTCATCTGCTGAATAACGATAACCATAGACACGGTATGTATACGTTTCGCCGCAAATGAGACTCAAGGAGTCGACATACTGATATCCGCCATCTTCTACTGGACGAACGTCGAGCACCAGGGCCGATCCGATGCGTTGGCCCTTTGAGATAATCGTGCCGTCAACAATGCCATTGGACGGAAACGTCGTGAAGCCAAGCGTATCACGGAGAATGACGTATCCAGTTGATCGATCGGAAGGTCTTGTGTCATCAACCGGTGTCCATTCAATCCTGTGTGCCCTCGCTGTCTGACTCACTAGAACGACTGTTGGGTTACTCGTCCACTGTGGCTCACGTGTCGTGCGCCAGAACCAGTGATTGACGTTTTGAACTCCAGCGTTCGTACGAGCAAGGTCAAAGCGATTGGGTAATCCCTTCGATTCATTAAACCCGCCCACGACCGAATCTTTGGTGAGGCCCATGCCGTACGCGGCTAGCGTTCTCCCCGTAACACGGCATGAACGGCCAGCTCCAACTGAGGTTGAATCGAAATTCACCTTCGGAGATGGAATGGAGTTGTAAGCGGCACCTGTCGGCTTGTTGTGTCCAAGAGCATGTACGTGTGACGTATCTGCCTTGATGATTTGCAGGACGTCGCCAGCATCAGCAATGTTCAGATCTGCGAGATCTGATGGAGGGGCGAAATACTGGGTCGTGAAGAATCGTACATCACGCGAAGAAAGCTCGAGGTAGCCATCGGCAGCGGATGAATCTAGTTTGGCTGTGACAGGCATCAACCGGTGCCAGAGCACAATGATCGTACCTGCACGGAGATTCCTCCACAAGGGGATATCATTGAACTTGGGTCCACCTTGGCGTGCCACTTGACCTGTATTCGCATCCGTGAGCGCCCATCCAACAACATTCAGGTTGTCCTTAACGACAAGCAGCTCAGTCCATTCACTGTTGACGTCCTGAATGTTGAAGTATTCACTCACAACCATCTCTTGCGACCGCAACGATACTGTGGCGAACGCCGACATGAGCGATGCAATAACGAGGAGAACAAGCGACCGTTTCATGGTATCCTTCACCGTGCGTGTGCCCGAGATTCATATCCACGGAAATTGCTGTCAACAAACGAGGGGGCACGCAAAGCATACCCCCTCGGAGATTACGTAGTCAACACCAATCGGTTGATTGGTGATTACTTGATGACGACGAACGACTGTGTTGCTGCCATACCGTTGACAGTTGTGATCACAGTGTACGTACCAGCTGCAAAGCTTGATACGTCGAGACCAATACGGTGGTTGCCTACTGCAAGCTCACTTGCCGCAATAGTTGCAACCGTCGCACCAACACCATTGACGATACGGATCGTTACAGAGGCTGGCGCTGTCACAGTAAGATCTACATGCGCAGCACCCGTTGATGGGTTCGGAGAGATGCGACCGACAGTTGTGCCGGCAACGACGTCTTCGTCAGCACCAACAACCGACGGACGAACAGTAACATTTGATGTGTCCGAGATAACATCGCCGCACTCAGAGCGGACACGGCACCAGTACTTACCGGCATCGCCATTTGCTGCTGCTGCAACCGCAAACGTTGGAGCAACTTCACCAGCGATCTGTGTGCCTTCCTTGAACCACTGATACTGGACCGTTCCAGCGCCTGTTGCAGCTACTGTGATCGACAATGGCTGACCAACTTGGACAGAAACAGTTGCAGGTGGTTGTTGTGTGATCTCTGTTGCTGGGCGGACTGTGACTGTTGCCACATCCGACTCGATTGAGCCGCATGATGTACGAATACGAACGCGGTATGCACCACCACGAGCCGCGGTAGCATTTGCAACAGTCAGCGTAGCTGATGTTTCACCAGGGAGGGCAGTGCCATCCTTCGACCACTCGTAGGAAACTCCGCCAGTTGCCGATACAGATACGTTCAGAGAGAACGCGACACCTGCACAAACGGATGTGTTCTGAGGTTGCTGCGTGATCGACGGTGTCGAAGCGATAACAAGTTCAACTGATTCTTGCGCCGCTTGTGATGGATTGTCTGCGAGTTCTGCACGGAGGATGTAGTCGCCCTCATCAGCTGCCGTAACGTTGGCAATCACCAGTGTTGACGTTGCAGTACCGGAGTACTGTCCACCATCAACCAGAGGTGAGCCATTGCGCCACCAGCGAACAACGAGGTTGTCGCTCTTCGGATTGGCGTAAGCCTGACCCGAAATTGTCGCCGAGAGACCGGCACAAGCATTTACTGTTGGAGTAGCGAACTCAACGTATACACCCGTTGTGAAGACGCGAACCATGCGGGACGTTGCTGTTCCGCATACGCCTTCTACAACACAGTAATATTCCGGTGAGATATCAGCTGCTTCTACACCGCGGATTTCAAGACGACTTGATGTTGCGCCGAAGTACTTCTTACCCTCGACAAGCATCGTTTGGCCCTTGTACCACTGGTATGAGATTGCTTCATCAGGAATCTCAGCTTCTACCGTCAACGTCGCTGTTTGACCAAGTGCTACAGGAACATTGCGTGTTTGATTGACAATGCGTGTAGGACGAGCAACACGTACGTGCGCTGTGTCTGTGACTGTATTACCACATGTACCAAATCCCCAGATACGGCAGTGGTAATAGCCCGACGAGTTGAACTGTGCGTCTGTAATCTGAAGAAGTGGGCTCGTCGCACCTGGAATAGGTGAACCATTCTTAAACCACTGGTATGCACGAACGGCACCACTTGTAAGTGCCAGGAGTGAGTGCTGACCGCCAACACACAGATTCGTTGAAGCAGGGGACTGCGTAACGATGACTTCCGAAGCAACCGCAAACGTTGTTGTTGTTGCTGTGATATCAGTACGCTCTACACC
>CAJAIA010000016.1 GCA_903939735.1 uncultured Ignavibacteria bacterium
AGAAAATTTGATTCTAGTTCTTGGTTGTTGTTCCGAATTGATCTCAATTAAGTCTGCCCAAGAGCAGACTCGTTTGACGGGGGTAGAACATATGTCCTACCCTTTTCGTTTACTGCTTGCTTCCTGTTGTCAAAGAACATCTTCTCGTCATCCCTTCCGGCCGATCGTCGCGATCGTCGCGGGGGGAACTTCAAACATACGGCAAAAGGGGTATACGAACCAAATCCTAGGAAGGATTATCTGCTTGGTCACGTTCCGGCGCATCCGACGTACGGAGGAAAAACGCGCGGAAGAAGATGATCTCGGGGATCAAGAGCAGGACAAGCGACAGTGTGTCGGCTGTAAACAAGGGCGACGTCGCCGATGCAGGCATCACAGCATACGCTATTGGTCCGGTTATCGCCCAAAGAATGGTGAAGACGAGTCCACACGTGGCTATTGCCAGTGCACCACCTTTGATTCCATCACGCTGCCACCGCATCGTGAACGCGTACAACGCGCCAACAATGTGGAGGTGGTAGATAATGAGATCGATCATGATGCAGATTGCAGAGAAGTGGACGACGATTCGGGGCACAAAAATGCAACAAATGTTGAGCAACACGATGGAAAAGATGGTGCTGATTGTGACGACATTTTCAACAATGGACGATGCAGATGCGGCGATCTCGCATCTTCTGGAGCGCAGACTTATCGCCTGTGGATCGGCAATGCCTGGCATGACCTCCACCTATCGGTGGAACGGGGGCGTCGAACGCTCGACGGAGGTGCAGGTGGTGTTGAAGACGCTCCACAGCCTGACCGAAGCGGCGTCACAGGCGTTGGCAGAGGTTCATCCGTATGAGATCCCAGAGATCGTCTGCATCGATGTGGGACATGCACATGCCCCTTACCTAGCATGGGTTGCCGATGCATGCCGATCGACCACGTGAGCGCCTGGTTCGTTACGGGGCTGGCGTTCTGAGCACGCAGGAACTTCTTACGCTCCTGATTGCGTCAGGAACAGCCGGCGCATCTGCATCAACCATCGCCGAAACTCTGTCGGAACGGTTTCCAACCTTAACGGATCTGGCCGGACGTGATGTTGCAGAGCTGCGGGCGGTACGCGGCATGGGCACAGCGAAGGCGTCGACACTCTGCGCTGCCTTCGAGCTGGCACATCGCATTCAGGCTGCTCCGTTCTCGGATCGTCCAGCAATTACAACGCCAGCTAGCGTTGCTCGTCTTCTAACGCCGCACATGCGTCATCTGCGTACGGAGCAGTTTCGGGTGGTATTACTCAATAGCGCCAACCAAATCATTCGTATCGTTGATGTGAGTAGCGGTTCGCTGAATGCTGTGATGATTCACCCACGTGAGGTGTTTCGCATTGCCATCGCAGAAAACGCTGCAGCGGTGATCCTCGTCCACAATCATCCTTCCGGAAATGTCGAACCTTCACGTGAAGACTGCGCAATTACACGACAGCTTGTCGATGCAGGCCGTATCGTCGATATTCGCGTGCTCGATCACATTATCATCGGTGGTGATGCCTTTACGTCGTTTGCTGATCGTCATCTCTTGTAGCTTGCTGTGGTGCGCGCCTACATGTAAGCTGAGCGCGCAGATTCCACTGCGGGAAGTTCTGCCGAAGCCAGCTAGCGAGTTCGTGCACCGTACTCCAACGTTGTCGCATACACTTGCAATGCCACGCATCGACGATGCACGCTTATTCACGCGTCCGTTTACAACGACAATGTCACTTACGCTTGTAGGATGGCCCGGGTTGTCATCGTCCACGCAGGCAGTGCTTTCGCAGGAGTGCCTGCTCGAACGCGCGTTCGCTCCATTGCAAGGTCCGTCGATGCAACTCTGGAGTCGCTTACCAGATGGTGGTTTGGTGCGATGGATCGGTACGCGCATGGAGTATGATGCTCCAATGTGGGAGATTCGCTGATGCGCAATGTCACTCGCGCGATTGTCTTCACGGTTACTGTGCTGGTGTCGTATCTGTGCACGGGTTTGCTGGAGGAATATCTTCTCGGCGAAACAGAACGGTTCCGACCGGTGACAGCGACACTCCTCGGCATGGGCGTGATCGTGTTGATCTTTGTTCCGATTTTTAGTCTCACCGAGCGCATCACGGAGTCGATCGTTGCTTCAAGTTTGAAGCATACGTCACGCGGCGCTGGTCGCATCATCGGGATCGTTCTGTTTACGCTGTTGGTATTCGCAACGCTCTTCGCGATCTACCTCAACAAGTGGTTTGGTCTTTCACTGGGAGAGGTCTTGTAAGATGTCGTTTACGGATTACTACAAAGAACTTGAAGTTCCTCGGACGGCCTCTGATGACGAGATCAAGAAGTCGTTTCGTCGTCTAGCACGCCAGTTTCACCCAGACACGAACCCTGATACGCCCGCGGCAGAGGAACGCTTTAAGAAGATCTCCGAAGCCTATGATGTGCTGTCGGACCCCACGAAGCGCGCGAAGTACGATCAACTGTCGCAGTACTCGCAGTCGGGACGTCGTCCTGGTGGTGCGCAGGGTTTCCCGATGGACGATGTGGGCGACATGTTCCAAGGCACGTCGTTTGGTGATATGCTATCGGAACTCTTCGGCACACAACGCACGACGCAGCGTCAGCGAACGCAACGTCGAGAGGCTCCGCAGCCTCGACGTGTGTTTTCTGTTACGCTCACGTTTTTGGAGGCGTTCAATGGTGCGGCAAAGCGCTTCACGATTGATGGCAAGACGATTGATGTAACGTTCAAACCAGGCATCGCGAACGCCCAGCGCTTGCGAGTTCCCGACGGAGAATTGGAAGTAACCGTGACGCCGGATCCACGCTATCGTCGCGAGGGCAATGATCTGCACGTGACGGAACCGGTAGCTCTTTCTGCGCTTCTGCTGGGTGGCACACATAACGTTGTTACTCCACGTGGTACGCTTGCCGTGAACATTCCACAATGCTCTCAGCTTGGCAAGGTTCTTCGGATCAAGGGGCAAGGCATGCCGGTCTATGGCGGTGATTCGCGCGGAGACCTGTATGTTGAGCTCACGATCACAATGCCGTCAACGCTGACACCAGAGCAACAGACGCTGATTGAACAACTTCGCGAGAGCGGACTCTAGGAAGCCATGACACGGATCACGTTTGACCATGTAACGAAGTCGTACGATTCGGTGCAGCCACTGAAGGATGTATCGTTTACGATTGAACCGGGCGAGTTCTTTGTTCTAGTGGGACCATCAGGTTGCGGCAAGAGTACGCTGCTGCGCATGATCGCAGGACTCGAATCGATTACTTCAGGCACGTTGCTCTTTGATGCGTCCCCGATGAACGATGTGGAGCCACGCCAACGCGATGTGGGAATGGTGTTCCAGAACTATGCGCTGTACCCACACCTGACGGTCTTCGAGAACCTGGCGTTTCCGTTGTCGATTCGCAAAGAATCACGCGAGACTATTGCCGCACGCGTGAAGGAAGTAGCTGAGGTTCTGAACCTATCACCACTACTTGATCGCAAGCCAAAACAACTCTCGGGCGGACAGCGTCAACGTGTCGCTGTTGGACGTGCGATCATTCGCAAGCCACGCGTCTTCCTGTTCGACGAACCGTTGTCAAATCTTGATGCACAGCTTCGTGCACATATGCGCACAGAGATCCGCGCACTTCAACGTACGCTGGGCGTTACCACGGTATACGTAACACACGATCAAGTTGAAGCAATGACAATGAGCGATCGTATGGCGATCCTCAATGAAGGTGTTCTTCAACAGGTGGGTTCACCAGCAGAGATCTACGACAACCCCGCAACGCCATTTGTGGCGTCGTTTACGGGAAGCCCGGCAATGAACTTGATTCCAATGGACAATCGGATCCTTGGCATCCGACCAGAACGTCTGCGTCTGCAAGACGATGGTACGTCGCGCCCACTAGCTGTCCATACAACAGCTCTCGAGTTCATCGGTCATGAATGGCTTGCACACGGAACAGTGAACGGTACACCCGTGATTCTTCGCAGCACGTCGAAACCAGATCTTGAGATAGGTCGCGATATGACGTGGCATGCTCCTGATTCCGCTATTCGTTGGTTTCCTGCGCAGCAACGCTGATCATACGGTACATGCCAGAGTAGAAGAGCGCCAGGTACGCAACTTCGCTGAGACCTAAGATGATGTTGACATCAAACCCGGCGATGTTCATCATGATGTCGATGTGGAAATACTTGGGTAGCACGAATAGCACAATTGCAGCAACGAGTGTTCCCCAGGCGATGTACCAATCACGACGCATCATGTATCGCACAAAGAACGCAATCTGCGATGCGATCAAGACTATGAACGAGATGCGTGCAAGGACGGCATGCACCTTCCATACATTCGGCATGAAGTAGGTTGCAACTGCATTGAGAAGAAACAGCGCCACTGCAACAAGCAGCAGCGTGGCCGGACGTGGTGCAGCGCGACGGATGCCGTGCGCGACGTAGCCAATGAGTGCTACTCCAATAAGCATGCCCACAAGCGATACATGATAGCCGTACGGATTGCCTTCCTCGGACTGAATCGTCGATAGATCAAATCGCGTGAACGTTGCATCGGTTGACACCACCCACGTCGCGATACCGAACGCGTGTGATAGAGCAAGAATTGCAGCGCTGGCAAGAACCATCAACTGCAATCTGTTCCATCGGTATGCAGCATTCATCGTCATACGGTTGATGGCGCAGGTATATGCTTCCATGTAAGCTCGACAATCTCTCGATCGGCAGGATCCTCTATGGCGGCGATGTGCGCAGCAGCGTGTTCGTAGTGCATACGATGCGCATCACCACGTCCGTCTGCATGTGCTGCCTGTGCAAGAATCATATGTGTGAAGCTCGACTCCCATCCGGCAAGCTGGTTGCGTTGCTGATACTCATCACATTGCTGTGCATACGTCCATGCGAGAGCACCATGTCCGCAGTAGGCGTGTACGTGCGCAAGCAGGAGCGTTGCACGAAACCTGTTGAGATCGTTCCCCACCTCGGCCCAGTGATATGCGGCGGCATGTGCTGCATTGAGCATCGCTGTGAGATCGCGCTCGGAAGGTGCATCAAGTGTTCGCTGCCATGCTTCGTTGTTGGCTTCTACTGCGAAATAGCGATGATATCGCGTGAGCTCTTCAGAGGTTGGTTGTTCCATGGGAGTGCGTACAGATTGTTACCACGTAATCGATCGATGTGTAGTAGCAGATGCCGACGTCGTCGCGATGCCATACACGCCATGTGCAAATGGAGAGATGTCAATCGACACAACGCCAACATCACACACGCGTTCAATGATTGTGCGTCCATCTACCGACACAACGCGAACGCGTGTCTGTGGTTGATCGATGCGTACATGCAGTTGGTTGTTCGCCACCCATGCCGTGTTGTCGGCACGCGCATCTTGTTGTTCAGATTCAACCGACGTTACGCCGGGAAGCCGGAGATATCCAGCACCACTCGACGTGCAGATCATGATGTCGCCGTTGTCTTCACGTCGGAAGCTATGCACGCTTGCAAGTCCGAGTTCGGGGATGTCGAGAACCGACCATGTGCGACCCGACGTTGTGGAGATAAACGGGAAGCCAGAATGTAAACTTGCGAGCACTACGCCGTTGCCAACGACGCAGATATCAGGCTCGTGATCGCCACGTATCATGCCTGTACGGATGTCCCGTGTTGCTACGTTCCACGTAGCGCCATCATCAGTGCTGATGAGGATCGCCGACGCGTCGACCTCGATCTTGTACGTTGCTACGTCACGAATGGACGCGGAATCAACAAGCATACGTCCGCCAATCGCCAGAACAACCGAATCGTTCACGCGCTCGATACGCGAGATGAATCTCATGCTGTCGGGAAGATTCGACACCCATTGCCACGTGTCACCATTATCGACGCTACGTCCGATACCACCATAGCTCAGGATGCCGCGACGTTCACCAACGTCTTTGAAATCGACACCGCGCACGGCCGACAGAAGCACTCCTGAGGATGTCCGTGTAGCATCAGAAAACTGTCCACGCGGTTGAGACACAGGCGACGTGAGTGTAGCTGATACGAACACCCATTCGCGACCGTTATCGAAGGTCATCCAGAGCGAGTCCGCACCTGCGGCCATCATCGACTGCGAGAGACGTCGCACGAAGGCAGTCTTGCGCGGAAGAACTGTAGATGTTGATGTGCCGAGCTTGTAATCGTATGTCGTAAGTGTCCGTCCAGGAAGAAGCACTCGATCTTCATCACGATAGAGTGTTGCAAAACGATCGTTAAGCATCCGCTGCTCAGGGTCAAAAACACGGCCGAAGAAATCCGTGAGCTCATAGGAGCGTTCGATCGATCCACGGTCATCAGGTATCACACAATGATCGCGCGTCGTATGGATGAGCAACGTGCCGTCGGGAGCACGCACCGACGTACGTGCACCGAGAAACGTCGGCTCGAGTTCTTCGCTCTCTACCTTCGTGGTGTGAATCCATGATGCACCGAGATCCGTTGTTCGTACGATCTCGCGGAAGTTGCCTGTAGAGATCTTGAACATGAAGATTCCTCGTTCGCCGTAATAGTTGTACGGCATTTGACCATTTGCGACTACGTATGGTGTACGACTTGGCACGGTATCAACTCGACGTACCGTCCCATTCTTGAGTTCTGCTACACACCACCCGAATCCATAAATGTCAGTGATCGCTACAGTGTACTCCCGATAGGTGCTCGCCCACAAGAACTTCGGACGCAGCATGATGCCACTTGAAGGCCTAGGCAACGCAGTGCCGAACGGTTGGATGCAACGAATGTGCATCGTGCGCGGACGCACTTCAAAGATCCACCCACGATCGTCAAACGCGTACACTGTGGAGTCGTCGTACCTCTGAACATCACCAATCGACAGCGCAATGGTATCGCCAGTGACGTCGTCCTTCCACGTGCGAAGAATACGTGGAGTTGTATCGGACCACGTTTGATACACATACAACGCGTTGGATACAGCCGTCACCAGCCCGCCATCTACTTCCTTAGCAAAGCGTCCACTTCCATGCACACGTGTCTGCGTCCATGCTGTGTCCTTGCTTGCATCAAACCTGTACATGTAAGGTCTGCCGGTACGGTAGAGCATGTTTGGCGCTGCGATCATTTCGCGTGCTTCGCTCACCGGCGGGTTGTCAGCAGGTGGGTACTGGATTCGACGCCACGTTTTACCAAGGTCTGAACTCATCACAAGCGCACCTGTGACAAGGCTCTCATACGCACGAATGTTATACGGAGGGATAATCGTGAGGAGTCCGCGATGCAAACCATCCTTGGCAACCAACGTGTCCTGCGTATATGTACGCCATGTTTGTCCGCCATCCGACGACACAAGCGCCACACGCTGATTCCATGGTGTTTGTCCATGCCAGATGTATCGTCCATCAGGAGCGACGTAGATCACGCCATACTTCCCAACCACATCTGTGCCGAGTGCGTACTGACCCTGCCACGATGCTCCGTTGTCGTCACTGCGGAAGATGGTGCCCAAGCGCCATCCAACAGTCATAAGGCGTTTACGCACGGAGTCTTCAAACACCTGCGCTTCACCAGGATACTGCCAACCGGTTTGCAGCAATGGAATACGTTGGATCCAGTCGATCGACTGGGCATACGCTGTCGACCCGAGAACGAACAGCGCAAAGACGATAGTAAGACGATTCATATCCACCTCCTTCGCACGCTATCATCGCGCGCGATATCATGCCCAAACTACACCACCGCTCTACCCTTTACCAAGCATATCGTATTCAACGAGAAAAGATCGGTACGATATCGAGTTCAAGTCCGATGTGTGCGCACACATAGAGTGTGCGCGTGTAGACCTCTGGAGAGCTACTCCACAGACCCGATCCACCGGAGATATGTTTCTTTGCCTGAACCGCGCCGATCTCTGGTCGGGCATGCAACCACGGAGTTATCTCAATCATTCCCCCGATCATCGCTTGCCAGTATTCGTCACTGCCCCCGAAGATCTCAATAGTTCCTGCGCCCCCTACCAGCACATAGGGATGAAGGGGCACGTCTACGGGAATGAACACGCGAGCATTGAGTCCGAACATGGGGCGTGTAGCCTCGCGCGTCCACGACGCGAAAAGTCCGTGTGTGATGGCGAGTGAGCCATACCCGGCGATATGCATTCCTACTTCTGTGCGCATGCCGTTGGGAGTGCCGACTCCCGTGCTGACATACGGCGACCAGCGCCAAACGACAGAGTCCGCACCGATCGCATGTGCGCCTGTGGTGCAGAACCAAAGCAGACATGCGACGAGTGCGGACTTCATCATAGTTGTGCGAGTATTAGTAGGCGTAGAAGCCCTTACCGCTCTTGCGGCCAAGATGTCCAGCAGCTACCATCTTGCGAAGGAGCGGACATGGACGGTACTTCGAATCGCCGAGACCGTTGTGCAACACTTCCATGATCGACAAGCACACATCGAGTCCGATGAAGTCGGCCAACGTAAGCGGTCCCATCGGATGCGCCATACCAAGCTTCATCACTGTATCGATGTCTTCGACGCTCGCAATGCCTTCCATGACGCAGTACACTGCTTCGTTGATCATCGGCATCAGAATGCGATTCGAGATGAAGCCTGGATAGTCCTGCACTTCGACTGGCACCTTGCCCATTGTTTCAGCAAGCGCCTTGATCGTTGCGTACGTATCATCGCTTGTAGCAAGACCGCGAATGATCTCGCACAGCTTCATCACTGGTACTGGATTGAAGAAGTGCATACCGATAAACTTGTCGGCGCGCTTTGTGCCACCAGCAAGCTCTGTGATCGAGATTGACGACGTATTTGATGCGAGGATTGCTGTTGGCTTGCACACTGCATCGAGTGTAGCGAAGATCTGCCTCTTAATCTCCATGCGCTCGCTCGCAGCTTCGATCACGAGGTCGGCATTGGAAGCCCCTTGCTCAAGCGACGTTGATGTGCTGATGCGAGCAAGCGTAGCCTTCATGTCATCAGCGCTGATCGTTTCTTTCTTGACTTGACGCTCAAGGTTTGATGTGATCGTCTTCATTGCACGCTCGAGAGCGGCATCATTCACATCAACAAGTGTTACAGTAAAACCGCTTTGTGCAGCAACGTGCGTGATACCGTTGCCCATTGTTCCGCCACCAATGACGGTGATGTGTGTAATCGACATTGTAAACTCCAATGAGAGAGATGATCGTTATGCGAGTTGTGTGCGCGACGAGCGCCAGATGAAGTACACACCAGCGATGACAAAGGGAATGCTGAGGATCTGTCCCATATCAATCGGTAGGCTAGCTTCGAAATCCACTTGGTGTTCTTTGAGAAACTCGATGATGAAACGTCCAGCGAAGATCACAACGAGAAACGCACCAATGAGCCGTCCGGGATGTTGTTGTGCCACACCCTTCTTGTACAGCGACCACAACCAGACAAAGACTGCGAGACAAAGCAATGCTTCGTAGATCTGCGTTGGGTGACGCCACACGGGCTCCACGGTATCGACACGTTGGAACCAGAAGGCCCACGATACATCCGTTGCCTTGCCAATGATTTCTGAGTTCATCAGGTTCCCGATGCGAATGCACATCCCAGACAGAGCTGCAACGATCGCGAGACGATCAAGCAGCCAGATCATCGAGTAACCCTTGTACTTCTTGTGGAAGAGCCACAAGCCTGTGATGATACCCAGCGCACCGCCATGACTTGCGAGTCCACCCTTCCAGACAGCAATCAGATCGAGAGGATTCTGGAGCACGATCTCAGGCTCATAGAACAGCACGTGTCCGAAACGAGCACCGAGTACTGTACCAGCGATCATGTAGATCGTGAGGGAATCGAGTTGTCGAAGATCCTTCTGTTCAGCAAGAAAGATCTTCTTCATGACGATAAACGACAGGTAGAAGGCCAGGGCGAACATCACGCCGTACCACCGCGGTGAAAGCGGTCCGACGGTGAACATAATCGGGTCAACGTTCCATTCAATCATAGGTGCGAAACTAAACAGAAGTGCCCGACCAATGGTCGGGCACTTATATAGACTCTATCGTTGATTCAGCTTACTCGCCGAGTTCAGCGTCAGCGAGCGGTGTCTCGATGATGACTTGAACCGTACGGTTGAAGAAGCGACCTTCAGGAAGCTCATTCGAGTACAGTGGCTCTTCTTCGCCTGTACCACGTGACTGAAGCGACGAGAATGCTGATGTGCGCTTCTTGATAAAGTTCTCAGCCGTGCGAGCACGGTCTTCCGAAAGCTTCTTGTTACGTGTGTCCAGACCAACAACGTCTGTATGACCTTCGATACGGATGTCTGACGACTTCTTCACGCGTGGGAACACCCATGTCGACATAATACGCTCGTTGAGTTCGCCAGCTTCTGGAGAGTCGAACTTGAAGAGAATCAGGTTGTACTTCTCAAGTGTCTTTTCAGCACCGCGCTCAGTACCCATCATCTTCGATGAGACGCGCTTCACTGGGACAGTCACTGTGTCGGACTTACACTCTTGTCCGTTCTTCGATGTTACAACCAGAACTGCCTTGAATGGGTTCAGACCAACTTCAGTAGCACCTTCCGCACCCTTTTCCTTCGGGTACTCGAGATCTGTGTTCTGCCAGTCCCACTGCGTTGATGCATCAGTTGTACCAACTGCTGTGAGCGTGTTCCATGGTTGTGCATTGCGCAGGATTTCGATGCGACGTGATGCGACGATGTTCTCGTCGATACCATTCGCCATTGTCCACGTCATGCGGTCTGGATCTGGGCTGACTGTAGGGTCGTTGTCCAGGATCGGACGTTGTACTTCCCAGAGATCGTCTGCAGTGCCGCCCGAGAAGCGGAACTCTGTGCGGCGGTTTTCGACGATACCGAAGGAGTCCTTCGGATTCGAACGAACTTCCGGCCATCCACGGTGCGACAGCTTCATGCGGCTCTCGCTGATACCCCAGACGTTCTTCAGGTAATCGTAGACGATCTGTGCACGGCGCTTTGAAAGGTCCGAGCCCTTGTCTTCGTTCGTTTCGTCAAGACAGCCAACAACTTCAACATTCACGTTTGGATACTTGCGCAGACGATATCCGTAGATATTCATCACGTGATAGTACTTGTCCAACGTACCACCAGGGATACGCTCGTCGTTGAAGTCTGCTGTTTGACCGCTAGTGATCTGCTTGTAGCGACCAGGAAGTGTCGAGCTGCTGAGATCGAAGAAGACGTATGGGAGAAGCGGATAGAGCTGGATCGTTGCGCGCTCTTCCATCACAAGGCCCTTGAAGCCGTTGTTCTTCGCCTTTGCCCACTTTGATGCTTCCATCTCGGCGCCAAGCTTTGGTCGCTGACCGAGTGTGATCGTCTTGCGGATTTCAGTTTGCTTATTTGCGTCGTCAGAGTTCGTTGTCTTACCAGGATCTGTGACGTCGATCGTGATTGAACGCTCGCCATATGTGAGCGACGAAGCTGTGACAGTGAACGATGTCATGCCATCGCGAGCGCTAGCCATGCCGTAGTCATCATCAGAGACGATGATGTTCGACTCAACGCGCTGGATGTCCACGCTGTCCTTCACCGTGCGAGCTGTCTTGTTGTTGCGGTATGACAGTGTTGCTGGGACGTTTTGTCCAGTACACTCATCGATCACGTTCACGATCACGTTAACAGCGCGGAAGTACGTTGGGATGAACGCCATGAAGACGTCAATCTCGCCCTGGTATCCAGGAATGTCCGTACGGCGTGATGAGAAGTAGAGAACATCACCAGATGCTGGCAATGAAATGAACTGCTCGTCTTGCGGCGTGTTGATTGGAGCTGGAAGCGGTTGTGGCTTTGTCCACTTTTCACGACCGTCGCGTTCCTTTTCGCCTGACTTCTTGGCGCGATAGAAATCAAGACCACCCATGTTCGGGAGGTGACCATTCGAGGCAAAGAAGAGTGTGTATCCATCAGATGCGATGAACGGCGATACTTCTTGCTTCTTCGTGTTGATCTCTGGTCCAAGGTTCTTTGCCTGCTTCCATTCGCCGAGATCCTCATCCCAGTCGCTGTACCAGATGTCGATGTCATCATCGCCTTCGCCATCAGGATTTGTTGGCGACGGACGGTTTGATGTGAAGTACAGGCGTGACTTATCTGGAGAGATCGTTGGCTGCGAATCCCAGTACTCTGAGTTCACTGCACGACCAAGGTTGCGCGGCTTTGCCCAGCGATCGCCGTCGACGTCAGCAACATAGATGTCGCAGTCGCCAAGACCATCAGCGCGGTTACAACCCGTGAAGAACAACGTCTGACGATCGGCTGCAATCGATGCAACACCTTCGTTCATGATCGTGTTCACACCAGCATCAAGCGTGTCGATGTTGACCGGCTCGCTGAAGACTGTGTCGAGGTTGCTCGGCTTACGAGCAGACCAGAAGTCGTGCGAGAAGTCGCCGTCACGTGTGACGCGGCTGCCCGGACGGTTCGAGACGTAGAACAACGTCTTGCCGTCGGCACTAATCGTTGGACCGTAGTCCAGTCCCTTATGGTTGATCACCTTCCCAAGATTCAGGATTCGGATCTTCTTAGGGTCCTCAAGAATGTCTCCCCGTGAATCCTCATCCGCCGAAGGTGTTGCCTCAATGGTTAGCCCAATGAGGTACAACTCAGGTTCCGATGCTGCGGCCTGCCCCAACGCAACAAGGAAAAGAGCGCTGAATAAGACCGTCACCAATCGCTGCATCATACACATCCCGTCCTAATGGTGATTGCGTCCCAACCACTTGGGTCCCAAAAGATGATCCGTTGCCCCCAGGCAACGGACGGAAAAAATAGGTAATTGTGGATAACCACCAAAGCCCTGAATTAGAGAATGTGGCGGAGTTCCAACAAAAACTGGAAGGAACGCGCCGAAAAGCCCGTTCCTTGAGCACTGATTGAGGTCAGTGGTTGAAAATACTGAAGCATTGGCGTCATTGTGAGCTTTTTTGAGAGGCTGACATCCACACCCACTCCACCGAAAAGGCCAAGTTGGAGCGGCTGAAGGTCTGAAACAGGCCCATCTTGCAGCACAACCGACGTACCATCGACCCCTACGAGCTCTGCTGTGGCCACTTCACCATTCGGAAACACGACGTCAGACGTCGTGAGTGTCTTGCGGTGCACAAGGGTCGAGGAAACAACATACCCCAGCGACGCACCTGCTCGCACGAAGACGGGGCCGAACGGCTTCATCTTGAGATATGGGGCTACCGTGACGACATCAAGCGCCATATCTGCTTCGTTGAGGAACGTCATCGGGACAGTGAACTCGCGACCAGAGGGACTTCGCTGAAGAACTCCTTCAATCTCGGTGAACTGACCAGTCAGTCCTCGCCGATCATACCCAAGGGCTACGCCCCAGATAAGCTGCGAGCGTGTAAGGCGCTCAACGACGGCACCAACAGCAAACTGCGTGCCCCCTCCCCCATTGAAATCACACTGACAGTCAGTAGTGATTGTGCCTGTTTGCATCACACCACCGATACCGACGAAACCGCCGACTTGAGTGTACACAAGCCGCTTCCGTGCAGCGATGGGATCGCTGTCGAGCACGTTCACCTGCGCTGATACAGACACTGCGAGGAACAGTGCTGAGATCATAGCGAGAATCAAGGATCGTGCGGCGCGCATGGCATCCTGGGGGGACGAAAAGAAGTTGAACAAACTTGCCATCATTCGCTGTCAATCGCAACAGAACATTGTTTGACTATACTTGTGGCATGACAGAGTCAAACGCACCTTCGACCGCTGAACGTGATGAACAGGCGGCACCGACGATCGAGACATCCTCGACGACGATTTTCCAAACAGCACGTGGCACAGCAGTCAAGCTGTTGAGTCGGTATGAAAATTCCGACTCCTATATCGACAAGCTGCTTGATGCCGAACTGCGTCGGTCGGAGCTTGAAGCTGCAGACCGAGCTTTAGTTACAGAACTTGTGAACGGAACCGTCCGCTGGCAGTCGCGTCTCGACTGGGTGCTGACAGGTTTCTACCATGGTGAATTCGCGAAGGGGCTTCCCCTGGTGAAGAACGCGATGCGCATTGCGCTCTACCAGATTATGTTCCTCTCGAAGATCCCAGCGCCGGCGGCAATCAACGAGTCGGTTGAAATCGTGAAGCGCATCAAGGGCGATCGGCACGCCGGGATTGTGAATGGGGTTCTGCGCAACATTCTGCGCAACATTCAGACGATTCGCTATCCGGAACGATCCGAGAATGAAGCTCTCCATCTCTCGGTTCACTACGCACACCCACAGTGGATCGTGAAACGTTACCTTGAACGATACGGCAGCGAACAAGCCGAAGCGCTTCTGTCGGCCAACACACACCGTCCTATGCTGACGTTGCGTGTGAATACGCTGAAGACCACGGTAGCCGACGTTGAACGTCAACTGAATGAAGCTGAGATCAAGTACGAGATTTCGCCGATTCATCCATCAAGCGTTCTTATCACGTCGCTGCGCGACGTGCGTGCGCTGCCGTTGTTCCAAAACGGACATGTCACAGTGCAGGATGCAAGTGCAAGTCTGGCGATTCAACTTGCCGATCCAAAACCTGGGATGCATGTTCTCGACCTCTGCGCTGCTCCAGGCGGAAAAGCAGTGCATGCAGCAGAGCTGATGAAGAATCAGGGAAGCGTGATCGCGCTGGAGAAGTATGAGTCGAAGCTGCGCTTCATCGAAGAAAACGCCGAACGATCTGGTTGCTCAATTGTTCGTCCTGAACAAGGCGATGCGCGCACATATGAGACAACCGAACTGGCAGACATTGTGCTGGTCGATGCGCCATGCTCAGGATTGGGTACGCTGTCGAAGAAGCCCGACATCAAATGGCGACGCGATATCGATGATGTGCGCAAGATGGCCGTTACGCAGCGCGAGATTCTCGGTCATGCGGCACAGTTGGTGAAGGTTGGCGGCGCGATTGTGTACTCAACGTGCTCTATTGAACCTGAAGAGAACGCAAACATCGTGCAGTGGTTCCTCGAGAATCATCCCGAGTTTTCGCTCGATCGTGCGGAGTCGCGTCTTCCTGCCGAGGTGTGTACCGACGGAATGTTGCAGACACTGCCACATCTTCATAAGTCGGATGGCGCGTTCGGCGCACGACTGATTCGCACGCGCTAAGTAAACGGTTGCTTCAGTTGCTTACGACCGTGGACGCCACGGCACGTCAGCGACGCCCTGCGCAGCATTCGCTGCACGTGCTGCCGTGAAGAGATAGTCCGATAGTCGATTCAGGTATCGCACAACATGTGCGCCAACATCCTCGTACGACGCAAGAGCTACTGCATTGCGCTCTGCGCGACGGCAAACGGTGCGCGCTACATGGAGATGCGCAGCACCAGGTGTGCCACCTGGGAGAATGAACGACTTCAACGGTTCAAGCGCATCATCGTGTCCGTCAATCCATCGCTCCAACTCAGCAATGTGCTCGCTGTCGATGCGAGGAATGTCGTAGGCAGGAGGCGGATCAAGTGGCGTAGCCAGATCTGCACCAAGTGTGAACAGCACGGATGATATGCTCCGGAGCTGTTCAGCGAGGTTCGCGGGAAGCGATTCGGTGAGCGCTACGCCGATGATCGAGTTGAGCTCGTCAACCGTGCCGTAGGTTTCGATGCGAAGATGGTCCTTACGAACGCGTGTACCACCAAATAAGCCGGTGGTACCGTCGTCCCCTGTCTTGGTATAGATGCGTGTTGCCATGTGGATACGAAGATACCCCCTTTCCACGGCTTTTGTAGGTTTGTGCACTATGCGAGCACTCAACATTCTGTTTATTGGCGATGTGGTTGGTCACGTTGGCCTGCGCGAGCTGCTCAGGAACCTCCCGTCACTTCGCGAAACCTATAAGCCCGACTGCATCATCGTCAACGGTGAGAATATCGTTGATGGTAAGGGGCTCTCCGACAAAGAGGCCGATGAGCTCTTTGGGGCAGGGGTTCATTGCATCACTACGGGCAACCACATCTGGGAAAATTGGAAGGCACGTCCACTACTTGCGTCGAATGCAAACGTGCTCCGTCCGATTAACTACCCTTCGGAGAACCCTGGACGTGGTTGGACGGTTGTGACGCTGCCCGACAAGCGCTCGATTGGGATCATTCAGGCACAAGGTCGGGTCTACATGCAAGCAATCGACTGTCCATTCAAGGGCGTCGATGCAGCAATCAATAAGATCGCACCACAGACCAAGGTGATCTTCCTCGATTTCCATGCTGATGCAACCGCCGAGAAGATTGCTATGGGCTGGCACTGCGATGGACGTGTGAGTGCAGTGATCGGCACGCACACGCATGTGCAAACTGCCGACGCGCGCATTCTGCCGAACGGCACGGCCTATCTCACGGATGTCGGTATGACTGGTCCGTACGATAGTGTTCTCGGCATGAAGAAGGAAATCGCGATTCGACGTCTGCTTCTCCAAACAGCACACAAGTACGAGATCGCAGAGGGCGATGTCCGTATCTGCGGCGTGCATTGCGTTGTTGATGAAGACACAGGCAAGGCCGTCGCAATCGAACCGTTCATGATTCCACGACCCTCGACACGTGTTGGCTAATCACTACCTAACGAGCACAACAGCTATGGCTTCAACAAATGTTATGATGCATCAGAAGGTTAAGATCCTCTGCACGATGGGTCCGGCAATTGCTTCAACAGCAAAGGTCACCGCCCTCGTTCAGTCCGGAGCGAACGCGTTTCGCCTCAACATGTCGCATGGTTCTCACGAGAGCCACACGGACTACATCAAGGCAATACGGGCTACGGAACGGAAGCTTGGGATCTATCTCCCGATCATCGCCGATCTGCAAGGACCGAAGATTCGGGTGGCAGATTTCAAGGATCGTGATGCTATTCCGCTCGTTGCAGGAAGCAATGTGCGTATCGCCGACGTGTCGGTTCTCAAGTCGTTGAAGCTTCGGACCACCGATGAGATCATTCCGGTAACGTATCCGACGATCGCAAAAGATGTGAAGAAGGGCGACGTGCTGTTGTTCGACGACGGCCTTCTCAAGGTCCAAGTCGTCGATACCGATGGCAAGGTCGTACGCGGAATCGTTGTACACGGTGGCGCACTCAAGCCGCGCAAGGGTTTGAACCTTCCGCATACAGCAGTATCACAGCCAGCACTTACCCCAAAGGATCGTGCTGATGTACGATTCGCAATCGAACAGAACGTAGACTATATCGCGCTCTCCTTCGTGCGAACGGCGGACGATGTTCGCCAGGTACGCGCGAGCATTGCGAAGTATGGTGGTGCGCAATGGGTAATCTCGAAGATTGAAAAGCCCGAAGCACTCTCGAACATCGAAGCCATTGTTGACGCGTCGGATGCAATCATGGTTGCACGTGGTGATCTCGGCGTTGAGATTGCTGCGGCCGCCGTACCAATTGTACAAAAGCGCCTCATCGGGATGTGCAATGCAAAGGCGAAGCCCGTCATCACAGCAACACAGATGCTCGAGTCGATGATCCACGCACCACGTCCAACACGTGCAGAGGCGAGTGACATCGCCAATGCGGTCCTCGATGGAACGGATGCCGTCATGCTTAGCGCTGAGACAAGTGTTGGGTCGTATCCACTGGAAGCAGTGCACTACATGCGTACGATCTGCCAAGAGGCAGAGTCGGTGTTGTTGAACGATGGCGAGATTCATATCGGCTACGAGCCTGCACCAGACGGTAATCGCACCAACACGGAGTCGGTTGCGATGGCCGTAGCACACATTGCAGAAGAGAAGCGCGTTGCCGCTATTGCAAGCTTGAGCTACAGTGGCGAGACAGCCCGTCTGATTTCGAATCGACGTCCGCGTGCACCGATTTTCTCGATCACAACGGAGATCGCTGTTGCACGGCGCATGGGCTTGCTGTGGGGTGTCACGGGCATGCTCTTCAAGAAGACGTCATCGACAGACCAGGCCATTGAACAAATCAAGGCGCTCCTCGTACGCGAGAAACGCCTTGTTGTTGGATCAACGGTTGTGTTTACGATTGGTCGACCACTCGTTGGTCGAGCCAAGACAAACATGTTGTCGATTGAAACGCTCTAAGAGCGGTTTACTTTTTCTTTGCAGGCTTTGGTGCAGCTGACTTCGTTGAAGGCGCTGGAGTATCTGCGGGGTCCTTACCACGCTCAGACTCTGGCTTGAGAACGAACTCAGCGAAGTTGGTGCCGACGAGATATTTCTTCGCGGCCGACAACACCTGTGCTGGCGTAAGCTTTGCGATAAGTTCATCGCGAAGCGCAAGATTGCTGTAGTCTTCTCCGTCGCGCTCGAACTGCGAAAGAACGCTCATCCAGAAACGATTCGTCTTGCTGCCGGTCTCACGTTCCTTGATCTGCATCTCACGAACCTTCGCTACGAGCGAGTCGGGCACGGGAGCTGCGCGGAGTGCGGCCATCTCGTTTTTAACAACGCTGATCAGCTCGTTAGCACGTTCCGGTGCGCAGCTGAAGATGATGTTAACCGAGAATTCCTGCGTTGGGATGCGTGTGAAGTTCGGCTGTACATTCACGAAGTACACGCCGCCCTTTTCTTCGCGAAGCTGTTCGCGCAATTGAATCTCCATGACTTCGCAAAGAGCGATCACATCATAGCGCTCGCGCGGTCCGTACGTCATTGGTCCTGATTCCGACAACACCACGAAGCTCTTGCTCTCGACACCCTTATACACCGTCTTGCGATACTGTCCCTTGCGGCTACGAATACCAACATCCTTCCACTGCTCCTTCGTTGGCGCAGATGGGAGTGATGCGATATAGGTTTCACAATACTTCTTCAGCATTTCTTCATCGAAGTTTCCAACGAAGTAGAATGTGAAGTCCGACGCCGCTGAAAAGCGCTGACGGAAGAAATCGTAGGCCTTATCGAGATCAACCTTGTCGACATCAGCTTCCGACATCGAACGCACGCGCGGATGGTTATTCGATGCGGCAACCATAATCGTGTCGAAGAAGGCTGCTTCCGGACTCTTCTCCTTGTTCGCCAGGTTTGCCTTCATAGAAGTCTTCCATGCCGCGAACGCTTCAGCGTCCTTACGCGGTTGAACAAAACCGAGGTGAAGGAGTTCGAAGAATGTGCGAAGGTCCTTCGGTGTTGACGAACCGTTAATAAGGTCCTGCTCCATCGACACACTAGGCGAAATCGATACGTTCTTCCCTGAAAGCACCTTCATCAGATCGTTCATTGAGAACGTAGCAAGACCGCCATTGTCGATCACTTCTGTTGCAACCATTGTTGTAAAGTGATCGGCCTCTGGCGACAGTGAACGTCCACCCCAACTTTGCGCACCAAATATGATTTCGTCGTTCTTGTAGTCTGTCTTCTTGTACACCACGCGCGCACCGTTAGAGAGCGTGAGCTCCGTGGCACCAACTTCCTTGATCGTACGAAGACCAGTAATTGATCCGGCGGTCGGCGGCGCGTCCATCAGCGGCTTCGTCGGCACCGCATCAACGTAGGCATCGATCTTCTTTGCTTCTACGGCAGCCATGAGATCACGGACTTGCTGTTCTGTTGGCTTGACGTATCCATTGCCGTCGGGAACAGAAATCGTGACTACGCGATTCTCATTGCCGAACAACGTGATCGCGGCGTTCTTCACATCGTCGAGTGTGATCTGTGGAAGCAACGTCTGGTAGATCTCCCACTCGTGCACGATACCAGGAACAGACTCGCGATTGAGAATGTGGCGTGTGAGCTCTTGTGCAAACTGCTGCGACTCCGACTTGTCACGTTCGTTGTAATACTTCTCCATCATCGACAGCATCGCATCCCTGCTACGAGCCAGTTCCGTCTCAGTGTATCCGTGGCGCTTGACGCGCTCGATTTCCGTGAGCAGCGCATTGATACTCTTCAGAACGTTCTTGTCGGATGCAGTAACCGAACCATACGTTGCGCGTGACTCACGTGTAAGATTAAACGTGGCAGTTACAGCATTCGAGAACGGTGGCGGGTTCTTCCGCGTCATTTCCTGCAAACGTCGGTTAAGCAGATCGAACGCCATTTGCGCTGTGATCTGACGCTTGTAATCAGCGTATGTATGGACTGTATCCGCTGGGCGCTTGATGTAGATCTCTGCAGATGCGATGGAGAGCTCGGGATCTGACGCAACAGATATGAGCGTTTCCTTATGTGTCGGCAATGTGATCTGCGGACGTTGCGATGGCGTCACACCGCTGGATGGAATCGACGTGAAGTACTTCACCAAGTACTGCTCGACTGTTGATGGATCAACATCACCAACAATCACAACCGACATGTTTTCTGGACGATACCACGTGCCATAGAAGCGACGAAGATTATCGCCCGGAGCACGAAGGAGCACAGCCGTATCGCCGATCACATCACGGACGGCATACTTCGACTTGTAGTAGATGAACGGACGGTGGACATCATTCACACGTGCGTCGGCCCCCTTGCGGAGACGCCACTCTTCAACAACAACACCACGCTCGGCATCAATGTCGGCGTCGGCATACGTCACACTGCCGGCCCAATCACGTAGGATCTGAATACCCTTGATGAAGTCATTCGGACGCTCCAATGGCACCGTGATCATGTACACCGTTTCATCGGCATTCGTGTACGCATTGAGATCGGCACCAAAACGCACGCCCATCGATTCGAGGAAGTTCACCAACTCGAGCTTCGGAAAGTTCTGCGTGCCATTAAATGCCATGTGCTCGCAAAAGTGAGCAAGTCCGTTCTGGTCGTCGTCTTCGAGGACGGCACCAGCATTCACGACCAACATCATCTCGGCACGCTTGGCCGGACGATCGTTCTTCATGATGTAGTACGGAATACCGCTCGATAGCTTCCCAACCTTGACCGAAGGGTTAAAGCGAACTGAATCCGATAGCGTAAAGGTGGTTTGTGCGGTGACTGAACCAACTGCTATCAGTATGGCCATCACGACTGAGATCAACCGTATCATGAAATACTCCGTGGATGCCGAAGGGCATGTGACATAATTGTAGTGCAAAACTACATCGAAGATCAGCGATGCTGGAGCGTTCTGCGGGACTGTCGAACAACAAACGAGTACATCGACTCCTGTCGGTCTGAGATGTCCAGATCCAAAACAGATGCGATGCGGTACATCACGTCCGATGGTCGTGAAAGCTGCAGCACCTCAAACAGCGCGACACTACCGCCCGACCGGAGAACTGCGTCGCACAGCACCGCTCCCAGCACGTACACATCGGCTTGTTCAACGCGCGAACTCGTAAAGAGTTGCACGAAGCTTGGAGTTGACTGATCATCGCGCTCGCGGATGTACTGGTCTACCGCCTGATCAACGTCAAGCACTCCGGTACCTCCGAGCAACGTTGCAATTCCTTCGCGAAGAACGGGGTGCGTCTGTGCATACTGAGAGAACAGGATGTGCATGAGCTCATGACGCAGTGATGCATCATTGCTTTGAAGGACGATGCCATCGCGCGGGTAGGATATCGCGGATGGTGGATAGGCGTAGTAGTCGATTCCGAGCATCTGGCATATGTCATCGCGCGAGTCTACCACGTAGCAATGCACGTGTGATGGCGTTGCGAGAGAAAACCGCTCAGCTGTTTGGCGGAGAAGCTCGACTGATGCTTCGACCTCCTGCGAGTCCACAATGTGAATGGGCGCATGTATCAGCGTTACAATCCCAACCCGTGTGGTGTCCCAATGGCGCGTTGTTGTTTCAAGAGCATCCTCAATGATCCATGAACTGCCAGATGCATCTAGCGTGAATCGGCATCGCAGCGTACCCAACGGTTGCTCCGTTGAGCTACCAGCCACACGCGTTGTAAAGAGCGTCCGAACGGCATAGCTGTTGCCGTCGAAATCAATACTAAGTACCGTCGGTCGGGCAGATTCATGGTAGAACCAATCACGCACCACAGACTGTGTGGTCGGGCGAACAAGATGCATTCCGTACCAGGAGGTTGGAATCGACCACTGCGCGAGACTATCCACCCATTGGTTCAGCACACGTCGCACTTGAGGGTGCGCAGTGTCGACGCGCCGCATCACATGCACATCGTCACCGCCGGCTAGGACTGCCGTCGCGGAGCAGACAATCGCGCATATAATGGACAGAAAAAGAGTCACGGTGCAAAATCGAACTTTTTTCGACCGAATACGTGTTGATGCCACTCCGAGCCCTCTTCGTAGGTTTGTGGAATTGCTTCACCTTTATTTCGCCACGGGTACATCATGGACCAGTCAATGAACGACATCTCATTCGAACTCAGTGAAGAGCAAGAGTCCCTCCGGGCTCATATCCGCTCGTTCGTCGAAGATGAGGTGAAGCCCATTGCACTCCAATACGACGAGTCGCAGGAGTTCCCGCATGAAGTATTCCGCAAGTTGGGCGATCTGGGCTATCTCGGCATCGTGATTCCAACCGAGTACAGCGGTGCAGGCATGGGATACATGGAGTACGCACTCGTGGTTGAAGAAGTTGGTCGCGGCTGCCCAGCCATTGCGCTTGGCGTTGCAGCACACAACGGACTCTGCACGGGACACATTTATCGCTTTGGATCTGAGGAGCTTCGCCAGAAGTACATCCCACGCTTGGCCAAGGGCGAGACGATGGGAGCATGGGGTCTGACTGAACCGAGCGCTGGCTCTGATGCAGGTGGTACACGCACAACAGCTGTGCGCGATGGCGATCATTGGATCATCAACGGTGCCAAGAACTTCATCACGCACGGTAATGTCGGCGACATCTGTGTGGTCATGGCCGTTACCGATCCTAGCGCAGGCAAGCGCGGCATCTCGGCATTCGCTGTCGATAAGACGATGGCGGGCTTCTATGGGTCGAAGAAGGAAAACAAGCTCGGTATGCGTTGCTCAGACACCGCCGGACTCACGTTCGACAACGTACGTGTTCCTGCAGGCAATCTCATCGGCAACGAAGGCGAAGGCTTTGTACAAGCCTTGCAAATCCTGGATGGTGGTCGCATTTCAATTGCCGCTCTCAGCGTAGGTCTTGCGCAAGGGGCATTTGAAGCTGCACTCAAGTACAGCACCGAACGCGTGCAGTTTGGCAAGCCAATCGCTAACAACCAGGCGATTCAGTTCAAGCTCGCGAAGATGTCGATGGAGATCGACGCAGCACGTATGCTGACGTACAAGGCGGCATGGATGCGCGACCAAGGCTTGGACTTCACGGTAGCCGCGTCACAAGCGAAGCTGTATGCTTCAGAAGTAGCTGTGCGCACCGCGGAAGAAGCAATTCAGATCCACGGTGGATACGGCTATGTGAAGGAGTATCCAGTGGAGAAGTTCTGGCGCGATTCAAAGCTTCTGACCATCGGTGAAGGCACGAGCGAGATCCAAAAGGTTGTGATCTCCCGCAAGCTTGTTGCTGCGCTCTAAGCAATCACGCACGAACCTATTTGATCGTTATCGGCAGTTGACGTCCATCGACGTTTGGCAGAGCTATGCCGAGTATGCGCGCAAGCGTTGGGGCGATATCCACTGGCGACACCGCAGTTGATGGCGTGTCCGACGAGATGCGATAACCGAGCATCATCAATGGAACCCACTGATCGTAATCGTACGGCGTCCCGTGCGTTGCCGGCGTACCTCCGAAGATCCAATAGCGTTTCGGATACATGACGACGTCGCCGCTGCGTTCGCGGTGCATGCTTCTACGGACAGCAGCTGCGGTGGTGCTATCGACACCAGGTGGCACAACACCATCGAGCAGCGACGCAGGCGTGGCTACGATTGCCAGATGTGGGTGCCGACGCAATGCAGCAACCACCGTGTCTACAACCTCACGGCGATTGTGGTTGGCCAGCGCAGAGTCGCGCAGGTAGATTGATGGCGGCATGATGTGATCTACCCATGCGCCACCGGCAGGAGTTCCGAAATGCTGCGTGAGCTTTTCCGTGATCAACGCCTTGATCTCAGATCCACGGATACGTCCCGCATCAACGGCGGCGTGCTGAGGTGCGCCAGCCTGACGGATGACTTCCGGAATTGGGGCAACACCGTGGTCGGACGTTACGATAAGCACGTAGTTGGATCGTCCGACGCGGCGATCTAGTTCGTTGATAAGTCGCTCGATCTCACGATCAGCATGGACATAGAGCTCTTGTACCTCGCGGCTATCCGGACCATAGAGATGTCCAACGTAGTCGGGAGTTGAGACACCAATGCACAAAAGATCCGGCGATGTGTCACTCCCGAGTCGCTCACGCTTTGCTGCAAGAATCGCTGCGTCGAATAGCATGCGCATGCTGAACGGACTCAGTACAATCTGACTATGGAACTCATCAGTCTTGACGTCCGCAGATAACGTATATGGGAACACCCAACGACCACCAGTTGCGGGCGTGCTTCCCTCACCGAGGACATCATCCAACGCGCCGCCTGCGCTATCTGGAATCTCAGTTCGCCACACAGCTCCGGCATACCGCCGTGCATGCACAGTTCGCCGGAGTTCCGATAGCCACGATGGCTTCGCGTAGGCAGCGCTGGTTGTCCAACCGCCCGAGGCATAATCATACCACACACATGCCGATGCCCCTTGACCCGCCATCAGAATACTCGCGCGATCCTTCAGCGAGATGCCGACGACCTTCGATTTTGGTGACGCTATACGGAGGACATCACCTACGGTTGGCACTTCGAGCTTGTGAGCACCCTTTACACCAGCTGTGTCGTCTGCGCAGTATCCGCAGATGCCTGTCCGCGTATCACAGAAGTCGTTGCCGACAATTCCCGTCTTCCATGGATAGCATCCACTTAGGATAGCAGCATGGCCCGGACCCGTGATGTTGTTCGCATGATTGTAGTAGCAACGATCGAACACCACGCCTTCGCGGGCAATCCGTTGAAAGCCCCCTGCACCCAAATGCGGTCGAAACGACGTGAAAAAGTCGCCACGATGCTGATCAAACGAAACCACCACGACAAGGCGTGGTGGTGGATCTGCACGTAGGGTGAATGTTCCGAGCATAACGCTCGAGATCAGCAGGACTAGTCGTAGGAGGCGCTTCATCAACAGCAATTATAACTGTCCGAGCATCCTCATCGTTGTTGCCACTTCGTATGCTTGCTTCTGATTGAATTCAGACGTGATCTTGCGGTGGTTGACGAGGTCGATGATCGTCCCGATCCCACAGATACCACCAGTGAGCATGTACAGAACGCCGATAGCGATGTTGCCGACCACGAAACGGTGAATCCCGGCAAAGCCAAGGAAACCCACGAGCGCGAGAATCAGAATCATTGATGATTCCTTGCGGCGGTGGCGGTACATCATCGCGAACTGCTGTGCCTGCTCCTCGGTCATCGGAGAGATCAGCATGTTGAGATAGCCGATCTCTTCTGGATCAGCATCAGGGATATAGTGCAGAACATTAGCCATGGTACCCTCAGGAAACGATCCGCCGCTTGCGGATCAGGTGAAAAATATGCGTCGTAAGAATAGCAACTGCTGGGATGGCCAGCGGATGGGCCGAAAATGAGGCCTGGACTTCGCCTCTGACAAGGTGTGCGATCGACCGACCGAGTCCGCAGCCAAGACACCAATCGACACCTAACATACTGGGAATACAGAAGGTTACGGTGTTTTCGAGTGCTGGCGCGAGCGCAGCCACCCCTATCAGGCCAAGGATCCAGACCCACGCCTCCGCGGGAATTCCCCAAATGTCACGTTTCATGGGGTCTGTGTACGCCGGATTCCAGCAAAGGTTGCAGGGTTCCTGTGGAAATCGTCGTAAGGTATTTGCTGGACATGGACCTTAGCCGTATATTGCGCGTCTCTTTTCATAACAACGCCAGCAAACTCTCATGTACGCAGTCGTAGAGATCTCCGGTCAACAGTACGCGGTCGCCCCAAAGCAGACCGTGAAGGTTCCTCTCATGGACAAGAATGTTGGCGACACTGTAGAGTTCACCAACATCCTTCTCGCAAGCGATAACGGCAAGGTTGCTGTTGGCGCACCATACATCAAGGGTTCCGTTAAGGCAACTGTTGTTGAGCATGGCAAGGGCGACAAGGTTCTCGTGTTCCACAAGAAGCGTCGTAAGGGCTATCAAAAGCTCAACGGCCATCGCCAGAAGTTCACGAGCATCACCATCACTGACATCAATATCTAAGTAGGCAACAGTCATGGCACACAAAAAAGGTGGCGGCTCTACCAAGAACGGTCGCGATTCAAATGCACAGCGCCTTGGCGTGAAGAAGTTCGGCGGCCAAAAGGTTATCGCTGGTAACATCATCATCCGCCAGAACGGCACAAACGTGCACCCAGGCAACAACGTTGGCCTTGGCAAGGATTACACAATCTTCTCGCTTGTCGATGGAGTTGTGAAGTTCGAGCGCAAGGACAAGACACGTCTCAAGGTTTCTGTTTACCCAGAAGCAAACTGAGTTACGTGGTTTACCGATGAACACAACTAACGCCTCCATGTGGGGCGTTTTTTATTGCAACCTTACTTCCCCAACACACCTATGAAACAGCCAGTTCGCGTTGCCGTCACAGGCGCCGCAGGCCAGATCGGCTACAGCCTTCTTTTCCGTATCGCCAGTGGTGAGATGCTCGGCAAGGATCAACCGGTGATCCTCCAATTGCTCGAGCTTACACCAGCGCTGCAAGCGCTCCGTGGTGTTGCGATGGAGCTACAAGATTGTGCGTTCCCCCTTCTTCATGGTATCGTGCAATCGGACGACCCGATGATCGCGTTCAAGGATGCAGACTACGCACTTCTTGTTGGTGCACGTCCTCGCTCAAAGGGTATGGAGCGCAAGGATCTTCTCGAAGCAAACGCACAGATCTTCACGGTGCAAGGCAAAGCGCTTAACGCAGTTGCTAGCCGCAACGTCAAGGTTGTCATCGTTGGTAATCCAGCGAACACCAACGCTCTCATCACACAGATGAGCGCGCCGGATCTTCCTGCTGCAAACATCACTGCACTGATGCGCCTTGATCACAACCGCGCGCTTGGTCAGATCGCAGATAAGACGGGTGTTCATACATCGAAGCTGAACAAGATGATCGTCTGGGGCAACCACTCGGTCACGCAGTATCCAGACATTTCATGCCTCGAATCTGATGGCGCGAAGATTTGGCCAACAATCAACGATCAAGCATGGTTGGTTGACAACTTCATTCCGACAGTTGCAAAGCGCGGTGCGGCAATCATTGAAGCACGTGGATTTTCGTCAGCTGCATCTGCGGCTAATGCAGCAATCGAGCACATGCGCGATTGGGCACTGGGCACACCAGCAGGCGACTGGACAACGATGGGCATTCCTTCAGACGGCTCGTATGGTATTCCTGAGGGCGTTGTCTACGGCTTCCCTGTTACGTGCTCGAACGGCACCTACACAATCGTGCAGGGTCTGGACGTTTCAGATTTCTCACGCGAGCGCATGATGGCTACCTATAACGAGCTCCTTGAAGAGCGCGACGGCGTAAAGCACCTCTGGTGATGAGCCACTGCTCGTGACATTACAACGAGCACTTCGCAAGCACATTTCCATCTGAAGCCCTGACAACAACGTGAATCACATTGTTGTCGGGGCTTCGTTCGTAATGCAACTCTGGCGTGCCACTTGTTCGAGCGAGGACAACTCCGGTCGCATCCATCAACTCGATGGTAACACGTTGCATAGGCTGTGACCATGTAATCGTCAGGGTCGACCCAGTCGTATGAACACTGATCACAAACCGTCCTTAGAGTGCGGATACTACTGAGTTCGTAGAAACTAGATGTATATGTCTAGTTTCCAAGTGCAATTTAAGTTGATATTGGTAGCATATGAAGGAGGTAGTTAGTGTAATTGGCATGAATGTGCGGAACCTTCGGCTTCAACAAGGGTTCTCGCAGGAGCGGCTCGCAGATCGTGTGTCGTTAAGCTCCGACTATTTATCGCGGCTAGAGCTTGGGAAGGGTAATCCCACCGTAGGTGTGCTCCACAGAATTTCCAGCGCGCTTGGCGTTAGGATTACCTCGCTATTCGAGAACACCCCATCAAGAGACTAACGCAGCTCGATACGTGCAGGAGTGTATGCACCGCGCACGCGCCCTGTCCCTGCTGCTACTTCATCCCACGTTTCCGCGTGAAGCAGATCAACAACTGCAACGGCGCTTGTTGGCATGCTGCCGGTGTGGCCAGATGCGAGATACTCCACAATCTCACTCACGCCGGGATTATGTCCGACGATTGCTACACATGAGGCACTCTCTGGTAGCGCCGGCAACAGGGACGTAAGCATGCGCAGCGACGCATTGTACACGCGTTGCTCTCGCGTAATCTGCTCTTCCGTCAGCTTCCACGCTTCGATGAAGTACGCTGCAGTTTCTGTTGTGCGCATGGATGTACTTACGAGCAACACGTCTGGTCGCGGACCACTCTCTGCCACATGCAGAGCCATCTGCTGGGCATCTCGATGTCCACGCGGGGCAAGTGCACGCTCGTAATCGGTTGGCGCGGCGTCATGCGCGACAGCCTTTGCATGACGGATAACGATCAAGGTCTTCATTGAGAACGCACCGTAAACAGCAGGACAACTGTGACGACAGCGGCGGCAATGAACACAACAGGTTGTGCAATGTCCTCCCACAGCGTTGTTGGCCGTGCAGGCACAACTCCATGTGTTGCCATATGCTGTTGCGAATCGAGCATCGGTACTTCCGTCCGCGCTACATGCGTCGTGTCCACAAGTCGCACGGCATGGAATTGCGATCCGTTCTCTCGCTGAATTGCGGCTACATCTACAACAACACTTCGCACAACGGTGTCCTGATGCTGTGCATTGGCATACGTCGTCTGCACATCACGACATACAATCACAAGTTGCGCGGAGGCTGTGGAGTCAACAATCTGCGACAGACATCCACGTGAGTTTGCAGGATCACGAAGCATTGTCGCGATCCATGGAGCGTCGGGATGCTGCGATACCGTGAACCGAACATTTGAATCCCCTGCTCGCGAGCAGATCTCTTCGCCCGCACGCACCAGCAAACGTTCGAGCACGCGCTGCGTTGGCTCTACATCCTGTGCATGCGCGGCAACAGCGAGCACGGCAGCAAGTACGACGATGATCGAGCAACGCTGCATTACACCGTACGTCCTGCAACCTGAGCGCGAAGCTTCATTAAGCGATCAATCAGCTGGGTATCGTTGTCGTACAACCCTGGACGCACACGAAGCGGTCTGCGCCGCCCCTTAATGTAGATGCGAACTACCGAGAAGACACCTCGCACACGCGTGCGACGTTCGCCGCCCATCATAATGCGCTCGATCTCATGCATGTGGAATGTGCGTTCATGAAAACGACTTATGTAGGTAATGCCATTGTCGCTCACAATGATCGATCGTTTTGTGACTGTATTAACCACCACAGCGATCACAGATACCAGCACAAACGTGCCAAGCAATGCAACGATCGGATCGGTGAGAACAACACTCACAAGACCTTGTTGCAGCGTGCTATTCCACAATGCTTGCCCCATCACATACACAATGAGCGTCACTGCATAAATGGCTATCGACTGCCAGTATGCTTCAAGTCGAACTGTGAACCGTTCAGCATTCATGCGTGCCCCCTCCATCCGCTTTCATGAAGAATAAGCGTTGCAGCATCACGCGCGGCATTCGGTTTGCCGAGCTTCTTCATTGCCGCAGCCATTGATGCACGGCGTGTCTCGTCGTGCATGAGATCGACGATTGACGGCACCAGCGACGAGGAAAGATCTGCATCTCGCACCAGCACGGCGGCATTGCGCTGGACGCAGACCTCTGCGTTGTGCACTTGTTCGTTGGTCGATGCTGACGGAAGCGGGATGAAGATCGCAGGCTTCCCAACAATCCCGAGTTCTGCGATTGTTGTAGCACCGCTGCGCGATACAACAAGATCAGCAGCGGCATAGGCAACACCCATGTTCTCGACAAACGGCACAACCCTCACATTGTCAGGTACAGACGTCGGAGCAGTGTAGCCCTTCCCTGTCTGCCAGAGTAGTTGCCACGGTTGTTCTGCGATTGTTGAGAGGTGCTGCGCAATGGTCGCGTTTATCGTCCGCGCACCAAGGCTTCCACCAAACACAAACACCGTCGGACGGTCTGGGTCGAGTTGAAGTGCGGCACGTGCATCGCGTGTGGTCGGACGTTGATCGATCTGCGCACGCACAGGATTACCAAGATCATGCAGCTTGCTGCGAAGCGACGCAGGGTAACGTGCGATGCTTTCCGCAAATGCCACTACAACGGATGTTGCATGTGGGGCAAGACGCGCATTGGTTTTCCCAGGATTCAGGTTGCTCTCGAGCACAATCAGCGGAACGCCCTCACGAGCTGCTGCGATACCTGCGGGATAGCTGATATACGCTCCAGTACACACAACTGCGTGCGGACGGAATTCACGGATCGTTTGCCGCGCAATGCGGATCGACGCAAGAACCTTGAAGGGCAGGGTTAGCGTGGACAAATCAAGCCCCTTGAACCCAGCAATCGGCATCGCGACATAGCGATAGCCCAATGCAGGAATGATCGTATGCTCCATACGGTCGCGACTGCCCATGAATACCGCGTCGCACGCGTTATTGGTCAGCGCCTGCAGTTGTTCTACAACCGCAACAGCCGGAAAGATGTGTCCACCCGTGCCGCCAGCGGCAACAAGGACACGAAAACGATCATCTTGTGAGGGGGCGAACTGCACGTGCACTGAATTATGGTGTGAAACGCCGGCAAAATAGGCCCTCTTGCGTAATTTCACCCGTTGTAATCATTCTCTCGGTACCGACATGCTCCGCTCTGCACTTCTTCTCTTCGCCGCTGTCCTCGCAGTAACGGCATCTTCAGCCCAACCTGCCGCAGTGAAGCAGTACGTTCAGCAGGTTGCCGCAGGGTGGACCACTGATGCTAAGAAGGCGCTGCCGGATCTGCTCATCGAGTATCCAGATGATCCCGGTGTATTGTTCCTGCATGCGGCGCTCGTGGATGACAACAAGAAGTCGACTCCACTGCTCGAACGTATTGTTGAAGCACATCCGAAGAGTGAATGGGCTGATGATGCAATGGCACGCTTGGTGATCTTCGCTGCAACCAAGAACGAAGCAGATCGTGCAAAGAAGCTGTTTGCTACCATGCGCGATCAGTTCTCGCAGAGCGATCTTCTTCCACTTGTCTATGATGTGCTTCGCTCAACGGTTGGTGTACCATCACCAACGGAACGCATGACGCAACAGGTGGCAGCACCGAAGAAGGTTGAAACAGCTCCGCCAGCGATGGCGAAGCCATTCACCATCGTTACGAAGAAGACTGCATCGAAGGCAGACGCTGAAAAGCTGATTGCGCAACTCAAGGCAAAGCGTCTCCTCGCTCGGATGTCCACAGAGACACTCAAGGGCAAGACGATGTACATCGTAAGCGTTGGTCAGTACGAAACAGAGGCCGATGCATCTGCCGACGCAAAGGCAGTGCAAGCTGTGTGTAAGTGCACAACATCGGTGATCAAGCGCTAATGCGCCCCCTGCTTGCAGTAGTTACGCTTCTTGTGCTTGCGACATCACTGCGAGCACAGAATGCAGACGTCAACGCAGAACGCGTGTCGATGGACATGCAGCTGTTGCAAGCAATTGATGGTCGCGCACCACTCGGATCGATGTCTGTGTGGCCGCAGTCGATCAACACACTGCAGAACCAAGCACGCACCACTGATGATGTGTTCGGTCGGTATATCGACACGTATTACGACATTCTGCTTCCAAGCAATAACGCAGACACCACGATTGCATTCGGCATGCATCGCGGACGCTTTCGTAGCGTTATGTACGGCGATAACATTGCTCGTGCAACACTCGACCTTGGCATGATGCTTCGTCCTGGCTACGCCCAGGATGGATCATCGTCAGGCACGTTTCTTCTGGCACGTCCAAGTTTGCGCGTGATGGGTTCGTTTGGTGGCGGATTCGGATACGCCATCGACTTATCGAACGGGGCTCGCATTCGCGGCGCATCATCGATGATTGCGCGTACCGATCCCGTGCTTGAGCGCACGCTCAAGTTCGGCATTGAGGACAGCGCATTCTTTGATCGCTACATCGGCTACGTGCAATATCAATCCGACTGGTTGCGCATTCGATATGGTCGCGAAGCAATGCAGTTCGGCTTTAGCCCCATCGACAACTTCGTGCACTCCATTGATGCACCGCTGCTCGACGGACTACTCATCGACATACCCTACAAGAGCTTCCGGTTTACCATGACGCACTCCGCTGCCAATGGTACCGATACGCTTGGCAAGGCAGTACCCGGCAAGTTCATTGCAACGCATCGCGTTGCATTCGACCCAGCGCCGTGGCTGAGCATGTCTCTCAGCGACATGATCGTGTATTGGGGCAGGGGGCTTGACTTTGCCTACCTCAATCCCCTCGCCTTCTTCGTGTCGGCCGGACTCGGCACACCGGAGCGTAATGCCAATGACAACTCGATCATTGCATTCGACATCTCGGTACGTCCGTTCAACGGCACCATGATCTACGGATCGTTTGTTGCTGATGATCTCAACTTCGGATCTATCGGCGACACATCGATTGCGGGCAATAACAACAAGTTCGCCTATCAGCTCGGTGCATCGCAACTCATCGGTGGCTCTGCAGGCTCTGCCGGACGCACACTGTTGAGCCTTGAGTATGCCCGCATCGATCCATTCACGTTCTCTCATCGGAGCATGAATGCGTCGTACACAACGCTTGGTGCACCGATTGGCTACAACATGCAATCGAATTCCGATCGTATTGCATTCCAACTTCGACACTGGTTTACTGCGCGCACCTTTGTGCGATTGGATCTCGACTACACACGTCATGGCGAGAACATCCTCGACAGCACCGGACGTATCATCATGGGCGAGGATCCACGCTTCCCTGGCGAAGGTTACCAAGTTCCTGTCGGTAATGTAGGGGGCGACATGCTCCGCGGTGATGGCGACTTCCTCTTCGGTAACGCCTTCCTTCGCGGCAACGTCAGTCACCAGCGCCGCATCCGCGTGTGGTTCTCTGCCGAATGGATGCCCAACATCTTCACCGATCTCCGCGTTGGCTACACCAACCGCAATGGCGGCAACACGCCCGAAGACTTCTTCTTCGGCTCGCTCGAATTGCGCGTCGGGTATTGATTACGGCTTCAGCTTCTGCTTGACGACTTGCAGTACTTCGCGTGTTTGATCATCCTTACGGCGAATGACGAACGCTACGAGCTCGCACTTATCGAGACGCCATGTGGCGGTTTCAGGAAGCGTGTAGCGAATCGTCTTCTTGACGCTACTGCCAACAGGCTTTACGTCCGACGCGAGTGAATCGCCATACGTGCCGTTCATTGATGCGCGCAGCATGTGCTCGAACACGTAGTCCTTTACGTGCGATGGGTTGCGACGGTTGTCGGCTTGATCACCAACAATGCTGTCTTCCGTGATCCAGACGCACACAGAGTAATCGTTTTCGCCGGGCTGGAGATACGTGGCTTCAACGGTTGCGATGATGGTGCGCTTCTCTGCATGGTAGGTGTGACTGAGCGCAAGGTCTACCTTGGGTTGCTGCGATAACAGTGCCGCAGTGGCTGGCTCCCAGTTCGTGGCGCCAAGCACAAACTTGGTGTTGTACCGTGTGCGGTTGACGAGTCCGTTTGGATTGCCAACACGACTGATGCGGAAGAGCGCATCAAGCGCTTCGCCTACAGCTGTGCGGTGATCCGCGGGATAGTCCGGTGGCTCAGGCTTTGCAAATGGTCCGGCATGCACAGCAACCAACGCAACACGTCCAGGGTTCTTGGTGTAGACGTCCTTGGCTACATCAGCTGCGGCAGGACAGTTTACACAGGTATGCCCTGTGTAGTCTTCAAGAAGCACGTTCTGAAGTCCGCCCGTACGTGCGACGATTGTTGATGTGTCCTTGAGAACAGTATCAATGGGAGCTTCAGGGTTCTTCTCGTATGGTGCGTCAACCACATCACACGATGTGAGCACAAGAAGCGTGGCGAGAGCAAGAGTGATGATGTGCTGCATGGTGGTCGAGAGTGCTCTTAGAACGAATATGTTACGTTGAGTGTCATGCCATTCGATGCTGGCACCGGACGGCAGATGCCACCAACACAGAGGATACCTCCGCGTACGCGACCGTATCCAGCTTGTAGTCGGAGAGGACCAGCGTTGTAGGCCATGGATACGTTTGGATAATGGACACGACGGAACTCAACGCTGTTGCCGTAGTTGTACTCGTTGAATACGGTCATAATCCAATGCGGCGCCATGGAGTACTCAACAAGCGCCATTACCCAGTCGCCATTCTGAATGGCTTCCTTCTTGCCATTAGCAGTGCCGGCCGACATGTACTGAAACTCTGTGCGAAGACTCGATGTCTTCGAAAGCTTCCACCAGAGCTCGACGACAGCAAAGTGTACGTCGATGGTTCCATACAACGTTTCGAACGCTGGCGCTTTTCCTTCAATCACGTCCTGATCATACGCGAGGTTGATGTACGCTGCCGTGACCTTGAAGTCACGACCGAACTTACGTGTGACTTCAACGTTCACGTCGCGATAGTACTTGCGAGGCGACCAGAGGAATGCTGCGTCGTAGGTGAACGGACCCGTGCGTGTTGTGTCGAGCGCGTGAATGACCGACGCATTCAACGTTACCATCGTCTCGTCCGAACCGAGGAACGAGTTCTTCGGAATGGTGAACGATACATCACCCTGCAGACCAAACTCACCCGTCGGCTGTGTTGCATACGGATACAGCGTAACCAACCGCCACGTATGCTGCTTTGTAAGCGCTGGGAGATAGTTCACCTGTTGTGGCAAACCATTCGCCGTGCGATCACTCCGGAAGTCCATGTTGTCGATACGCTTCGCAGCAAGGTTCACACCAATGCCAGATGCAGCGTAGGAAGCGTTCATGTAGAGCGCATCGCCAGGGTTGAACGACGAACCGTTTACAGCACTCGGGTCGTTGATCTTGTACGCATACTCAAGATCGAGCGAGAAGTCCGAAAGCATCATGTTCGCACGCGTCGACCATGCGAGGACATTTTCCGGGATCTTGAGAATGTCTTGGTCGTCTGATTGAAAGCGGCTTACAACACTCGCGCCGAGATTCAACTGCATGTCGCTTGGGAGGAAGTCACCCGTGAGCGCCTTCACATCAATCGCAGCGTCGCCACCACGCATGATACCGACGCTCATGTCCCAGAATGCACGCTGACGTCCGAGGAAGCCGGTGAACTTCAATCCATCCGTCGGCATGAACTTCATACGAAGTCCATCAATCGAGTTGTCAAAGCCAAGGTTGCGCTCTTCATATGTGCGCAAGATCATGCCGCTTCCGAATTGCTCGTAGAAGTTGCCAGCGGTTACCTCGAACAAGTCATCGGTGTATGTCGCAAACCGATAGGCTATGCCAACACCTGTGCGGTTCCCTGTACTTGCATAGCGTGGATCAATACCAAGCAACGGACCTTGGTACGATTCGAACCGCATTCCGGCAGAGAACTTGCCGCGTGTAAACGTCAGATTCAGAAACGTGTTCGAGAGAATCTTCTCTGGAACATCAGGAGCATTGATCGTTGTGTCCGCCATGTAATACTGAGCGTCGGTCTGCAGCGATCCATTGATCGTGCCGACGTCCTGTATCTCGATCCCTTGAGCGAAACCCGTCAGTGCAGAACAGAGAAGCGCTGAAAGCGCCATCATCGAGAACTTCATGGATCGTTATTCCTTCCCAGAGAGCTTCTTCAACAGCTCTTCGAGCTCTTCTTCGTCGCCCGGGGTATACGCAGCATGTGAAAACACCACCTTGCCGTTCATGATGATGAAGGTGTGTGGCACGTTGTTGACGTTCATGGCACGCTTGAAATCCTGGTTGATGTCGAGCAACACGTCGTATTGCCAGTTGCGCGACTTAATGAACGGTGCAACTTTTTGCGCGTTGCGTGAGTCATCGATCGACACCGCGATGAGTTTTGCACCGTACTTCGTCTTCCATTCGTCAAAAAGACCGTGGTACGTCTGGAGTTCCTGGATACACGGCTTACACCATGTGGCCCAGAAACTCACGATTACAGGCCCTGTGTGCTGGGTGATTTCTGCCGTATTAACCATGTCACCTGTCACAGACTTGATCTTGACGGTCGGAATCGTTGTCGATGGAGTCGCTTCCTGTCCAACGAGGGTAACAAATGCCAAGCAGAGAAGGGCAAGCAACGCCAAGAGATGTCGTGTCACGAGATGTTCCGTAGGAGTGTTAGGTTTGTAGATTACGCCACAGTAACCGGTCGACAAATTATGAAAACTCAAGTACTTGCACTGATTCTGGGCATTGCGTTCTCCGTCACTGCGCAATCCCAAACCTTCACCATCGACTGGGCGAAGCCAAACCCAATCAAGGGCACTCCCGACGGTGGGACGGTAAAGCGCGACGGAACGGTTCGTAACCTCAACGAGACGCCAAAAGAGCTGTACTTCTCGTACGACCTGACAGACATGTCTATCGACCACACAGCGCAGCTCTGCATGAATCTCTGCTGGGCACTCTTCCCGGGTCCGGGCGACGATCCCTTTGAACGTGAAGGTCAAATCCTGACTGCCAACGGTACGCTGCCGATTTATGTCGACCTCAGCCCACGCGGTGCAGAAGGGGCAAGCACTGTACGCGTTGTTCTCTTCGACAAGACAGTCCAAGCTGAGCGTCTGAGCTTCGATGTCGTGTTCCAGATCTCACCATCAAGCAGCGTGGTTGATGCCCAAACCGTTGGGGTTACGGTAAGCCCCCTGCCAGCAGTTGATCAGCTCACGCTTCGCGGTGATGCGATCACGTCGGTGTCAACACTCGGACTGTACGATGCTTCGGGTTCGCTCGTTCGTTCGTTCGCAACGCCATCATCAAGCATCGCCACACTGCCAACGTCGGGGCTTGCAAACGGTACCTACCGCCTTGTGATGCGCACGGCATCAGGCGACGTCGTTGGTGCACCGGTTGTGATCACACGCTAAGCATCGATCGATGATCTCACGAGACGCAATCATCGCTGCCGCACTTGGGTGCTGTGTTGCGGTTCTCTATCTCTTTACAGCAGCTCCCGGTGTGCAATACACCGACAGCGGTGAGCTGGCTGCGGCATGCACAACGTTCGGCGTTGCACACCCAACAGGCTATCCCCTGTTCACGTTGCTTGGTCATGCGTGGTCGTTGCTGCCGTGGTCGTCGCCAATTGCTGGACTGAACATACTTGCCGCTCTGCTGGTAGCTTCCGGCGTTGCCCTTACCTACCTCGTTGCGCGCGTGCTGGTTGCGCGCGTCGCACCTACTCGTGATGTACGTGCACATGATCTTGTTGCAGCAGGCACAGCGCTGCTTGTAGGCTGCAGCGCTACTGTGTGGGCGCAGGCGACATCGATTGAGGTGTATGCACTGAACTTCGTACTGCTTGCCGGCACACTCTATGCAACGCTCAGGAGTATTGAGTCAGACAACCACCATCGCTGGACAATGCTCGCCGGATTGATGTTCGGTTTGATGCTGACAAATCACGTGTCGTCTGTTACACTTGCACCGGGCTTTGTGCTGCTGTGGCTCTCTGGCAGCCAACCACGATCTGCACGACTGCGCGCATGGAAGCACCTTGTCTTCCCTGCTGTTGCGGCGCTGGCACTCTACGCGATTCTCCCGTTGCGGAGTGCGCAGGAGCCCCCTATCAATTGGGGCATGGTGCATCGCGATATGCATGCATTCCTCTATCACGTAAAGGGTAAGCAGTTCGGTGTGTGGCTCTACGAAAGCAAGGCAGCATTCAACGCGAATGTTCGTTTGTTCTGGAACTTGCTCACTGCGCAGCTACTGTGGGTTGGACTTCTTCCGATGCTCGTTGGCGTGATAGCACTTGTCCGACAATCACGCGGTATGGGGCTTGCATTGCTTGCATTGATTGCGGGCAATCTTGGAATCTCGCTAGGCTATGGTATTCCAGACATCGATGCATACTTCATTCCGTCGCTGACGGTTTTCACACTGTTGGTCGGACTCGGAATTGCTTCTCTGGCGCAGCGCCTACGTCCAACACTGCTCATAGCTTCACTACCACTGCTTCTCGCAGGAGCAGTTGGTACAACAGAGTTTTCGAAGCAAGATCGCTCACATCACGAAGCTGTTGATGGCTATACTGACTGGGCAATGGCAAACATCGAGCCACGCGCAGTCATTCTTACGCGACAGTGGGATTACTTGTGCTCGTCACTGTGGTATCGTCAGCAGGCGCTAGGGATGTATGCCGACGTTGTGATCGTCGACAAAGAACTGCTTCGTCGCACATGGTATGCCCCCTATCTCGCACAGCGCTATCCGGATGTGTTTGGTCGCATACAGCCAGCAGTTGACGCCTACATGGCATACCTCGACATCTTCGAGCGCGAGCCGGAGAAGTTCGAGGTTGATCGCGTAAAGCTTGGTCGAGCAGGACTTGCCGATCTGGCCGAGCATCAACAAAATGTGCAGATCATTCAGCAGCGCTTCGTGGGATTGATCGATGCCATCCTCCGTGCCGACACATCACGTCCGGTGTACGTGACACCGGAATTGCTCAGCGAGCAAGAGCCCCTTCTTCTCGACTATCAGCGCATTCCTGCCGGACCCTTTGTACGGCTTGTGAAGCCTGGACAACAGCAACGTGAGAGTACAGAAGGTATCGAGCGCATGATGTCTGTGATTTCGCAACCACAGCAGCGACTCGACTCTACACTTCAGATGATTACGCTGTCACAAATAGCATCAAATGCCTTCTATCAGCTAGACGGACGCCTGGATACCGTTGGCTTCCGTCGCTATCGCGAGATTGCCAAGCGCATTCATAGCTCGCACCCCATCACACGTCAGCTTCAGTCAGTCCTACCCTAGGGAGTATCCATGGAACCGTCGTATCTCGTGTTTGATCTTGAAACGGTCGGACTCCCCATTGACTCATTTGATGATACACAGCAAGACTACCTCCTGCGTGGTGTCGCAACCGATGAGGATCGCGACAAGCGCATCGGTGAGTTTGCTCTCAGTCCGCTCACAGGAAAGATCGTCTGCATTGGCATGCAGATGATGACGCGCGAAGGCGATGCATGGACAGCAAAGCGTGTTGCGTACTCTGTTGATCCGACCATGTCCGATGACCAACCAGTACGACATGTGGACTTGCCATCGGGTGCTGCATGGTACTGCAGTTCGGAACGCGTGATGCTCGAGAACTTCTGGAAGCTTCTCAACGCACATCGCAACATCACGCTCGTCTCGTTCAACGGACGAAACTTCGACGCTCCATGGCTCATGCTTCGTAGCGCTACGCTCGGCATACGCCCATCAAAGAACTTGATGCAGGGCACGAAGTTCAACTACTCCGGGCATATCGATCTTCTCGATCAACTCACGTTCTTCCAAGGTTCGGCTTCGGGCGCTACGCGGCGCTTCAACTTCGACTTCTTCGCAAAGTCGTTTGGGATTCGCTCTCCAAAGGCTGAAGGCGTCGATGGATCCATGGTTGGCGTACTCTTCGCAGACAACAATCACACGGACATTGCCGAGTACTGTCTGCGCGATGTATCAGCGACGTGGGAGCTCTTCACTGCGTGGGATCAGTTGCTCCGCTTTTAAGGGAGCGGAACCTGCTTCTTTGTACGCAGTGCATGAATAAACTGCGCGAGTTCAGCTGACAGCAAGAACACAAAGGCTGAATAGTACAGCCACAGCGCAAACGATGCCAAGGCAACATAGCCGCCGTAGAACGCGCTGAAGTTTGTTGCGCTATTGACGTACCACGAGAACAGTATTCGTGCGACTTCCCACAGGACTACTGCGAGAATCGTACTCATGATCACGATCTCTCGCGGCAACCGTCCGTTTGGAACGATGCGATAGAGCACCATGAACACGATTGCCGTCGAAAGCAGCGACACAACCTGCAAGACAAGGCCCGACGCAATAGCGTCGAGACTCGCGGGAAGTACATTCGACCAGATAGACTGCGTGATCGTGAGCAAGGGGCTCAGCAGCGTCACTATCAGGATCAGGATCGCCGATACGATCGTCAGGAACATGTCCTTCAGGCGATACCACAAGAAGATCTTCGGTGTCGGAATATGGAAAATCGCGTTGAGTCCGGTACGAAGCGAACTAAACAGCGTTGACGCCAACCACAGGAGCGCAATGCCAGCGATCCAGCCCGTGACGGTACCATAGTTGAACACCACACCAACTTCCGTAACGATCGATGTGATGAGTCCCGTGGCCTTCGTGTTCTGCGGCAGAAAACTCGTCAGAAGTTGCTTTACGGCCTCTTTCGTTGTTGCTTCCTCAATCACCCCACTCACTATGGAGAGAACGAGGATCACCAGCGGAATCGTGCACAGCAACAGGTTGAAGGCAATTCCCGACGAGAGAAGGAAGATGTGACGTCGGTCCGTGATATCCACGAAGTCATAGGCGATTGCGTATGCTTTGCGAACTCGTGACCAAACTGTCGAGAGAAGTGGGGACATGTGTCCAAAACTACGGCGTTCGGGTATAGTTTTGCGCAATGAAATCTCCCACCAGTCGATCAGTCGCGCTCTCATGTTGCATGCTCATGAGCATGTTCCTCGTGGGGTGTGCGATGAAGGTGGCTCCAACTGGCGGACCCCGCGATACGGCTCCGGCGGTTGTTGTAGAGACGGAGCCACGCAACGGCTCGACGAACATCTCCAACCCCGTGGTGCGATTTGTCTTCGATGACTATGTCGATCGATCTGTTCGCAACGCAATCACTGTGCTGCCAGCCACGCGGTTTCAGACGAACTATTCCGGTGACGAGATTGATATCACATTCAACGATTCGCTCGTAGCGAACACGACGTATACGGTGACGCTTGGTACAACGTGGACCGATGTTCGTGGAAACACACCAACGCAGTCGTATTCAGTTGTGTTCTCGACAGGACCGATGATTGACTCAGGTGTTGTTGCAGGAAGTGTCTACGGCGCATCTCTTGCTGCTGTCACAGTCTTCTGCTATCCACAGCAGCAATTCGATTCTCTCACGTTCTCTCCATCGAAGGTGCGTCCGAGGTACTACCAAGCACTCGGAACAACGGGTTCCTTTGCAATTCGTGGTCTTGCCGACGGCAGATATCGCGTGCTAGCTGTCCGTGATGAGAATCGCAACACGCTCCTCGATGGTACGGAGGACTTCTGCGTTGCATCACACGACGTCGTGATTCGCAATGGCACGTCTGATCAGCTTGCATTACTTCTCGGCACGCCACTCGATACCGTAGGACCTGTAATTCAGCGAGTACAAGCCCTCAATCAGCATGTCCTGGCAGTACAGCTCTCTGAACCATCATGGTACATGGATCGGTCGCGATCAGCTACCGTTGCAAGCGGTGATCGCATAGATAGCGCACAGGCTGTGTGGCTCGCAGCCGAACCAAGCGACAAGCTCTTCGTTCGTGTTGCACGTCCACTCGATACGCTCCGCTACACGCTGAACATCCCACCCTCGCTTCTTCGTGACTCGATTGGTCTGAGTGCAGTGGAGACGTCTGCAGGTATCAAGGGCATCCAGTTCAGAGGATCGCGACTTGTCGATACTGCACAGGTGGTACGTGCACGGCGTATTCCATCGGATAGCGCGCAAGATCTCGGACTGAACGACCCACTACAAGTTGTGTTTTCGCAGCCGCTCGATACGACGTCTGCGCGGTTTGAAGTGTGGCACACCTCCGAGCGTGGTGCGCACACAGTTCGACTGCAGTGGCTGGATCCTACAACACTGCAGGTGTTCCCGTCGGCACCGCGACTGCCACAAACATGGTACACGACCGAGATCACGATGAGCAGCATTCGAGCTCTCAACGGTACATCGCTACGCGACACTACCCTGCGGATAGCACATCGCACGCAGCAGCGGCCTGCTGATCCGGGAACCGTACGCGGACGTCTTGTGGACTCGATGCAGACAATCTTACCGTCGGCCAGACTCGTCGTGCGCCTCCTCAACGATAAGCGTCGTGTGATCGCCACACAGCGGATCGACTCCACCCGCAGCATCCTATTCGAGGCCGTTCCTCCGGGCACCTATTCAGTGGACGTCTTCGACGATCGCAATGGCAATGGCCGATACGACCACGGCAGTATCACCCCCTGGATCCAAGGAGAGCAATGGTGGCCGACGTCGTCTACCGTCTCCGTGCGCCCACGATGGACCGTTGAAGATCTTCGCGTTGTGATGGGACTGTAACCACTGTTACCAAACCGTATCTTTGCCGTTACAATGGCTCTTCGATACTGTGGTACAGGATGTTCATGTTGCGTTGTCTACTCATTTTAGTTGCTCTGCTTCTCGCAGGTAGCTCACTCCATGCACAGGTTGACTTCACTGCACGCCCGGTTGTATCGAACCTGCGAATCCCTTGGGACATGGTTGAAGGCCCCGGCGGCTATATCTGGTACACCGAACGCATTGGTCTGATCTCCAGAGTCCATCCAGACAGCAACAAGGTCGACACACTTCTCGACATGAAGGATGGTGTTTCCAACATCGTCGAAATCGGTCTGCTCGGCATGGCCCTCCATCCTGCGTTTGAAACACAGCCGTATGTATATGCTGCATACGCCGTGCGCGACAACGAGGATTGGGTAAAGCGTATCACCCGCTGGAAGTACAACGGAAGCAAGCTTGTCGAGCCAGAGATTATCTACGAGTTGCGTCCAGCGCAGCAGTGGCACCAGGGATGTCGCATCCTCATCCTCCCAGACAGCACGATGATGTTCACGAACGGTGATCAACCTTCGCCCGACAGTACGTTTAGTCTGACATCAGAGATTGGGAAGACGATTCGCATCAATCTCGACGGTTCGATTCCAGCCGACAATCCGTTTCCTGGCAGCAAGATTTGGTCTATCGGACATCGCAACCCACAAGGCATCTGCCGCACATCAAAGGGTGAAATCTACGTTTCCGAACACGGCGACAACACGGAAGATGAGATCAACCGCATTGTAAAGGGCGGTAACTACGGTTGGCCTCGCGTCGTGGGTCGAAGCGACACACCATCGGAGAAGACATTTACCGAGGAGAATTCAGCGCTTGAACCAGCTTGGTCGACCGGTACGCTTACCCTTGCTCCAGCAGGCATCGAATACTACGAACACGATCGATACCCAGCATTGAAGGGCAAGCTTATCTCGACCTATCTGAAGGGGGCTCGCCTTCTCGTGCATGATCTCAACGATGATCACACACAGATCACAGCAACACGCGGAATGCTTCTGTATCGCTATGGTCGTATTCGCGATGTTCTCGTTACATCAACTGGGCGTCTCTTCGTCTGCACCGGAAATGTGGGAATGCGGAACATCGAGCCATTCCCAAAGCCGACAGACGACGTGCTTGTAGAACTTGTTCCTGTGTGGGATGCGGTCGAGCCACGCGTGCGTGCTCTGCGCGATACGGTTGTTATGCGTGCGAATCCGGGCGACACACTCCGCACGGCGCTTCAATTCTGTAGCGATGGTACGCCTGCAAACTATACGCGCTTCTTTACCAACCCAGGCAACATCTTCGAACAGCGTTTCTGGCAGGATGGTGCTTCGACGGAAGACACAACATGCTACTGGTTCCGTGTGCACTTCATGCCACAGACGGAGTATCCGTACACGTCTCAGGCAAGCGTGTACTATACGGGCGCCGATGGATCTGAGCGCAGCACGAGCGCGCACCTTGTGGGACTTCCGATTCGCGGCCTCGCTCAGTCAACGCATGACACATCAAACATCAGCAAGTCGGGCGATGCGTTTGCAGTTACAAACATTGGTCTTGATTCAGTTACTGTCAACGACGTCGTTGTGTCGCCAGCAGGCGTGATTGCGTTCGAACCATCGCAGTTCCCACTAGCACTTGGGGCAGGAGAAACGCGTCCGATCTCTGTGCGACTGCTTGTCGACCGCTCATTAGTCATGGATAGTGTGTTCAGCGCAACGCTCGTCACCAATGGCATCCAATCCCGCACTGTCTATCTGCGCGTTGCAACCACCTCGAGTGTAGGCACCGATGATCAACCGTTTGTGATCGCACCAAACCCCGTGCAGACGTCTCTTCGTCTACAGTTTCCAGCATCGGGCAGCCGTACGATTCAGATTCACGATGCGCGCGGAAAGATGGCCTTCAGCACTTCTACGGAAGCACGCGAACTGACGATTCCAGTGTCGATGATCGCTGATGGTGCTGCTATCGGCATGTACACCATGGTTGTGATCGATGCTTCAGGAACGCATACATCAAGCTTCGTCGTGACGCCGTAATTTGGCGTCATGATCATTGTCGACGCACACATACCGGGGCTTGTCGCTGCGCTCTCACCGCATCACGATGTGCACGCCGTAGACGGACGTTCAATAACGAACGAGCTGTTGCGAACAACTGCTGCGACAACACTGATCATTCGCTCCGTTACACGTGTCGATACTGCTCTTCTCGATGGTACCTCGGTAACCACGGTAGCGACAGCGACCACTGGTATCGACCACATTGATGTCGACGCGCTCAGGCGCAAGAACATTCGCGTCGTGAGCGCTGCTGGCTGCAACGCGCAAGCTGTTGCCGAATACGTTCTCGATTGGATCGACGTGCTACGTCCAACAGGCACACACACGATCGGCATCATCGGTTTCGGTAACGTAGGCTCACGTCTCGCGCGCTACGCACGTATGCGCGGCATGCGCATTCTCGTGAATGACTCTCCGCTCGCTGATGCAGGGTTCGTATTCCCCTCGTGGGTTACTCCCGTAGCGCTGCACGAACTCGTCCAGCAGTCAACGATTATATCTGTACATGTTCCATACGTTGATAGCGGATCGCATCCGACGCATAACCTGCTTACGGATGATCTGATTGATCAATGCAGACTCAATGCGCTTGTGATCAATAGCGCACGTGGGGGGATAGTTGATGAGGCGGCGCTTGTTAGACGTGTAAAGCACGGCGAGCTCAGCGCTGTTCTTGATGTGTTCACCAATGAGCCTACGATCGACCCGCACGTACTCGACCATCTCCCCTATTGCACGCCACACATTGCAGGTTACACGTATCAAGCAAAGTGGCGTGGTGCACAAATGGTCCTTGATGCACTTGGACTTGAGCACACACCGCTACAGCCAGACATTCCTGTTGACGATGGCATGCCCTACGTGTACCCACGTGTCACGCGCTCTACGATGCGCTGTGATGCAGACTTCGAATCTCTTCGTACGTTAACGCCTCTGCGTCACGAGCGACGTCCACTCCCAACACTGGAAGAATGCAATGCCACTCATGCTTGAAGAAGTCATCTTCGACGCTGTCATGATTCTTCGTCCTGAGCGCTTCACGGATGAACGCGGGTACTTCGAGGAAACCTATCGTGCAGACTTCTGTCTGCGCCATGGCATCCCTACAGACTTCGTGCAGGACAATCATTCACGATCACAGCGTGGCGTGATACGGGGCATGCACTACCAAGTAGACGAACCTATGGGTAAGATGCTTCGCGTCGTGCGCGGACAGATCCAGCTTGTCGAGATCGACGTACGCAAGGGTTCACCGACATACGGCAATCACGTCTCAATCGATGTTTCGGAAACGAACGGACGTGTAGTGTGGATCCCGCCGGGGTTTGCCAATGGCTTTGCCGTGCTCAGCGATGTAGCCGACGTATCGTACAAGTGCACAGCGCTCTACAACCCAGCTGGCGAGCGCAGTGTAAACCCTCTCGATCCAACACTTGGCATACGGTGGCTCGTCGACGATCCGATTCTCAGCGAGAAGGATCGCAACGCACCACATCTTGACAGATCAATCTAGTGATGTTACTTGAGCTTGAGTGCAGCGTCGATCAACTCGTTCACAATCTTGAGTGACGATGCCTCGGAATAGAAGCGCAGCAGCGGTTCTGTTCCCGACGCACGGATGAGCAACCAGCCCTTATCAACGAAGAACTTGTAGCCGTCGCGCGTATTCATCGAGCGCACCTCGTATGAGCCAATCTTCGTTGGCTTCTTCGCACATGCTGCGAGCACAGCCTTCTTTGTGGCCTCAGTGACGAGAACATCACGACGACGATAGCGATGCGGACCGAACTCTGTGTCGAGTTCATCGCACAGCTCCTTGAGCGACTTCTTCGTGACCGCCATCATTTCGAGCAGCAGCAAGCCATTGAAGATGCCATCACGCTCTGGGATATGGAGCGACGTGCCGAGTCCACCCGACTCTTCGCCACCAATCAAGATCTTCTCTTCGGACATCAACTTGGCAACATACTTGAAGCCTACTGGCGTCTCGTGCAGCTTGATCTTATTGCGCTCACAGAACGCGTTCACCATCGAGGTAAGCGACACTGTCTTGACCACTGCACCGCGACGCTTCTTGTGCGTGTAGAGATACTTCATCAGCAGCATGAAGATGCGATGCGGATCGACAAACGTACCCGTGTGATCAACCGCGCCGATACGGTCGGCATCACCATCAGTGGCGAGGCCAACGGCAGCCTTGTTCTTGCGAACCGCCTTTGAAAGGGGCTCGAGACATTCGGCGATAGGCTCTGGGTGGTCGACTTCACCGAACGATGGGTTGTACTCACCGTGAATCTCGATGGCGTTCGGGAGAACTTCGCGAATGAAGTTTATCCCTGCCCCATGCATTGGATCGTAGACAACCTTGATGCCACTCTTGCGAATAGCAGCAAAGTCGATCTTCTTCTTGAGGTCCTTGATGTAGGCTTCCTTCGCGTCGAACAAACGGATTTGTTTCGACGTCACATACTCATCAAGTGTGAGCACCTTCTTCGATGGTGCTTCACCCTTCAGTGCTGCGAGTTCCTTCTCGATTTCCGTGATCTGCTCCGGAAGTGCTGGACCTCCGAAGTGCGCCTTCACCTTGAAGCCGTTGTACTGCGCTGGATTGTGCGAGGCCGTAATCACAACACCGATTTGTGCGCGCTTCTTCAGCGTGTGAAACGACACCTGTGGGGTTGTTGAGATCGTATCGGTGAGGTGCACCGTGATGCCGTACGCAGCAAGGATGCGCGACGTTTCGATCGCAAACTCACGCGAGAGGAACCGCGTGTCGTGTCCGACAACAACGGACGCCCCCTTACGCTTCAACGACAGCACGTAGCGCGCCGTTGCGTGCGCAACCAGTGTGAGGTTTTCAAATGTGTAGTCGCGCGCGATAACGCCACGCCAGCCATCGGTGCCGAATGCAATACTCATGGCTGCAAATTACGGGGGAATACTGAAAGAGTGGGAACGAAGCTCTATTGCTAACGTTCTTACATGCCCACCACGTAGTTGCAGAGGGACGCCTAGGGCATCAGCGATTCAACATTTTTGCTGATGCTGCACTTGAGTGGAGAATATCCACTAACTGAAGTATGTACGGACCCGGAACTTGCCACGGGAACGGCAATTGCAAGCTACCCTGCGCCGTGAAGTCGGGCCAAGCATATCCTTCTTGAAGTATGCGCCCGGTGATGTCCACAATTCTCCATTTCAGCTCTTTCGTATCTACTGGCTTGGTGCAGTTTACCTCAAGCATTCCACTACGTAACCGCACGTAGCGGATAGATAGAGCTGAAGCCTCAGTGCTGGCATACGATACAGCGTGAACTCCGGGCTTCGCCATCTCGTCAAAGGAAGCGTAGTCAGCCTTTTCAGTTGCAGTAGTATGCAAATAGAGGCCTGCAGTATCAAGGAACTTGTTGAGCGGGGTGTACGAAAAAGCACCTTCTTCATGTTCCGTGATACTGAAATGTTTCGACATGATCCTTCTGAACGTGGCATCAGGAATCTTGAGGTGCATGATTGATTCCCATGAATTAGAAGTACTCATCAGAGAATCAACGTAGGCCTTCGCCAGTTCCAGATAGCGAGAATCAAGAGAATCTACTGTTGCCGAGTCGATCTTTGAGCGTACAGCTCGGTCGGACCACACGCTCAATGCCATCTTCTCTCGATGGAATTGTCCCATCAAACCCAGCGGGGATGCACCCATGCGCCTAACAACAATGCGCAGTCTGCACATTTGTCCGTCGAACGCTGCAGGAATTGCGCGAGTATGGATGTAAGCATCTGGGTTCGTCCCGCCATGCGGCACGTATTTGCTGTTCGTGTTTGGTGAGACTACAACAGAATCAAGTGTCGCATACACAGCAGTATCTGAAACTTGTTCTATGCGCAGCATTACTGTGCTCGTATCTACGATATCACCGTATGCCGCTTTCCATGTGTCGGGGTAGTTGCCCATACCATCGGGTGGAGCAGGATCTCCCGGTCTCGTAGGGTCGTCACAATGAATGCTTGAAACTACTACTGAGCGATAGAACTCAACAGAGTCGCCCGATGACACCATGAATTGCTGTGATTTGAACTTGTTAGTTAAAACGGAATCCACCCCAGTTGTCGACGTACCCCACTCAAACTGGCGGTCAAGGCTCGTGGTTGCGTAGTGCACCGGGAGACGTAGGGTAGATCGTTTTACACGAAACTCACCCACTGTGAATTGGAGTGCGGTGGAGTCAAATCTGTTCTCTATGATCGCATAGAGATGGTTGCGCTGATCAGCAACGCTGATCGAAAACTTGTCGTCACCTGCAAACACTTGCATTGACAGGGTGATTGCACAAAGTAGGAGGAGGAGCATGTTCATAGTCACTTGGAGAACCTTCCAAACATTGATTCAATCACATTCGTCGACCGTATGGACTTCCGGGATGAGGCCGGGAAGTTGTAGTAGGACAGGAGCCTCTCACGTCGGCTGTCGATCGTCGCCACGGCCTTCGGATACTTATCGATGAATGTTTTCTTGAAGATCTCGTATGCCTTTCGTGCATCGTCCAATTTTTCGGCACGGAAGATCTCCTGCAGCAGCTGCTTGGCGGTATCGTGGAGCTTCTTCGGCAGTTTGTCAAGCACATTGCGTGTGGCGTGCACAGTGCACCCTTGATGTGCGGTCGACGCAAAGACCTTACCGATCGCCGCCCAGGAACCGAGTGCTGCGTCTCCAATGGCCAGTCGTGGCGCCTTCAATCCTCTGCGCTTCATATTGAGCAGCAGAGCCGTCCACGAGATCTCGCTCTCACACTCACCATCGAGGATCGCCAATGTCTCCCTTGTGCCGTGTTCATCGCAGCCAATGACCACCAGCATGCACGGCCGGTCGCTCGTAGTGCACACTGTAATGTAGATCCCATCCACCCAGATGTAGGCGTAGCGCTTGGTGATCTCTCTCGTTGACCATGCCTCGTAGAGCCCCTGCCACTTCTCAATGATGCCGCTTACTACGGCAGGGCTCATTGATCTGAAGCCGCTGCCGAGCATCTCACCTAGCGCCGACTCCATGCGCACCGTCGAGACGCCGTGCAGGTACAGAATGGCCACCATGCCATCGATGTTCGTCGTCCTCCGGATATAGGACGGCAGGATCGCGCTGGTGAATCGATGCCCCTCGCGGCGGTCATCCACGCGAGGCTGCTCAACAGTTATCGTGCCCACAGTCGTATGCACCGTCCGCGCTTGACTCAGGCCGTTGCGACGCACCAGGCGATGGTTGTGCTCATCCAGATACATCCGCGCTTCCCGCAGGTAATTGTCCGCCTCTGCTGACAGAATCATCGAGTTCACCTCTGCCATCGCTTCACGCATGCTGTTCTCAAGGTATGAAAATGTTTGCATCATATGCATCCGCACTTTACTTTCCATCCTCTTCATATGGCGTCTCCTGTGGATAGTTGGAAAACATTTGCAACCACAGGATGCGCCTTTTTCTTCCTCAGCAAAAGACCCAGCCGCCGTTCCGGCTTATCCACAACTTTCTATAGTATCTTGGGGTTCGAGTATGAAAACGATCCTTATTGGGACCTTGCTTGCGCTATGTTTTTTTCCTTTTATAAGCTCCGCTCAAAATGAGAGCGGAGTTAGACCAATTGACATTGATTTTGTAAAAGCGTGGAACACCTATTACGATTCGACTACAGCTACTTGCGAATGGTCCAGAACAGTCCTCACCTCAATACCACCCGTAGGATTTGGCCGCCCTTCTGCCATCAACTACTTCTATTCTGGAATTGATAGCTTGCTTAGAGTTCTACCCCCGCATGTTCTAAAGCAAGTAATTGAAAGTTATCTACCAACTGATACGGCACGAAGCATTCTTGCCCTTCTCTACAATGCAGTAGACTATGACCCAATGCTTTTTCATCAATACGCTCTTGAGACCGAGTTACATCGGAAGGTGAGTGTAGCTACAGGTACGGGCGATACTGTGATCGTTGGCCGGTATCTTTCTTCTCTTTGGGACGCTAAATGGAGCTTCTTCAAGAGGTATCGAAAGGAACTCAAGGATTCAGTAGATGGACTAGCAAAGAGTTCGTTAATCGCTTCGAGCATTGTGGCTCGAGTTACAATTCGTTCGATAGACTCGATCCCAGACGATTCAGCTATGCCTAAGCCAGGCATGAGATATGTAGTAATAGCAGACATACTCGACACGCTGCAGGGGTTTATTGGTTGGAGTACATACGTGGATCAGAATAAGCTTTTGAATGGAACAAAGATCGGTAGTGGGGATCGCACACAAACGACTAGTCCACCTCAGATAGTGTTTACATATCATACGCTTTCATATCAGCCTGAAGCCTTGTTGCAGGAATCGAGTATAGCAACGCTTTATCCGAATGCGCATCAGATGACAACTGACACCAATGGGTTGCTTAAGCTTCGGATTGACAAGGATTACATTGTCTTTCTAACTTTTCAATCACCCAAGATTGATTCCACCCGAGACTATTTTCAGCCTGCCATATTCCCACAAGCTTGTAGAGGCGTACTCTACATCGACGAGAATGAGAACGTGAAGGATGTCAACAACTTGTTCTCTACAACTGGTACGATCACGTGGTCAGCCTTTGTTGAGAAGTTTGATGCGCTGAGGTCAAGCATCAAGTCTGGATGGACTTGGTAGTCTCCCTTAAGGTACCCTTAGATTTCTTCTTAATTGGAATGAGGTCGCCGTGGTAGTAACACGAGTCATTCTCGCAGTAGTCATGTCGTTTTTCGCAAGTCAGGTTTTCTCACAATCATGCGAGGATTGTCGCGCGAATAATCGAACGTATTCGTACGTTTTCTGTAAAGATGGAAAGCCTTTCGAAAAGTGTTCGGGCAATCCATATAACGAACCAGGCTTTAAATTTTTGCCGATTTGCATTGATTACCTCTCGTCGGACGCGAGGGAAAAGATCAACGTCGACTACTCGATGCTTCCAATTTACCTATCGACAGTTAGGGCAAAGGTTCGAGATGAATCAGGAGGCACGACTACTAAAGAAGTTTGGGGCAAGGAATGGGTGAATCTCTATGCGTTGCAGGGATTGAAGGATTGGTATGGAATATGTACTCCTACTGTCCCTAACTGCCAGTCATGTACGCTGCAAGTTCGTTTTGAGCGCAGACCTGAAGCATGGCAAGGATACGAGAGGGACTTTCCTGCCGCCACCGAACACTCGTTTAGTTCAGATTGCTCTAGTCGCGTTTGTGACAAGACCTGGATTATGATAAACTCAACTGATGCTTTCACTGGGATGAACAGTACTACGGAAAGGCGTATTCCCGTAAAGTGGTTTAATCAAGATGATGAGCCAACGGTAGCTAACCAACCCGGTGATGGACTTATTAGATATTTCAGTTTTGTTTCAGTCATGAGACACGAAGTTGGCCACGTGCTCGGTTTTGGCCACGCATATAACACGAACGAAAGAAGATACTGCAGCCCGTGGACGATTAATGACCACGAGAATCAAGGTATCCGGTCAGTAATGAATAATTCGATTGGAGCCAATGAAGAGCCGGGGAATGTTAACATTTATACTGAGTATGATGTTTGTGTCTATAAACTTGCATACTGTTGTGGCACCGGCACTACATCAGTTGATGAGAAAGTGGGATATAATCCCGGAGACATTAGAATGACCTGCAGTCGAAATGCCGAAGGTTCGTTTTTGATAACTATGCATGATGGTACGGTTATTGAATCTGTCAGAACATACGACCTGCTTAGTAGGCTTTGCAATTCATATCATAATGGCACGAGAACGAACTCGATGATTGTGATACCACCGCAGCAGCAAGGAGATTGCCGCTTCGTTGTAATCCAATTGCAAACAGGAGAATTGGTCCGATTCCTCTTGGCAGCCAACTAGAAAGCCGAACCTGATGTCAAGGAAAATTCTAGCTTCCCGATCTTCTTTTACCCTACCCCCCAAAGAACCTCTCTGCAGCGTATCCACACAGCCGTTTGTACGTTAGCTTGTGACTGAATCAACAACCAACCAACCAACCAACCTACCTACCTACACTTATAGATACACACACAAGTAAAAGTAATCCACGTTGGTAATCCAGTCAACAAAGAGCACGACGAAACCCTGCGTCGGGCTACACCACCGTATTCGGCACAAACTCCGCCACACGCTGCAACTCAGTGCGCGTGTGCTGCTGCCTGTACTTCCGCAATCCATGACTGCAGTGTACTATGGGCCAGACCGAACTTCTAAGCGTAGTTCTGTTGCCTGATCCAGATATGCTTGCTCGTGGGGATAGAGTAACACCCCGTTACTCAGCACTTACGAAATCGTTGCATCGCCAGCGTATTCGGCGTCTTCACCGAGCAGTTGTTCGATGCGCAGAAGTTGGTTGTACTTCGCAACACGGTCGGTGCGACATGGTGCACCGGTCTTGATCTGACCAGCACCCAATGCAACAGCAAGGTCTGCGATCGTTGCATCTTCTGTTTCGCCGGAGCGGTGCGAAAGGATCGCCGAATAGCCATAGCGGTGTGCCATCGCAACGGCGTCGAATGTTTCGGAGAGTGTTCCGATTTGATTGACCTTCACAAGGATCGAGTTGGCAACGCCTTCTGCAATACCCTTTGCAAGGAAGTCGACATTGGTCACGAACAGATCGTCACCAACGAGTTGACATTGATCGCCAATCGCATCTGTGAGTGCCTTCCAGCCTTCCCAATCGTTCTCGCCCATACCGTCTTCAATCGATACGATCGGATACTGCGTAACGAGCTTTGCATACCAGTCGACCATTTGTGCTGTTGTGCGCTTTTCGTTCGTTGACTTATACATCACGTATGCACCGTCCTTGACCATTTCGGATGCTGCTACGTCGAGCGCGAGCACGATGTCTTCGCCGGCCTTAAAGCCAGCCTTTGTGATCGCTTCCATGATCATGTCGAGCGCTTGCTCGTTCGATGTGAGTGATGGCGCAAAGCCCCCTTCATCACCGATGCTTGTGTTGAGTCCGTTTGCCTTCAGTACCGACTTCAGCGTGTGGTATGTTTCTGTGCCCATGCGCAGCGCGTCGGAGAACGTCTCTGCACCAACGGGCATGATCATGAACTCTTGAATGTCCACATTGTTATCAGCATGACGTCCACCGTTGAGGATGTTCATCATTGGTGTTGGCAACAATGTTGAGCGCACGCCACCCAGGTAGCGGAACAACGGCATACCGTGGAATTCTGCTGCAGCCTTTGCTACAGCCATCGATGCACCGAGCAGTGCGTTTGCGCCCAGACGTGACTTGTTCTCTGTGCCATCGAGTGCGATCAGGATTGCATCGATCTGACGTTGATCCGACGCATCCATACCAACGAGGGCTTCGGAGATCTCGCCATCGACGTGTCCAACAGCTGTGCGCACACCCTTACCACCGTAGCGCGACGCATCGCCATCACGGAGCTCTACAGCTTCGTGTTCGCCCGTGCTTGCGCCTGATGGCACACCTGCTGTGCCGAACGAACCATCTTCGAGAAGAACATCGACTTCGATCGTTGGATTACCGCGGGAGTCGAGGATCTCGCGTGCGACGACATCAACAATTGTGCTCATAGGTGCATTCCTTTAGAATCGACTTAGGAGAGAGTTGAGAAGCTGAGTGCATCGATCTTCTTCGCAAGCTGCATATCAAGGATGGTGAGTCCACCCTGATCATGTGTGCTCAGTGTAATGCGAACCTTGTTCCAGCCATAGACAAGGAGATCGGGATGATGATCCATCGCTTCGGCCAGCAATGCGACGGCATTCACCAGTCCGATTGCTGCTGCAAAGTTTGAAGCTTGTATCTCACGAACAACAGTGGCGCCATCGCGGCGCCACAGTGGAATATCTTTTAGATGTTCAATGAGATCGGCCTCGCTCAAGAGAGAGGGACGAGCCATGTTAGTTCAGTTGTGCGTTAAGCTTCTCGGTGATGTAGCCCTTTGGCACCGCGCCAACGATTGTATCAACAACAGCGCCACCCTTGAAGATCAAGAGAGCAGGGATTGAGCGAATACCGAACTCCATCGCAACGCGCGGGTTGTTGTCGACATCGACCTTTGCGATCATCACCTTGCCATCGTAATCGTTCGCAAGTTCATCCATCAGCGGAGCGATTGCGCGACATGGTCCGCACCACGCAGCCCAGAAGTCAACAAGCACTACATTATTCGCATTGATCTCTGCTGAGAACGTATCGTCGGTGAGATGTTTTGGCTGTGCCATGAGGCCTGTATCCTAACGAGAGGTGTTCGTGAAAGAGCTATTGAGTAGGTGCAAACCTACGCAACGATGACGAATGCCGACGGTGACAAGTGCACCAAGATTACTGTTCGGGATCGGGGAACGCTTCGATGATCATCGCGACCATTGCGGTGGCGCGTTCGAGGTCGGCGAGAGTCGTTCCATTCTCGATCACGAAGTCGGCCATACCGCGTTTTTCTTCCATCGCCAGTTGCTCGGTCATGCGGCGTTCCACCTCTGCCGCGGTGGACTTCGAGCGTTCCATCACGCGGGCAACGCAGACATCGTGTGGGGCATCGACTACGATCACCCAGTCGAAGCCATCTTCCAGTTCCACCTCGTAGAGCAGGGCGCTTTCGATGGCCATCACCTTCGTACCAGCAGCGTGTTCGCGCTCGATGGCGTGCATATGGGCATCAAGCACACGGGGGTGGACGATCTGGTTCAGGCGTGCAAGGCGCGCGTGGTGCTCTTCGGTTGCACCAAACACGAGGGACGCTAGGAAGGGGGCGTTAACCCCTTGATCTGTAAGGACATCAGCGCCAAACGCCGCCACGAGCTCAGCGCGCACTTCTGGGTCTGACGCCATGATCTCTTTCGCCGTATCATCCGACGCGTACAGCGTCCACCCACGCTCCCGAAGGAGCCTGGACACCGTGGATTTCCCGGTGCCGATACCGCCTGTTATGCCGATGAGCTTCATAGGGCAAAGATAGCCCCCTTCCCTCTTCCAGCATCTTTTGTATATTTGTGGCTCGATTTCAAGATGCACCGTTCGTCTAGGGGTTAGGACACCGCTCTTTCACAGCGGTAACACGGGTTCAATTCCCGTACGGTGTACACCTTCAACGTCCCATTTCACCCAGTGAAGTGGGACGTTTGCGTTTGTGGCCAGCCGACCGATAGCCGTTGTTCTACACGTTCTCACGCCCCCATGAAGCTTCTAACGAACTGGACCGTTTCCATGCCATTGTTGGCATGTCTGGTGTATGCATCCGGCTTGATTCACGACAGCGGTGTCTTCCAGGCAATCGCCGGCGTGTTGTTGATCCTCTCGGTCCTCTCCGCTGTGCACCACTCAGAGATCATCGCTCACAAGGTTGGCGAGCCATACGGTACGATTATCCTCGCATTGGCGGTGACCATTATCGAGGTATCGGTGATTGTGTCGCTGATGATTTCAGGGGGCGAGAAGACTGCTGCATTGGCGCGAGACACGGTGTACTCTGCAACGATGCTGATTCTCAATGGTATCGTTGGATTATGTCTGTTTATCGGTGGCCTCAAGTACAGGGAGCAACAGTTCTCTGTGCAGTCAGTAATCATCGGACTTGTCTCACTTGTCTCGATTCTTGTGTTCACGCTGGTGCTACCATCGTTTACATCGAGCGTTGAGGGACCGTATTACTCCACACAACAGTTGATGTTTGCGGCCTTTGCGTGTTTTGTCGTGTATGGGTCCTATATCCTTGCGCAGACCGTGCGTCATCGCGAGGCGTTCCTCACTGCAGCAGTCGATGACGAGCACGAAGACGATCACGTTGTTACCAAGCGCGCCCTGATGACAAGTGTGGTGTTTCTGATTGTTAGCCTTGTGATCGTCGTGATGCTCGCTAAGTCGATCTCACCAACCATCGAGTCGGTCGTTGTTGGATACGACCTGCCGAAGTCACTCGTAGGTATCATCATCGCCGCCAT
>CAJAIA010000017.1 GCA_903939735.1 uncultured Ignavibacteria bacterium
CACAGAAGTTTACCCAACTGGCCCCGGTGATCTTCGAGCAGCGCCTCGCCTATGATGATCTCGATCAGATTACCAAAGCGTGGTCGACAGCCAACGGTGCGGTTAGTTCCGAACTCTATGGTTATGATCAGCTTGGACGATTGGCTTCTACCCATCCGACAGACACACGGTTGAACCCGGCAGAAGAAGTCTTCCAATACGATCTTGCAGGCAATCGCACCTATGTATTCGACGATGCTAATGGCATCGCTCAAACCTACGCCCACGCACCTACGACGAATCGTCTAACACGCGTTATCCAGAGCGAGGCAGGCAATCCGTTGTACCGCGATCACACGCTTGCCTACCAGAGCGACGGCGCGCTGGCCACGCGCACGCGCAGTGATGCCCAGGGTGCGCAGATGGTGCAGCGCAACGAATCGTTTGCCTACGATGCAGTTGGTCTGATCGAGCGCTACCGCGTGCAGCGCGATGTAGGGGGCATGCAAGGCGTATGCGCCCCTGACGCATCATCGCAGCCCATCAGCGAGTGGCGCTACCGGTTTGGTCCGCTGCAGGAGCGTGAGCAGAAGCGGCAGTATCTCAGTGATGTGCCTACGGGCGGACTGGCATGGACCTACACACTGCTCGGTGCCGATGCCAAACAGCTGGCAAGCTACAACGGCATCCAGGGCGCATTCTGCGGTCAACCCCCTACCACTGTCTGGCTCTGGCCGGTCGAGTACAACTCGTACGGACCAGCCCACACGCACGTGATCATGCGTCCGGGCGGCACCTCTGAGTACGTCCTGCACGACCATCTCGGCTCTGCACGCATCACACTCGACAACGCAGCCCGCGTGATCGAATCACAATCCTACACCGCCTACGGCGATCACCGCACACACGACGGCGAAGCAGCACGCACCTCCTACATCGGACGTGAGACGGATAAGGAATCGGACCTCGGGTTTAATGGTGTACGACTCTACGACCCCACCTACGGCCGCTTCCTGAGCGTGGATCCGTTGTGGGGGAAGTACCTGCCGCTACAGTCGTATCAGTATGCGGCGAATAATCCGGTGATGATGTTGGATGATGGAGGGAAGGAGATTGTGGGAAGCAGAGAAGAGGATCGTGAGTATCTCAAGTCATCGATGTGCTCTCATTTCGGAGTTGATGTTAGCTTCACAGATCTGGGAGCCATGATGATATCTGCGGATGAACTTGCCGAAGCAAGCTCACGAATCGATCCGATGTCCTACGGTCAGCTTCTTGGCATCAATGAGATGGCAAATGACAAGACAAAGGTGCTGAATGTGGTAGCATTGCCAGGAGAAGAATATCGTAAGGATCGTTTAAAACTCCCCTCAACCGACAAGGATGGGAAAGTAATCGGTACCGTTAGCAATGAGTATGTGACAGGTAAGGATATGAGCGAAAAGTTCGTGAGTAACTCTGATGCCCCGAATAACTCCTTTGTACTTATACGACCAGCTATTGCGGAAAAAGAGACGTTCAACGCTGTTGGTGGCGGTCAAACCAAGCCGTGTGGGACGTGCGTGTTAATGCACGCATTACTTGATCATGCCATGCCGTGGTTTAAGTATGGTGTCTCAGCAACGCGCAAAGAAGGTGTGACAAGCCACAATGTTGGACTGTTAACGAAGGCGAAAAGTCAGGCTAGAGATGGTAGCGACCACAATGATCAAGGTGAGAAAAGTCGATGAAAATCCTCATCATTGGTGTCACCGTAATGATCATGTCATTGCTAACTAGTTGTTCGCCTACATCGCTACGCGAGGTAAGACTCACAGCAATGCGTCTGGATAGCAATCATCTTGTAATCCTTGCGCATGTTCGAAGCGAAGACAGTATTCTACTACCTAGGTACCTTCATACTGGGATTCGTGGACGAACAAAGAGAACACAGGGTGACACACTTGATGTTCTTTTCGATTACGAGCAGGTGTGGCGTAAGCCTGGGCTTGTTAACGCGACCTCGATTGATTTCGACCCAGCGATGACTCGGTCATCTCAACGCGAATGCTATCGGATGTTGGCGTTCATCGAAGGACACAATAGCGATGTAGGATATCTACGAATGGGTCTTTTCGGTGTGGACCGAGACATCGTATTACGAGTTGACGACTACAAAGTAGGTGATTACACGGTGGTCTATCCCAAACGAGACACTGTCACCGAAGTGTTTACCGGTGGGTATTCAAAGTAGACCAAATGCTCAACACTTCGACTGGGAGTGTCAATACCTCATCCATTGCTTGGTCAGTGTATCTGTCATCGCTACGTCGTCAAACAAGAATCGTCCCCAGTACCGCACCTCCTACATCGGACGTGAGACGGATAAGGAATCGGACCTCGGGTTTGGAGCCTGTCCCGACCCCACCTACGGCCGCTTCCTGAGCGTTGATCCGTTGTGGGGGAAGTACCTGCCGTACTCAGCATATCAATACTGCAGGAACAACCCGATCAATTTGATTGACGATAGTGGACTAGGCGATGAGCCGATACGTGAGCGTCCAGTGGCTACAACTGCGGAAGGTCAGACCGCTGCAATGATACTCTCGGCGACGCCATTTACGAGAAATGATAACCTCGAGATTACAGGACCGTCAGACGCATACAACTGTCATTCGCTCGCATGGTCTGATGGTGCAGGCGATCCGTCTGATCCCGCAAACGCAGATTATGCCGATGTGTTGCCTAAGTGGGACAATGATCCGATCAACAATGCCGAAAGTGGTTGGGCACAGCTGTCATTTAATGAACCAAATCAGATCGGCGATCGTGTAATTTACTTCAGTCATAAAGACGATAACGGCAAGGATCTCGGCTACGTTGCGCCAACACACTCAGCGGTAGTCGTTGGCGTTGATGAGTGTGGGAATGCGAATCTGGTTATCAGTAAGTGGGGGCAGGGACCAGGCTTTCTGCACCATCCGCGTGATGTGCCTGACAGTTACTCTGAACAGGAAAGTACGGCCGTTACCACGGACAACGATACGTATTCCACGCGTGTGTACTATCGAAAGCAGGACCCTAAATGAGAGCCACTATGACATCCCTGTTGGTGTGCTGCAGCTGTCTTGTGGTTACAATGTCAACGGTGGCTAGCAGCAAAGAGAAATGTGACACAATGCCACAGTACGATACGGTTGCGCGAGCTACTGCGATTTATCAATTGGCCGTCGATTACTTTCTGACGCGTTCCTTCTGCGGTTCCTCAAGAGAGGCGAGGATTTGGTGTTACTTTGCTCCACCATCATCAATCCCTATGGAGGAAATGTGCAGAGTTGCTGACAGTCTGCGACTGGAGCTGACGAAAGATTGGGCGGCGACGCGACGGCTTTTGACAGGACCAGCCTCGACGAGGCCCGGGTTTACGTGGCCAACTTATGACCGCGCTCCACCCGAACGGGCAATCTGCGATAAAGTCTTTTTAACCTACTATAGACGTGATCGGACAAGAGAGGAGATTAGGGGTGCGCGCGAGATGATTAAGATTGTGGTTGAGTGGTTAGACGAGGAGTAGGTGAGTGGTGAAATGTCATGGACTTCGCAGTGCGCCTGCTTTTTCCCCTCAATGCCAGGGCACCTCCTACATCGGACGTGAGACGGATAAGGAGACTGACTTAGGATTTGGAGCCTGTCCCGAGGCTTTGCGAGGGAGTGTTCGGATGTACGATCCCACCTACGGCCGCTTCCTGAGCGTGGATCCGCTGTGGGGGAAGTACCTGCCGCTGCAGTCGTATCAGTATTGCCGAAACAACCCGATTATGCGCACTGATCGATCGGGCATGGCAGACTTCTTCGATGAGAACGGGAAACTTATTGGCAACAATGGCATTGACGATGGACTAAAGTTCATTGGAAACGCATCGGTGTATCAGAGCTATCAAAAGGATGGTTATTCGTTTGATGACATGACACAACTACCTGGTGTGTATCAGCTTCCTAGTGCGAGCGCACTGACTGCGATGGAATCAAGTATTATCGATAAAGCAAGCAGCACATTCTCGACCGATTCACGACGAGAGTATGGCGGCGTTATAGGTGACGACGGAAACTTCTACGCTGCACCCAAAGGACCCGTAGCTACAGGCGAATCGCAGGGGCCTATGGTTAACCTCGCACCGGCAATTGCTGCTGCGGAAGCCTCTGGTTCCAGACCATTATCGCTTGTGCATTCTCATGTGAACTTCCAGATCCTTGAAGGAGTCACTTCCACATCCGTGTTGCAGGGTAACAAAACTCCTAGTGACGTGGATCGGGGTATGCTTAAGGATCAGAAGATGTCTTCACTTGCTTATGGACTTGTGATATTTCCAAAGAAGCCTGCGAAAGCGGGGTATTCTATCTTCACATTCTTCAGAGCGGATGCGAACACTAAAACAGGGCAGTCCGCAGATGTTAGTATCACGCACGACAAGGTGAAAGGTATTGTCGAGGGGTCTGGTAAATGACATCGCCTGCGATTATCATAGTCACTTGTCTGCTGGGAGTTTCATCTTGTTTCGCACACTCGTTTTCTGATACCATAAGGGTAGAGAACTTCGGCCTCCCTGTTGCCAGATCAAGCGTCCACTCATTTGTCGATCCTGACTCACTGCCCGTCTACACCAGTCGCCTGACACGACTTGAGGATCGTGTGGTGACTATTCGTCTGAGTGCGAGTGTGCGGGCTAAGCATCTCATCGATGCCATTCAGAATCTGCCTGATATTGTCGGTCTGGAGATCTTGATGGCAACCCCAAGTCTTCTTGACAGTGTAATGTCTACAGTGAAGTTGGATTCACTTGAGTACCTTTACATTTATCACAAGGATACGATCGCAGCACCAGGTTACTTGCGTCGATTTCCAACGCTCAGGGGATTGACATACGGGTCGTCCGTTATACGCCATGAGGGCAATAGGATGATTGAATTCCCATGTACAGTGCTTGCTGATCTGCCACAGCTGATGTTTCTAACAGTTATGGGCGTTATTTACTCTGTTAACTGTCCATGCGTAAAACCTGGCCGAATCATTGAGTTGGGGCAGTTTGAGCTTCCAGAAACCATGACAACGGATAACACATTCATTGCTTTTGGCTTGTACACGCAGTTTGATTGCACGTATGATGTTATGGCGCTCGGCACCCGCTCATTTCACAGTGAACCTCGAAAGAGTCGTGACAGCCCATCAATGCCGGCCCTCGGCCGGCGTTCATACGCGTTCCATCACGGCGATTCCGTGCGCAATGCAATTGCGCCGGGAGTGCTTGACCGATTTATCACGACATTGTACGCGTATGTTGTTTCCGGTGAGCGTGTGTTCGGCTCCATTCCCAGTGATGCTCATGAACGGTTTATCGCTTACGCGATGAACCCAGCCATTGGTTGTGATGTCGAGATCAAACCAGGGAGCATCGTACTTTACAACAGCATCGTCTACACAGGCCCCTTAGTCCCACTGATGAACAACCTCCTCAATGAAGGGTGCTTCTAGTCAACCCCCTACCACTGTCTGGCTCTGGCCTGTCGAGTACAACTCGTACGGACCAGCCCACACGCGCGTGATCACGCGTCCGAGCGGCGCCTCTGAGTACGTCCTGCACGACCACCTCGGTTCGGCACGCATCACGCTCGACAACGCAGCGCGCGTGATCGAGTCACAGTCCTACACCGCCTACGGCGACCACCGCACACACGACGGCGAAGCATCCCGCACCTCCTACATCGGACGTGAGACGGATAAGGAGACAGATTTAGGATTCTTTGGTGTACGACTCTACGACCCCACCTACGGCCGCTTCCTGAGCGTGGACCCGTTGTGGGGGAAGTACCTGCCGCTGCAGTCGTATCAGTATGCGGGGAATAATCCGGTGATGATGTTGGATGATGGAGGGAAGTGGATCCAAGCTGTCGGCGACAAGGCACAGGAGGCAGTCAGGAATTCCGTGCCTACGTGTTTCCGCTCAAGTGTAACATTTACCTCGGAAGGTATTCTTAATGTAGGTCCGCTAATTGAGGCAGCGGCAGGCCAAGGTCTGGAGTCGAACATTGCTCGTCTTGCCGAGATTGCTGGCCATGATGAAGGTGTTGAGATCCTCGTACTCAATGACAATGATGATATCGATGTTGTACGATTGAACGAAAACGGTGAGGAGGTTGTGATGGGGTATTCATTTGGAATGATCAACGCCGCTCGTACTGATAAGGAAGGTATTGTCGCAGGTGATACGCATCCAGGTCGGTTCTTGTCCGAGGCAATAAGCGACAAGTCATCCATGACAAATTTCTCTGCGAATGAGAATACCAAGGTGCTTATAAGTGCTCGTCACAACGTGCCAGGCGAGGTAGCGGCGCACGAGTTGTTACACGTGGGAAGGCTGCTTAAGCATGTAGCAAGTGGCGGGAAAGGCACGTGGCGACATCAGGGGCCGCCGGAGGATCCTCAATTCAAGCAAGTAGAGACGGAGGCCTCGAGTGATTGAACGTGATCCAAACCCGAGACAGGCGCATTGCATCGCCAGAGATATTCTGCGGCATGCTGTTTTGTCATTGCTGATAGCTTTGTGGTGCTCTAGCTCTGTGGCGCAAGCACAGGCCATCCCTATCGTGGGTGATGTTGATGCTCGTGTACAACTGACTGTTGATACGGCCACAACCGAGGTCGTCCTTGACATCGTGAATGCGTCCGACACGACATATGTGTTTATCCCATCCGCACTCTGGCTCCATCGAGTTACACGTTGCCGGTATCTGTTCCGACTTGGCCGCAGCTCGATGGGTATGGTGCTTCATTGGTATCTGGAGCGCTCCCACGGACGCCTTGATGACTGTGTCGACAGGATAGCCTATCCGGAATTCAATGAGGCATACCCGTCGACCTATGTGATCGAATCCTTCAAGATGCAGTTTGTCGCTATTCATCCCGGGCAGCACGCCAGATTTCGATGGAACGAAGATTGGGGAGAAGACCCGGCCTTCGTCGTGGGTTCGGCATGCAGAATGGATACAGTCTTTATTCCGTTGCGCGTCATGAATGCCGCCATGCGACAGCTCTACAGCGAGGGGTTGATCGAACAGACATCAGCATTCCGCGAGTATAAAATGGATCTGCTGTACCTCGATAAACAGGGGGAATGGCCGGCCCAGGACATCATTAACGGCGAATCACGCTCAGCGAAGTACATAAGGTATCAGGCCGACTTGATGCCGCTCATCAAAATCGCACTCGACGAGTCGCTACGGTTTGCGGTAATCCCGCCGGGGCCAAACGCAACATGTACTGTGTTGTCTCGATGACAAGTAAGCACGACCACCTCGGCTCGGCACGCATCACGCTCGACAACGCAGCGCGCGTGATCGAATCACAGTCCTACACCGCCTACGGCGATCACCGCACACACGACGGCCAAGCATCCCGCACCTCCTACATCGGACGTGAGACGGATAAAGAATCGGACCTCGGGTTTAATGGGGTACGACTCTACGACCCCACCTACGGCCGCTTCCTGAGCGTGGATCCGTTGTGGTCGAAGTACCTGCCGTACTCAGCATATCAATACTGCAGGAACAACCCGATCAGCCGAATCGACGACACTGGGCTGTGGGATATCACGGTTACTTTCATGAAGAGTGCTTCAAGAACAGATGCCCCATTCGGTGTAGCAACGGTGACCGATGCCAACGGCAAGGAAGTCATGTCATTCGTTGTACGTGGCGAGGGAGTAGGCGGGAGAGACCGAATGAAGTCGAATTCCGATACGCCACAGGGAGAGTACTCGATTGATGGCTGGATAACGCCAACTGCTGACGAACGCGTTGCTTATGGTCCGAACCCGCGATTAGCACTTACTGGGGTTTCAGGTGAGATTACGGAAAGTGGAAGATCACTTATTCGCGTGCACGGAGGGCGGCAAGAGGAGCAGTTAGCTGATGGATCGTGGAAGCCGATTCCAGCGGCGGAACTTAAGCCTACCCATGGTTGTCTAAGAGCGTCAGATGCCGATATGAAAAGGCTAAAGGCGGTCACTGGCGGGCTGACGAAAGCAAATCCGGAGGACAAGCCTGGGAAGCTGACGGTAGATAACGCGATTACTGCTGAGGATGAGAACAAGCCAGTTGAGAAGCAAGATGATTAGGAGCGCTGCACTCGGCACCTTAGTTGTGTTTCTTGTGACGTTCAGCAGTGATCTCACATGCGCCGCGTTTGCAGCACCGAAACGGCAATTGCAAAGGGAGCTCAATAGATTGCTCGAATCGCAAGCAATGAAGTGTGACGAGAGTAAGTTTCGAAGAATCAACGCACTCGGCAAGAGGGCCGATGGGGAGTTCGGTGAGTATTATGGAGAGAGACTTTTCGATTTCCTTTTGAAGGATACTGCTAAAGCATGTTTTCTGAGATACCTTATCTCATCTAAGGAGGACGACAGGAAGTTCATATTGAAAGCTCTCCGCTATGAAGCGCAGATACGAGATTCGAAGAATCCATGCATGCAGATTGAGTTGCTTCTCAAGCTCTACAGAGGGAAAATATCAGCGAACCAGTATGGACTCATTGCCAGACGCCTGTGCCTTCAGGTGTCTGGATAGGAGCATCATTGAGCTGTCTCGCCCGCACCCACGGTGGCCAGCCGTTTCATTACATTGTGCTGTCCTACGACGAGCGTGGGCGTGTCGAAGCACAGCTTCGACTGACAGAGAATCTCGGATTCGATGCGGTGTACTATCGCTATAATGCGCTCAATAAACTCACATCGGTACATGTTGTTGATGCAACCGGACAGCATGCAACGTTCTATGGGTACGATAGTGAAGGACGCGTCAGCAGGATGTGGGCAGAACGTAGAAACGGTGGCGGATTTGGACTCGGCACAAGTATGACACCACAGCGACCAACATTGATCGAACTCAACCGGCAGTCACTGCCGCATGCCGTGTACGGCTACGATGCCGCCGATGCAGTTACCTCGGTCGAATACCCACGTCTTGGTGTGACGACCACCATCGATGTGAATGCACGTGGCGCTCAGCTGCGCACACGTACACAGAAGTTTACCCAACTGGCCCCGGTGATCTTCGAGCAGCGCCTCGCCTATGATGATCTCGATCAGATTACCAAAGCGTGGTCGACAGCCAACGGTGCGGTTAGTTCCGAACTCTATGGTTACGATCAGCTTGGACGATTGGCTTCTACCCATCCGACAGACACACGGTTGAACCCGGCAGAAGAAGTCTTCCAATACGATCTTGCAGGCAATCGCACCTATGTATTCGACGACGCAAATGGCATCGCTCAAACCTACG
>CAJAIA010000018.1 GCA_903939735.1 uncultured Ignavibacteria bacterium
ACTCGGACTAAATGAATGCCCGTCATACGTCGTTGTGACGTTAGGCAGTACAGATCCGATTACGGTGATCGCTGCCATTAACAGCGCAATCCGTTGTCGCTCATCCTGCACTGATTCAACGAGCTCCCAAAGTGGACGTGGTAGTGTCTCCCACAAAATCTGTGGACACGGCGGGAGGGGCGACTCGTCAGTAACGTCCTCACAGCGCGAGGCAGTCTGTTCGATAGCCGACCGCAGTAGCTCGGGATCACCGTTTCGATCGAGATAGTCACTCAGGTCGCTCTTCTCGGGGAGATCGGGCATCAGCGTACGCAGGTCAAGCATGCCGACGCTCGCAACCCCAGCATCTAACAGCGATTTCTCGACCATTCTCGCGTGACCCCATCCAGGTTCGTCGAGATCAGGAATAATCACAACTCGAGCACCAGATAAGTCACTGGACATATCGTCTGTCCACTTCTCGGCGCCAAATGGGTTGCAGGTGGCTGTAATACCAATAGAATCGGCATTGTCGCAGTCCTTCTCACCCTCACAGATGCAAATGATTCCACCTTGTGCCATGCGCTCGAGCACCTGTGGTAGCTTGTAAAGCAATCGTTGGTAGCCCTCAACACCTGTCTGCCAACTAGTCCCATCCCACCTTTCTGCGAAAGCCTTTTTACGTCCGTCGGTATGCTTCTGTACCACGATTCGCATATACGAATCGCCAGTCGCGGTATGGTAGATATGTTCACGGCGCTGGACGCTATTTTTAGCGACTAGAGCGGTGTCTATTGTGCGCTTTGTTGGAGGAAAAAACCTCTGGTTACAAGCTGAGCTGAAGCATTTCCCACCGTCAGTTGGACGACCTTGATCGTCGAGTAAAGGAGAATACTTCTTCTTTTCGTGCGGGCAGGGGCAAATCATCTTTCGTCCAAATCGCTGCCTGCTTCGACTCAAGACACACCTCCGAGACGCTGGGCAGGTCGACTGATCAGCCTTACGAGATCTGATCTGCGAATCAGCCTACGGCGCCCAACTTGGACGCTCGGCAATTGGTTGAGCCTAATGAGCTTGGCTATCGTTTGTACCGATACGCCAAGCTGGCGCGCTGCCTCCGCCCTTGACACGAGTGGGCCTGAGTTGTCGTCCGGACCAGCTTGGATAGCTTTTCCAGCTTCGGCAGCCTTTGGTGAAAAATGCCGAAGTTCAATTCGAACAACCTCGGCTATCAGCTCGCGTAAATCACGAATCTGACTGCTTGAAAATGTCGTCATTATTTCTCCTTGGAGAATTTGTGGTTGATCCACGAATCTCTAAGGGAATCGACCCGACTAAAGTCGGAATCTTGGGGTTACGTGGTCGGTTTCGGGACCACAAGCCCGACTATAATCGGAAAGTTGGGGTAGTGCAATCAGTTTCAAGAAGTAAACCCGACTATAATCGGAGTGCCGCTACCCGCAATGCGCGAGAGCACTTTTCTAGCTGTTCAGCATGCGTGCTGATGCCTTAGTTAATGCCGATATCATTTCGTCATGGCGTTGCCTCAAGCCCTGAGGATCATCCTCTTTCCGGACTGTATATGTGCGAAGGGCGTCGTAAAACCTGTTTTTGCCGTTTTTAGGATTTATCCAATGCTGGCGCTGCCCCGACTCTGACACGACTTTGACATTTCTCACCTGATCGGGACTAAGGGAGAGTCCAACGCGAACAGCCTCAATCACTGAGGCTATCTCTTGCGCCAAATTATATCTCACGTGAAGAATGCCTTCCCCACTTTCAAAAACCTCGTACACTTCATCCGCAGACATATGCTTAAAGTGCTTGACTGCGAACGGACGCAATGCTTGTACAATTGGATTTGAGCTCAATGCCGGTGGATCGAGTACAAATCGATCTTTTGACTTTTCTATGGCAGTCCGTTCACTCTTACAGAGCTCGTTTAGACCTTCAAGTCGCTTGAGAAGCAATTCAACATTGATGAAGGCACTTGTCACCCATTGAACAGGGTCTCCTAACACTCCCTCAATTCTAAACGGGCCGAGTTTCAGAATGCCATTATGCAATAGCCCCGAGCAACGATTGGGATCAGCCTTAATCATCTCCTGAGCCTCTTCCGCGGCCTCATCAAGGGATCTTACGTACATCAATGAACCATCAGAAAGGTTTACGTATTGACTCAGAACGTGTCGGGGAGGCAGGTCAATTTGCGCCCTCATGAGAAAAGTGCGCTTCTCCGCGAGATACGCCTCTACCTCTTGGATGCCTCGAATACTATCGCAGATTGAAAGCCATTCCTTGACTTGATACTCCCACCGAATCGGTGACGCGGAAGCTAACTGCTTCAGAATTTCGGCTTGAGATTCTGTGAATGCATTGAATGTCATGGCATTGCTCCGAACATTTGAAGCGAAGTTATACAGCAACCTGTGCCCGAGATAGATCAAAAAAACGTAAGCCAAACCGTAAGCCAAAAAACGTTAAGCCTTTGTAACTACCTGAGTCACAAAGGCTTAACGATTTTGAGTTGTAGCGGGGGCAGGACTTGAACCTACAACCTTCGGGTTATGAGCCCGACGAGCTACCAATTGCTCCACCCCGCGATAGGGAACACGAATGTACGGAAAAAACCGATCGGTGGTATGGACGGATGTGAAAAGAATTTCGTGGATGCAGTGTTGTTGATGCTGCTAGCGACACGCGTAACTCTTATGGCTGGCGTATCTTTGCTCGTTCTCGTTCATAGTTTGTCTTGGCATGAAACTCTCTCATCGTTGGCTTCAAACATTTGTTGATCTCGATCCAGCTACGTGGACGCCCGAGCGGGTGTCGACGGTGCTGACAGACCTCGGACTGGAGGTTGAGCATGTCGAGAATATGACCGAGACACTTCGCGGATTCGTCGTTGGACATGTCCTGACGAAAGAGCGACATCCGAAGGCCGATAAGTTGTCGGTATGCACCGTCGATGTGGGTGATGGTTCGCCCCGTACCATCGTGTGCGGTGCACCGAATGTTGATGCCGGGCAAACCGTTCCAGTTGCATTGGTTGGTGCACACGTGCCAACGGCCGACTTCGTGATCGAATCACGTCCGCTCCGTGGTGTTACCTCGGAAGGCATGATCTGCTCACAAGCTGAGCTTGGCCTTGGCGATGATCACAATGGCATCTGGGTGCTTACCACATCTGCAGCGCCTGGTACGCCCCTTGCCTCTGCACTTGGTCTTGATGACGTGATCTACGATGTGGCAATTACGCCAAATCGTGCAGACTGTACGTCGCACGTTGGCATCGCACGTGACCTGCTTGCATACAAGCGTGTCCATGAATCGTCTGCACACACCGATCTGCGCATGCCGTCGATAGATGTGCCGTCGCAGAGTTCAACAGCTGCGGTTGATGTGCGTGTCGAAGCAGAAGATCTGTGTCCGCACTACATCGCATACGTGGTCACCAACGTCAAGCCCGTCGAGAGTCCGTCGTGGCTCAAAGATCGTCTAACAGCACTTGGTCTGCGTCCGCGGAATGTGATTGTCGACATCACGAACTATATCAACATGGAGCTGGGGCAGCCCCTTCATGCATTCGATGCAGCAAAACTCGACGGCAACACGATTGTTGTGCGCCGCGCAGCTGCTTCGGAGAATACGTTCCGTACCCTCGATGGAAAAGATCGTACGCTCACACCCGACATGCTGATGATCTGCGACGCTACACGTCCGGTTGCGCTCGCGGGTGTGATGGGCGGCGAGAATTCAGAAGTTGATGAGCACACAACAACCGTTGTGATTGAATCTGCGTACTTCGCGCCGACATCTGTTCGTCGCACGGCAAAGGCGCATGGGTTGTCGACTGATGCGTCGTACCGCTTTGAGCGCGGCGTGGATCCAGCCGGTGTTCGCCGTGCTGCCGATCGTGCCGTTGCGCTGCTATGCGAACTCGCCGGTGGCACGCCGGGTGCGCGCGTTGAAGTAGGCGCGCCACTTCCTGCGCCACAGCCGATCACGTATTCGCACGATCGCATTCGCACACTTGTTGGTATCAACGAATCCAACGAGCGTATTGATCTAATGCTCACGTCCGTTGGATGTGTCTGCGCTAATAACACAGCTACCCCTCCTACGTGGCGCGCCGATCTGCAGATCCAGGCTGATCTGGCAGAAGAGGTGATGCGCCTCTACGGCATCAATGCAATCCCGTCGTCAACCACAGCGCATCTGTCTCTGTCGGGCGATCGACTTCCAGCACATCTGCGTGCAGGGGGCGAGCATGGCCGCACATTGCGCGATCGCGTGCGCACGATGCTTGTTGCACGTGGGTACTTCGATTGTGTTACGAACGTGCTTACCGGACCCGATGATCACCTCGCGTCGGACGCATCGGAACACGTCGCACTCAAGAATGCACTCGGCAAAGAATTTTCGACGCTGCGCACATCGTTGATTCCATCGCTGCTGCGCGTTGCATCACGCAACCTGCGGCATGGACAAACCACGGTGCGGCTTGTTGAGCTCGGCTCGCAATTCCGTCGTGATGCAGCAGTGCCAGTTGGCGTGCATCAACACGAGATGTTGGCACTGTGTTGTGCTGGCAGCTCAGAGCATCACTGGAGCGCACCCTCACGTGCGATCGATCTCTACGATCTGCTTGGCGATGTGCAGAGTGTGCTTCCAATGGTCACCGTGCATCCGATCGATGCACCGATTGCAGGGTTCTCGCCAAACGCAGTACACCTGCGTGTTGGCGACGTCTCGGTTGGTGTTGCGGGAGAGGTAGATGCTGCACTTGCGAAGCGATGCGACCTCGATCGTCCGCCGGTTGTAGCAGTGATCGATTTGCGCGCGCTTCCACAGCAGCAACGCACGTTTACGTCGGTCGGACAGTTCCCGTCGGTGCGACGTGATCTTGCGCTTGTGGTGAAGGAAGAGATTCCTGCTGGTCGTATACTTGATGTGGTTCGGGAACTCAACATTCCATTGCTTCGCTCGGTAGGTGTATTCGACGTCTATCGCGACGCATCAATGGGCGAGGGCGTCAAGAGTGTTGGGATAGACATGACGTTTCGGTCGGATGAACGCACGCTGGTCGACAGTGATGTCGACACAGCGATAACTTCTATCATCGACGCAACGGCCAAGGCACTCGGTGCCCGCGTCCGTGGCGCATCAGTCGCATGAGCTCCGTATGATACCGCAACAGCAGCCGGAACATGATCACGACGCATCGCTCTTTGTTGAGCAGGAAGCAGCGTCGGCTCCTGATTTGCAGCGTGCTATCGAGCACTTCTGGAATGCCGTTCGCAAGAGCGCCGAAGTGATCGTCACGCTCCGTCAGGAGAACACCATGCTGCAGTCCAACCTTGCCGTACGCAAGGCATCGGAGGACGAACTCCTGCATCGGGTCGACCAACTCCTTGCTCGCATTGAAGAACTCGAGCGCGACCGCGCAGAGCAGCAGGCACGTCTTGACGTACAACCGGCGGTTGTCACCGCCGACACCTCGCAGATTGACGACCTTCAGGCTACCATCCGCGAGCTCACCGAGAATCTCGAACAGGCGCGTGCCCATCAGGAAGCCCATGGTCTCGAGCGGGAAGCCCTCGAACACCGACTCATGGAGCTCGAACGTGCCGCGACCATCACCGAGGGGTCCTCTGAGGAGCTCACAGCCCTCCGTGACGAGGTGGCTGACCTGCGTCAGCAGCTCGATCAGGCCATGTCCATAATCGAGCGTTACCGTGCCGCCGGACTACGGCATTTGGAAGATCCGGAGACCGAACATCAGATGGCGCTCTTCGGGGCTGCCGCTGCACGGCAACTCTTGACTGAGGAAGAACTTACGGAGTTGGCTACACGGCTCGACGCAGTAGCAGATCGCGTGTCAGAATTGCTCGGTATTTCATAAATTCACGCTTCGACAACGAATCACAAACCGGCACCCATGTCGAAAGCGATACGAGTCACGATTGGTGGTAAAGACCTTACTCTTCGCGGTAACGATGAAGAGAAGATCAAAAAGTCAGTACGCGAAGTCAATCTTCAGGTTCAACATCTTCAGCAAACACTCCGGGAGCAATCCACACCGACACTCACGATTCTTGCAGCACTGAACATTGCGGAGAAATACCTCGATGTGCAGGAACAACGCGCAAAGGATCTCGAATTGGTGACCGATGAGCTCACGAAGATGACCGAATACCTGGATCGCGCCTGGTCGCAACCCCTGTCGTAGCACGACCCGCTTATGCATGACGTGACGGTGGAACGCTTTGCCGCAGTCCACTACCGTTGTCGCACGCTTGAAAAAGAACCATACAAGTTTTTTCATTCCAGGGAATCAGGCTCTGACCATCCATGGCAGGCCTCACTCGTGAACACACGAGAATGATCCGAGTGCCAGGTGCATTCGGCGCGGTTCGGCCGCAGTCATTCAGTGGACGTCAGCGGTGGCCAGGATGATACCCACTGTGCGGTACCTTTGGTTCTTTTCCCAACCGAAACAACCGGACCTTGGTCCGGGGTAGTGGATGCGGCTCTTTTATTTCATCTGCCTGTCAGACGTGCAGCCGTCTGCAAGCAGGACGCAAGGAGTAACGCAGTATGGACTCAACTTTGTTGACGGGAGTCATCGTCGGTGCGGCTATTGCACTGGTTGGCTTCCTCATCACCTACTTCAGCGGAAAGAAGCTCGCGGCAGCGGCGCTTACTGATGCTGAATCCAAGGCCAAGGCGATCGTCAACGATGCCGAGCACAAGGCCGAAGGAATCAAGAAGACGAAGATCGATGAAGCGGAAGACAAGTTCCGCGAAATGAAGCGAAAAGCCGAAGCAGAGCGCGACTCGAAAGAAGCAAAGCTCAAGAATGTCGAAAAGGAGCTTCGGAAGCGCGAAGAGGGGATCGATCAAAAACTGGAAGTGATCTCGAAGAAGGAAAAGCAGGTAGCTACACTCGAATCTGATTTGCAAGGCAAGGCCAAGCAGATTGAAGTAAAGACCAAGCAAGTCAGCGAAATCCTTGACGAGCAGACGATTCGTCTCGAGCGCATCACGGGTATGAGCCGTGAAGACGCGAAGAAGTTCCTCGTCGACAACATGATCAACGAAGCAAAGGCAGACGCCGCGCAGTTGGTCAAGGATGTCCGCGACGAAGCAAAGCTCAATGCACGTAAGGAAGCTCAGCGTATCGTGCTGATGGCAATCCAGCGTACAGCGTCAGACCACTGTGTTGAGTCGACGGTGTCGGTGGTGAACTTGCAATCGGAAGAGATGAAGGGACGCATCATCGGTCGTGAAGGCCGTAACATCCGTGCGTTCGAAGCTGCTACAGGCATCGACCTCATTATCGACGATACACCAGAAGCAGTTGTGATTTCCGGCTTTGATCCGTTCCGCCGTGAAGTTGCACGTACATCGCTCGAGCGCTTGATGGGTGACGGTCGTATCCACCCAGCACGTATCGAAGAAGTTGTCGAAAAGGTCCGCAAGGAACTCGAAGAAGAGATCGTGCGCGTTGGTGAGAATGCTCTGATGGAATTGGGCATTCACAACATCCACCCGGAAATGGTTCGCTACATCGGTAAGATGAAGTACCGTTCGTCGTACGGACAGAACCTGCTTGCGCACTCTATTGAAGTTGGCTTCCTCACGGGCATCATGGCCAATGAACTTGGTCTTGACGTGAACCTCGCGAAGCGCGCCGGCTTGTTGCACGACATCGGTAAAACGATCGATCGTGAGCTTGAAGGTCCGCACGCGCTCCTCGGTATGGAGCTTGTCAAGAAGTACAAGGAACATCCGCTCGTTGTCAACGCTGTCGGTGCTCACCACGACGACATCGAAATGGAATCGCCAATCGCTGTGCTTGTGCAAGCGGCCGACTCCATCAGCGGTGCACGTCCGGGCGCACGCCGCGAATCGCTCGAGAACTACATCAAGCGTCTGCAGCAGCTGGAAGAAATCGCAACATCGTTTGATGGTGTTACCAAGACGTATGCGATTCAGGCTGGACGTGAGGTGCGCGTGATGATCGAGCCAGATCGTATCGACGACTTGCGCGCCGACCAGTTGGCCACAGATATTGCTACACGCATTGAATCTGAAATGGAATATCCTGGTCAGATCAAGGTCACGGTTGTCCGCGAACGCCGCTCAACAGCAATCGCGAAATAACCCGACGCAACACGACAATAGCCCATAACGAACGCGGGCGAGACATTCTGTCTCGCCCGCGTTTTTTCGTTTAGTTGTTACTGACGTCGTCGTCCTCTTCATCCTCGTCGTCATCCTCGAGTGCATCGAGCATGTCGCTCCAGAACGAACCCTCGGTAAGGGCAGCAGGGTCGATGCGTGCAATTGCGGTTGCGCACCGCTCGATGATTGCATCGACATCCTCGCTGGTGTCCGACTCAAGGCTGCGCCATGCCTCGAGGCACAGCAAAAGATGTCCAACGGAGCTGTTGACGAACTGTTGCGCGTAGAATCCCCATTCGCAATCGAGCAGGACGACAACGCCATCGGCACGCTCGTCAATACACAGTGCATCGTCGAGGGATGTAGTGCCAATGCGCCAGTAGGCCGCAAAGAAGTCGGCACTCGCATCTTCGTCGTCTTCAGGGATTTCAATCACTGTTGACAACCGAACAGGTGTTTCGTCAAAGGTGATCTCCGGTTCTGCTGTCGCAGGGAGTCCGGCCTTCGTCAGGAACTCAATCGTAGCGCTTGGTGCGAGCACGTCGCGTATTGCGTCTGCCGACACAGTACGAAGGGGAGAGCCCTTCCACGAGCGCGCAAGAACAGCTGCAGGCGGGAGTGCCTCTGCAGGAGCGTCGAGTGAGAGCGCGCGCAGAAACAGCACTGACGTGACCGTCATGTGTGCGATGTAGACGGTATCGACAAGATCCGCGTTTTCGGGATCGTTCTCGAGTGCGTCACCCGCAGCGTCGCGCGTATCAGCGAGGAGATCGAGCTGCTCGTCGGTGAGAGATGCGAGTTGCTCTGGATGTTCGAGCAACTCAGGAAGTCCAAGGTCGAGAAGTGTTTGATGCATCTACGAAGCTACGGATTCCGCCGCTACCAGTAGTTAGAGCGCGAGGATTACCACACCGGTGACGGCGAGAACGGCACCAACCACCGAGCGCCAGGGAAGAGCGGTGCGCTGGGTTATTGCCGCACTTGCAATCACCACAAATGGAACCATCGACATAATTGTCTGCGCTATCGCAACATTCAGATTCCGCGCCGCGATGAGCGAGCACGTGACGCCAATAATGGGTCCGAACAGCACCCCCAGATACATTGCGCGTACTGCAGGGCGATCAACAAATGCCTCGCGGAGCGGACGGTGTGGTGCGCGCCGAAGTATGTCGAAGACATACGTGCCGACGAACCCAACACTCATGCGCATGAAGGTAGCATGAAAGGGTGTGATGTCTCCTGAGCCCGACTGTAAGCCAATCTTTGCAACGACCAGTCCAGCCCCCTGACACACCGCTCCGCCAAGTGCGAGAACTATGCCCAGCGTAAACGACCCAAACCCCTCGGTCTGCACCTCATGTCGCTCCTGCGTGCTGTTCATCGCATACATCACACCACCTATCGATAACACCATCCCAATGATGTCCATTACGGTGAGCGTCTCGCCCAACACAACGAAGCCCACGACGGCCGCCGCCGCTGGTGCAATCGTGCCGATAATGCTCTGTCGACGAGCACCCAGAATGCGAAGCGATGTAAAGCCCAGATGGTCGCCAATGGTGAGACCGATCACACCGCTCAGGCCGAGCCAAATCCATTGGTCGAGGGATGAACGTGTGACGATATACCACGGCCACCAACCTTGGATGACGCAGCACAGAACCGCCGTTGCTCCAACCGCTAGCAGTAGACGCGTCCGATTCAACAATCCTGGGTCGATCGAGCGGGACGCACGAAAGAACACCAGAGTGCCGAATGACCATGAGAACAGCGTTGTGAACGCCGCAATGAAACCGAGAAGCATGCCGTTTCCTGTAAAATGAAAAAGGGCGCAGTAGCGCCCTTTGTCTTACTTGTTCTTCTTCTTGTGACGGTTCTTACGAAGCCGCTTCTTGCGCTTATGCGTGGCCATCTTATGGCGCTTGCGCTTCTTTCCACATGGCATGGGATCCTCGACGAATGCAGTGAATAAACGTGATGTTTCAATGTTGTTGTGTCGCTCTGATCTCGTCAAGCGCCAGTGATGCACGCTTGCCGTAGTCCGTTGTAGGGTTGACATCCCGGCACGTTGTGAACCACACAACCGCTTCGTCGAGTTGGTTCATCTGACCATACATGGCGGCAAGATTGAGCAATGCTGCCTGGTTGGTCGGTGCGCGAGCTATCACACGCTTCATTTCATCGATGCCCTCAGTCTGCTTCCCGGAGGCGTACATGGCATACGCATAATCAATGCGAACCATCGTGTTGCCAGGGTCGACGGACGTGAGGAACGACCGATAAAACCGAACTGCCTTGTCAAATTCCCCGATGTCGTAGCTGATGTTCCCCGCAGAGATCAACAACATACTATCGAGAGGTCGCGCGCGAAGTGAATCTTCCACAACACGCAACAACCCAGAAAGTGACTGCTTGCGCTTTGTCATGCGCTGCTGTAACGAATCGGCGAGCTGTTGCTCTCGCTTCTGCGCCGCCCGCTCCGTTGCGAGCCCCTTTCCCGTCTCTACATCCTGTGCTACACGATATCGAACAACCGCGTATGATCCGCCGGCGACGAGACCAGCAGCGACGATGATTGCTGCGGCCAATCCACCTGGTTTCATACGATTGTTGAATCCGTCTTTACAGGTTCGCCACGAAGTTTATCGTGGACCTTTTCCTGAAACTCGGAGCTTACCTTGAATGCGGGGATAAACCGCTCTTCAAGGGGCACAGGGTCCCCAGTACGAGGATTGCGAGCCATCCGAGGCTTGCGGCTCTTCACGCTGAAGACGCCAAATCCGCGCAATTCGATACGGTGCCCGTTGGAGAGCGAATCAATGATGCTCAACAGGAACCCATCAACGACAGCCTTGGTCTCGAGCTTGGTGAGCCCGGTCTCGCTGGCAATCTTATCGACGATATCGGCTTTTGTGACGTTCAACGCGGCCTCGTGGTCAACGATACAATACTCCGCTCCGACTTGCGTACCCAACCCAGTGCGAAACCATCGGGGTACGGACGGCAAACATACGAAAGCCCCTTATTCTGCACAAACTTAGCCCCAAACAAATGGGGGTAAACTTCTGTATCTTTGTGCCTTCGTACCGCAGGGAGGAAGCGTGACCTGGTCCCAGGAAGTGGTTCCAGCAGAACATCAGGACATTCATACGTTGCTACGCGACACCGAGCGACTGCCGCGACACATTGCCATGATTATGGACGGCAATGGTCGGTGGGCGCAGGAACGCGGTCGCGTGCGTATTGATGGGCACCGCGAGGGAATGGAGAGCGTACGCTCGGCTGTGAAGACGTGTTCGCAGTTAGGAGTTCGCTACCTCACGTTGTATGCGTTCTCGATCGAAAACTGGAAGCGTCCGGTTCCTGAGGTGCGGTTCTTGATGTCGCTCCTTGAATCATATCTCGCACGGGAAGTCGACGAGCTCCATGCCAATGGCGTGCGGATTCGCACGATCGGCAAGACGAACTCTCTGCCAAAATCGGTGCAGCGTATGCTGCAGACGGCGATGGATCGTACGAAGGAGAACACGGGGCTCACGCTGACCCTGGCGCTTAGCTATGGTGCTCGTTGGGATCTGGCACGTGCCGTGCAGGTCCTGGCGATGGATGTTCGACGCGGCAAGGTGTCGCCGGAAGATCTCACCGAGGAGACGATTTCGTCGTACCTGCAGACGTCCTATATGCCCGATCCCGACTTGATCATCCGCACGAGCGGAGAAATGCGGTTGTCGAACTTCCTCCTCTGGGAAGCGGCATATGCAGAGATATACGTGACAGAACAATTGTGGCCAGACTTCCGCAGCCGCGACCTTTATCGCGCGCTCAGCGAGTTTGTGATGCGCGAGCGACGATTCGGAAAAACGTCGGCCCAAGTAGCTGAATCTTCGGGGGAATCCCCACGCACAACGTTGGAGCGAATACTGCATGCGCTTCGCTAAATCGCTTGTGTTCCTGATCGTGTGTGTGGTGATGGCGGCTGGCGCAATGGCGCAGCAGCCGGCGCAGCGGTATCCGATCATTGCGGGCATCTCGGTGGAAGGTCTCACCGAGGGGGCCGATATGGCCACCGTGATCGCGTACTCAGGTCTGCGCATTGGTCAAGAGGCGCGTCCGGATGATTTGGTGATGGCCGTGCGCAATCTCTGGAACCGCCGCACCTTTAAGGATGTCCGCATCGAGCGCGAGCGCGAGACAGCATTAGGTGTGTTCTTGGTGATCCGCGTGACGTCCATGCCACGTCTGCGGAAGATGATCATTTCCGGTAACGATGAACTCTCCAGCGATGAGGTCACGAAGGCTGCTGACCGGCGTCAGGGCGATATTATCTCGCCGTATGACGAATACCTCGTGCGGCAGGCGATCAAGAAGGCCTACGCCAAGGAGGGTCTGCTCTTTGCTCGTGTTGAAACGAAGGTTGTTTCAACCGACTCCTTGAACTTCGTCGATCTCGATGTTGCGATTGTTGAGGGGGCAGAATTCAACGTTGCCGAGATCGAGATTATCGGCAATACACTCTTCCCCGACGCTGAAATCGCAGATGCGTTTGAGGACACAAAGACAAAGGCATGGTACGAGGTGTGGGCGTCGTCAAAGTTCGACACCGAGAAGTACAATGACGATAAGCAGAAACTCCGCGACTGGTTCCTTGAAAAGGGGCTTCTCGACGCAGAGATCCTTGGCGATACGGTGATCTATGACGAACAGAATCAAACGGTTAAGGTCCAGATCACGATCAAAGAAGGTAAGCCAGTCGTTGTCCGCAACATCTCCTTCCAGGGCAACACCGTCTACCGCGAGCAAATGCTCCTGGCACGTCTGGGGATTCTGCCCGGCGAGGTGTACAATCAGAAGCGCTTCGATGAGAACCTCAAGGTCAATCAAGATCAAACAGATGCGACATCGCTCTATGCAGATAATGGGTATCTGACGGCGCAGTTGATGCCGGAAATCGTGCGGGTTGGACCAGACAGTATCGACATCATCGTGCGCGTGGTGGAAGGTGAACAGTTCACGATTCGTCGTATCGAAGTGATCGGCAATACCAAGACGCGCGATCGCGTTATCCGCCGCGAGCTCTTTTTCCGTCCGGGTGATTACTTCAATCGCTCTGCCCTGATTCGAAGTTTGCGCGGCCTTGGTGTGCTCAACTTCTTTAATCCTGAGACCATCAAGCCGGACGTCATACCGGTGGATAAAACGAAGGTGGACATCAAGCTCAAGGTTGAAGAGCGATCAACGGATACCTTCAACGCATCGGTTGGTTTTGCAGGTGCGTTTGGACTTACTGGATCTGTCGGGGTAACGCTCAACAACTTCGATATCAGCGAGCCATTCCGCGGTGGGGCAGGGCAGGTACTGTCCTTCCAGTGGGAGTTCGGACAAGCATCACGCTTGCAGACGTTCCAGCTGTCGTTCACCGAGCCATGGCTGTTTGGACAGCCGACGTCGGTGGGCTTTAACATCTTCGATACTCGCCAGAACTTCAACATCTCCGTGCGTCGAACTGGTGCGCAGGCCAATATCGGACGTCGCTTCCGCTGGCCGGATGATTACTTCCGTGGCGACTGGAGTGCTGCATTCGAGCGTATCGAGTCGAACACCGAATCATTCTTCTCGCGCGCTGGTGTGAACACCGCCGTCACCTTGTCGCAGACAATCTCACGGACGAGCTACGACAACATCATCTTCCCAACGTCGGGCTCGCGCTTTGCGCTCTCGCTTCGCGGGACGCTCGGCGCACTTGGCATCGGGACAACGGATTTCGGCAAGCTTGGATTCACGTTCGACATGGTTAATCCGTTGCTCTGGATTAATGGCAATCCACGACTCGTGATGTTCCTCGGTACAGAAATGGGATATGTCGATGGATTTGTGCGCGACACAACAATCCCGCCGCAGGAGCTGTTCTACATGGGTGGAAACGGATTGGGTGGCTTCGCCATTACACCGCTGCGTGGATATCGCGACAACTCGATTGGTCCGTTGAGTTCGTCAGGACAAAACCTTGGTGGACGTGTGCAAGCGCGATTTGTCGCGGAGCTACGCTTTGCGCTGGCCCTCAACCCCTTCCCGATCTATTTGCTTAGTTTTGCCGAGGCAGGAAACGTCTGGTCGAACCTCCGCACCGCCGACCCCTTCGGGTTGAATAGGTCGGCAGGATTCGGCATGCGTTTGTTGTTGCAGCCCATCGGGTTGCTGGGATTCGATGTGGGCTATGGATTCGATCCTGACCCATTCACCGGGGCTCGCTCTGGTTGGCAATTCCACTTCCAATTCGGTCGATAATCACTCAAGTTTCCACGTATAACGTACCTACCAGTATGATGCAACGTCTGAGCGTCCTCTTCATGGTCGCACTCGTCGCCGGTGCAATGGCATCAGCACAAACCACCAAGATTGGTGTCGTCAACGCAGAAGTAATCCTCAAGGAGCTTCCAGAAGCTCTGGCAGCAAGCAAGACCATCGAAGAGTCAGGCTTGAAAATCCGCGATACTCTGCAAATGATGCAGAAGGAATTTGAGACACGCATCGAGAGCTATCGCAAGCAAGAAGCCATGATGACGGCTGACGGTAAGCGCAAGGAAGAAGAAGCACTCAACGCGCTTCGCACACGCTTCCTGCAATATCAAGAAGAGAAGCTCGGTAATACAGGCGAGATCGCCCGTATGCGTGAGGGTCTTCTCCAACCGATCCGTGTCAAGGTCAACGAAGCGATCGCTGCCGTTGCAAAGGAAGAAAAGATCACACTCGTTCTTGACAAGGTTGCGGGCTTGGTGTTGTACAACGACGATAAGATGGACATCACGTACAAGGTCCTCGATCGTATGAAGCGCGGGAATTAATCCCGACACAACCGATGAAGCATCTCAGTATCACCATCCTTCTTGGCTGCATCCTTGCCATGAGCACCGCTTATGCGCAGAAGATCGGCTATGTGTCGACAGATGCGATTCGTGCGAATTACGAATCAAATAAGCAGGCCGAGGAGCGACTAAATGCCTTGGTCGAGGAATGGAAGACAGAGCTTGCTCAGCGTCAGCGCGACATCGACGAACTCGAACTCGAGATTCGCAAGAACCGCCTGATCTGGAGCGACCAGGAACGTCAGACGAAAGAGAAAGAGATCGAAGAAAAGCGTCGTGAGCGCGACCAGTTCGCACGCATGAAGTTCGAGCCAGGGGGCGACCACGACCAACAAGCAGAGAAGTTGTTCGCCGCGATCTGGAATAAGATCTACGCGTCGATCCAAAAGGTGGCAGCCGTTGACGGTTATGATATCGTCTGGGACAAGAGCGTGCAGCCACTGGTGTACGTTAATGCGAAGTACGACATCACCGTAAAGGTGATGAAGGAACTCGGCATCGACGCTGATGACCTCGAACGCAAGCAGAAGGATGTCGTTGATTCGGATCCACGCAACAAGCGTGCAGAAGAACCACGCCGCCGGCGCTCCCGTACGAAGTCCTCCGACTCCACCGGCGCGCGTCCAATGACGGTCGACACAACAGATTCGAAATCGCCCGTGGTCTTGCCGAGTGGACTAATGCCGAACGGCCTGCCACCATCAGGCGAAATGCCAGGTGGCGGTCCTGCTCGATCCATGCCGACAAATCCTGTTCCGCCTCCACCGGATTCGACGCGAAAGGACGAAGTGCCTCGATGACACCGCAGCGAACGTACACCGTAGCACAACTCGCTGAACACGTGCGCGGAAGCGTTCGTGGGGATGCGTCGTTGATGATCACGAGCGTACAGACGCTGGAAGGTGCCTCGAGCAGTGATGTGTCCTTTCTCGCCAAGACATCCTACGTGCCCGCTCTGCGCGCAACCGCTGCGGGATGTGTTGTACTCCGCGAGTCAGATGCTACGCAATCACCAAGCGCTGCATGCATCATCGTGGATGATCCCTACCGCAGCATCGTTGAGATTATTGCGTTGATGTATCCTCCCGTGCGACTGCCGGATGGACTTCGTGATGTATCGAGCACGATTGATCCAACTGCGCAGATCGATGCGACAGCGGCAATCTCGCCGGGCTGTCGTATTGGTGCAGGTTGCGTCGTTGGAGCCCACACGCAACTCCATCCGAATGTGGTGCTCGAGCAGGGCACGCAGATCGGATCGAACACGGTGCTGTATGCGAACGTGACGTGCTACTACGATACCATCATAGGTGATCAGTGCATCATCCACAGCGGCGCTGTGATTGGTTCCGATGGATTTGGCTTTGTTGAACGCCCTGATAAGTCGTTCATCAAGATCCCGCAAGTGGGTCGTGTGCGCATCGGCAATGATGTCGAGATAGGTGCTAACACCACGATCGATCGAGCAGCCATCGGTGAGACGATCATTGATGATGGTGTGAAGCTCGACAATCTCGTACACATCGCACACGGCGTGCAGATCGGCGCACACACGGCTATCGCCGCACAAACCGGTGTGTCGGGAAGCACAACGCTCGGACAACGTAATCGGCTTGCCGGACAGGTAGGCGTGGTTGGACATATTCAAATCACCGATGACGTTGTGGTGTTTGCACAATCAGGCGTAGGGAAGTCCATCACAACCCCTGGTGTGTATTTCGGATCACCGGTGAAAGACCATCGCACGGCACTTCGTATCGAAGCCGCTGCGCGGAACCTCCCCGACCTCGTACATGAACTTGACACGCTTCGTCGTGATGTCGACGAGCTGAAGAAAGCACAATCGCATGAGTAGAAAACAACGCACACTGGCCGCATCCGTAACGATGAGCGGTGTTGGTCTGCACACCGGCAACCTTACATCGATGACGTTTCTGCCTGCGGCGGAAAACACCGGTTACCGATTTGTTCGTATCGATCTCCCGGGCTCCCCTGAAATCCCGGCTATCGTCGACAATGTTGTCGAGATCGTGCGCGGCACCACCATTGCCGTTGGTGAAGCGAGCGTCCACACGGTTGAGCACGTCCTCGCCGCGATGGTGGGAATGGGAGTCGATAACTGCCGTATCGAGTTGAGCAACAACGAGCCGCCTGTTGGAGATGGTTCGTCGATGCCATACGTCGAGATGATTCAGAAGGCCGGCATCGTTGAGCAACAACAGGATCGCGAAGAGCTCGTGCTTGATGCTCCGATTCGGTATACCGATGAAGCACGCGGTACAGAGATCGTGGCTCTCCCGAACGACAAGTATCGTGTGACGGTGATGGTTGATTACAAGAATCCTGCGCTGGGAAGCCAGCACACAGGCTTGTTTGACCTGGAAAGCGAGTTTGTGTCGGAGTTTGCTCCTGCACGCACGTTCTGCTTCCTGCATGAAGTTGAGGCACTGCACGCGCAAGGATTGATCCAAGGGGGCAATCTCGATAACGCCATCGTCATCGTCGACAAGGAAATGTCGGATGACGAACTCCGTGCAACGCTCAAGCGTATGGGTGTCGAAGGTAATGCCGTGATGGGTACCAATGGCATCTTGAATAACAACGCACTGCGATTCAAGAACGAACCAGCGCGACACAAGCTGCTCGACATGATCGGTGATCTTGCCCTGATTGGTGCACCACTGCGTGCACAGGTCCTGGCGGCACGTCCAGGTCATGCAGCCAACATTGAATTCGCACGCAAGGTTCGTAGGCTTTACGAAAAGCAACAGTCTGTGCGCCGTTATCAGAAGTCGCCAACAGAAGGCTGTGTATTCGATATCAATGCGATTAGCAAGATGCTCCCGCATCGCTATCCATTCTTGATGGTCGATCGCATTACCGACTACGATCCAGAAGCGAATCGCATTGTGGGGATTAAGAACATCACCTTCAACGAACCGCAATTCACGGGACACTTCCCGAATCGCCCGATCTTCCCGGGCGTGCTGATTATGGAGGCGATGGCGCAGACAGGTTGTTTGCTCCTCCTGACAAAGGGTGTCGATCCAGAGAAGAATCTTGTGCTCTTTACCGGTATGAACAATGTGAAGTTCCGTAAGGAAGTCACGCCCGGAGATCAGCTCGTGATGGAACTCGAAATGACCAGATTCCGATTCAATATTTGTCAGCTCGTAGGTAAGGCCTACGTCGGTGGACAGCTTGCAGCAGAAGCCGAGCTTTCTGCAGCCGTTGTGAGTAGAGAGGTGGCATCATGATTCATCCAACCGCAATCATCAATCCTTCTGCCCGCATTGACGAAGGTGTCGAGATCGGACCATACTGCGTGATCGATGCCGATGTTGAGATCAAGCGCGGTACGGTGCTGATGAGCCACGTCGTTGTTGGTGATGGCGCTCGCATTGGAGCCGACGTGCGTATTCATCCGCACGCAGTAATCGCGACGGCGCCGCAGGACCTCAAGTACGACGGCGAACCGACGCTTGCGATCATTGGCGACCGTACGACAATCCGTGAGTGTGTGACGATTAACCGAGGCACAACCTCAAGTGGCAAAGCGCAAGTTGGAAGTGATTGTCTGCTGATGGCCTACGTGCACGTGGCGCATGACTGCGTGGTGGGTAACAACGTCATTATGGCCAATAGCGTTCAGCTCGGTGGTCACGTTGAAGTTGGTGACTGGGCAATCGTTGGTGGCGCAACTGGTGTTCATCAGTTCTGCCGCATTGGCCCTCACTCGATGATCGGAGCTTGCTCGCGTGTGGTAAAGGATGTGTCGCCGTTCACGCTCTGCGGTAAGGAACCGTTGGTGGTAGAAGGCATCAATGCGATAGGACTCAAACGCCGGGGATTCTCGCAGCAGACCATCGAAGCGATTGATACCTTCTATACAGTACTCCTGCGCTCAGGACTTAATACGTCGGATGGTCTAGCTCGGTATGAAGAAACGCATCCAGTGATCGACGATGCCGTGAAGATGTGCATCGACTTCGTCCGTGCATCAAAGCGTGGTATCTATCGCGGTGCAACGAACCGGTCATAAACATGCGTAGCGTTCTCATCGGCTTGTTGCTCGCGTGGGCGTCGCTCACAGCTGCAGCCGGAGATACGCCATTTGCTGCGCCGATAGCCAACCCACTTGAAGCACGTGTGGGAAGCATGCTGCAATTCGGTGACCACATGCTTCGACTCGATATTGGTACTTCGATCGACCTCAAGGAGGTCGTCCGTGATACGGCCGTGGGTTGGCTGCGTATTGGCACCGACGTTATGACGTACTCACGTCTACGCTCGGATGGGAACTTCAAGTTCCCCGTGGAAACAACAGACTTCTTTTTTGGTTTCAATGCTACGTGGAGTGCTCCGCACGCGCCTCTTCATGCACGTCTTCGTCTGGCGCATATCTCAGCGCATCTCGTCGATGGCTATGCCGATGATGCCGGCGTGTTTACGCGCCAACGCCCGTTTGTGTATTCGCGAGAATTCGCCGATCTCATTGTTGGGTGGACCGTTGGTGCGCTGCGTCCGTATGTAGGTGTCACCTATGCGTGGGCACGCTTGCCACGCAGGACAGAGCCGGTGATTCCCCAAGCAGGGGTCGACGTACGTCTGCCCTTGACAACGTCACTGGAGCTGCGCGGAGGGTACGACTGGAAGCTCCTCGGTGTAGACAGTCGCTATCAAGGCACGCATGCTGCACAGCTTGGCGTCTTCGCGGAGATGTGGAACGGACGTGGTATTCTGGTCAGTGCATACGCCTACGACGGCCGAAGCATGCACGGCATGTTCTTCGATCAGCATGATTCCTACCTTGGGCTCGGCGTTCAAGTGCAGCTGTAGTCCGAGCTTCGCCGTATTTTCGTGGTTTCGTTCGTTGACCACACGATGACCACGTGGGGTCATGATGACTACACGATGACCACGCAGGGTCATCGTTACAAAGAATTTTTCACGGTTGAAACACAAAGAACATGGGAATCGCCTGCGGTATCGTTGGACTGCCAAACGTTGGGAAGTCGACACTCTTTAACGCATTGACCTCGAACGAGGCGGAGGCAGCTAACTATCCGTTCTGCACGATCGATCCGAATGTTGGCATCGTGAACGTTCCGGATCCTCGACTCAAGAGGCTGGTCGATAACTATCAGACAGACCGTGAAGTACCAACGACTGTTGAGTTCGTCGACATCGCTGGTCTGGTGAAGGGGGCTTCGAAGGGTGAAGGCCTCGGCAATCAGTTCCTCGGTAACATTCGCGCATGTGATGCAGTAGCCCATGTTGTTCGCTGCTTCGAAGATGACAACGTGGTGCACGTGCACGGTGGGGTAGACCCATTGCACGATATCGACATTATCGAAACAGAACTCATTCTGAAAGACGTCGACTCCGTTGAGAAGCGCATTTCGGGTCTGCACAAGTTGGTTCGTGCCAACGATAAAGATGCCAAGGATGAAGTGGCGCTGCTCACGCTGCTGCAAGCACACTTAGACTCTGGCAAGCCGGCTCGGTCGTACCCTGGCGATGATGCTGCAAAGCAGGCTATCGCAGGAATGCAACTCCTCACGGCAAAGCCTGTGATGTACGTTGCAAATACCAACGAAGAAGGTGTCAAGAACGGTAATCGATTTGTAGATGCTGTTCGTGCGCGCGCAGCAGAAGAAGGTGCCATCGTTGTGCCCATCTGTGCAAAGATCGAAGCAGAGATCGCCTTGCTTGAGCCAGATGATCGTGCGCTGTTCCTTGCTGATCTCGGTATGGAAGAGCCAGGGCTCGACCGCGTGATTCGTGAAGCCTATAGCCTTCTTGGTTTGATCACATACTTCACAGCAGGCAAGAAGGAATGCCGCGCATGGACTGTCCGCAAGGGTAGCACTGCGCCGCAAGCGGCGGGCGTGATTCACACCGACTTCGAAAAGGGCTTTATCCGCGCTGAAGTCATGGCCTACAGTGAATGGGAACGACTCGGTTCAGAACAAGCCGTAAAAGACGCTGGTCTGTATCGCGTTGAAGGCAAAGAGTACATCGTCAAGGACGGCGATATCATGTACTTCCGTTTCAACGTATAACTACGCGTAATTGCGTGTTTCTACGTGCTTTCAGCGACGTGTCTTTTCGGTAGATTCGGACGAGTTTTTACTATCAAGGACTTCATGATGAAGTTGCGTTACCGCTATTTTCTGCTGCTCTGCATTGCAGTGGCAACATCTATGTCGCTGCTTGCACAAGAACCGCCGCGCGTGCCAACCCGGTGGGGACTTCATCTTGGTCTCAACTACAATATGGCTGGTGTTGGATATGGCTATTGGGCAGCGGGCGACCCGTTACGTCTGGGAGCTCAGTTCACGAAGCTCGTGTTGAATGACGGCTCTGGTATCGGCCTCTACGGCGGGTTGAGCTTTCAAACAGCGCTCACCAACAACCTGTTCTTTGGTGCCCGATTGTCGTACGACAATCGCAGCTTGATCGCACGAGATGATCAATCCTATACGAAGCCTGATGGTTCGTTTCTATCGGATGAGTATTCGTTCAAGAACAGTTTCATCTCGCTCGAGCCAAATGTGAAGTTGTATCTCGGCCGCCGTTTCCACGTGACGGGTGGTTTGGGCATGGGGCTCGCCCTCAGCCAAACGTATGACTACACACCAGAGGGTGGTACGCCGCGCACCGGACTCGAAGTTGGCCCTGCAGATACGCTCAAGCACAACATCACGTGGTCAGGCTTTGCGGGTATTGGATACGATCTCTACCTCACGGATTCCTCAGCAGATCAACAACTGATCCTCACGCCATTCCTTGAAACCTCCTACATGGTGAGTCAGCGCGGTGTTGACTTCACCGACCAGACGTCATTCGATGGTGCATTGAGCACCGTATCGATCCGTGCCGGTGTGTCCCTCGCGATTGGTGCCGCCGATCACGATCGGATGATGGCAATGCCAACGCCAAAGAAATTCTTCCGTGTGATGATCCCAGCCGACGGCATTTACTCGCGTCGCGTCGAGCGCGCTGCCTTCCCGTTGCGCACCTTTGTGTTCTTCGATAAAGAGTCCGCAGACATCCCAGGTCGGTACAACTTTGTTACGGCTGATGAGACGGCGACCTTCGGACAGAACACGGGTCTGACGGCTGATGACATTGCAAATGTTCAGGAGCGCACCTACATCCAACGTGAGGTGTACTACCATCTGCTCAACATTATCGGTTATCGCCTGAAGAATAATGCAGGCTCGAGCGTTGAATTGTACGCATCGGATCCTGACGGTAAGGATGCAACGCCATATGCTGAGTCGGTGAAGAAGTACCTCGTTGATGTGTGGGGCGTAGCTCCGACACAATTCGCGATCACCACTGGGCCACCTGATCCGAAGTCCGGTACGCCGCGTACGCCAGCAGTCGACATTCCGTTTACACAGGAAGAGAATCGTCGCGTGCAGTTCCGCAACTTCAATCCAACGAAGCTCGGTGGTCCGGTGTATCTGTCATCACCACGTGAAGCAGAAGAAGATCATCAGGTATTTGTTGAACTCACCACGAACGAAGACATTGCCTCGTGGAGTGCGACCATCACTGGTAATGGCATGCGCCGTCAGTTCGGACCATTCAAGAGCCGCAGCGAGTATCTCGATCCAACGGGCCTTCTGCGTCCCGATCAAAAGTCTGCGCAGTTCACGGCAAACATTGTTGCAACGAAGACCGACGGTTCGACGTTGTCGGATGCAGAGACGTTCATGCTCGTGCGCACCGATCGTGAAGGTAGCTCACGTCGCCATCGCCTGCTCTTCAACTACGCAGAAGAAGATCCGATTGGTCGTTCCAAGGCGCTGATTGAAACCGACATCGTGCCCGACATCAAGAACGGCTCGAAGGTCTACGTCTATGGCCATACAGATAGCCTTGGTGCTGATCAGGTTAATCTCCAGCTCTCGCGCTCGCGCGCCAACGACGTCAAGAAAATCCTGCAGGATGCGATTTCAGCTCGTGGTATCTCTGGTGTGAAAATCTACGCCTATGGACTTGGCGAAGACGACTCACCGTTTGAAAACGAGTTCCCTGAAGGACGCATGTACAATCGTACTGTGATCATCGACATTGTGCCGTAAGTGCACGTAAGGACCTAACAGCATGGCACTTCTAGGCCACGCCGCAACCTACATCGTATCATCACCAAACCCCCATGCCTCTGCCGAGGCGTGGGGGTTGCTTGGTTTTGATGATGCCGGAAGCGACGCATCGATCATCCGCATGACGGATGGTCAGATCTTCATTTCGATCATTCCTCGTGAAGGATCGGGACTTTCGCTGGCATACTTTGCACCATCGCTCCAGAGTGTTCGCGACAAGCTCGTCGCAGCTAACGTTGAGCTCACGGGTACACCCACAACCGACCTCTGCGTACACGGTTGTTCAACGACGTGGTGGATTCATACGGCGACGCCTGAGCGCATGCAACAGCGTACCGGCGAGGGAAGTCCGTTGCTTGGGTACTTCGATGCCCTTGTACTGCCCGTGAACGAAGTCGCAACAGCAAGCGAGTGGATTCAGCGTCTTGGATACATTCTGATCGACATTGGTGGCGATGTTAGCTCGCGTATCGACTGCACGGACGGACTCGTTACATTGTCCCTCCGGAAGACCGACGGGGGATCGACATTCCTCCACTACACGGCAGATCTCGACGCAGAATGGGCCGAGGCTGCAGAGTCGTCATTAGGCTCGCAACTGACGGTGTATCGCGACGCAGATGGAATGCCGTATATGGCACGCATCGTGATGCCGGATGATGTGGTGATTATCATCACATCCGACGAACTATCGTAAGGACTGCGATGAAACCCGCCCTTGTGCTCTTCGATCTTGACGGTACGCTCGTCGACTCTCGTCCGGGCATCGTCCATTCTCTACGCGAGACACTCGCGCTGCATACCGTAGCGCTCGAGGCCGATCATGACTTCACGTGGTGCATTGGTGCGTCGCTGTGGAAGATCTTCGAGCACTATCTCAACACAACTGATCAGCACGTACTCTCGGGTGCCGTTGCACAGTACCGTCACATCTATCGTGATGGTCCAATGTTTGAGTACGATATCTACGACGGGGTTATCGACACGCTTGCGGCAATCAAGGCTGATGGTGCGCGTATCTGTATTGCGACAGCAAAGGCGCACGAGTATGCTCGTGAGATCATTGAAGTGTCGAAGCTGGAACCATACATCGATCATGTGTACGGTTCCGAGCTCGATGGTCGGAATGTCGATAAGCGTGACTTGCTGCGACACGTGCTTGCAGAAGAGCGGATTGCTCCTGAACTCTCGGTGATGATTGGAGATCGCAATCACGATATCGATGGTGCACTTGCTAATGGTGTACACGCCGTTGGTGTGCGCTATGGGTATGGTTCGGCCGACGAGATCCAGCATGCGCATATCTGTGTTGACACAGCCGCTGAGCTGCCTCGTGCTATCGCGTCAATCGTTCCTCAGTCACGCTAACGGTGTCGTTGGTGAGTGACCGTCGCACCATTACAGATCAGATCACAGAGGCAGCCCTCGCATGTGGGTTTGATGCTGTAGGAGTTGCACGTGCTGAACCCTGTGATGAGGCATGGGAGCATTATCGTACCTGGATCGATCGTGGCTACCATGGAGCATTGTCGTACATGGAGCGGAACATCGATGCACGCCGCGATGTATCGCACCTGCTTCCCGGCGCACGCAGTGTGATAGTTGTCGCGAAGAACTACTATACGCCTCACATACATCCTGACGGTGCGGTTGGCAAGATTGCGCGCTATGCCTGGGGCGACGACTATCATGTTGTCCTGCCTCCGATGCTCGACGAGCTTTGTCAGATTGTGCAAGATCTCGTGCCGGGGTCGGAGACACGTCGCTACACCGATACCGGACCAGTCCTTGAGAAGGAGTGGGCTGTGCGTGCCGGGGTCGGATGGATGGGGAAGAACGGGAACATCCTACGCCGGGATATTGGGAGTTGGTTCTTCCTTGGCGTGGTGATCACCACGGCAGACCTTGAGCCAAATGAACCCATGGATGACTATTGTGGCAGTTGTACAGCATGCTTGGATGCCTGCCCAACGAAGGCCATCGTTGAGCCAATGGTGGTCGATGCTACGAAATGCATCTCCTACTGGACCATTGAAATGAAGCCCGATGTGGAGATCCCGCTCACGGTCGCATCCAACCTAGATGGCTGGGTATTCGGCTGTGATGTTTGCCAGGACGTCTGCCCGTGGAATCGGTTCCAGACACCGACCTCGGAAGAGAGGTTTTCCCCACGTGAGGGAGTCACCGTTCTCAATCCCTCGGACCTCGTAGATTTGCAACCCGACGTGTTTGTTGAGCGATTTCGCCATAGCCCGTTGAAGCGGCCTAAGCTAGGCGGACTCCAGCGCAATGCTCGTACGCTCTTGTCGGCCGCCACGGTCGACGACGCGGATCGGGAATAATGTTTTGACTATTTGACTACCCACACGACTACTATGCATCATACAGACATCGCCATCATCGGATCGGGGCCTGCAGGGTTTACTGCAGCCCTCTACGCAAGCCGTGCAAATCTTAAGGTTGTGATCTTCGAGGGTACACAGCCCGGCGGACAGCTCACGATCACGACAGAAGTCGAGAACTACCCAGGATTTGAACACGGCATCATGGGTCCTGAGTTGATGGAGGTGTTTCGTAAGCAGGCTCACCGCTTTGGTGCGCAGTCACGCTACGAGATGATCACACATGTTGATGCATCTGCTCGCCCCTTTACGCTGACCAATGAGCGCGGCGAGAAAACAACTGCAGACGCAGTGATCGTGGCGACCGGTGCAACGGCGAAGCTGCTCGGTGTTCCCGGCGAACAGGAATACATGGGCTTTGGTGTGAGCGCATGCGCCACGTGCGACGGATTCTTCTTCCGCGGACTCAAGGTGTTTGTCGTTGGTGGTGGTGATACTGCCATGGAAGAGGCGAACTACCTCACACGCTTTGCAGAGTCGGTAACAGTGATCCATCGCCGCGATGATTTCCGCGCATCCAAGATCATGGTTGATCGCGCAAAGGCGAATCCGAAGATCTCGTTCATGCTCAATGCAACGGTCGATGAATACGTCGGCACAACCGTCAATAACGCAAAGAAGCTCACGCATCTGCGGGTGCGCAATACGGTTACCAACGAGATCGTTGACGTGCCGGCTGACGGAGCATTCGTCGCGATCGGGCATCAGCCAAACACATCGCTCTTCAAGGGCATGCTGGACATGGATGATGTAGGATACATCGTCACGACGGGTAAGAGCTCCTACACGAATGTCGACGGCATCTTCGCATGCGGCGATGCGCAGGACAGCGTCTACCGCCAGGCAATCACGGCAGCTGGCTCTGGATGTATGGCCGCGATCGATGCTGAACGTTGGCTCGAAGCACAACACAGCGCGTAAGGCTACTCGATAATCGTCGACTTGGCCTTCTGTTTCTTGGCTGATGCGGCGCCCTTGCGTGCCTCATCAAGTGTTCGGTAACCCCAGAGTTTCACGCGATACACTGGAGCGTGATTGGCGACAACAAGCTCAAAGTACGCTTTGAAGTTTCGTTGCTCCCAGCGTCGTACCTCGTCGTATGCCATTGCTTCGGTTTCGACTTGATCAACTGTGATCGTATACGGAAATGCGTCCGGAGTGAGGAGTCGTGCTTCAACACGATTGTTCATTAGGCGTTGCGTGCCATCGAGCTGGAAATAGTAGAGCGGACGTCGACTTCCGTCGGATCGAACGCTCAGCTGCTCGTTGCGCACACCATAGGCCTTGAGGAAATCGCGCACATAGCCAGCGCGTTCTCGCGCACGGACGTCGGCATTCGACGTTACATCATCGCTAACGTGTCCAATCAGTTCGACACGTAGCGTAGAATCCGACATCAGCTCTTCAGCCATTGAGGCCAGGAGGGGATAGAAGTTCTGCAGCCCCACCTCTGTTGTATCGGCAAACGTTGCGACAATCGCCGGAGATGTTCGGTACGCCTGCTCGACAAATTGCAGGGAGATCGAATCCGAGCGAAGAGGAGTTGCTGCGGCAAGATCTTCGACGTTGCACATCAGCCACGCTGATGCACCGCAGGTTTCGGAGGTTATACCAGTGAGAGAAAAGGACACATCGAGGAACGAAGTTGAGCCAAGGACGAGCTCGCGGATATGAGCTCCGACATCACCAGCCGATTCGACAGGAAGCGTCGTCAACCGTCCACCCGTTGCAGACGCGATATAGCGATACGGGAAGGCACGACTTTGCGTTCCAAGGCGAAGTACATGCACAACGGCATCCAGTTCGCGTGCTCGGCGAACGATCTGTTCGGTAGTTGTTGAGAAGGATGCGTTATCATCACTTGCTACGACCAGCACCACCGTGCGCGGACCATCATGTTCGGCCGCCATGGCGAGTCCGGTTAGCGTTGCAGCGAACGAAGCGCACAATCCGTCGGGCTCCGGAACGGCCTCGGGAACGCACGCATCGGCAACGCTCGAAGTCGGTCCTAGCGGCGCTAGTTCAAGCACGTCGTGATCGAAGACCACAATACCAACGCTATCGCGAGCTGGGAACGTCGGCAGCACATCACGCAGCGATCGTACAACCTCGCGCGACGTCGACCCGGAGAGCAAACTGTTGTCGCAGACAATGATGGTTGTGCCACGAGCCCCTTGCCGTACGTCGAATCGTGATGATGCCATTGTGCGCGTCGGTGCAGCATCGGCACAACGGACATCAGCAGTGATGGCCAGGTTCATCAATCCAGCGGGCAGAAGATTGCCGAGCGAATCAAGAACGATCATACGTACACGGAGCGCTTCGCCATCACGTTGGGTGCCAAGGACGCGCACGGCGTGCGGCCGCATGGTAGTGTCAGTGGTCACACCACGCAGATATGCGCTTGGGAGAGTCGACGGATCGAATCCTGTTGGACCTGTCAGAACGTCCTGTGCGACGAGGACGCGAGCTTGCACGATCATCAGAAGTGTTGCGGCGATCGCCACCAACCAAGAACAACGACCATTACGGGGTAAGTGCAGCATCAGATGTACCTGTCGTGACAAAGCTCATGCGACCATTGTCGTCACAGTCTACCGTGACGGTATCGCCAGCACGAACTTCCGCACCAAGGATCTTTAAAGCAAGCGGATCGGCCAGATACCGCTGAATAACTCGCTTGAGCGGACGTGCACCGAGCTGGACATCATATCCGCGGCGTCCAAGCCACTCGACGCAGTTCGGCGTCACGCTGAGATGGATGCCTAGGTCTTCCATGCGCTTTGCAACTGCTGCGATCTGGATTACAGCAATGCGTTGGACTTCGGAAGGAATCAGGGGCTTAAAGAGGATGATCTCGTCAATCCGGTTAAGGAACTCCGGACGAAGTCGTGAGCGCAGCAGCTCGGCAACTTCCACACGGATATCGGCGATGATCGATTCACGATTCTCTTCGTTGATCAGCAACAATCGGTCCTGCATGAGCTCGGAGCCAATATTCGACGTCATGATGATGATCGTGTTCTTAAAGTCTACGACCCGACCCTGGCTGTCGGTAAGACGACCATCGTCGAGAACTTGCAGGAGGATGTTGTACACATCTGGGTGTGCCTTTTCGATTTCATCCAGCAACAGAACCGAGTATGGACGTCGACGCACGGCCTCGGTGAGCTGGCCACCTTCTTCATATCCGACATAGCCCGGAGGAGCGCCGATCAGGCGCGACACCGCATGTTTTTCCATGTACTCACTCATGTCGATGCGAATGAGTGCATTCTCGTCGTCGAAGAGGAATTCCGCCAGCGCGCGAGCCATCTCTGTTTTACCGACGCCCGTCGAGCCAAGGAAGATGAACGAGCCGATAGGGCGCTTTGCATCCTGGAGGCCTGCACGTGATCGACGGATGGCATTGGCAACGGCAGACACCGCATCGTCTTGTCCGATAAGACGGTCGTGGAGGCGATCCTCCATCGCGAGTAACTTCGATCGCTCAGTTTCGAGCATGCGCTGCACGGGAATTCCCGTCCACTTTGCAACGACCTCGGCGATATCTTCGCCGTCGATTTCCTCCTTGAGCAGGGCCGATGTTGCCTGGAGTTCCACGAGTGCGGCATTCGCGTTGGTGAGCTCCTTTTCGAGATCCAACAGCGTGCCATAGCGTAACTCGGCTACGCGACCATAGTCGCCAGCCCGCTCGGCATCGGCTGCCTGAACCTTCACATCCTCGGTCTCCGACTTGAGTCGTCGGATCGTCTGAATGTGCTCCTTTTCAGTTTGCCAGCGTGCTTTGAGACTGGCATGCTCCGTGCCGAGTTCGGCCAGTTCTCGGTCGATCTCTTCAAGTCGGAGTTTGGTGCTGCGCTTAATGTCTTCAGACATAGGGTGTGTCCTTCCGTGGTGTCGGACCCCATAGACGAACATGGGGCTACGATATGATATCGTCACTCTTCGTGGGAATGCCAGCTGAGTAGTAAATTGGCATCCATGGATCCGATCCTTCGCCTCGTTATCATCATCGTGCAGAGCTATCTGATTGGCTCGATTCCCAATGCACTCATCATCGGCAAGCGCTTCTTCGGCGTGGATGTCCGTAAGGTGGGGAGTGGCAACATGGGTAGTACGAATGTATTCCGTACCCTCGGCTGGAAGGCCGGTGCGATTGTGCAACTCTTGGACATAGCCAAGGGGCTTGTAGCTGTGCTGCTGGTGGCATACTTCTTCGACACCGAGATGCCGTTCAGCAACGGAACACCGTTTGAGGATGAGACCATCGTAGGTGTGATTGCCGGAGTCTCGGCGGTTATCGGACACATGTGGAGCATCTTCGCCGGCTTCAAAGGAGGCAAGGGGATTAACACATCACTTGGCCTGTTGATCGCCGTTGCGCCTGTCGAGGTTGCCGTCGGCTTGGGCATCTTCCTCGCGCTTCTGTTCCTTTCTGGCTATGTGTCTCTCGGATCAATCGGTGCTGCGATCGTCATCCCAAGCACGATGGTCTTCCGCTACAACGTGCTCGGTGTTTCGATCGAAGGATATCACACGCTCGTCTTCTTCCTCATCGGCTTGTCGGTGCTTGTGCTCTACGCGCACCGCACAAACATGCGCCGACTTCTAGAGGGCACGGAGAGCCGGTTCACCAATCTGGCCCTTCTGCGCCGGAAATCGGACGGGTAAGCGATGCGTATTGGAATTCTTGGCGCTGGTGCATGGGGCACTGCTTTGGCATGTGTTGCTGCAGATGCAGGACACGATGTGCAGTTGTGGGCCCGGGAGCATGACGTCGTTGAGGCGATGACAGCTACCCGAACAAACGACGCGTTTCTTCCCGGCTCGGTCCTTGCCGAGAGTATCCGGGCGACATCCTCGATGGAGGATCTTGTTGGAAGCGACATCATTATCAACGCGACGCCAACGCAGTTTGTCCGCGCCACAGTGCGCGACGCCGTTGTTGCGGGAGCAATCGTGGTGAATGTCGCCAAGGGGATTGAAGTAGGCACAAGCAAGCGCGTATCGGAGATCATGCACGAGGTGGCACCGTCGATGGCGGCCTATGTCGTTCTGTCTGGACCTAGCCACGCGGAAGAGGTTGTCCACCGCATGCCCACCACGGTAGTGGCGGCGTCGGCAGATCCGGCGATTGCACAGATCGTTCAATCAGCTCTCACCACTCCTGCGTTTCGCGTGTATGCCAGCGACGACGTTGTGGGCGTAGAGATCTGTGGTGCACTGAAGAATGTGATCGCTATTGCCGCTGGTATTGTCGACGGACTTGGCTTGGGCGACAATACGAAGGCGGCGTTGATGACGCGGGGGTTGGCAGAGATTGCCCGACTCGGTGTTGCTCTGGGAGCTGAACAAGGCACGTTTTACGGTCTGGCAGGACTCGGCGATCTCTATGTAACCTGTGCATCGCGGCACAGCCGCAACCGCAGCGTTGGAGAGCAGATCGGAAAGGGGGCGACGCTTACATCGATCCTATCGACGATGAGTGCCATTGCTGAAGGTGTTCCCACGACAACTGCCGCACTCGAACTTGCTGCATCTGTAGGGATTGAACTCCCGATTACGCAAAAAGTAGCGAGCATCCTCTTCCACGGTGAGGACCCTCGGTCGGCCATTCGCGACCTCATGCTGCGTCCGGTCAAGAGCGAGTCTTAGTCGTCGCTCTCGTCAGGTTCCCCACTGAGTCGACGCACCTTTAGTTCTGCTTCTTCCAGGTACGTTCGGCACTCTTGCGCCAGGCGCATACCTTCCTCGTACATCGCGAGTTGTTCATCGATTGGCGCTTCGCCGCGATCCAGGAGTGATGCTACTTCTTCGAGTCGCTTCAGCTTGTCTTCAAGCGTTTGGGATTTCGCTTTCGTTGCCATGGTGTGGTGTAGGTGGTGGAAGAATCGTTGGATCGGATACCGACTGAACGTTGACCGTGCTGGATTCGGTAAATCGCTGAACAGTGAGCGTGTCGCCTGGTTGCACGTGATCGCTCGGTGCAAGTACGATACCGTTGCGTTCGATGACGGCAAAGCCACGTCGGAGCGGTGCAAGCGGGTGCAGCGAGGTCAGATACAGTGCGGTGTGGTCGATGTGCTGTTTGAGAAACGTGGTGTGGTGGCGAACTGCACGTGACGAACGTGACACAAGTTCGTCGACGCGTTGCTGTCGCAGATGGATGCGCTCCGTGACGCGTCGTGCTGCACGTCCGTCGACAAAACTCTCTGCAAGTTGAAGCATGTCTTCCATCCGATCGCACATCGTTCGTGTCATGTCCTGTTGACGCGCATCGAGTGCTTCAAGCAGATCGTCGACGGTAATTGGCGTTACCATCACAGCTGCCGCTGTCGGCGTCTCGGCACGGGCATCGGCAACAAAGTCTGCAATCGTTACATCCGTCTCGTGTCCAACCGCCGAGATCACTGGTGTCCGAGCGTTTGCAATCGCCATCGCCACGGCTTCGGTATTGAAACTCCAGAGATCCTCGAGCGAACCACCGCCTCGACCGATAATGAGAACGTCGAGCTTGGCAGCATCGAGTTCCGCGATCGCGCGGGCGATATCCTCGGCAGCCCCCTCACCTTGGACGAGAGTTGGACGGAAGACGACGTCGAGCAGGGGGAATCGACGGTGAATCGTCGAGAGCATGTCTTGCAGAGCCGCACCCGTTTGTGATGTGGCAATGCCCACCGAGCGGGGACGATGGGGGATGGGCTTCTTACGGTCGGCATCGAACAGACCCCGAACGCGGAGTGCTTCGCGGAGCTGTTCAAAGGCACGGTGGAGATCCCCAACACCCTCTGGACGCATTGCGCTGCAGTCGATCTGGTACTTGCCCTGCGGAGGGTACACCGACAACCGTCCGCGCACCACGACACGCATCCCGTCTTCCGGACGGAACGTAAGCGACCGCGTGCGCCACATCACCGCCCCGATCTGGGCATCGGCATCCTTCAAGGTGAAGTACCGATGTCCAGACGAGTGCTCCTTGAAATTGGAAATCTCCCCGGATACCAGCACGTCGCCGATACCCTCCTCGAGGAGCCCCTTAATCGCATACGTCAATTCGCTGACGCTAACAGCTTGGTCGCGCATAGGAACAAAGATCGACATTCCCAGCATCCCGTACATTTGCTGTATGGTAGGATTTGGATTCGACGTGCATCGCCTTGCTGAAGGTGAATCGCTCGTCCTCGCAGGTGTGACGATTCCGTCACCCATCGGCACCGTCGCACACAGCGACGGCGACGTACTTCTTCACGCGCTTGTCGATGCGCTGCTTGGTGCGTTGGCACTTGGTGATATCGGTGAGCATTTTCCGGATACCGACCCGCGATGGAAGGGCGCTGCGAGTTCGCTCTTTGTTGAGCACGCGGTCGAGATGATCCGCGCTGCGAAGTGTCGGATTATCAATGTCGATTGTACGCTAGTGCTCGAATCGCCGAAGATTTTGCCGTACAAGGTGCAGATGCGCGAGAACATTGCAAAACTCTGTGGCCTCCCGTTGGAGCGTGTCGCTATGAAGGCGACAACCAGCGAACGCATCGGATATGTTGGTCGCAAAGAAGGCGTGCATGCATGGGTGATCTGTGAGGTGCAACCCGAGTGAGGAGTGTAGCGCTCATCCTCGCTATGGTCTGGGCATCAGTGTCGGTGATGGCCGACGCAGGTGAACCGTATGCGTTGCTTCGAACGCAGCAATGGCAGGGGAGAGTCGTGCGCACGCCGAATCGTACTGCTGCCTTTGCGGTTATCGCACCACGTCCAACGTGGTCAAGCACGAGTCCGGGCGTTGTACTACTTCGTGCCGATGGCACAGTTCTGCAGCGAGCGTTCCCGGGCGCTGATGTGCGGGCGATGATTGCGTGGGAGCAAGGGTATCTGATTGCAACGGTGGACTCTGGTGCGGTTCGTCTGCGCACTGTGCGCGACGATCTCACACCTCGGCAACAGTCGGACGTGATGATTCGCTCAGAGCAGATGCTTGATGCTGGGACGCCGATTCGGCTCGATAAACATCCTGAAAGTTCTGTTGCATTGCTTTCGGTGGGAAGCACCGTGTATGCTGTTCGTCAGCGTACCGCCGACCTGCTTGTTACGCCACTCGAGCAGCGCGTCACGGCAGGGTTGGCTATGGCACCTACTGGACGTGGACGTATAGCACTGTCCTACAGCATTGGGTCGTCGGCATTTCTATCAATCATTGATGAGCAGCTGCAAGCCATTGCAACGACGTCGGTGCCGCTCAGTGACGATGCACGCATTCTGCATGTGGGCAACTACGTGATGATGCTCTCCACAGTTCGAGGAACGCAGGGAACTGTCGTCACAGCGCTTGATCTTACCACGTTCGCAACATTCACGCGAACGATTCCGATTGAACAACATGTAATCGCCCCGTGGATTGACAGTGACGGTGGGTTGGCTGTTGCTATGCTCACGACACGCAGTGGACGACCAGAGCTTGTCGTTACATCCGGCAATGATATTCCAGAGGTTCTTCCCGAGGGTACGTTTATTCCCGGCGAATATGGCATGCCACGTTGCGTGCATGTGAGTGGCGACACGATTGTGGTGACGTTCGCTGGTGGGATTGTTACGACAGATGCCGACGGTACAATTCTATCGCGCGATGCGTGCGTATTGGGGCTTCCGTTGGACCACGAAGAATTGTTCTGCACGCGTGATGGCATCATTCTCTCGACTCGATCAGCGTCGATCGTTATGACGCGCCACGAGCAGCCGCTGTGGTTTATCGTGCGGGGTGTCGATACGATCACGCGTCTGGTAATTCCACTGCTTCTGGTTTCGCTTGCCGTTGTATTCTGGGCGTTGTACCGCCGCCAGCGTCGATTCCTTGACGCGGTCATTGATATCCCTGGTGCAGGTGTCGTCATCGTTCTTGATGCAAATGGTCGGCTTGTGCGAACCAATGAACGCGCAGCTGCGCTGATGAAGATCACACGTAGCGTGCCGATGCGGCGGTTGTTCCGATCATATATGCAGCAGAAGGGTCTCGAGTCACTGGCCAGCTTTATCGAGCATGCGCTCTCTGTGCGGACATCAAGGACCGACCGTGTGATGATCGAAGATGCCGATGAACAGCGCGAGTTTGTTATCACCTCGATTCCACTTGTTGGCCTCCTCGGTCAAGCTGCGGGTTTCATTATTTCTGGTGTCGACATCACCGAAGCTCTCGAACGACAGCGTCTTGTGAACTGGGCGCAACTGGCCCATGACATGCAGACCAATCTTTCAACGATTCGCCTTAACGCCGAACAGCTCGACGAGGGACTCGACCAGCGGAACACTGAGCGCCGACGTCGGATTTTGTTCCAGGTGGGTGTGCTGATCCAGCGTGTGCGCGACCTTGTGAGTGTTGGCCGCAGTGATGAGCTTGTTCGGCTTCCCGTGCATAGTGCAGAGCTCTGCACGGAGATTCGTCATGAATTCGATCCCGTGATGTTCCCCCACGTGACCTTCTCCATGAAGCTGCGTGGTACGATGATGAATGTTGACAAGCTCAAGATCTCTCGCGCAGTTCGTAATGCCGTCGAGAATGCGATCAAGGCGCTGCGCGGACAAGAGGGGACAGTTGAAATCGCAACGTGGTATGACCCTGTGTTTGTCTTTATCCGCATCAGCGACTCGGGAGTGGGCATGGATACCGAGACGCTTGCCAACATGATGCGTCCGTACTTCACAACGGCAAAGGACGGTACCGGCACCGGCATTGGAACTATGATCATGCAGCATGTGATGGACCTTCATAACGGCACACTTCGTGTATCGAGTCAGCCCGGTGTCGGAACACAAGTGATCTTCCGTATTCCGCATGGTATGGACATACGTCACCGCTATCGTGCAACTGAGGAACAGGACGCATGACACATAACGAGCTCGCATCATTGCGTGGTAAACGTCTCTGTGCACTCGATGTGGGCATGAAGCGTATCGGTGTCGCCGTCTGCGATGAAATGCACATCGTCGTGTCCACCCGTCCTGTGATAGACAACACGCCGATGGCCATGGACGTGCTACGCGATCGACTCGCATCCGATCGTATCGATGTGTTGATTATCGGTGTGCCTCGTCATCATGACGAACGTATCACGCCGATTATCGAGGCAATCCAACAATTCATTGAGCGTGTTCGTCAATCTGTTTCATTGCCTGTGTTTGAGGCGGATGAGGCATTCTCAACAAAGGAAGCACGTTCAATTATGGTGGCTTCGGGTGTGAAAAAGAAGAAGCGACAAACGAAGGGTGTGAAGGATCAAATGGCTGCCGCAGTGATTCTTCGCGATGTTCTGGAAGAGGTTCGCTCACTACCAACGCCAGGGGGCTTGTGATGCGAAGTGTCATTATCGCACTATGTTTCATCTGCGCAACGCTGTCCGCATTCGCACAAGGGACGCAGACGATTCGGAATCGATCGATGTTGATGGAGTATGGCGATCGGTTCTATGCAGATGCGTATGTGGTGCCGAACGATACGGGCGACTCCGCAACGGTTGTGGTCTTCTTCCGTATTGCCAACGACATGATGTCGTTCGTACGTGTGCGTGATGTAAGCGAGGTTCGCGGCAACTATAGTGCCGAGATGGCAGTGAATGTTGAATTGCGGGATACCCTGGGTGTGATCCGGCAGCGCACGAAATGGTCGGACACGGCATTCACCAACACGTTTGAAGAAACCAACAGTAAGAATGCCTACCATGTTGGATGGACGTCGTTTCAGATTAGCCAAGGGACATATGTACTTGGTCTCGAAGTTCTGTCGCAGAAGGAGAGCAATCAGAAGCGTATTAAGCTTCCACCAGTGTCCTTCATGCCACGCAAGGCCACACGTCTGTTAGCCCCTGCTGCATTCGGTGCTCCGGAGAGCATCAATGGAGTTGACGTCCTGCGACTCTTTGTGTTCAATAGTAATCTGCCGTTCGGACCAGACAAAGCGCAGGCGCTATTGCTTGTGGCAGATAGTACCGAGACGCGGTATATCTATCGGATTCATCAACTGCCGTGGGACAACAAAGAGATCCGTTGGTGGAGCGTGTCTGATATCGAGGGACGCGTCCAGTCTCAGCGCGATCGTTTTCCGCGCATCTCTGCTGCGTCATCGAACGAAGCGGCATTCCTCGAGATGTCGGACCGTGCTGCTCCACGGCGTCCAATCGCTAGTGTAGAGATCCCGATCCCCATGGCAACGTTGGTTCCGGGGCGCTATCAGATAGATCTCGTCAAGGCGGGAACGCGCGATACCATCGCAGTGAAGTTCCAAATCGTCTGGGAGATGATGCCGTTCTCGCTGAGAACACTGGACTATGCGATCGAGTCGATGCAGTATATCTGCAGCGAAGAAACGCTCGATTCACTCACTGATGGCGATGCCGCACAGAATCGTCAGGCACTCATGGAATGGTGGCGCCGCCAGGATCAGACCGCAACGACGGTCTATAACGAGCGTATGGCCGAATACTATCGTCGAGTTGACAATGCATTCTTCGCCTTCAGTACCATCAACGAGCCGGATGGTTCACGCACCGAGCGTGGTAAGGTCTATGTTCTCTATGGACAACCAAGTTCGATCACGAAGGACCTCAAAGCGTCAAGCCCCCGCGAGATCTGGAAATACACCAACGTCCCAAAGCAGACATTTACCTTCGAGGTGAATGATCGTGGCGTCTACAGGTTGGTCGATGTGAAGTGACGATTGTTCGTCCGCGCGTCTGCACACGTCATGCTGGTTCCCAGCCTTCGCCTTCACAAGGCGGCGTGGTGGACGTTACATGCTCGTCCATAATCATGCACAGCTGATTGGTGCGGTTGAAGTGGCGACACGTTCCGCATAGCGTGCCGTCCGTGATTGTTTCGACTCGCTCATGATACTTGTCGTACTGCAACCAAGCTGGATACACTCCCAAACCCCAGAGTCCGATCATCGCTATCCACCACGTCGTGCTGCTCGACACGTAGGACTTGAGCGCCATGGTCACAACGGCAATAAGAGCAATCCGCATCAGCGCAGCCGCAACGATCGATCCTGTAGTGTAGAATGGCTGATCGATGGCATACTCTGGCTCGCGCGTGCGAAGCAGAAACAGATCAAGAAGCTTCTCGCCGTTTGATGGTTCACGCATGATGTGTTCCTTGTTGTGAGTATGCTCGCCCCTTCCATGTCGCTCCACGACGTGAAAACGCCCAGCGTATTGAGTTTACACCAATCACAAAGGACCATGCGCCGGTGATAGGCGCAAGCAAGATGTGCCACCACGGCATCGCGAAGCGATAGGAGATCGCACCGCGAATGATCGCAAGCGCACCAAGCTGAGCGCCGGCTAGAGCGATGATATCAGTTCGCTGTTGCACCATGCCGATTGCGAGAAACGCAACGGGTGCGACGTACGTGCTCAGGAGGTGTCCGAGGAAGATCACCGTAATCGGTATGCTGTAGGATGTGGCAGGAAAGAAATTCTTCGAGAACCCTTCGGTGACTTCACGAGCATTCGTGTACATGCGGCAGGAGACAGCATCCGACCCATCGACGAGCGAGATGCGGAGTCCAGCACGCTTGACTTCTTTGGCGAGAAAAACATCTTCGACCAACGATGCCTTCACGCTCTCGTGTCCGTTAACAGCACGGTAGGCTTCCCGTGTGAAGCACATGAACTGTCCGTTGGCGGCCGTAAACGACACACTCGGATTGTGCATCACCAGATCGTTGGGGAGATAGGCGAAGTACAGCGTATGTACCATGGGGATCACAACGTGCTCGCCGAAGCTGCCGAGTTCCTCGTAGGGAACCATCGTAAGAAGCGAAACCTTGTTGGCCTCCATATACACGCGCGTCCGTCGGACGGTTGTTGGTGCGTGCACGGTATCGGCGTCGGTAAACAGAAGAATGTCTCCCGTGGCGGCCTTCGAGAGCTGATCGCACGCCCAGGACTTGCCAATCCATCCTTGTGGCAGCGGCTGTCCGGAGATCACGTTAAGGGCGGGAAACTCACGCTGGAGGCGCGCGAGGATCTCCGGTGTCGCATCGGTGGATCCATCGTCGAGGACGATGACTTCCGTGTTGGGATCATCTTGCAGGCACAGGGACCGCACGCAGGCCTCGATGCAGCGCTCTTCGTTGCGTGCCGGAACAAGAATCGAACACCGCTGCTGCTGGGGCGTTACGGCACCGACCTTGGGGAGACGCGGGAAACGCGCCAGGTTAAGCATGCTCACGGCCAGCAAGACAGCGGCAATGCTGGTGAGCGCAATTGACAGTACGAAGAGAAGATCAAGTTGCATCACGCAATCTACGGGCATTCACACGTACTTTTGTCGCATGCAACTTCTCACCGGTCCCGTCCATGATCGATGTCATGCACTCAACGGCGCAGGCGCGTACGAATGGTGGTATACCGACGCCCTTACCGACGATGGTGAGTGGGGAGTCGTTGCAATTCTCTTCCGTGGCATGCCCATGTCGCCAGCATACCTTTCGGATCCAACCGCAATGGCTGGCGGGTTCGCGGTAAGCGTGTATCATCGTGGCACACGCATCGCATTCGCGTTCGGTGATGTGCCACTCGAGGCATGCAGGTTTGCCAGCGAGGGGGCAGATGTACGCGTCGGTGATGCTTCGTTGCGCCTTGATACAGATGGCGTGTTGCACGTTGCCATCGCGCGAGTCGGCCGTGGAATCGAGCGCTCGGTTGACGTGGCACTGCGACTAGAATCGTCAGGCACGATGTCGACGCCAGATTCCCACACGGAGGATCACGCCTGGGTGCTAGCACGGCCTCGTGCTGCTGCGACGCTCAGAATTGCGCTCGGAGAGGGTGCCATGCCGCCGGCATGTGTATTCGAGGGATCGGCCCTAGCCTACCATGACCATAACATGGGTGTTAGGGCGATGAGTAGTGACTTCGGAGATTGGTATTGGGGTCGTGTGCATGGTCCGTCCTCATCCATTGTGTACCTCACAACACCAGCATCCAAGCATGTGACAACGCATGTGGTAGATGTTGATGGTGAAGGACGTGTTGCACCGTGGCAAACGTCGAGCATCACGTTCGATCGACGACGGGTGAACTTTATGGGACTCCGTATGCATCGCAGCGTGGTACTTACGGGTGTTGACGCTCGTGGTGTTGCACGCAGAGTTGTATGTGATAACGACGTCGTCTGTGAGGATGGTCCGTTCTATCAGCGGTATATCTCCCGATGGACAGATGGTGATGTTCTTGTTGGCTATGGGATGTCTGAGTACATGGATGTTCAGCGCCTGCGCGCACCATGGATCCGTCCGTTTTTGCGATTGCCTTGGAAGCAGATGATGCACGGGAGCATGACATGAGCACGTCGACGATACGCATCCTGCCGGAGTACCTGGCCAATCAGATTGCGGCCGGAGAGGTCGTGCAACGTCCAGAATCGGTCGTGAAAGAACTAGTTGAGAACGCGATCGACGCAGGCGCAACAAGTGTAACCGTCGTTGTGCGTGACGCGGGCAAACAGCTCATCCACGTGATTGATAACGGCAGGGGAATGTCGCACGAAGATCTGCAGCTTGCACTTGTCCGTCATGCAACCAGTAAGATCGCGAGTGAGGACGATCTGCATGCTATCCGAACGCTTGGGTTTCGTGGCGAAGCGATGGCCTCGATCGCAGCCGTCGCAGATGTCGAGATCCGTACACGTCGTTCTGACGACGACATGGGGTGGACGCTTCTGCAGCGGCCTGGACATGCTCCAGAGATCAAGCCTGCGTCGCATGACGGTGGCACGCAGGTGTTGGTTCGCAACCTGTTTTACAATGTTCCTGCCCGAAGGAAGTTCCTCAAGGCAGATCTCACGGAGTTCCGTCATATCTCCGAGACAATGCAGAAGCTCGCACTGTCTCGACCTGACGTGCGCATCGTTTTCTACGACAATCAGACACTCGTCTTCGACGTAAAGCCTGCAGACCAACGACGCCGTATCGCAGACATTGTCGCACTCGATCCACATCGTGCATTCGTTGAGTTTGATGCGGAGGATCGTGGGCTGCGCGTTCAAGGATATGCCGGTTTGCCGAATGTTGCCCGGCAGAGTCGGAGTGGACAGTACGTCTTCCTCAATGCACGTCCAATTGTGAGTCGCTCGATCGCACATGCAATCACCTCTGCCTATGAGCATTTGCTCGATAGCGGACAGCATCCTGTATTTGTGGCATACGTCACCATTGATCCTCAGCGCGTCGACGTCAATGTTCATCCGCAGAAGCACGAAGTGAAGTTTGATGATGAGCGTCAACTGTACCTCCTTGTTCAGCAAGCAGTGTCGCGTGCTCTCTCGCAGGCGCAGGTGATCCCAAGTTTCATTGGCGATGTCGCGCTTGCACATCGACCTCTGCAGTCCTTACCGTCCTCTCCCGTTGGCACGTCGATGGTCGTCAATCGTCTTACGGGGGAGATTCTTACGCAAGCGCAAGGACGTTCATCCGCGCCGGACCAGCGATCAGGTGCAGCAGTGGTGTCGTCGGGAATGCATGAGGCATTCGATCAGCTCTTTGCGCGCCGACGTGAGCATGAGACATCTGGGATTCTCCATGCGGGCGGACAGTATGTTGTGACAACGAATAATGAAGGTTTGGTGATTGTCGATCAGCGTGCAGCACATGAACGCATAGTCTATGAACGTGTGCTAGCACGAACCGGTGAACCCGTAGCGCAGTCACTGCTCTTCGCAGTTCTCGTGCGCTTAAGTCCGTCCCGTGTGGTGCTCATGCGTGAGTTTCATGACGAGCTCACCGAACTCGGATTTCGATGTGATGTAGAATCTGACGGACGTGTTCATGTGCACGCTGTTCCATCGGACGTCAAGCCCGGAAGTGAAGAGTCGGCTCTCGATGATCTTCTCCAGGCGCTCGAAGAAATCGAATCTGTTCCTCGCACACAGCGACGCGAGAGTGTTGCCTCGGCATTTGCCTCGCGTTATGCGCTCCGCCGTGGGGAGGCTCTTACAAGTGACGAAGCTGCGGCCCTTGTACGCGATTTGTTCAGTTGTTCCGTCCCACATCGTTCGCCGCGTGGAGATGCCACGTACATCCTCATACCCTTTGATGAACTTGCACAACGATTCCGATGAAGACACAGATCACCATTCTCGCCCTTGTCGCGTTGGTTGCCGTGAGTTCGGCAATGGGGCAACCTGCAACAGGTACTGCGAAAAAGGACAAGGACATCGACCTCGAAGTTCTTGCCGCATGGCTTGAGGGGTCGTTCTCAAGCAAGGACCAGGCAGCGACCGACAGCACGTATCTTGATATACGGTTGCGGATGAAACGCATCTGGCACACACGGACAGATGGTTACTGGTTCGTCGTTGAGCAGGCCGTTGCGACCTCGCAGGATGCACCATATCGGCAGCGCGTGTATCAGGTGCGACGTGTTGAAGAACGTATGATCGAGTCGCGAACCTTTACGTGGAAGGATCCTGCACGCGTCATCGGGGCCTGGAAGGACACCACCCTTGTTGATGGACTCGACCCATCAAATCTTGCTCTGCGCCGTGGTTGCGAAGTCTACATGCAGCTCGACGCGATTCACTTCTTCGGTTCGACGCATGGAACAGCCTGCACGAGCGAGCTCCGTGGAGCATCGTATGCAACGTCCGAGGTCAAGATCTATCGAGACAGAATCGTGTCGTGGGATCGGGGGTATTCTTCGGACAACGCACAGGTGTGGGGCGCGACCAAGGGCGGATATGTCTTTCTCCGTCAAGAGGGTTGGTAGCACCCTGCCCCCTTCCTAACTTTGCAGCTCGATTTTCTTTCCGCAATAACAGTTGGCAACCATGGCATCGCAACAGTACGTTTTGATTCTCGGTGTATCCAGTGGATTTGGTCGCGCCGCCGCACGCGCACTCGCAGCGGATGGCTTTCACATCGCTGGGGTTCACCTCGATCGTGCAGCTGGTCTTCAGCAAGTGGAGGACCTCAAGGCTGAATTGCATGGCATGGGCGTTCGCACACTGTTCTACAACATGAATGCGGCCGATCCAGATCGTCGTGCCGAAGTTATCGCTGGACTCAAGGATGAGTTCGCGAAGCACGAGGGTGCTTCACTGCGCATGATGCTGCATTCGCTTGCATTCGGAACGCTGAAGCCGTTTATCGCCGATCAGCCGAACGATGCCATTTCGCAGAAGAATCTCGACATGACGTTGGATGTGATGGCGAACTCGCTCATCTACTACACCCAAGACGTTGTCCGCAACGGACTGATGGGTCAGGGCGGTCGTATTGTCGGTCTTACAAGTGCCGGTGCAACGCGCGTACTCCCGATGTACGGCGCAGTATCTGCAGCCAAGGCCGCGATGGAGTCGTACTGTCGTCAGCTGGCGCTTGAACTCGCGCCATACGGCATTACAGCCAATTCGATTCGAGCAGGTGTGACGCACACGCCAGCGCTGTCGAAAATCCCAGGCAGCGACATCATCATGAACAACGCGCTCATGCGTAATCCATACCACCGCTTGACCACACCAGAAGACATTGCCAATGTGCTCCGACTCCTTGCGAAGGACGAAGCACAATGGATCAATGGTGAAGTTCTTGGTGTTGACGGCGGCGAAGACGCAATCGACCTTACGTGGTACAAGCCGTAAGGCGAGGATCTCTGGGTTTAGAGATACTCAAGTACGTCGTGGCGTGTTAGCACGCCCGATAGGCGTCCAAACTCTGAGACAATGATCATCGGTGATGACTTCAGCGTGCTAATTGCCGTTTGCACATGCTCGTGTGCATCGACGATTGGTGCGGGTTGCTCCATGAAGTCTGCAACCGGACGCTCCAAAACGAGGCGATCACCGATCACGGCAGACATCAGTTTCGACTCACGCGTTGTTCCAACGAGTGTATCGTCGTCGATTACAGGCAGATCGCTCACTTCATACGAGCTCATAAGCGCAAGAGCTTCATTGACTGTAGCTGAACTCGGCAAGCTGACCAGTGATGGCAGTGTGCCTCGTGTGCGCTTGGCTGCGATGACGTCACGGATCATCAGGCGATCCTGTTCAAGCAGATTCTTTTCGGTAAGCCACTCATCAGAGTGATGCTTGGAGAGATAGCGCTCTCCCGTGTCACAGATGATGGCAACAACGACCGCTTCAGGAGGGAGAAGTTTAGCCACCTTGAGTGCAGCCGCTACGTTCATTCCTGACGAGCCACCGCAGAAGATGCCTTCATGACGTGCCAGTGCACGTGCCATCATGAATGCTTCTTTGTCGTTGATGTTGAGAAACTCGTCGACGAGATTCACATCAAGATTGAGTGGGACACGTTCTTGACCAACACCCTCAACGAGATAGGGAAGCGGCTCGATGATTCGGCCAGTCTCTTTAAATGTCTTGAGGATGGATCCCACAGGATCGGCAGCAATCACTTTGAGGTGTGGGTTCTTCGACTTGAGATAGCGCGCCGTTCCAGTGATTGTACCACCGGTGCCAATGCCTGCGATAAAGTGTGTGACTGTGCCATCGGTATCATCCCAGATTTCCGGACCCGTTGTGCATTCGTGAATGGCAGGGTTGGCAGGATTGTCATACTGATTCAGCATGATCGCGTTCGGAATTTCCTCGCTCAGGCGCTTGGCAGTATTCCAGTAGTATTCCGGCGAGCTCATCTTCGCGGCGCCCGACACAATCAAGACATCAGCGCCGAGAGCCTTCAGGTAGCGTACGCGTTCTTGTGATGCCTTGTCGGTCATGACAAACAGACAGTTGTATCCTTTGAGACGCGCCGCAAGGGCGAGACCGATACCCGTATTGCCACTGGTTGGCTCAATGATGAGAGCGCCCGGCTTGAGGCGACCATCACGCTCTGCAGCTTCGATCATCGCAATGCCAATGCGATCCTTCACGGAACCGCCAGGGTTCATGTTCTCGAGTTTCACGTACACTTGGGCTTCGATGCCCTGTGTTACATGGTTGAGTTTGACAAGGGGCGTCTTGCCGATCAGCTGAAGGACACTTGCGTAGGTATTCATGAGAGCTGTTGTTCCAATTGTTGTCGTTCAAACATGGAAGCGTAGGTTCCGTTCTGTGCAAGGAGTTCGGCGTGCGAACCCGATTCGATAATACGACCGTTCTCGAGAACCACGATGTTCGTGCACTGTTGTACAGTCGACAGGCGGTGCGAAATGATGATCGTCGTACGATTCTTCATGATCTGTTCGAGTTCGCGTAGCACACGATCCTCGGTATCAGCATCAATCGCGGAGAGGGCATCATCAAGGATGAGAATCTTCGGATTCGCGGCGATCGCTCGAGCCAGCGATGTTCGCTGCTTCTGTCCACCTGAGAGCGTTACGCCACGCTCGCCGACCACCGTATCGTATCCCTCAGACAGCTGGAGAATGTCCTGATGGAGTTGCGCACGCATGGCTGCTGCCACAACATCCTCGTCCGTTGCCTCAGGATTGCCGAAGCGAATGTTGTCGCGAATTGACTCGGAGAACAAGAACGCCTCTTGCGGTACGATCGCGATGGACGACCGAAGGACGTGAAGGTCGATGTCGCGTACGTCGACACCCTCGATGAGCAAACGACCAGTGCTCACATCATAGAGCCGTGGGACAAGTCCCACGAGTGTCGACTTGCCGCTTCCAACCGCTCCAACGATACCCAGACTCGTTCCTGCGGGAACCGTAATGGAGATGTCATCAAGCACCTGTGTGGTTCCATCGTAGGAAAGCGACACGTGATCAAACACAATGTTGCCCGTGATCATCACATCGTGCGGTGATGTAGGCGAGGTTACATCTGACGGAGCCTCATAGAGAGCACCTAAGCGTCCCATCGAAGCTGCACCGCGTTGGATCATGCTCGTAACCCAGCCAATAGCAGCGATGGGCCACAGCAATTGGTTGAGGTAGATGAAAAACTGTGTCAGTTCGCCAACGGTAAGCGTCTTCTGGATTACCTGGTAGCCGCCTACGGTTAGCACGATGATGTAGCTGATGTTAAACAGTACGGTCATGCCTGGCATCATCAATGACTGTACACGCGCCAGCTGCATGTTCTTTTCGTAGTACGTCTTGCTGAGTGCATTAAAGCGAGTTGCTTCAAAGGCACCACGCACGTAGGCGCGTATCACGCGGATGCCGGAGGCTGTCTCCTGTGCATGTGTTGTGATGTTCTCGTATTCCTGCTGCACTACCTTATATGTCGAATGGATCCGCTTACCAAGACGATAGGTGAGCGTTGCGACCAGTGGGACGGGAATGAGAATTGCCGCAGTCAGCAGAACGTCGAGTGACGTCATCCATGAAAGAGCAAAGGCGAATGTTGTGATCGTGTTCGCCGTATACATGATGGCAGGACCGATGAACTCGCGCACCGAGCTAATGTCATTGGAAAAATGCGCAAGAATCGAACCCGTTGATCGCTCATGGAAGAAGCGTTGTGATTGATCCTTGACAGCGGCAACAACATCATTGCGAAGTGCTTCTTCGATGTAGCGCGACATCACGATGATCGTGCGGCGCGTTGCAAACATGAAGAAGCCGCTGCCGATCGTGAGTGCCAAGATCTTAACGATCAGCCAGGTTACATCGGTCGATGTAAACGATGCTGATCCAAGCGTGTCAATCATTGATCCAACGACATACGGAATCGCAGTCGAGCAGATGTTCGAGATCGTGATAAAGATCAGCCCCAGCACAACGAGCTTCGTGTGCTTCCGAACATAGGGGATCAGGCGGCGAAGCTCGTGCAAAGCGCCACCGCGTGGTAAGGGGGCAGACATTAGGCGATTGTGACGTCCTTGCAGAGGTAGACGTCCTGGATCGCATGCAAGAGCTCAACGCCTTCCTTCATCGGACGCTGGAATGCCTTCCGTCCGCTGATCAAGCCCATGCCGCCGGCGCGCTTGTTGATGACAGCAGTCGTGATCGCTTCTGCCATATCGTTGGTTCCGGACGGTCCACCACTGTTAATCAGTCCGATGCGACCCATGTAGCAGTTCGCTACTTGATAGCGGCAGAGGTCAATCGGGTGGTCTGACGCCAGCTCAGTGTACATGCGCTCGTCGAGCTTCCCGTAGCTCGAACCACCCATGTTGAGTGCCTTAAAACCACCATTGTTTTCTGGTAGCTTTTGCTTGATGATATCAGCGCCAAGCGTTACACCGAGGTGATTCGCCTGGCCAGTGAGATCTGCCGCAACGTGATAGTCTTTATCAGCTTTGAACGCATTGTTGCGGATGTAGCACCAGAGAATCGTTGCCATGCCCAGTTCGTGAGCGCGAGCAAACGCTTGGGCGATTTCAACGATCTGACGTGAACTCTCGTTTGATCCGAAGTAGATGGTCGCACCAACGGCAGCGGCTCCCATGTCGGCAGCCTGCTCTACAGTACCGAACATGATTTGATCGAACTTGTTCGGATAGGTAAGCAGTTCGTTGTGGTTGATCTTTACGACGAAGGGAATCTTGTGTGCATATCTGCGAGCCACATTACCGAGAACGCCGAACGTAGACGCTACGGCGTTGCATCCACCATCAATAGCAAGCTCAACGATGTTCGTAGGGTCGAAGTATGCCGGATTCTTCGCGAATGATGCACCTGCGCTGTGCTCAATCCCCTGATCGACAGGAAGGATGGAGACATATCCTGTGCCAGCGAGACGACCCGTGTTGTTCATCCATTCGAGGTTGCGAAGTACACGGTTGTTGCGATCTGAACCGCCGAACAGTGTATCGACAGAATTCGAGGACGGCACATGAATCATCGACGAGGGAATCGTCGTTGATGTATGCTGGAGATAGTACGATGCCTTGTCGCCGAGAGCTTGGGTGATGCGATCGATCATGTCGGTATCTACGGATTGTGAATACACAAAGATACGGGCTTCTCACCGACCATTCCCCCCGTAATGAGAAACGGCGCGCCGTCCGGATGGACGACGCGCCGTTGTGATGTGCGAGGGAGGTTCCTGAGCGTCGCTTACTTCACCACAGCAAACTGTGTGCTGGCCACAAACGGACCACTGATCATGCGCAGGAAGTAGACGCCAGAAGCAAGTGACGATGTATTTGCTTCGAAGAGATATGATCCTGATGGGGTTACGCCACTCGTTGCTTCGATGACAATGTTGCCCATTGCATCCACAACTTGGAATGTTGTGGCCACTGTAATACCCGTTGTGTAGGCCACGACCAGTTCGTCACGAACCGGGTTGTTCCGTGGATTCATCAAGCCAAACTGCTGGTTGCCAAACTTGACCAGGCGCCCAGTCGTGAAGCAGACAAACTTCATGGTGACAGCTGTCTTGTCGCCAGTCGTCACGAGGCAGGAGAGAGGGCTTGTGACCGTCATCGACATCGGCAGTGTTGAATCAGCATTGAGGTACGTGTTAAACGTCGGAGTCACGAATGCCCCTTGCGTCAATATGCCTGTTACAGACTGAGCGCGGATGGCAACCGATCCCACACCTGGTGTTGGTGTGAAGGTCCAACCAAGCATCTCTGGTTGTGTGAAGCCTGCGAACGACATTGCTTCGGCATCGTGCGTGATCGTGATGTCGAATTGCGTTGGGGCAGCCCCAGCAAAGTTCGCAGCATTGTAACTCACACTGATTGGTGTCGACAATACCTGTCCAGCTTGCGCCTGAGCGATCGTGCCATAGCGGAAATCAACTGGTGTTGATACGCCATTTCCAGACATCGTAACGTTCAGTTTGAGATTCTGATCGTTTGCAAACGCATAGGAGGCCGAATACGCTTGAACAGCAGTCGGACGGAACGTGACCGTGATCACCTTTGTCTCGCCAGGAGCGACGGTAAATGCGGCTTTCTCACTCAGTTCAAATGCAGCTGCATCACCCGAACCAACGGCAGCTTGTACGTTGAGTGCGAACTGACTTGGGTTGACGATCGCGAAGCTGTCGACGCGTGTTGCACACGTCAGCGTGTTGGCGAAGTTGATCGGCGGAATGCCTGATTGATCGAGACCAATGCCCTTGACTTCTACGCATGTGTTCGCATACGGTGGCACTGGACCAGGACCTGGCTTACCGTCGTGCTCGATGCAGACGTTGATGGTGTTGTTGCCGACGACAGCTGGTGTGAACGAAACATTCAATTCAAGCGTGCCGCCAGGAGCAATTGTCTGCGGGAACGTTGGTGGTGTTCCAGTCCAGGCGAACACCGTCGTAGCGTTTTGGAACGCAACGGCGTTGATCGTAAGTGCAGCATCGGCGTCCGTATTGCGGAGAGTGACCTTTCCTTGTTCAGGCGACGTTGTGCTGATTGGCCACGCCTTGAAGGTGAAGCCTGTTGCTTCGAGCACTGGTTGGAAACCTACACCCTTGATCAGACCAACGAGCGGCGTGTTCTGTCCTTGTACTGTTGCTGTGACGGAAACACTGTGTGCACCGCGAGTCTGTGGCGTGTACGTCACAGGGATCTTGATGGACGCACCTGGCGCAAGAACCTGTGGAGCAGGCAAGGTGATGCCACTGAAGTTTGCATTCGTCGGATCGCTGATGCTAAATCCGGTGATGGATGCAGGATCCGTGTTGAGGTTTGTGATTGTGATGTTGCCGCTAACCGGCGTCAGCAGGCGAACGCGACCGAAGTCGATGCTGTCGATAGCAACGCGAGGCTCGACAATCTCAACAGTGATCGTTGAAACAGCACTACCACAGTCGGTTGGGAGACCGAAATCAACTGTACATGTCTTGATGCCAGGAGTTGCAGCAGCGATGTTCACATCAAGATTAAAGCAACCACCATTTGCCGCAAGGCTGAAGGCACCTTGGTTGCCAATCGTGATGTCTGGGTCCGGCTTGGTGATCGTCAGCTTCCCGTTTAGAGCTAGAGGGCCTGTGTTCTTCAACACACATGTAACTGTGCGTGATGTCGGTTGACCCAATGGGACCTTGCCGAGGGTAACCGTTGACTGGCTTTCCCACACGCACGGTGCAAGCCCTGTGCCTTCGAGAACGATCTGTGTATTCGCGTTGCAATTGCCAACAACTTCGAGAATCGCTGTCCGCAGGCCTGTGCCCTTTGGTTCGAACGCCAGCTCGAGTGACAGCGTACGACCAGTGTCGAGACGAATAGGGAAGACCGTTGGCGAGATCACGCGGAAGTCTGCCGGGTTCGTGCCCGCAATACTGATGCGTTGGATCGTTACCGGGAATGAGCCGCGATTCTGCACAACCGATGTCAGCGACACAGGTTCTTGCTGTCCTTGCGGTGTGCTCTTGAATGTCACCTTGTTTTGTGTAACAGTCAACTGCGGTGCAAGCACAGAGAAGTTGTTCTTCGATACGTCGTTTGATGCTGGTGATGCACCGTTCTTTGTCACGAACACGTCGGTCAGACCGCTGTTCGGCAATGTGATCGGTGGTGGTGTGAAGGACTTCGGACCCGTGTAGGAGTCTGTGGCGTAGGTGAAGTTCAGAGCATCTTTAACAGTCTTCGCCTTGTACACAAGGCCGCCAGCAGTTGGCGCAGCAGCATTCGCTGTCAAACGCGGATAACCACCCGCATCGTAAATCACATAGTAGTTGCGCCATGTCGTAGCTGCCGTTCCAGTGTACGGTCCATTCCGCTCAATCGTTCCGCCGCGGCTGATGCCGACTTCGATGTATTTGCGGAAACGTCCCACAACGATGATTTCAGGATTTCCAGAAGCATCGTAGCGGATGCCGATATCAGAGCAGTCGGATTCCGAACTTGATGTGCTCGAACCCTTGCTGATGTTTGACCACTGCAGGGATCCATCGGGAGCGAACTTGTAGACAAACATGTTGCGTGTATCAGCGGGGCCAGGCGACAATGGGAATCCGCCGAAGCTCGCGGCCTGGCTTGAGAAGTACCCCGCGACATAGACGTTGCCGTCTTTGTCCGTAACAGCGCCAATGACGCGCTCATCATTCGATGCGCTGCCCGTGAGCAGCATGGTGTTCATGATGTTACCGTCAGAGTCGAACTCTGTGAAGTATCCGTCAATGTTACCTGGCTGGTTGTTGACAGTCGTCGTTCCAAACTTCGCTGGACCGTCGAAGTAGCCCGTGGCAAACACCTTCAGACCATTCGGGGTAACTGCGACGGATGTTGCTGTCTCGGCACCTGCTCCGCCAAGCTGCTTAGCCCAGACGTACTGTGCAATAGGTGAGACACTCACGCGAACACGATAATTCACACCAGCAGACGGTGGCAACCACTTGTACGTGAGGCCCGTTGCGGTGTTCGTAATGTTTGTCCAGTTCGTTCCGCTATTGATCGAATAGTCGATCGACACCTGCTGTGTTGGAAGAACGCCGGCCCACTTGATCGTAACGGTGTCGCACGTGGAGAAGAGCTCTCCACCGATAGGTGACTGCAGAAGGATAACGCCAGTGCCACCGACCAGAGTTGCTGAGGGAGGGCATGGCGTGCCCGTAAACGCAAGTTGTGCCTGACGGAACGACTGCATGTTGCCTTGCGTGAATTCAACGCGAATCACGCGCTTGCCATTCGGTGCAAGAGTGAACGGTGTAAACGTTGCCTGATTGAGAGGGAAATTCCAGTCGACAACCTTGAAGTAGGTAGCCGGTGAGATAACAGGTGCTGTTGCGACCGAGAATGGTGCGTTGAGTGCCGTGAGCGTGAGATTTGCGAACGACTTACCGTTGGGAGCTGGATCGCCGCAGAACAAGATTGGATCGCTGACCTCAACCTTTGCCAACGCAGTTGCCGGAGCTTGATACGGAATATTCGCAGTTGGGTTTGATCCGCGCTTGAGCGTAATGCGAGCAACTCGGCTCAGTGCTTGTTCGGCACATGCATACGGTGATGTCCATGTGATCTGGCATGTCTTGGTTACTTGTGTCTCGAGGGCAAGCAACGAAAGAATATCGAGAAGTCGTGCTTCATTCGTGAGGATCGACTTACCACCCGTAGCACGAGCCAGCGCGTCAAGGGTCCAATGCGTCGATTCTTCCTTGATCGTAATCGCGAAGAATCGGATGCCCTGTGCTTGCATCAGCTGTGAATTGTCATTCACGAACTTCGTCTCATTCGGGATGCCGGGATTCGGCGTTCCGTCCGTGAGGAAGAATACAAACTTTGGAATGCTCGCTGGGCGACGCTTGAAGAGCTCGTAAATGTTGCTTCCGGATGATTCAAACGGCAACACATAATTCGTGACAGTCTGAATCTTGAGGTCCTTCAGCGAGTCGAGGATCGGCTGCTTGTTGTCGACCCACTCATTGATCACCTCGTAGGTACCCGCAAACGATACCAGTGATACGCGTGTTTGACCAACAAACTTCAGTTGATTCACAAAGGCGCGCACAGCGTCCTTGACAATATCCCAGCGCTGACGATTCGCGCCTGGAACGACGTCCCGCATCGAATTGGACCGGTCGAGGACGAAGATGATGCTCGCCTCAGGATCCTTGTTCTGCTCAACACACGAGTGCTTAATAGTTGCAGTCAGATCCTGCGGACCCAGACCCTGGGGTGTTTCAACCACCGAGAAGTCCTTTTCCGTGAGATCAGTGATCGGGTTGCCAGCAGCATCAAGTGCCACGTAATCGGCAACAATCTTCGGAAACGCTGAAGCGTTAATGCCGTAGATGTTGATTGTCTGGGCTTGTGCAGCGACTGCTGCGAGCGCAAAGGCAACAACAAGGATGAAACGCATGCTTCGAGAGTGCATGGTGGTTCCGTTCAAAAGAGAGGAAAAATTCTTCATTGTTGGGAGCTCCTCAACGCCGTGGCGGGTTCAAGAAGCGTAAGCTGTTTCTTCGTTGCATCGAGCTCAGCCTGGATGCCAATTGGCAGCGTGAGCTTGCTCTTGACGTGCCCAAACGGAAGTCCGTAGATAGCAGGAACGCCAAGAGGCGCGATGCGCTCGTGAAACACTTGTTCGAGAGTAAACGATGGACCTGTGATTGAAATTCCCTTGGCTTCGCAGTTGCGGAAGTTGCCAAAGGCAATCGCCTTGCACGTCTGAAGCTTGCCGGCTAACCATAGCTGCGTCAGCATGCGGTCGATCCGGTATGGCTCTTCGTTGATTTCTTCAAGAAACAGGATGGCGTCCCGTGTGTCGATCTCGTACCGTGTACCCAGGGTGCTCACCACCATCGCGAGGTTGCCACCTGTGAGGCGGCCCTGCGCCAAGCCAGGTTGAATTGTGGTCAGGCGCTGATCTTGGAAGGCTTTTGGAGGCTGCGTTTGGAGAATCACGGATTCGAGTGATTGTACGGTGAAGGTATCAAAGCTGCTCGACGCCACAGGTCCGTGAAATGTGACAAGTCCGCTCATCTGGTTCACGGCAACCAGGAGTGCTGTGATGTCACTGAAGCCCATGATGACCTTCCCAGCCTGCCGAATGGCGGCGAAGTCAAGCAGGGGAAGAATACGCATCACGCCATATCCACCCCGCGCGCAAACGACAGCGTCAACCGTTGGGTCTTCGATAAACTCCATGAACTCGGCCGCGCGCTTTTCGTCGGGTGCTGACAAGTAACCAGAGCGGCGGGAGATGTTGCGGCCAAGTTTGGTTTTCACGCCCCATGCCGTGCAAAGCGCGACGAAGTCGCGGATCTCTGAAGAGAAGGCTGCACTGGCAGGCGCCACAATGCCGATTGTCGATCCAGGACCGATCCCACGCGGCAGAATACGCGCACGCTGAGCTGCCGTACCGGTATCGGTATCGGACGTTCCGCCTGCACGCAACAGCTGTTGTGCGGCAGGTACGGTAGCCAGTGTTTGTAGAAAACGGCGTCGTAACATGGTCGTATGGGTATAGTCCACCCCCACCACGGGGTATGGCTCACAAAGGTACGACTTTCCAAGCGTCCTTGCGAGGGTAAACGATGACCCTCACAAACGAACAACCCCTCGAATTCTATAGTGTTACAACGATTCGCCGTATATTGCAGGTTCGGAAAGGTGCAAGAGTGGTTGAATTGGCACGCCTGGAAAGCGTGTGTACCGGTAACGGTACCGCGGGTTCGAATCCCGCCCTTTCCGCAGTATGACTTTAGAGGGAGCTTCGCGCTCGTAGGATGAGAGATCTATGATCGACACTCCGCAGCAAGCGGCGGACTCGTCCGCTGAGGATGAGGCTGTTATCCGCGATGTACTCGCGGGTAAGACCAATGCCTTCGCGAAGCTCGAGCGGAAGTACCGTCGAATCGTGGCATTTCTCGTCCGAAAGATGGTGTCGAACGCCGATGATGTCGATGATTTGGTTCAGGACACGTTCGTCCGAGCGTATCAGGCATTGCCGAGCTTCCAGTTCGAGTATCCGTTCTCGCGGTGGCTTTACAAGATTGCGTCAAACCGTTGCATCGATTATCTCCGACGGCGGAGGTTCTCGATGGTGTCGCTCGATCAGCCGATCACAGGCAAGGACGGCTCTGATTATGTCTGGGAGCCACGCGATGGAGGACTAACCCCAGAGGGGGTCGTACTCTCGATCGAGCGGGCCCAGATGATTCGTGAGGCTTTGGCATCCATGCCTGAGAAGTATCAGGAAGTTATTCGGATGCGGCATGACGAAGAGCTTGAGTACCAGGAGATAGCCGATCGCCTCGGACAGCCCCTTGGTACGGTGAAGGCCAATCTCTTTCGGGCGCGAAAGCGTCTGGTTGTTCTGCTTCGACAACATGGCAGGCACTTCGAAGAATACATGAGCGATGGAGGGGCGGATGACGACTGAACGCAAGCCTCTCTGGCCGTGGATTCTGATGATCGCACTTGGTGTGGTTGTCGTGGTTGCGATAACGTCGCTGGTGTGGCGATTTGTCAATCCACCGGTGAGCCCTCTGACAAATGACGAAGATCCGCGGAGTGTGATTCAAGTTGAGGTCGTTAATGCCTCGGGCCGCCCGGGTGCTGGACGACTTGTGATGGAGTTCCTCCGCGATCGTGGATTTGATGTGGTCGAGATTGGCAACGACACATCCCGTCCGCGTCGATCATCGATTATCGATCGGGTGGGGGATCGGACATCAGCCCGGAAAGTCGCGCAGACGCTGGGTATTGCCGATTCACTCATTGCGACCGACCTCGACTCAATGCGATTTCTTCAGTCGTCGATCATTATCGGCGCTGATCTTGACAACCTTGAACCGTTTACTGATTGATCCATAAAGGATGTTTCATTGGCAACTTCTAAACCACGTACCGTAAAGGGGCGCGCAGTACTTTGCGCACGTCTCGCGCAAGAAAAGCTCGCGCACGATATCCTCGTGCTCGACCTTGGTGATATTGAGGCGGCACCAGCAGAGTACTTCGTGATCGCATCTGTCGATTCGGATGCGCAACTCCGTGCAGCAGCCGATAGCATCGAGGATGCGATGCGCTCTCTCGGGCTGGGCTCACCCCGCTCAGAAGGCCGCGGTACATCGACATGGGTCATCCTCGATTACTTCGACATTGTGGTCCATTTGATGCTGACGACAACACGTGAGTTCTACAAGCTGGAACGCCTCTGGGGCGACGCAAAGGCGTACACGCTCACCGAAGCGGGTACGGCTAAGGCAACGAAGATTTCGACAAAGAGGACGACAGAATAATGATGATGCAGCAGTATATCGCGCCACATGTTCAGCGGGCGCTCGAGCAGCTTGGCGTGCAGCTTAATGGCGAGGTGGTCTTCGGCGTGCCGCGCCAAGAAGGCCATGGTCATCTCTCGACGAATGTCGCGATGATGTATGCGAAGGCTCTTGGTAAGCAACCGCGCGCATTCGCACAGGAACTCATCGATGCGCTTGGTACGGTGCCGATGGTGGCTGCAATTGAGCTTGCCGGACCGGGCTTTATCAACATTACGTTCGACAATAGCGTGTATCACGCAATGCTGCGTGATCTGGATATGATCGGTGATAACATCGGTCGGTCAACAGTAGGCGCGAACCGGACGGTGAATGTCGAGTACGTGAGTGCTAATCCTACGGGTCCGCTGCATGCAGGCCACGGACGGAATTGTGCTGTGGGCGATACGATTGCCAACTTGTTCGCGTGGAATGGGTACGCGGTTACCCGCGAGTACTATTTCAACAACGCCGGCAATCAGATGTCGAAACTCGCCGAGAGTATCTACGCGCGTGTGCAACACCGTCTCGGCGTCGAGGATTATCCGTTCCCTGAAGACGGCTACCATGGCGAGTATATCCACGAAATCGCTGAGGATATTGCGCAGAACCATCGCGTGTCTGTCGTGGATGTTTCCGATGATACTGCGCGCGAATTCTGCAAAAAGCAGGGTGAGCGTTGGTGCTTTGCGTCAATTCAACGAACACTCTCAGCGCTGAACATCCATCATGATGAGTACTTCAACGAGGACTCATTGTATCGGGATGGTAAGGTCACAGCGACGATCGCGGATCTTCGCGAGAGGGGGCTGGTGTACGAACAAGACGGTGCAACATGGTTTGCACTTACCCAGCTCGGACAACAGCAAGACAAGGTGATTGTGAAGTCGACTGGCGAACCAACGTATCGTCTGCCTGATATCGCATATCACCGCGACAAGCTTCAGCGTGGTTTTGATATCGTTGTCGACATCTTCGGTGCTGATCATATCGCAACTGTCCCTGACGTGCTTGCCGGTGTACGAGCCCTTGGATTCGATACGAACAACGTAAAAGCCGTGATTCATCAGATGGTGACGTTTGTTGAGAACGGCGAAGTCGTCAAGTTCTCCAAACGCAGCGGTAAGTCCTTCACACTCGATGAGCTGATTGATGAAGTAGGTGCGGATGTTGTTCGCTTCTTCTTTGTTATGCGTGCTGTAGGGACGCATCTCGAGTTCGATCTTGGCCTTGCGAAAGAAGAGGGCGACAAGAACCCTGTGTTCTATCTCCAGTATGCTCATGCACGTATCTGCTCGATCCTGCGCAAGGCGGCTGAACGTGATGTAACAGTCGATCATACCGCAGATCTCACTGTTCTAACGCACCCGCGTGAAATTGAGTTGATAGGCATGATCTCTCGTATGCAATCGGCGATTGAACGTGCGTGTGAGAATCTCGAGCCACACACCGTGGCCGAATACCTCCGTGAGCTGGCAGCTTCGTATCACAACTTCTATCACGATTGCCGCATTCTTGGCTCTGAGCCACAACTCGAAGCAGCACGTCTTGTTCTTGCCGACGTAACACGTCGCGCGATGCGGAACGGCTTGCTACTCCTCGGTGTTGGCACGCCGGAAATAATGTGATGTAACGATCCCATGGTGCGCGACTACTATTACGAGCTGAGTGATCGAGGTGTGCTTACGCTTGATGGCGTTGAGCAAGACGATCCGTGGTTCTGTGATTTTTTCTTTCGTCGCGTTGCACCAACGGCTAATCCGGAGTATCCCGAATACCCGTTCGTCTGTCGATGTGGTGATGAGATGAACTACCTGCGTCCCGCCGATACACCGATTGTCTATACGGGTTTCGACGGTTCGCGATTGTCGTATGGGGCATCACTTAGCACACCGTTTGCGCCCGACCGTTTGCTCTACTCGCACGATGGCGTGCTCTATCACTGGGCGCCCGTTGGCGACGTGGGCAGAATCGTACCGCATGTGGCAACCGAGATTGCCCAACGCATCGAGCCGTGGGGTCCGTACTATGCATACGTGGGTGATGATGGGCGTGAGATGATCCCCATTATGCCACGCATCTCGGATCGTGAGATTTCTGTGCTGCGACCGCGACGTGATAACTCTTGCGTCGGATGCGGTCAGGCCAATCCGTTCTCGTTGCGATTATCGTTTGTAGTTGATCACGCTGATGCATCGGTGTCGACGTGGCTGCGGCCGGATCTACGGTTTCAGGGAGCAATGGAGACAACGCATGGCGGAATGATCTCGTTGCTCCTGGACGAGGCGATGGGGAAGGCGCTTAGCGCACAAGGGATCAAGGGGCCAACGGCACATCTTGGTGTCAACTTCCGCCGTCCGATGATACTGGGAGAAGAGTACTGCATCCGAGCATGGATTCGCGAGCAACAAGGACGTAAGAAGTTCGTCAACGCTGAAGTGCGTGCGTGGAACAATCCAGACGTTGTGATTGCTAATGCCGACGCACTCTTCATTGAACGAGCCCCCACGCCCCCTGCATGAATCAGCAGCCGAGTATTATGATCTTCAGTGTCGTCATCGGACTCGTGACGATGCTGGTGGATGTCTATGTCCTCCATGCATGGATGCGCCACGTGCGATCGCGTGCACTCTCGCCATGGTGGCATCGCGTGCCGTGGATCATTGCGACGATCATTGGCTTGGTGTACTGGTATGTTGTGTACCGTCGTCACTTCTTCCGACTGGATGGACTTGATGTTACGCTGTTTGGTATCACAGCGTTCTGGTTCCTCCCGAAGATGGCCATCCTTCCGGTTCTGGTAGTCCGTGATGCTCTGCGTGGTATTCGACGGCTTATTGCACGCCGAACCCCGGTTGTTGCTGCGATCGATGAAGCGCCACAAGTTGATACGCCCTCGACGTCGCGTCGCGCATTCCTCGGTACCACCACATGGTCGTTAGCAGCGATTCCCTACGTGATGGTTGGTCGTGGCATGTGGAGCACGATCTATGACTTTGAGACAACGAACGTCCCAGTGTTTATTCCACGCCTGCCCAAAGCATTCGACGGATTTCGCATCGTTCAGCTTTCGGATGTGCATGCTGGATCGTTTCCAGATCACCGTCCATTTGAAGAGGTGCGACGCATCGTTGATATGCTCAAGCCGGACATGGTGGTGGTGACGGGCGACTGGGTAAACATGCAACCGCAGGAGCTGGCTGTGATTGCTCGAGAGGTGCCGAAGCTTCGCGCGGAATTCGGTGTGCGCGCTGTTCTCGGTAATCACGATCACTACCATTCGCCAGAAGAACATCAGCGATTAATCACAAGTATTCGTGGACTTGATGTAGACCTACTGATCAATGAGCATCGCCGTATTGCGCTGGGTAACGATGCGTTTATTCTGGCTGGTACAGATAACACTGGGTTCAAACAGAACTTTGCACGCCTCGACAAAGCGCTCGAGGGCGTTGTTGGTGACGAAGCGACAATCCTGTTGGCTCACGATCCAACGTTCTGGGATATGCAGGTCGTGGGGAAGAAGCCGATCGATCTTATGCTGTCGGGGCATACACATGGTGGACAGCTAGGCGTGCAGCTTATGGGGTTCGAATGGAGTCCGGCACAGCACATCTACAAACAGTGGTCTGGTCTGTATCAGACAGGCGAGCAGCAGCTGTATGTCAACCGTGGCATCGGAACAGTTGGTCCACCGATCCGCATCGGCATTCGTCCGGAGATTACGCACTTCACCTTGCATTCTGCAGGAGCTTTTGACCATCTTGCATGATTCCGTTTCACGAGGGTTCTTCATGCGCGTCGTCTTCAGCATTGTCATTGCAGCACTCTTCTGTGTGCAAGCCGTTCCAGCACAACAGCTCATTGAGCTCGGTATCAAGGCTGGTACAAATCATACGTCACCGGGCGGTCTGCCGAGCGGTGTTCACGGGACCGCGGGCTTTGGCTATCAAGTAGGTGGCTCGCTGCAGGTCGGACTCTTTGATGTCGTAGCACTTGTGGGGGAACTCACATTCGATCGCCGCACCTATCATCTCCATAGCACGGCGAAGGAGTTTGATGTTGCAACATCATCGATCAATGTGCCTATTCTGCTGCGTATCGGACTCCCCCTGAAACTGATGCTCGAATTGGGTCCGCAATACACACACTTTGTCTCGACCAACAACGCCACCACGACTGATGGTGAGGGCTTTGCTGTGATCGGTGCTGTGTGGAAACCGTTCAATCTGCATATCGGCGTTCGCTATCTGCGTGGCCTGACGTCGATCTCAACGGGTCTTGACAACGACATCACCAACAGCGTAACGCAGTTCTATCTCTGCTACGTCTTGTAAGGAAGCGTTCTAGCGTGGAGTTGCTAGGTAGGTCTGCGCTGATTCAACAAGCAAGGTTGTGCCGATGACCATGGCTTCCTCGGCTGGCGCGAATGCAGCGTTGTGCAGACCCGGCATGGAGTCCATATCAAGTGGACGTCCACCAAGCATCCAGAAGCACACCGGCATCTGCTGTGAGTAGAAGGCAAAATCTTCAGCCCACATTTTTGGCTCGAAGTCGTCAATAGCCGCTGGATCGACAACTGATTGCGCTACCGTGCGCGCAAACGCGACGGCGTGTTCGTCATTGATGAGCGGCGGGTAGCCCTTAACGATGTTGAGTTTCCCTTCGCACTCATACAGCGCACAGTATGCACGTGTTTGCTCTTCGAGCCAGGTCCATGCAAACTCACGCCACTCGTTGTTGAATGCACGAAGCGTGCCCTTGAGTTCAACAACGTCTGGGATGATGTTGGTGGCCGACCCACCGTGAATGCTCGTAATCGTCAACACGCCTGGGTGCAACGGATTGCGGCGCGAGGTGATGAGGGAACGTAGATGATGTACAAGTCCTGTTGCTGCGAGCAGAGGGTCTTTACCCTTGTGCGGTTGCGCCGCATGTGCTCCAAAGCCTTGAATCGTCCAGTAAAGTTCGTCGGCGGAGGCAAGAGCCGGTCCCGCCACGAATTGCAGTGTGCCTGCCGCAGCGTCCGGGTAGATGTGTTGACCGAACATGATCTCTGGACGAGGGTTCTCCAGCGCGCCATCGGCAATCATCAGCGATGCGCCACCGGGCGAGAGCTCCTCACCTGGCTGGAAAATGAGCTTGACAACGCCACCGAGGTCTGCTTCGCGCTCCTTCAGAATGCGCGCTGCACCAAGCAACATCGTTGTGTGCGTGTCATGTCCGCAAGCATGCATAACACCTGGACGCTCTGAGGCGTAGGGTAGACCCGTCTCCTCGTGAATCGGGAGCGCATCAATGTCGGCACGAAGAGCAACGCACCGATCTCCTGCGCCGATATGCGCTACGATCCCGGTGGTTGCCATGCGGGTGTGCGCAATCCCCATGGAGGTCAGTTGCTCGGAGATAAAGTTCGATGTCTCGACTTCCTTAAACGAAAGCTCAGGGAATCGGTGTAGGTGCCTACGGAGCTCGACAAGTTCAGGAAACAAATTCTGGACACGTTCACGAGTTGTCATACAAAGCGTCTCCGCGCAAAGTGCACGCCGTTAGACGTGCGTTCGAGTGATGAAGAACAACGGTGAGAGGTCGTTGCGATGGAGGAATCACGACAACGTGGTCGCTACACCGTCCACTACGCCACCATGCAATACATGCGCTGATAGCTCCGGTGCCGCAAGCTCCCGTCACGGCTTCGACACCACGTTCAAAGGTAGCAATTCGAAGCACGTCGGTCGCTTCGAGCTCAACCATCGAGACATTGGTACCGCGAGGGAATGCTGCGTGATGTCGTAAGAGTGCGACAACCGGACGTTGGGCGTCGCGTGGACCGTCGATGACAACATGATCGCTGTTGACATTAACGTAGTACACAGGAATGTCAACGCTAGCAAGCTCTCCAACGATGTACGCTCTCTCGTCAAGGGGCGGGGGGAACGTAACAGACACGGTCTGATCATCGTGGCATATCGCATCGTAGCTCACCCCATTCAGAAGCAACGCGATGTCCACGCCACGATGTGCACCATGATCACATGCATACCGCACACTGCAACGGGCTCCATTGCCACACATCATGCCATACGATCCGTCGGGATTGTAGAAGTCAGCAGTGACGGTTCGCTCTGCGATGCTTCGTAGAATCAGAACGCCTTCGATCAAAGCGCCATCATGACGCGGATGTTGTTCAATGATCGAGCGGACTGCTCCAGGTGGGAGCGTGGCTATCTCGTCGCGTCCGTCGGCAACAAGAAATGTATTGCCAGCACCGCTCATGTGGACGAAGTCAAGCATGCGATTGGCTGATCACACGTGCCAGCTGTTGATGAATACGTCCGTTCGTTGCCAGAATACTGTCGCGACCCACGCGAAACGGACGATTCCCGTAATGCGTTACTGCGCCTCCAGCCTCGTGCACCATCAATGCGCCAGCGGCCATGTCCCATGGCTGCAATTCAACCTCCCAGTACCCATCAAAGCGACCAGCAGCGACGTAGGCCAGATCAAGAGCAGCGCTTCCAAGCCGACGCACAGGAATGCCAAGCGAGAGCATCGATCCAAACGTGTAGATGCACTTGCTAGGGTTTTCATGCACGTTGTACGGAAACCCTGTTACGAGGATCGCATCCTCAAGCAACGTTGTGCGCGACACATGCAGTGGTTCGCCGTTGAGATGCGCGCCACCACCTGCCGTCGCTGTGAAGGTCTCTTGAAGTAGGGGATGATGAATGACACCTGCGCATACAGCACCATCGATCACAGCCGCAATGGACACACAAAAGATCGGAATCCCATGTGCAAAGTTTACCGTGCCGTCGAGTGGATCAATCACCCAGGTGAGCTGACCCGTTCCGGCGTGCGCGCCGCTTTCCTCCGTGAGGATTGCAGCCGTCGGCGTGTAGGACTGGAGAACGCTGATGATGCAATTCTCGCTCGCGAGATCATACTCGGTTACAAGATTGTGGCGCCCTTCCTTCGATGCAATATCGAAGGAGGTGCCGAATCCTTGTTCGAGAATACGACCAGCTTCTGTGGCAGCGTTGACCGCTGCTTCAAGGAGAACATCAAGAGTCATGCGACTATCCCAAGAAGGTGTTTGCTTCCGACCGGATCGCAGCCGCAAGAGTGTAGAGGCGCTGATTGCCCGATGCTTCCGCGATCGGGACGTACCGCTCAAGCGTGTTGGTGATATACACGAGAGGATTCTTCTTCACATTGTATGACAGACAACGAATGTTGTCGAGGCGCGCAGCAAGTTTGATGATCACACAGTCGGCGCTTGCCGTGGCGAGTCGGGCTACATGCGCGAGATCAACGCCATCTGGGTCGATCCGTGCCTGCGTGAGATCTTTGGTAAGCATCTCAACGACATATGCGACATACGACCCAAAATTGTAGTCGATGATTCCCTTGGTGATCGTCTTTGAATCTTCAAGCACGTCGTGAAGGAAGGCAGCGATGATCAAATCCGTGTCGTACGCACCAAGCTCGTCCATGAGGATGAGAACCGTGCGAGCGCTGTGGTCGAAGAACGGGGTGCCGTCGTTGCGCACTTGTTGTGCGTGAACGCTCCGCGCCATCTCATAGGCATCGAGTACCTTCGACATGGTGATAGAATCGCCATGCATCAGTAGGCGCTCTTCAAGTTCTTCAAACGAGAGAGTTCGCGTATTGTACGGTTGATGAGATGGGTCTTGATGAAGTTCCATACGTGTCCGCCGCCTATCGCTTTGCTCGTGGTGATTTCGCGCGTGGCAACGACGTCATCAGCTCACGTGCACCCGAAAGAGACGTATCAGTGATGTGCTCACCACTCAGCAGTTTCGCTACTTCAACCAGTGCCTGATCCGCGTCGAGTGATTGTGCGCGAACCGTCGTCTGACCATCAGTTTCTGTTTTTGTAACCTGGACAAAGTGATCAGCTAGTGATGCAATCTGCGCAAGGTGCGTGATGCAGAGAATCTGATGCGACGCGGCAAGTGTTTTCATGACTTCGCCCACAGTTCTCGCAACACGTCCGCTAATCCCTGTATCAATCTCGTCAAACACCATTGTTCCGTGCGAGGCCTGTTGTGCCAGAGCACGCTTGAGCGCCAGCATCACGCGCGAGAGTTCACCACCCGAAGCAACTTTTCCGAGCCCACGCGGTGGTTCACCGGCATTGCTTGAGAACATGAATTCGACGCCATCGCTTCCCGATATGCCGAGTTCACCTGGTGTAATCGACACATGAAACACAGCCGAAGGCATACCCATTGTCACGAGTACATCTGCCACAGCCGTGGCGAGCGGTGCGCTCTGATTCACCCGCAGAGCATGAAGGACTGACGCTTGGTGTTCTGCAGAATGCTGAGCGTCGCGTCGTGCCTGCTCAGCTGTCTGGAGTGCATCATCGACCGAGTCAAGTTGCAGGAGTTCCTGACGTGCTGCGTCGAGTTGTTCGCATGCAGCGGTAAGCGAGCCGTACTTACGAACGAGTCGTTGGAGAAGAAGCTGTCGTTGCCGGAGGGATTCAAGACGCTCAGGAGAGAAGTCTTCGCCGTCGGCCAGGTGTCCAACACTTGCAGCAGACTCTTTGCACGACACACGTGCACTCTCGAGGTCGGAGATTGCTCCGTCGAGATCGGGCTGAAATGGTAACAGATGCCGCAGCGCAGTCAGCGCGCTTTGGATGGCATCATAGGCGGAGGTGTCTCCTGCGTAGAGCGCGTCGCGGACGGTGCGGGCAAAGCCTACAACCTGTTCCTGTGATTCCGCACGGCGGAGCTCAGCCGCGATTAACTCGTCTTCGCCCGGTTGTGGGGCAATCTGTGAGATCTCATCGACGATGAACGCAAGCCGTGCACGCTCGGCATCCGCTGTACGAGCACGCTCTTGGAGGTGCGCTAGCTCGGCAGTGCTATGGCGAAGGTCAAGCCAGCGATCTCGCATCCGAAGGCGATCGTCATCGGAGAGGGCGGCCATGTCCAGAATTGTTCGGTGCGTTTCGGCGTCGAGCAATCCGTGCGTGTCATGCTGTCCATGAAAGTCGATCAATTCGACGGCGATCTCGCGGACAATATTCGCCTGCGTTGGTGTGTCGTTGACGAAGCAGCGCGACGTACCTGAAGCAGTTAGCTCTCTCCGGAGAATGATGTCGTCGGCCTCCCAATCGAGCTCATGACGCGCGATGCATCCGCGAGCTGGATGGGTGGGAGCTACGTGAAACACTGCTTCGATTACCGCTTTCTTTGCTCCACTTCGGAGCGAATCTGACGGGAGTCGCTCGCCAAGTGCTGCTGCAAGTGCATCGATGATAATCGACTTACCGGCACCAGTCTCGCCAAGTAGCACAGTCATCCCACCATCGATTGTGAGATCGATTGATTCAATTAGGGCGAAGTTGGAGATGTGGAGACGGCGCAGCATAGGGAGCAGACGCGAATTAGAGGCGGGTTAGGCGTGTTTGAAACAGCTTGTATGCGCCGTAGGCAACACCAGCAAACAGGACGACGGCGACCGCGAAATGGATCTCCTGGCCAACGACGACAAGGCTGATGGTGATAACGTAGGTCGCTACGATGAGGATCAAGATCCAGAGAGCTGCCATAGTTGTTAGGATTGTGAGAGTGGATGTTCCGCAATCACAGTGTACTGACCGTAACGCGAATTGAACAGTGGCAATTTATCGGAGGGAACACGCACAGACAAGCGTATTGCGTGATCACCATCATGGCGATTTAGCACTTCGAGGTCTTCGTACATCTTGTTTACAATCCGCATATCCTCATATGGGATCTCAAGGACGCGGAGAATGGCAGATTCATCGTACGTCTCCTGCATCCGCTGGAGCAGGCGCATCATGTTAAGTCCGCGCTCGGCTGAGACGAACACACAGTTCGGATACTCCGCCTCTGCATCGTTGATCAAGAATGGATCCGTTACGAGGTCGATCTTGTTGAACACAATGATCTGAGGTGTCTCTTGAGCCCCCAAGGCTTCGAGCGTCTCCTCCACAACCCGAATATGATCGCGGAAATGAGGATTCGCAATGTCCACGACGTGGAGCAGGACATCCGCTTCGAGGGTCTCGGACAGTGTTGACCTGAACGAAGCGACGAGCTGTGGCGGAAGCTTTCGGATAAAGCCCACGGTATCAGAAATCAGCGCGCGTTGGCCCGAGGGCAGCTCCAAACTGCGAACAGTTGTATCCAGTGTTGCAAACAAACGATTCTCAATGAAGACATCGGCTTGGGTGAGCTGACGCATCAATGAGGATTTTCCAGCATTGGTATAGCCCACCAGCGCATAGCGTGGTAGACCCTCGCGCCCCTTGCGTTGAACGAGTCGCTGCGCGTCGATGTCGCGAAGCTTCTCGCGAAGTCGCTGCATGCGTGTGCGGTACATCCGACGGTCGGTTTCGATCTGTGTTTCGCCCGGACCCTTTGTTCCGATGCCACCAAACTGCTTTGAAAGGTGCGTCCACATCCGTGTAAGGCGGGGGAGGAGGTACTCAAGCTGTGCGAGTTCAACCTGCGTTCGGGCTTCGACCGATCGCGCATGGGCCGCAAAGATGTCGAGGATTACACCGCTGCGATCAAGGACCTTGACACTGAGTTCTTTCTCAAGATTCCGAACCTGCGCTGGAGAGAGCTCGTCGTCGAAGACGACCATGTCGGCAGGATGTAACTCGAGGAGTTCTTTCAGCTCTTGCACCTTGCCTTTGCCGAACGCTGTCGAAATGTCTGGTCGTTCACGCTCTTGGGTGATGCGGCCGACGACGATCGCTCCAGCGGTATCGAGGAGGAGCACTAACTCATCAAGGTGCTCGCGCACGACCTCAGGATCGGCGCCCTTTTTCACCACAGCTGCGATAATTGCCCGTTCTCTCGGGCGTAGTCCTACGTCGTGCACATGTCCTCAACAGGAATAACTCATTACAAAGGTACGACCCGCAGAATAGCCTGCGACGTAGATTTGTGCTTCATGCGACTCTTCCTCCTCAGCTGTGCAGTCCTTACGTGGAGTCTTGCCGTCGGTACGGCCCAAGAACGCGATGGTCCTGCGCTACCTATCACTCTCGAGCACGCCGATTCGATCGTCGGGTCGGGACCGATTGAATCCGGGACCCGTGAGTTCTTAGGGCATGTGCGTTTTACGCAGGGGAACGTGACGGTGGAATGTGATCGTGCATTCCATAATGTGGCTGCCAATTCCGTTGACCTTTATACCAACGTGAAGATCCAGCAGGGTGGACTGCATCTGACGGCCCCCTTCGTGACCTATAGCGGGAATACGAATATTGCCGTAGCACCTCGTGGTGTTGTCGTCCGTGACAAGGGTGCAACGATTCAAGCTCGCAACGCTTCGTATTCAACGGTGTCGCACATCGTGGTGTTTCGCGATAGCGTTGTTGCGCAGGATTCTGCGCGATTGTGGGCCGATACGCTGGTGTATGATCGCGACGAGGATACAACGGCGGCTCGTGGTTCCGTTATGATCATCGATACAGCGGAGCGCGTTGTGACCAGGAGTTCCTACGCATATCGTAATCCATCGGAGCGATATCTCCGGCTTCGCGGCGATGCACAGGTATGGCAGTGGTCCGCATCGACGACCACGGCACCGTCGGATACGCTCTATCTCGCTGCTGATGAGATTGTTTCAATGCAAGCCGGCGGTGCAACGATCTACCAAGCTCGGTCGCATGTCGTGATGACACGGGCCAGTGTCGCCGCTCGGTGTGATTCCCTCGTGGCTGATCGTGCAGCGGGACGCAGCGAACTCTACGGAACCCCCGTCGTTTGGTCTGATTCAATGCAGCTTCATGCAGACACCATCGTTGCGTACGGCGAACAAGACGCCCTG
>CAJAIA010000019.1 GCA_903939735.1 uncultured Ignavibacteria bacterium
CTCTAACGTACAGGCGGCTGACAGGCTTCTATGGCACGTCTGTGTGTCATGGAATTGTAAGTCGTGTCAAATATTGTCGTACGTGTATTTACCTATGTACTTCTGCCTATGTTCCAACAGAGACAACGTGTTTCTGTTGGATGCATCATTATCAAAGGTGGTTGTATGAAGCGCTTCGCAGTCGTCGTCGCAGGTGTGTTCGCCATTGCATTGAACACGCATAATGGATCTGCACAGGTTCAGAGTTCTCAGGAGTTGATTGCCGAAGAACGTGGCTCGCCGTGGATCTCGCAGCCGCTCACTGTTGAGCGTGTGCCCCTTACCACGGGACGAACTGTCGATCTCTCCGTTGTGTATCACATTCGAACATCGGCGGGTGTGTGTGAAGTGTTTCTTCAGCATGTGCAGGTTGCCGATCGCTCGCAGATCCAGGGGGCGTTGCTGAATGAGTCGTTCTACCGCCATATCTACATCGCGATTGCACGACGTCACGCAGGAACAGGTGCCTATCCCTTCATGCCCGAAGTGGCATCAACTCCCTCGGGTGCGCCAACACATGTCTTCAAGCGCGGCATGATGATGTCGTGGAATACTCCTCAGGGCTCGGCAAACGTGATCATCGAGCAGAATCGCACATCCGCTCTCTGCGCGAGTTCGTATTCGTTCCATACCGCAGAGCAAGGGCTTGTTGCAAAGCACCATGGTACCGAATACAACATCAAGCATACGCAACAGCCATTTGTTTCGGAGGTGCGCTAACGCTGAGCGCTGGGTGGAAGCCAATGTTGACGTCTGCACGTGGGAGCGTAACCGTTACGGTGGTTCCCACGTGTGGGACGGACTCAATCGTGAGTGCGCCACCATGCAGTTCTGTAAGCCGCTGCGCAATCGTCAGACCAAGTCCGACGCCCTGCTGCTCGCGTGTGCTTCGGCAGAACTGGCGGTATGGACCAACAGAGGCGCATTCCTCAGCAGACATACCGATGCCTGAATCAATGATCGCTACCGTGAATGCTCGTTCGTCCCAATCGAGGGATATGTGTATCGGGGAGCCTTGCATGCTGAAGGCGCAGGCATTATCGACAAGTTCCGTAATGATATTGCTGAGATACTGAGGGAGAACCCGCACCGAGATTCCGTTGCACATGTTTGTGCAGATAATGTCGTTCTCTCGCGCATACGCGCTGATGCGCTCGTGTAGAGCATCGGAAATCACGCTTCCCGCACACGGAGTTGAAGCTTGGCGCATACGCTGGACGTGAAAGGGGCTTTCACACAGCATCTCCAGCTGGGCAAAGAGGAGGAAGTTATCGGTGATCCGCAGCAAGCGCCGGGCCGACCGAAGGATATCCGTGGATGAATCCCGGATCTCGTCGGACGTCATCTTTGTGGCATGACCGCGTAAAAATGCTGATTGCCCGATGATGTCCGTCAGCGGCGTGCGATATTCGTGCGGCAGGGCATAGAGGAGTGAGGTCTGCGACCCAGCACTCATCGTGCCGAGTCCCGCCGCGGATTGCGCCGATGGGGAACGCTGTTCCATCATCGCGAGCACCGACGGTTCAATTGTGGTGCTCTCGTCAAGGACAAGGAACGGCGTGTCAACATCAAGTCCGTGCATACAGAGACGTTCGCGGATCGAGCCATGGCCCTCAGCATGCGCGTCGACGACGACGGCTGCAAC
>CAJAIA010000020.1 GCA_903939735.1 uncultured Ignavibacteria bacterium
AGAATAAATCGGCCCATGTGTAGCCCTTTGAAGAGTTTTGGCTTACGGTTTGGCTTACGGTTTTCGAGTTGATCTCTGCATATCGCGGCAACCTTCCCGATGCGTAAAGTCAACGTATTCCCTTTGTTTTCATTGTGTTACTAATACTCTGGATATCTCAGGATTTCTCCACATATCATAATGTTCAAGTCCTGCCCCCGCTACAAACAAAGCCCTTGTATCATTCGATGCAAGGGCTTTTGGCATTGTAGCAAATGGGCTCCCACATAGGGGCGCTCCTACCACAACGTTCGTACGGGCGGGGCTATGTGGTCTAAAGCGGTCAATCGTGCACGCCTGCTGGGGTCTCAGCAGCGCAGTGCTTTTCACTCAACGACCGGCACTCTTGAACACCACCGATAAAAAATCATTGGTTGAACCACAAACAAGTATGTAGGATATTGAGACGCTGAGATGCTGAGACTTTGAGATAATGATACATCTACGGTAGAGAGCTTTAGATTGGATTCTATGAAAACAACAACGCGTGCTGTTGCATGCAGACGAGCACTCTTGTCCTACGTCTTGCTGATTCTCACGCTATTCTCTTTCGGCGCTCTGCAAGCACAGACCCTCCCCGTGGTAGGAAGGGTGCTGTGGCGGGTGCCTTTCTTGAATGGCAACCCTACTGGAGCAATCGCCTACGCTCCGTCAGCCGATCTTGTCTTCGCGGGTGCACAACGCGGTGAGATCTACGTCGTACGAGGTACAAGCGGCGAGTCCATTGACACAATCTCGATCGACACGTGGAGACTCACTCCAGATGGGATCCCGCTTGACAACCCCTGCGACCTCGCCTGCTCGCGCGATGGCCGTGTGATCGCCGTCACCGTGCGCAACGACGACGTCAGCAAGGTTGTGGTGCTCGAGTACCCTTCCAAGCGCATCCTGCGCGACAGCTTGTACATCAGCAGGTTGAGCAACGAGTATATCATATATCGAATCACCGTCTCACCCTCGGGACGCTACGTAACCGTGCCGGATGCCGGTACCAGTCAGGTTTCGTTCAATGGCATGCGTCTCTTCGACCTTGAAGCGGGTACCTCGTGTATCATCTCGAACGGCTCGGCAGTGTTCGGCAAGGTGGACTTTGATGATGCAGAGCGATACATGGTGTTCACAACGATAGGAACCGTGGGTTCTGATCCGCAGGAGTATCGCAACTGCATTTCGCTTGCCGACCTCTCAACGTTCCCCCCTACGGTACGAAACCTCAATGACTATGGCCGTGGCAGCATCTCGGCCGACGGACGGTACATCATGGTCTCCGGCGCAGGCATCGGTACGGACCCCATCACTTCGGCCCCTATCACCCTGCCCCGTGCCAGCGTGTACGAGCGAGCAACGGACTCGTTGATATGGAGAGTGAACGGGAAGAGCGGCAGTGGTGCAATCGACTTTGTCCAGCACCAGTGGTCCAAGGATGCACGGCGGCTGTTCATCATGCTGCGATCGACCAAGGTTCCCGAGGACTGGGTCCGTCGCGGGGTGTTCTACCGTGTTGGCGACTCGCTTCCCTATGCTCGTCCATGTGACTCGTGCTATTACAACGGCAGCTACACCTATACCAACTACGGTACTGTCGGCAATGCCGATCTCGACGTCACGTTTGCGAATGCGTTCGTTACAGGCGGTCTTGTTGCGATCTCGATGACACCCACGACATCTGTCGCGGACATCGGCACTCCCGACGTACCAGTTGTCTACCCCAATCCGTCTACCGGCGAGGTGCGTGTGCGTTGCAGCACGTCGGCGCTTGTTCGTGGGTGGGGACTGGCCACCATCAACGGTCAGGACGTAGCTAGGGGCACGTTCGCAGCAACCGACGCACAACCCACCGACGGGTCCTATGTAGTCCGTATCGGCACCGATGTGCCCACCGGCGTCTACTTCCTCACCCTTTATGGCGAACAAGGCACAGCGCTGTGCACGCAGAAAGTGGTGCGGCAATGAAAGCGCTCATCGTTGGAGTATGCCTGCTGGTGATTTCGAGTGCTCAGCAGCTGGCGTGTCGATCAGTGCCTACAATTCAATCGGTGGAAGCATCAACCATAGAATCACGCCCTCAAACTGACTCGTTAGAAGCCGCCGTATCTTCGTGCCATGGCTCGCATGAACGAACACACTGATCCGCAGCATCGCAGCGACGAGGACGTTGAATCCGCGTTGCGTCCGCAGGCATTCGACGACTTTACGGGACAACCCAAGATCGTCGAGAACTTGCGGATCTTCATTGCGGCTGCGCGTGGTCGCGGAGAGCCCCTTGATCACGTCCTCCTGACCGGGCCTCCGGGCCTTGGGAAGACAACGCTCTCGCACATCATTGCGCGCGAGATGCAGGCACAGATCAAGATCACGTCGGGTCCGGTTCTCGAAAAGCCGGGCGATCTTGCAGGCTTGCTGACAAGTCTTGACGAAGGTGATATTCTCTTCATCGATGAGATTCACCGGTTGTCGCCCGTTGTGGAAGAGTACTTGTACTCTGCGATGGAAGACTTCCGCCTCGATATCATGATCGACTCGGGTCCGGCTGCACGCTCAATCCAACTCGCCGTACCGCGCTTTACACTCGTTGGTGCAACCACACGCCAGGGTCTGCTCACAGCGCCATTACGCTCACGCTTTGGCATCACGAACCGACTCGACTATTACGATGCTGCAGAGCTCACGCGTGTGATTACTCGAAGTGCCGGCCTGCTCGGCGCGGCCATCGAACCCGCAGGCGCAGAAGAACTTGCACGTCGAGCCCGCGGCACACCGCGTATCGCCAACCGCTTGCTGCGTCGCACGCGCGACTTTGCTGATGTTCGCGGCAGTGGCGTGATCACGCTCGACATCGCACGCATGGCGCTGACGGCGCTCGATGTGGATGAGTTCGGTCTCGACGAAATGGACACGCGCATCATCCTCGCGCTGATCGAAAAATTCTCCGGCGGTCCGGTAGGTGTTACCACCCTCGCCGTTGCCGTTGGCGAAGAAGCCGGCACACTTGAAGAAGTCTATGAGCCATTCCTGATTCAACAGGGATTTCTCCAACGAACTCCGCGCGGACGGATCGCCACACCGCTCGCGTATCGACATGTTGGCATCAACATTCCTTCATCACACCCTACCCTGTTCTCAGGAGATTCACCACCATGATCTTGCGAACGCTCGGTGTCCTCGTGTGGAGTAGCATCCTCCTCACCGCCGCACCGTCACCCGACTCGACAGATATCGATGTTCCACCGGCTGAACGCGCAGCCTCAATTATCGGTCACCACACCCGACTCGTCCTCAGCTCGAAGGACCTCTTACAGTCGATGGCGTGGTGGACACGGATGGGCTTCGCACCGCGCAAGCTTGCGGGCGAACGCGCCGACTCGGCGATCACACTCACCGATGGACAGCTCATCATCACGCTCGTGAGCACATCGCAGCCATCACCCATCATCGCATATCGCTGCGCAAACATTAGCCGACTCAAGGAACAGCTCGACTCGTTGCTCGTCGGTAACAATGTCGATGTGCAGGGTCCGACCTACCGCGAACTCCGCTTCCGCTCCCCGAACGGCGTCCACGTGGCTGCGCGTATGGCAGGCGTCGAGCCCGACTTGTCGCCAACGAAGGAGCTCAACCCCCTCTGCGGCGAACTCAAGGAATACAGCATCGGCGTTGCATCGGTCACACAAGAAAAACAGTGGTGGGCCGACCTCGGCTTTGCACCAACAAAGCAAGCAACGAAGCCGTACCCATTTGTGAACATGGCCGACAAGGCATGCGAGATCGGCATCCATCAAGACCGCGACATTGCCAACGTTGCCATCACGTACTTCATGCCCGACATGGAGCAACGTATCGATCGCCTGAAGAATGCCGGCATGAAACCGGTCGAGGAGATTCCGTCTGCCGACAAGCGCATCGCCAATGCCATCTTTCAATCGCCGGACGGACAGCTGGTGTTCCTCTTCGAGACTCCGAAGTAAGGTTTCTATCTTTGCCGCATGAGCAAAGACATTACATCGCGCGCCGACGACTATTCCCAATGGTACATCGACCTCGTCCGTAAGGCAGGTCTGGCCGACTATTCAGCCGTAAAGGGCTGCATGGTGATCAAACCCTATGGCTTCGCCATCTGGGAAAACATGCGCGACACGCTCGATCGCATGTTCAAGGACACCGGCCACGTGAACGCCTACTTCCCGCTCTTCATCCCGAAGAGCTTCCTGAGCAAGGAAGCAGCGCACGTTGAAGGCTTTGCGAAGGAATGCGCCGTGGTTACGCACTACCGTCTGAAGAATGCTGAAGACGGTTCAGGTGTTGTTGTGGACCCTGATGCAAAGCTCGAAGAAGAACTTATCGTACGTCCGACGTCGGAGACGATCATCTGGAATACGTATCGCGATTGGATCGACTCCTATCGCGACCTCCCGCTGCTGATCAATCAGTGGGCAAACGTTGTTCGTTGGGAAATGCGCACACGTTTGTTCCTCCGCACAGCGGAATTCCTGTGGCAAGAAGGACACACAGCGCACGCAACACGCGACGAAGCGATCGACGAAACGCGCAAGATGCTCGACGTCTATGCAACGTTTGCCGAAGAGTGGATGGCAATGCCGGTGATCAAGGGCGTTAAGACAGCCAACGAGCGCTTTGCCGGTGCCGAAGACACCTACTGCATCGAAGCATTGATGCAGGATGGCAAGGCGCTGCAAGCAGGCACATCGCACTTCCTCGGACAGAACTTTGCCAAGGCGTTTGACGTGCAGTTCAACACGAAGGACAACACACGTGAGTACGTGTGGGCAACCTCATGGGGCGTCTCAACACGTCTGATGGGCGCACTCGTGATGGCACACTCCGACGACGATGGCTTAGTCATCCCACCACGTCTTGCTCCAACGCACGTAGTGATCGTCCCGATCCCAAAGCCAACGCCGGAACTCGTCGAACGCGCAACAGCGATCGCCACCGATCTGCGCAGCAAGGGCGTGCGCGTGAAGATCGATACCGACGATCAGAACCGTCCAGGCTACAAGTTCGCCGAATACGAAAAGCTCGGTATCCCTGTCCGCCTCGGCCTGGGTGCACGTGATCTCGAAAACGGCACCATCGAAGTTGCACGTCGCGACACGAAGGAAAAGGCAAGTGTCGATATCACGACGATCACCGATCACATCGTGAAGCTGCTCGACGATATTCAAGCAAACATGCTCGAACGTGCTCGCGCCTATCGCGACGAGCACATCACACCTGTCGACACATGGGATGAATTTGTTCGCTTGCTCGATGAAAAAGGGGGCTTCCTCAGCGCTCACTGGGATGGCACGGGCGAAACAGAAGAACTCATCAAGACCGAGACGAAGGCTACGATTCGCTGCATCCCACTCAACAACCCACAGGAAGCGGGCACGTGCATCAAGACCGGCAAGCCAAGCACACAGCGCGTGTTGTTCGCACGAGCGTACTGATCCTCTCGCTCGTCGTCACGTCGTGCGCGTCGATTCCTCCCCTGCCGTCAACATCAATCCTGTTGGCAGACTTCGACGCGTCGCGTGGGGCAATCACCGCTGTCACGGAAATCACACCGCACGCCGGATATAACAACCAGCCTGCGTTCAGTGCTGATGGACGCACGGTGTACTACGTCGATGATGTTAACGGCGCAACCGACATTGTGCGGTACGACCGCACAAGCGGCGCACGCACGCGTGTGACACAAACACCTGAAGCGGAGTTCTCGCCAACGCCAATGCCGGATGGACGGAGTCTGTCTGCCGTGCGCGTGGCGCGTCCAACAGCGTCAGGCGAAGCCTACACAGAATCACAACAGCTCTGGCGATACGATATAACCGGACGTGCCATTGCACCCATACTCGGCATGCGTCGCATCGGCTATCACTGCTGGATGAGCGATGGCATGGTTGCGGTGTTTGTCGTGGGCGACGAAGAACACAACGTGCCGCACGCTCTCCGCGTTGTCGAGCTTACATCACGTCAGTCCGTTACCGTTGCATCATCGATCGGACGCACCTTGCGGATGTCGCCACAGAACCGATTGACCTACGTCGATAAAACAGACTCCACGCAGTGGATGTTGATGTCGATTACGCAAGGCGAAGAGCGCGGAACATCCGTTCTCGCAATGCCGCGCGGCTCGGAAGATTTCGTCTGGCTTGCAGATGGACGCGTACTCATGAGCAGTGCCGACGGGTTGCTGATTGCACAACAGAACGGCACCGCGTGGTCGTACACGCCGGTGTCGGGCGTACTGCCGCTGCGCGGACGTATAGGACGCATCGCGATGAGTGCCGATGGACGCACGCTTGCAATGGTTGTCACGCGCGAAACCGCGAAGTAACAGATCTGTATGTTCCACCACCTCGTCATCACTGCCATTGCCCTGGCAACCTCGATCACAACACTGCAAGCACGCGATAGCACTGTCGTGACCGCACGCGTGCTATTCGACGCTGCTTACTCAACGTCGTTCAACGCACCAGCCAATCACCAGCGCGCATTCACGCTGCAGCCATCGCGCAACGATCAATTCGGCATCATGCAAGGCATTGCGGGCGTTGAGCTGCGCAGCACGCATGTGCGCGGCAAGGTAGCAGCGCAGACAGGGTGGTTTGCCGATGTGTTGTGGACGGGCGCTGATACTGCGTTCCGATGGCTGAGCGAAGCATGGGTTGGCGTGCGCCTGATAGAAGGCGTGTGGCTCGACGCAGGGGTGTACCCCTCGCACATTGGTGCTGAGTCGATGATTGCTCGCGACAACCTTGTGCTGTCGCGACTGTACGTTTCCGATGCAACGCCGTATGCCGAAACCGGCTTGTCGCTCACATGGGACGAGTCGGCGTCAACATCAATTGCCGTGCATATCCTCAACGGATGGCAACGCATTACAGACAACAATGACGGCATCGCAATTGGTACGCGACTCACGCATCGTCCAACCGACGCCATCACGCTATCGTGGAGCACCTTTGTTGGAGACGAGCAGCCTCGCGGAGCTGCCCAACAACTTCGCTACTACAGCAACATGTGGATGCAATGGAACGCCACCGACGCACTCACTCTCGTAGCACTTGCAGACATCGGCGCACAGGAACGGACATTAGTGCAGTATGACATCGTCTGGTATCTCGGCGCTATCGCCGCACTTCGCGTCTCTCCAGCTCTGCGCATTGCTGGACGCATCGAACACATGCACGACCGGCACAACGTGTTGATTCCAACGCCAACGCAGCAACCGTTCATCTCAACGTCGGCATCCATTAACGCCGATTACGCATTCGGTGAGAGCCTGCTCCTCCGCGCCGAAGGGCGGATACTACAAGCCCCATACGCGATGTTTCCATCACGTACAGGGCTTCGAATGCACGATGCGTTTGTGACCCTTTCGGCGTCGTACGCGTTTCAGCTACCGCTTACTGCTCAGTATACAGCGTCGAGTTATCAACGTAGATCAAGTAATCCTTGATCTTGCCGTCGACCATGTTGAAGACGTTTGCGAAGTGAACGCTGAGCGTTGAACCGCTGTGACGCGTGTATGTCACCGTACCTTCTGTCAGCACGAAACCGTCGCCTTCACGGACGCTGAGGTTCGAGTGCTTGATTGCTGCGATGCTCTGGAACCATCCCTCGAGGAAGTTCACGATGTTCTCCTTACCAACGACCGCTGGGTGGTTGGCGAAGCGGAACTGCGCATCGTCTGTGAGGAATGTTCCGAACAGCACGTGGTCCTTGGCGTCAATGCCGTTGAAGAGCACGCTGAAATCTGGATTTGGCATGTGAGTCTCAGAAATGAGTGGGGAAAGCGTCGAGAACGCGAAACTACGAGTTTTTGTTCCTGATTCCGACCAATTGGTCAATTTCCCACGAGTTAGCATAGACACATAGCCCGACCGTCCAGTTGCTCCGTATCTTTGCCCTCTTATGAAGAACTACCGCAACTTTTGCATCATCGCGCACATTGACCACGGGAAGTCCACACTGGCAGACCGATTGCTAGAGCGGACAGGGCGTGTGTCGGCGCGCGAGATGACAATGAATCAGATCCTCGACGACAACCCTCTCGAGCAAGAGCGTGGCATCACCATCAAGCTGCATGCGATCCAAATGGATTACACAGCTAACGATGGAAACTCCTACAAGCTCAATCTCATCGACACGCCGGGTCACGTTGACTTTTCCTACGAAGTATCACGCTCCCTGAGCGCATGCGAAGGCGCACTCCTGGTTGTGGATGCAACGCAGGGCGTCGAGGCACAAACGATTTCGAATTTGTTCATGGCGATCGAGCAAGGTTTGGAGATCATCCCGGTGATCAACAAGATCGACTTGCCGAGTGCCGTGACGACGATCGAAAGCGTGAAGCAACAGGTTATCGACCTGATCGGCTGCAAAGAAGAGGACATGATCCTTGCATCTGCGAAGGCAGGCATCGGGATCGATGAAATCCTCGAAACCGTCGTCGCAAAGATCCCTCCTCCAGCTGGTGATCCGAAGGCACCACTGCGTGCGCTGATCTACGACTCAATCTTTGACGCCTATCGTGGTGTGGTGGTCAACGTGCGCGTCTTCGATGGCACGATGAAGGAGAAGGACAAGATCCTTTTCATGAACACGAATCAAACGTACGAGCTCGATGAAGTTGGCGTGCTCTACATGCAACGCAAACGCACTGGAATCCTTGAAGCCGGCAACGTGGGGTACTTCACTGCTGCAATTCGCCGTTTGCAGGACTCCAAGGTGGGCGACACCGTAACGCTTGCGAGCAATCCGACGACGAACCCTATCGAGGGCTTCCGCGAAGTAAAGCCGATGGTGTTTTCGGGCATCTACCCGGCCGACAGCGACGACTTCGAGGATTTGCGCGAAGCACTCGGCAAACTGTCGCTCAACGACTCTGCAATTAGCTTCGAACCGGAATCATCTACTGCGCTCGGATTTGGTTTCCGGTGCGGCTTCCTTGGCTTGCTCCACATGGAGATCGTCCAAGAACGTCTCGAGCGTGAATTCAACCAAGTGATCGTCACCACCGTACCGAACGTACGCTACAAGGTGATCACCACACGCGACGAGATCCTCTGGGTCGACAATCCGTCGCAGCTCCCGAACCCAACGCTGATCAAAGAAATCCAAGAGCCATTCATTCGCGCACAGATCATCGCGCCATCGGAATACGTTGGCACGATCATGAAGCTCTGTATGGAACGCCGCGGTACAATGCTTGGACAGTCGTATCTGTCGGCAGACCGTGTTGACATGACGTTTGATTTGCCGCTGGCTGAAGTGGTATTCGACTTCTACGACAAGCTGAAGTCGAACACACGTGGCTATGCATCGCTCGACTACGAATACTCCGACTACAAGCAGGGCGAACTGGTCCGCATGGACATCCTCCTTAACGGCGAAGCTGTTGATGCGTTGTCATCGATCGTGCACCGTCAGAAGGCGCATGAATGGGGCAAGAAGCTCTGCGCGAAACTGAAAGAGCTCATCCCACGTCAGATGTTCGAAGTTGCTATTCAAGCTGCCATCGGTTCGAAGGTTGTTGCACGCGAATCGATCAGTGCAATCCGCAAGAACGTGATCGCCAAGTGCTATGGTGGCGACATTTCGCGGAAGCGCAAGTTGCTCGACAAGCAGAAGGAGGGCAAGAAGCGCATGAAGCAAGTAGGCAAGGTGGAAATCCCGCAGGAAGCATTCCACGCAGTTCTCTCTATTGATTGATCGCTATGTCTCTCATCGAAACCATCTACAGCAAGTTTGGTCCGTTCGGACAATGGCTTATCCGCCGTCGACGTGCGCGGTTGAATGCACCAAAGCCTGAGACGGCAGTGCAGCACGTGGTAGCGTGGATCAAGACGCTTGTGTGGGCGGTTTCGGTAGTGACGATCATCAACGGACTCGCCCTTGCGTCGTTCACCGTACCAACGGGTTCGATGGAGCGCACCGTGATGGCGGGTGATTTCCTCTTCGTGAACAAGTTTATCTACGGTCCATCAACACCGCAGATCATTCCGTTTCTCAATCTGCCGCTCCCCTTCTACAAGCTTCCACCACTCAGCGCGCCGAAGCATGGCGATGTGATCGTCTTCATCTTCCCGGGCAATCGCGACGATGCAACGGCTGATCACTTCGAGTACTATCTCAAGCGCTGCATCGCCGTAGCAGGCGACACGCTCGAGATCCGTGGCGGACGTGTGATTGTCAACGGCGTCGAACACCCGCTCCCTGAGCACGGACAGTTCGCCCCCTACAGTCGTGAAGAACGCATGGCGCGTCATGAGAACGACCGGATGGCGACGTTCCCACAAGGACGTCAGTTCACGCGCGATGATTATGGTCCGATCCGCATTCCGAAAGAAGGCGATGTGATCGCACTCACACCAGAATCGCTCTACGAATGGGCGACGTTCATCCGTCGTGAAGGCCACACCGTTAATCTCGGCACAGGCACCATCGACGGACAACCAGCAACGTCGTACACCGTCGAACGCGACTACGTGTTCGGCATGGGCGATAACCGCGACAACTCCGCCGACTCACGCTTCTGGGGATTCATCCCGCAGGACGATGTCGTTGGCACACCAATGGTCGTGTACTGGTCGTGGGAACCCGACAACATGGAGTCCGGCAAGCGCTTGTCGCTCTTCGAGCGCTTTGGAACGATTCGTTGGAATCGCCTCGGGACGGTCATCCACTAAGATGGAGAGCCCCGGGTTCTCAAGCATTCGCTGGCGCGATCTCGCCCTCACTGCAGTATTCGCTGCGTGTATTGCGATTGCGTTGCGCGTGTTCGTACTTGGCGCGTTCACCATCCCGTCGCACTCCATGGAAGGCACAATTCTCCATGGCGACTACATCCTCATGAGCAAGATCACGTATCTCCTGCGCGATGTGCGCCGTGGCGATGTGATCATCTTCTCGCTCCCAGATTCGCTTCGCGGACGCGAACCAAACGAACTCTATATCAAGCGTGTTGTCGGCCTGCCGGGCGACACGCTGTTGTTGACACACGAATCAATCTCCGTCAACGACACACTCTTGCCAACGCCACCACAAGCACAACCGCCATACGATCCATTACTCTCACCGAAGGATCGCAAGCGTACGATTGTGGTGCCACCCGGCAGCTTCTTTGTGATGGGCGACAACCGAAGCAATTCCTACGATTCACGGTCGTGGGGGATGCTTCCAAGCGATCACATCATGGGCTCGCCTCTGTTCATCTACTGGTCGTTCGGTGATACACCGAACAACCCCGCGGAACACATTCGCTGGGATCGCCTTCTGCAATTCATCAAGTAATGCGCGGCTACTACCTCCATATCCCCTTCTGCGAAAAGAAGTGCTCGTACTGCGACTTCTACAGTCTCGAGACAACGCAGCATATCGATACATTCGTCGAGACGTTGTTGCGCGAGATCACGATGCGTGCAGATGCTCCAACAAGCGAACCTGTCACATCCGTGTTCTTCGGCGGCGGCACACCATCGCTGCTTTCGATCGAGGCATTGACGCGCATAACAGAGCATGTGCGCGCCAGCGTACCGGTTGCACCCGACGCCGAGTGGACGATGGAATGTAACCCAGGCACAGTTACGGCCGAATCGCTTCAGGGATATGCACACGCAGGCATTAATCGCTTGTCCTTCGGTGTGCAGTCCTTCACGGAGTCAGAACTTGCGTTTCTCGATCGCATTCACACCGCCGATGAAGCGTCACTGGCAATGCAGCTTGCCCGTCAAGCAGGCTTTGCAAACGTCAACATGGACCTCATGTTCGCCGTGCCGGGGCAGACGTTTGCTTCCCTGCAGTACAACATTGAGCGCCTCCTCGCTCTCGAACCCGATCACATCAGCGCGTACTCGTTGATCTACGAGCACGGCACACCGCTCTATGCGAAACTGAAAAAGGGGCTTGTCACACCCACATCGGAAGACACCGATGCAGCAATGTATGCGCTGGTGATCGACACGCTCACACGTGCAGGATACGAACAGTACGAAGTCAGCAACTTCGCTCGTCCTGGTCGACGTTGTTTACACAACCGCACGTATTGGTTCTGCGCGCCCTACACTTCCGTGGGACCTAGTGCTCATGGCTTGCTGGGTACAACCCGCTACTGGAACCATCGTTCACTCACACAGTGGACAGCGAAAGTGCACGCTGCGGAACTACCCGAAGCCAATCGCGAGACGCTCGACACCCAGGAACAACTCACAGAGTTTTTGTTCTGTACGTTACGCGCTGAGGGCATTCCCGTGGACATCATACGCGATCGCTTTGGCATTGATATTCGCCAAGCGCTGGGGCAGCATCTCACGCATTGGATTGAAGCCGACTTCATCCGCGATACAGGTGCGCATCTCCGCCTAACTGCCGAGGGCTACCGCGTATGCGACGAGCTCACGCTGCACATGCTCGCGTGTGTCGAGTAATCGTTACCGCGAGCGTACGGCGTCGGCAACAACGATGCGCGCAGCACGACGCGCGGGGTATTGCGCAGCAAGACCCGCACAAAGGATGCCCATACAGGCAACGATGATCACGTCGAGCGCATACACATCAACCGGAAGTGCTGGAATGGCATATCCTTGCGTGATGTCGAACCGTATCCATTGAAACGTGCGTTGGCCAATGCAAAGTCCAACGCCAAGTACACTACCAACAAGCACACTGCCCACACCGAAGGCAAGGCCCTGCAACTGAAAGATCTGATGGATCTGACGGTCAGTTGCACCTATCGCCTTGAGAATCGCAATGTCGCGTCGCTTCTCCATCACGCCAAGCGTGAGTGACACAAGAATGTTGAACGCCGCCACAACGACTATCAGCGAGAGAACGATGAACGAACCGATGCGCTCAAGACGCATCATATCAAACATCGTACGGTGCATTTCACGCCACGGTTCCGCCTGATAGCCCCTTTCCCGTAGCGTCTGTGCCACGTTGTCGGCGCGATCGGCATCAACAAGTCGAATGTCGGTATAGGCAACGGCCGAGGCGCGCGCAATCGACGTAAGTACAGTGTCGAGCATATACATCTGCACAGATGCAGATGCTCCCGATGTTGCAGGCGTAAGGATGCCGCGAACTTCGACGCGTGCTCCTGTTGGTATCGACATTGTGAGCAATGATGATTCGATTGCCTCCGGCGCGAGCACAACCAGTGTGTCGCCGAGGTAGACGTTGAGTGCTTCGGCTAGTTCAAGCGACACCACAGCGCCGGACAGTCCTTGGCGTTGTGCGATATCCGCAACACCGATCACCGTTGAACGTGCAAGATCATCGACCACTGCTGGTGTGTTGCTTACACCCAACGTGCGCGCAGCAGTAGTCCGTCCCGGCAGTTGCACGACGAGCGTCGACTGATACACGTGCGATGCGAGCGCCACGCCGTTGATTCCGCTCACGATCGACGCAGCATTACCCACCACCCGCACATGCGGTCCGGCACTCGTCATACTGTCGATAGCTACGCCACGAAATCCATTGAAGAGCGACAGTACGATGATCAACGCCGCAGTACCAACAGCGATACCCACCACCGAAATGCCACCAATAAGGCCTATCGCCGAGAGTCGGCGAGGCCGGATATATCGCAATGCAATTGCTACGGATGGATTCACGATCGACGCTTCGATGGAAGAAACGTTTGCTGCGCACGCATCGGCGTCGCACCTGGTTCGACGCGACGGTACGAACCATCCGGTTCGAGCATGCGCGCCTTCACAGTGTCGCCAAGATACGTCTTCAGAATCTCGCGCAAACGCTTCTTCACCTTCGCATCGTGAACTGGGAAGACGATCTCGATACGACGATCAAGATTGCGCGTCATCCAATCCGCACTCGAGATAAAGAGTGCGTCGTCGCCGCCATTTCGGAACCAGAAGATGCGACTGTGCTCGAGGAACCGGTCAAGGATACTCCGTACCGTGATGTTCTCACTCACGCCCGGCACACCGGCACGCAAGGAGCAAACACCACGCACAATCAGCTCGATCTTTACACCAGCCATCGATGCGCGATACAGGGCCTTAATGATCGTCGTATCAATCAAGGCATTCATCTTCGCGATGATATGCCCCTTACCACCTTGCTGTACATGCGCAATCTCACGATCGATCAAGTCGATGAACGTACTGCGCAGATTCAAGGGGGCTACACCAAGGTGCTGCCATGATGCGTGACGTGAGTATCCGGTGAGCAGGTTAAACAGATGCACGAAATCCCGCTCAAACTCCTGACGTCCCGTGAAGATCCCAACGTCTGTGTACACACGCGACGTTGCGAGGTTGTAGTTGCCCGTTGCAACGTGTGCATAGGTAAGCACACTGGTGCCTTCCTTGCGGACAACGAGGCACACCTTGCAGTGGACCTTCAGACCCATCACGCCGTAGACAACGTGCACGCCTGCCTGTTCAAGTGCACGCGCCCATTGAATGTTGGTTTCTTCATCAAAGCGCGCCTTCAGCTCAACGAAGGCCGTAACGTTCTTGCCAAGGGTTGCGGCGCGCTTGAGCGCTTCGATCACCGGGGACCGGCCGCCTGCACGATAGAGCGTGATCTTGATCGCAAGCACGTGCGGATCTTCAGCAGCAGCCTCGATAAACCGCACAACGGAATTCGTAAACGAATCGAATGGGTGGTGCACGAAGATGTCGCCATCCTTCAGCACATCGAAAATGTTCTCGCCATCGCGCTCGAACTCGGCGACCTTTCGGGAGGTGAACGGCACGTCCTTCAAACCGCGCCGGTCCAGCTGCATTAGCGCTAAGAAGTCTTGGAGGTTCAATGGCATGTCGACGCTATAGACGTCGGAATTCTCGAGCTCGAGTGCACGCGTAAAGAACTGCGTAAGCTTGCGTGGCATCTCCGGGCTGATCTCCATGCGTACAGCATCAGTACCCCATCGGCGCTGACGAATGCCCTCGGCGACGGCCGTAATAAGATCGTTGGCTTCGTCTTCAGCAATATCGACGTCGGCATCACGCGTCACGCGGAAGAGATGACTCTCCTCGACACGCAGACCAGGGAAAAGGATGCTGGCATGCGCCCGAATGACATCCTCGAATAGCACATAGTGATGGCCACCGGTGCGTGCGAGCTTGATCAACCGCGGCAGAGCCGACGGCAGCTGCACAACAGCAACCTTGCTTTCGTCCTCGTCGCTTTGTTCATCGACGAGTCGAAACGCAATCGTCAACGATCGATTGAGCAGGCGTGGAAACGGGTGTCCGGGATCAAGTGCAAGGGGCGTGAGCACCGGCATGATGTTGTCGAAGAAATCACGCTCAAGATCTACGCGTTCTTCGGCGGTGAGTTCTTCATGACGATGCAGATGAATTCCCTCGCGTTCGAGCGCTGGCACAATCGTCTTGCGCCAAACGTCTGCCTGCCGCTTGTACATTGGAATCAGTCGCGCTCGAATCTCGCGCATCTGTTCAAGGGGCGTCATTCCGTCAGAGGAAAGCTCCGTGACACCGGAGTAGATCTGCTCCTGCAGGCCTGCTACGCGAATCATGAAGAACTCGTCAAGATTCGTCGAGAAGATCGCCAAGAACTTCAGTCGCTCAAGGAGCGGATGCGTGAGATCTTCGGCCTCTTCGAGGACGCGCTTGTTGAACTCGATCCATGAGAGTTCGCGATTGAGGTAGAGCGACTCGTCGTCGAGGTCAATTGCGGTCGTTAACGAGGGCTTCTTGGCCTTAGTGGTGCGTTTTGCCATGCTACGAAGCTACCGAACACGGCGCAATGGCGTGTGTTACGTTTTCATCGAAGCTACTCGGCAACCACCACGAGGCAGCGCCCTCGGATCACATCCGAGGTGTCAGCATCAACGGCAAGAATCGTCACGACATAGGGTCCGGGCTCCACACGACGTCCGCCCGTATCGATCCCATCCCAAGCGATACTCCCCTCGGCGGCAATGAAACAGCTATTGCACAACGTTTGGCGGAGATACCCGGCTTCGTCAAGAACATCAATCCGAGCGCGTGCTTGCTGGAACGGAATGCTCCACGAGATCCGCGTGGTGCACCTAGGATGCATGGGATCGCTCGACATCACGTGGGGCTCCGCGACGAGCGTTGCGATGGATGCTGGTTGCTGCACGATGCTGTTGGGAACACCCGGCGTTGCACGTTCAAGGGCTGCGCAGGACGTCCATGCCGCCGCGTGCTCGCTTCGCATGCGTGCATCACGTTTCTCGAGCGACACTCCCTCGGGAGTTGCCAGACGTGGATGATGATACGCGCGGTCGTACCACATGCTATCCACACGCAAGCCTTCGGGCGTGCACAACACGACCAGTTCCCGCTCTTGCGTGATCGACAGCGTCGGACTCGTCCTCGCGCGGTGTTCGACGCGCTGCATGGGCGGACTCGACAGATTCGCACAGAGTACACCGAAGCCCCCTACGGGAATCGTCAGTGGTGGCACACATCGATATTGGACTCCCCTCGCAGTTTCGATGATCCAGTCGGCGAGATCAACGTCGTCTTCGGTACCATTCCATACCTCAACAAAGTCGCACTCAGCACTTCGCGGCTGCGCAAGAACCTCGTTGATCATCAGCGTGCCTGCAATGGGCGGCGACGTTATTCGAGCACGAAGCAGATCGTTCTCAGGTCGGTCATCCGATCCTTCAACCTGCACCGTAATCTGTCGCGATTGTACACGCGCACGTCCACCTGACACGGCATCGGGAAGGTTCCATTCCACCACATCCCCAGCACGGAGCGGACCGATCACGGTATCGAACACATCATCATCGACTACGCAGCGCACACGTCGCTGTCCACCTGATCGTGTTCCGTCGTTAGCGACCACAACAATCACGCGCTCGCGCGTTGTTCGCACGCCACGAAGTCGGTAGTCCTGTTCGCTCACCACAGCCGTGTTGATCCCCCCGCACGTTGCGCTATCGAACGCCGTCGACACAGTCCATCGCGCTTCCCAGAGCACCGAACCACCACGCTCTACCCCACAACGCTCGATGCTACGTCCGCGGTCGCTACTGCGCACATCGTACCCCAGGGAATCGACGACAGAGGCCCCCTTCATGAGCAGGAGCGTATCTGTTGTGTTGTTCAGAGATGGCAATGCCACGGTTCGGACGATCACGTTGTCGGAGATGTATCGTTGTTCGCGCAGCGCGATGCTATCACGTGTGAGCACGCACATGCCGCCGGGGCGCACCATGACGTCTGGCAGCTGCACACAGCCACGCGGATCGCAGACTTGCCATGAGCGCAATGCGACGTGTGCGGCAGAGGCGTTCACGAGCTCGATCCACTCCGGCTCGCCGGCAGCAGGCACAGGCTGCACCTCGGTGATGATCACTTGCGCGCGCGTACCCACAGCGCAGAAACCTGCAATCAGGCCAACGCAAGCAATGGTGTGGCAAAACGAAGTGATGCGATTCACGCATCACTGTGCGCTATCACCGTAGGAACGTGACACAAGGATTGCGACGATCTGCTGGAGGAAACCAGCATCATCCTCGGTGCAGCGTCCGACGCGCGGACTGTCGATGTCGAGCACGCCCAGCAACGTATCGCCATGCATAATCGGCACAACGATCTCCGAGGCACTTGCTGCGTCGCAGGCGATGTGTCCGGGGAAGTCTGCAACATTTGGGACAACGACGGTGCGACGCTCAGCGGCTGCCGTGCCGCACACACCACGTCCGAGTGCAATGCGCAGGCATGCGGGCTTGCCGTGGAACGGACCCAGCACCAACTCCGTTCCGTCAAAGAGGTAGAATCCCGTCCAGTTCACCTCGGGCATCATGTGATACAGCACCGAGGCCGTGTTGGCGGCATTAGCGATGAAGTTATCTTCTCCCTCCGTGATCAGGCGCACCATCGATACGATTGCATCGCGCTGCTGGTCGGGAGACGTTGATGTGAGGTCTGGGAGATTGAACATGACAGCGAACATACCGAAGCTTCTGCCTTTGATCGCGCTATGCCTTGTGCTTGCACCAGCACTCAATGCACAGCCACTGGAAGAGGTCCTCTCGTGCCTCCCCTACGAGATGCGTCCGGTCCGCGCGATGGACATCACAGCAGAGCTCAAGCCACGTATTGTTATGGCAGGAGAAGGCGTCGTACGCACGATCCCGGGCGGAGCGATTGTTGAGCTGTGCGAGAACTACCGCGGGACGACCTTCACGCACCTTGCTCTGGCGAGCGATACGATCGCTCTCATGCGAACAGCTCATGGAGACATCGTTGCCGCAGACATCGTCGACAGACGTGAGGTTGTGATCGACAATCTCCCGTCGACTGGTCGTGCTGTGCTGCGGTGTAACTCCTACGTCGTCATACCCATCGATAGCGCGCTCCTTCGTTGCACACTGCGCGACGGCGTTCTTCGCATCGACACACTTGCACTCGATGGCTTTACGCCGAATCTTTCGTCAGCTGCTGACGGAGAGCACTGCACGCTGATCGATACGGCCCGACGCGAGCTACGTGTGATCAACATCATCACAGGTGCAGCAACGTGGAAGCGCGGTCTAACAAATGTGAACCTGCCCGTGTTCCTGCAAGCATTATCACCACGCCTCTCACTGATCATTGGGTATGGACTCGGGAGCCTCATCGCGGTCTGGAACGATCGAGATAGCGCAGAGATACTTCACAATGTCGCGCAGTATCGTGTCACACCGATCATTGCATCACGCTATGGTGGCGGCGCGGTGATCTACAATGTCGATCTCATAACCGCAATCGACGACACACTGCGCGTTGTCAAAAGCTATTCACCCGTCGTATCCAGAACGACCGCCACCGCAGGCGTCGCGTGGTGGTACGCTTCGGCGTCGCAGCCTCGCTGGTTCTTTGCGGGAACCGGCGTATCGCTCGCACGTATTGAGCCCGATGGAACAACACCGACCGATTCGGATTCGTACCAGTTCGCACGTATGCTCGCGACCTCTACGTGGTCGCATGCTGCGGCAGCCGGAGCGACGATTGTTCTCGCCGCGCAATGCAGTCCGAGCGCCACGTCGAATTCGAAGTTCATCATGATGCTCGTATCGCGCGACCACGGTTCGACGTGGATCACACGCGACATCCCGTTGGAGGGGTCTATCAGATCACTCACAACAGACAGCAACGCTCGGATCGTGCTCGCAACACGCGATACAGTGGTCATGCTCGACGGACCCTTTGCCCAGGCACGCACGATGACGACGTCAAAACAGTTGGGCTCGTCGATTGTTGGTGCATCACTCACACCCAGCGAACTCATCGTACTAGCTGACTCGGTGCACGTGCGCCAACACACCAGCGATGAGTGGCGAGTTCGCACATCGCAAACCTACTCGCGCGGATCACGCATGCTGCTTGTACGGGGAGACACCATAGCTGTTCAGCCAATGCTCACCGTTGACGGCGGAGCCACCTGGCGCAACACCTCGTTTTGGGATGTCTCGGCGATTTCAAGCTGCGTGCTCAACACCGACACCACATTTGCGGGTGCGACGATCAATGGGATCAGCACAAGCAAGGGGAAGATGATTAACCCCACTATCACAGGTGACCTGCTACGCATCGACGACAACACGATCTTCTACGCCACTGAGCGCCGCGCACGGCGTGTCGATATTGTCCAGGGCACGATCGACGATCGCGACGTACTCACACTCGATCCATATGCCGGCGTGAATCCGTGGATCTACTATCCACCTGCTCCACGGCGCGTATTTGACAACGCAAACGGCACCGGATATCTCATCGTCGGTTCAATGATGAAACGCATCACACGGATGCCAACCACATCCGTGGGAGACACACCCCCACAGCAGGGTCAGCGCATTTGGCCACAACCTGCGAGCACCGTGCTCCACGGTCTCTCAGGCACTGTCGATGTGCACACACTCACCGGCGCTCATATCACAACGTACGAGCCCGATGCACGTGGCTCAATTGATGTGAGCCGCCTAACACCGGGCTTGTACATTCTTTCGACGCAGACTGCTTCACGGAAGCAGAGCATGCTTGTTGTTATTCAGCGATAGTCATCGGATTAGCGCTGCACAACCACACGCACAGCATGCATGCCGCTGGTGGTAGCAACACACACTGTGTATGTCCCGGCGGCTATACGATCAAGTGGGATCATCACTGCGTGATCAGCGCTCATCGCTTGAGCGCCGGACATCCACACAGTGCGACCTTGCACGTCGACGAGACTGATCGTTGTTGGCTCACCGATGGCGTTCCATGCAACACGGACGTGATCTGCCGCAGGGTTTGGCGTTACGGAAACAGATGGCGCACCTGCGTTTTGGTCGTCAACGCTTGTGAACTCATCTACGATCACAGGATAGGTCACGACGTCGCTACAGCCACCAGGCCATGTACGTTCGATACGGAGAGGACGAACACCCATTTCCGTGTTCCAGCGAACAAGGATCTCGTCGCGCGTTGGATCGCCGACAATTTCTCCGCCGACAACAGTCCACTTCATCGTGCCCGGGGTTGATCGACGCACGCGATACGTAGCCGTATCACCGACAAACACGTAGTCGCGTCCTACAATCATTGCCGGCGCGTGCATCAGCTTCTTCGATCCTTGGTCCCATGTAATTTCCGTACCACTGAGAGCGCGCGGACTGTTGCCCGTTGCATCGAGTGCGCCAAGGCCTTCGCCTTCATCAAGCAACCACGTGCCGACAAGACCCGCATGTTCGCCAACGAATCGGCGGTGCATGTTCTCACGGATCTGGCGTTCGCTGCGCATCACATTCCAAATGCGAAGGTCGCGCATCGAACCACGATGGTTGAGATTTACGTACGGGTTAGAGCCGATCGTCAGCTTCTTCAAATCGCCAGGTGCTGATGCAAAGCTTGAACGCTTTGCAAGACGGCCATCGAAGTAGATCGCCATTGAGTCGTAGCCATTGCTCACAACCGCTACATGCGTCCACGCGCCCAGCTTGCTCTCGTAGCTTGTCGATACACGACCCGACTCGCCAACGTTGCCGTAGTCCCAGTAGTAGTTCTTGTCATCCCATGGCGCGTGTGCCCGGAATCGCTTCTGATCACTGTTTGCTTCACCGATCATGAACGCGACGCTTTGCTTTACCTGATCAGTATTGATCAGACTCCAGTACTCAACCGTCGTGGATCGTCCTTGGAAGTAAAAGTCTGGCGACATCAATCGCTCGCCATTGCCAGTGAATCGCACAGCAGAATTCTCACATGGCGCTTGCGTTTTGATTGATGCGTCCTTCCACGGTCCGTCGATAAATGTCGACCGTGCGCGTACACGAATCGTCATCGTGCTGTCGGCCGGGAGTTCCGGGAACTGCGCACGCGCACTTGTACCTGAGGCCACGACATTATTGCGCGATGCGATCACCGTGTTGGTTGCCGTATCCACAACAGCCACCTCATACCACGATGCACCACGCGTAACAGGCACCGTCGACCACACGACTTCGTGCGCATGATCGCGCAGAAGTGGCTGCGCACCCGTGCCGGATGTAAACGACGGTGCGGCGAGAGCCGTAAGGTCCTCACACGCAATCGTTGCACCGCTCTTCGTCCACATTGCGTTCGCTGTCAGTGTCAACACGCGATTCTTTACAGCATCCTTCGATGTTGTTCCCGCGTTTTCATCCATGCGCCACCAGCCGACCACCTTCGATGTTTCTGATCCTCGTGGTGCGCGGCGGGACATGCTCGAGCGGATCTCATCCGCCGTGCGCACGACATTCCACAGACGGAACTCATCAACGGAACCATTGAATGCACCGTTACCAATCATCCCACCAATCGTCAGCTTCTTGAGTCCGGTAGGCGCCGATGCTTCGTTGCCCGAGGCAGCAAGCTCGCCATTGATGTAGATCGCCTTGAAGGAACTTCCATCGCTGACAAATGCGAGATGCACCCACTGATCGTAATACCGAGAGAACGACGTGCTGATGCGCCCCTTGTCACCAATGTTGCCGTAGTCCCAATACAGATTGCCGTCTTCCCATGGTGCGTGCGCTTGGAATCGATTGCCAGCGTTGTCACCTTCGCCAACCATAAACGTCGTCGATGGCTTCAGCGTTGCACGCTTCACATACGTCCAATATTCGACCGTTACTGCGCCGCCGTTCCATGTGAGTGTAGCATCGGTCGCACGCTGGTCTGCACCGTCGAACACGAGTGCGGAACCACTGCACGATGCCGACGTCGTAAAGCGCGCCGGTTGCGACCAATCACTTGTCGTCGATGCGTTGAGTCCGCGTACGCGCCAGAATCTCGTTGCATCTTCTGGCAACGGGACAGCGATTGCGCCAGCGTCTCGAGCAATGAACACATACTCGAGATCATTAAATGCTTGGTCTGCTGCTACCTGTACCTCGTACTGCGCAGCGTTTGGCATTGTTGACCACACGATTGTGGTTGGCGATGGCACGCCTACTGTATTGGCCGCAGGCGAGATGAGCGATGGGGCCTGCATTCCCCTGCCATTTGGTATGCCATGCGGATACGAAGTCGGCACGGCTGAGATCGCAGGCGTGAACACGCTTTGCTGCGAGCCGCGCACAGTGCGAACGGCATACCAGAACGTTGTATTGAGCGATACACCGTGATCGACATACGATGTTGCTGTCGCACGCAGCGACGCAATCTTCTCGAGCGTTGCAGCCGTTGAGCCACGCCACACTTCAACGCGATCGCCAGGTGCCGGAGATTCAACCTGCCACTGCAGCAGCACGCGGATTGGACCCTCTTCGTAGCGGAGTGCAAATGGAGGCGTAAGACCAACCGATGTAAACTCACGTGCGAAGCGATCGTTCGCTGGGTTCTCGTCACCTTGCGCCTGTACTGTCAGATCGGCAACATGCACACCTGATGCAAGCAACGGCAATGCATCGAGCTCGATAGTATCCTGTGCTCCTGCACGCAGGCGCGGCAGTGTGATCGTCTTCACATCAGATGGTGCTGTGTGGCGCACCCACTTTGTGCTCAGTCGGCATACAACATCCGTGGCGTCCTGACCGCCAAGATTGCGCACAACAATCCGTGGCTTTACTGGCGTTGGCACGCTGGCATTGATTTGCGGAGCGACGATGTCATAAGCCTGCACATCGATACCGACGGCGATCGTGAAAACTGCGTTCGATACATCTGCAATAGTTGCATTTCGCGAGCTGCTCACACGCACCAAGCACGTTGTCGACGCGGTATACGGGACCTTCCAATCGAACGTGCCCTTCGCTCCTTCGACCTTGTACTGTAGCGTCTTCCATGTTGCACCGGCATCAATCGAATACTCCATCAACACATCGGTAACGCCTGTTGCTGTAAACTGCACGGGCACAGTTGTTCCCGCGCGAAGCGTTTCGCCTCCATTTGGGGACACAACGGCGATGCTTCCTGCCTCCTGGGCCGCCACGCGGAACGGACGTGTAATGATGTCGTTGGTGGCATGCTGGTCGCTTTGGACTTCGACACGGAGCACGCCGAGCATGTCTCCCCCTGTCGTGAGCGTCACACCAGGCAACGTCACGCGAAGTGTCTGTCCCGCCGCGAGTTGTGCTACCACCGTAGAACACGTTGCGACCTGCGTATTGCTGAGATCTGTCACGGTAAACCGCACCAGCACATTGCGTAGAGCTAGGCGACCAGAATTGCGAATCACGCCGATCGGCTCGAAGCGTTGTTGCGCTGTAATGATGCCACCATTTGCTGGCGTTACAATCGACAACGCAACCGCGTCTGTATCGCGAGCGCTTGGGATAGGAGCAACGCATGGCGAGCTCGCCATCACACGATTGAAGAGTGACGCAACGCGTGGGTGGAACTGAAGCTCAGTGCCCTTCGATTGAAGGTGACAGTAGCTCATGATCGTGCCACGCTGTACTCGTGTATTCTCGTAGCATCCACCTTCGGCATTCCAGCACGAATCGATCGGCGGATTCCAACCGCAGTTATGCGTGTGCGAGGAGCCGATGTTATGTCCGAGCTCATGTGACGTCACGTCGATGTCCCAGATGTAGCCACCCGCAGGGAAGTTCACACGTCCGTCGACACCGCTAACGTTGTATCCATAGCCACTGCAAAGGACGCCCACCCATGCCAGACCGCCACCACCCTCGCCAGAGAGCAGGCAGGTAACAGAGCGCTTGACATGCGTCATGTTATTGTTCCAGTGGTCGCGAATGCCACCGAGCTTCTGACCGATCTCGCCTGGATAGGGATCCTTCGACGTGAACACGCGCAGATACGGCACACGGATAACAACGTTCGCGTCGCGCTCGTACACAATCGCGCATGCACCTACGATGGCAATTGCCGAGGATGCAGCAACCGAGAGGTTGCTACCAAGGTTCTTGTAGAACGACTCTGTGCAATCGAGCGCAAGCTGGAGCGCATAGGGCGTAGCATTCAGCGTTGTTTCGGTGATCTTGTTGCGAAGCTGGTCAGACCCAAGCGCGATGGCAAAGATCGAATCCGCACGCTGTTGATTTCCAGGAAGCGTCTCCGCAGAGCACTGCCGAGGTTGTCCGTCGCCAAGGCGCATTTCGTAGACGACGTGCGAAGCCATGCGACCAGGAATCACCGTGTCTGGGGCAATGAGAACGCGACGTGTTCCGCCCGCTTCGGGGAAGTCAATAAAGCCGACCACATGGGTTTCAAACGCAGCGAGGAACACCGTCGAACGGGCATGCCCGCGCACAGCACCACGGAACACGGCATGCTCGATCATGGGCATCTCAACATCGCCGCGCTCACCGTGCGCAATGAACTGCGCGTCGCCAGTGAACAGATCGAACGTCGAACCGTCGATCACCAGATCACCCTCCGACGAAGGGATCACTATCGTATGTCGCGGTCCCTGCTGGAGCGCCGCAACGAACGATGCCGGCGGACGCACCACGGTGGCCCCTGGTGGCAATACAGCCGCCGTGCGCAGGTCGCTCTCACGTCCTTGCGAGAAGCGCATCTGAGCAGATGCAGATGATACGAAAACGGCGATGCAGACTGCGAGCATCGCTACGAACGAGCAAAAACGTGCCATACCAACCGGTCCCAGATTGATGAGCAAACAATATAGCGCGGTGCTTTGCATCCTCTGGCGGATATTTGAAGATGCTCTCCCTCTTCGATGCTACTTCAGATCCGACCGCACCCAACCCCGCAGAACGGGCTGCGGAGTTGCGCGGACTCATTCAGCGCCATGACGTGCTGTACTATCAGCACGACCAGCCTGAAATCTCGGACCGCGCCTATGATGCCCTGTTTCAGGAGCTGGTCGAGATAGAACGCGTCCATCCGGAACTGCGTACCATCGACAGTCCAACCCAACGCGTTGGAGGGGAGCCCATCAAAGATTTCGCCACTGTCGAGCACCGTACTCCGATGCTCTCGCTGGCGAATAGTTACACCAGAGAAGAAGTGCTGGATTTCGACCGACGCGTCCGAGAGGGCCTCGGCGTTGACACCGTTGGATATGTCTGCGAACTCAAGTACGATGGCGTGGCAATGTCGCTCACGTATGTCGATGGCGTGCTGGTTATGGGCGCAACCCGTGGCGATGGCGAGCGCGGCGACGATGTAACAGCAAACGTCCGCACGATTCGGTCGATCCCCCTCTCCCTTGCATCCTCCGACATTCGCAATGCCGTCGTGCGGGGCGAGGTGTACATGCTCGAGAAGACCTTCCTCGAGATCAACGAACGCGCAGACGAGGCAGGCGAAAAGCGATACGCGAACCCAAGAAATCTCACCGCTGGCACGCTCAAGCAGAAGGATTCTGCAATGGCTGCCGCACGTAAGCTCGAGTTCGTCGCATACTATCTCGAGACGCCCGATCGCGCGATTACAACGCACGCCGAGAGCATCGAAACTCTTTCGGCTATGGGCTTTGTTACGGGGCGAGCAGTACAGACATGCGCGTCGATCGATGACGTACTCACGTTTATCGATCGCTGGGATTCCGAGCGCGATACGCTGCCATTCCAAATCGATGGGATCGTCGTCAAGGTCAACGCTATAGCGCATCAGCAGGAGCTTGGTGCCGTTGCTCGCTCTCCACGTTGGGCATTTGCCTACAAGTACGAAGCGTTGAAGGCAACAACCACACTCAACGACATCACGCTGCAGGTTGGCCGAACGGGCGTTGTAACGCCGGTTGCCGAGCTACAACCAACGTTGCTCGCAGGCTCGACGATCTCGCGTGCAACGCTGCACAACGAAGACTTCGTGCAGCAGCTCGGACTCTGCATTGGCGATACGGTCATCATCGAGAAGGGCGGCGATGTCATCCCTAAAGTGAGCGGTGTCGACACAACACGTCGCACAGAAGGCGCTACTCCATGGTCGATGCCACACCATTGTCCGTGTCCGCGCAACGCTCCTCTGCATCGTCCCGAGGGTGAAGCGAATTGGTATTGCGACGATGGACAGTGTCCGTGGCAATTGCGTCGACGTCTCGAACATTTCGCCGGGCGTGATGCTATGGACATCGACGGACTCGGAGAGCGGGCGATCGATCAGTTCATCACTGCCGGCCTGCTCACGTCGATTGCCGACATCTACAGCCTTGCCTCACGCCGCGACGACATCGTACAGCTCGACCGTTGGGCTCCAAAGAGCGTCGACCGCTTGCTAGCAGGCATCGAAGCCAGCAAGCAACAACCCTACGCACGTGTCCTGTTTAGTCTGGGCATCCGTTTCGTTGGTGAAGGCGTTGCGAAGATTCTTGCGCGCGCATTCCCATCGATCGACCAACTGATTGCGGCAACGCATGACGAACTCACAGCAGTGCATGAGATTGGTAGTTCTATCGCCGACTCAATCATCGACGTTGCACACGACCCATCGGCGCGCGAGCTCATCGAACAGCTGCGAGCCGCTGGATTGCAATTCACCGGTCAGGCACCGACAATCGTGTCGCGCGCATTCGAAGGGCAGACCTTTGTGGTCACGGGCGAACTCACATCGATGTCGCGCAAGGAAGCGCACGACGCTATCGAAGCCCGCGGAGGTAAGGCCGCAGGCTCGGTGAGCAAGAAAACGACGTACGTGGTTGCCGGAGCAAGCGCGGGCAGCAAGCTCGCGAAAGCTCAGGAGCTGGGCGTGCCCGTGATCGACGAAGAGGCGTTTAGAAGTTTGCTATCGACCAGTTGATGCCGACAACCAACTGATTGCGCAACTGCGTAGCCGGACCAGTCGTGCCATCATCACGCACGACCGGGATACGATCGTTGTAGAACACATCTGTCAACAGCGAAACGTTGAGCCAGCTATTTACCTTCAGCAGGAAGGCATTTTCAACTGTTACAACCCAGAGGTCTGGTGTCTCGTACGGCATAAAGGCATTGAACCTACCGCGCCAGCGAACATTCTGGAACATCTCCCAATCGAGCGATGCATTCACGACTGCACCGACGTCGGTGCGTGACCGTACGCCAGGCGCAAGACCAAACGCGCCGAGTCCGCTCGTGATTCCATGCTCGATGATGCGATCACTCTCGACAAATGTCGATCGGGACGACACCGGCGCAACAAGGATCTTCAGCTCTGGAACAGGTATGTACTCAAGACCGAGCGCACCGGTGAGATACGCAGGTGCCATGAAGTTCGATATCTCAAGAAAGTCGTTGGTCGTAGAGTCGATCACATCGTAGTTACGACCGCTATAAAACTGCGTTCGGAACTCTGCAAAGGCTGCCCATTTGAAATGCTTCGACTGTCGCAGTGCGGCGCGACTCGAGACGATAATCCGGTCGTCGTTCTTGCGGAAACTCTGCGAACCAATCTTCGCCAAGCCATACCCCAGCTCGATATCGTTATCGAGAGAAAACCCGTTCGTTGCATAGTCGAGCGAGCCCATCATCAAAAGTCGGATCGACGCAGCGTCCTGACCGCCCCCTGTCCAGTTATTGAGCTGGACCGTGCTAAATCCCACACCCCACAATGTGCGCCATTTCCAGGGAATTGAATCAGCCTGTAACTCTGGCACCTTGGCCAGTGAGTCTACGGTAATCTTGGCATCAACTTGTGCCATTACGGGCGTTGCCGTTCCAAGAACGACAAGCAACGAGAGAAACAACGAGCGCATAGAGGCCCCGATGATTATTGAGTGGTGAGTTCGCGGTAAAGATACCCAACCAACTGCCTTCCCATAGGGCCTTCCGCCGTAACTTTGCTCCATGAAGTTTCTCGTCTGCCTCCTGCTGGCCGCTTCGTCTGTTGCGGCACAAGTTTCAACAACTGTTGTCGACGGTCTTCGCTCGAAGGCTGTTCGCCTGATCGCCTACACGAATTGCACTGCTGTGCCAGCACCTGGCGAGCAAATCGATTCGGCCGTGATCGTGATTCGTGGCGAACGCATTATCGCGATCGGCAAGAATGTAGCGATCCCAAAGGGTGCTGAAGTGCGCGATCTGCATGGCGCATGGGTGTATGCGGGATTCGTCGAGCCCTACCTCGATGTTCGCTCCCTCGCTGGCTCAACAGGGCCTGACGCTGGACGCTCGGCCAACTGGGAAGAAGATGAAGCTCCTGGCATCCCGGCACAACAAGGCGCACGCTATTGGAACCAGGCAATCCGTCCGGAACGCCGAGCAACAGAGGATCTGTCGATTCGCACAGATGCAGAGTCCGAATGGACAAAGCGCGGATATGGCGCTGCGGCAGTATCGATCCATGATGGGATCATGCGCGGCACAGCAGCCGCCGTGCTTCTTCGCGAAGGTGCTGCAGCCACAACCGTGATTGCCGATCAACCCTACCATGGGATGTCATTCCGCAAGGGCTCCTCAAAGACGCCTTATCCGTCATCGCAGATGGGCAGCATCGCGCTGATCCGACAAGCATTATACGACGCTGATTGGTACGGCAAGGCTCATACAGCTGCTTCGCGCGGTACAATGCCAACTCCACCAGAGTTCAACATTTCGCTCCAGGCTCTTCGCACGCTTCGCGACGCCCGCACACCAATCATTGCCGAGGCACAGGACGAACACGACATCGCACGGTGGGATGCTATCGCTCGGGAGTTCGATCTCTCGATGACGTACAAAGGCACGGGCACCGAGTTCCGCCGTCTTCCAGCAATGGCGGCGATGAAGCCAACATTGATTTTGCCATTGACGTTTGCTGAAACTCCAGATATGCGCGATCCGATCTCGGCTCGCGAAGTGCCACTCACTGATCTGATCACGTGGTACTGGTCTGCAGATAACCCTCGTTTGCTGGATTCGGTGGGCGTACGCTTTGCATTCACGACAGACGGACTCAAGGATCGCAACGCGATGCTTGCCCGCGTGCGCGAGTGCGTCGATCGCGGCCTACGTCCAGCAACGGCTCTTGCAGCACTGACAACCGAAGCTGCGCGCATCGCCGGCATCGGTGATCGCGTCGGCAAGCTTGAGCGTGGATTCTATGCCAACCTCGTGATTACCTCGCACCCTCTCTTCGATGCGAAGAGTGAGCTTCAACGCGTAATGGTTGCGGGCAATGAAACCGTGCTCGTTCAACGCGCAGAGCTCGACATGCGTGGCCACTGGACGATGACGTCGTCACTCCTGCCTGGATCGAAGCCGCTGAAGGTTGTCATCACCGGCACGCCAGAGTCACCAACGGTTGAGATCAAGCGCGACAGTGCTTCCATCGCTTCTACGTTTGCATTGCAGGGCAAGCGCGGACGTCTAACGATGACCTTCGATACGCTTGCGTCACTCGGTACGGTTCGTTCAGCATTTCTTGCTGACAGCATCTTGATCAATGGCGAGCTTCTCGCCAACGACGGACGCACGGCAGCGTTTGTCCTGCGTCGCGATTCGGCGCTTGCCAAGCCTGAGAAGAAGAACGCAGCTCCCGCACCGGCCATTGCGCGTCGCCCACTGCCACAACAGCTCCCGCTCGGCCCATTTGGTCTGACCGCTCAACCGGCGCAACGCAGCGTCATTCTGACCAATGCTACCGTCTGGACGTCTGCTGCGGCAGGCATCATGGAAACAACAGATGTCGCCATCGCAAACGGCAAGATTGTCGGCATCGGCAAGGGGCTCAAAGGCGACACCACGATTGATTGCACAGGCATGCACATTACGCCGGGCATCATCGACGAGCACTCACACATTGCGATCTCACGCGGTGTCAACGAGGGCACGCATGCCGTTACAACAGAAGTACGCATTGGCGACGTTCTCGATCCGGATGATGTCAACATCTACCGCCAGCTTGCCGGCGGCGTAACGTCGACGCATCTGCTTCACGGGTCCGCGAATCCAATGGGCGGACAGCTTCAATACATCAAGCTTCGCTGGGGTACGGATGCCGACGGACTCAAGGTTGCCGGCGCCGTGCCAACGGTAAAGTTTGCGCTCGGTGAAAACGTCAAGCAGGCTAACTGGGGCGATCGCTTCTCGGTGCGTTATCCGCAGACGCGTATGGGTGTCGAGCAGATTATGCGTGATGCATTCCGCACAGCACGTGAGTACGAACGCGAACGCGCGGTAAACGATCCATCAAAGCCTGTACGTCGCGACATTCAGCTTGACGCACTGGTCGAGATTCTCAACAGCAAGCGCAACATCCACTGTCATTCCTACGTGCAGAGCGAGATTCTCATGCTCATGCGTCTTGCAGAGGAGTTCGGGTTCCGTGTCCATACCTTCACACACATCCTCGAAGGCTACAAGGTTGCCAAGGAGATGGCTGCACACGGAAGCGGCGCGTCATCGTTTGCTGACTGGTGGGCGTACAAGTTCGAGGTGTTTGACGCGATCCCTGAGAGCCCTGCGATCATGAGCGAAAACAACGTTCTCGTGTCGATCAACTCTGACGATGCCGAGATGGCACGCCGTCTGAATCAAGAAGCAGCCAAGAGCGTGAAGTATGGCGGCATCAGCGAAGAAGAAGCATTGAAGTACGTCACGATCAATGCAGCTAAGCAGATGGCAATCCACGCACAAACCGGAAGTCTTGAGATCGGCAAGGATGCTGATATCGTTGTCTGGTCTGGCAACCCACTTTCGAACATGTCGCGTGTTGAGCGCACATTCGTTGACGGTCGCATGTACTTCTCTCGCGACATCGATCAGCAGCTTCGTACACGCGACGGTGAACTGCGTCGATTCCTCGAGCAGGAGGCACTTCGCGCTGCAGCAGGTGGAGCTCCAACAGCTTCGGGCGGACGTGCTCCACGTCGCGAGTATCATTGCGATACGGACGACGATGAGATGTCTGGTGTACTGGAAGGACGATGATCGTTCTTCCTCCATCGCACATCATTGCGCAACCTCTCACGAGGGCGCTGCTCGACGGTGCGCATGACCTTGATCATCGATTCCCCCATCGAACGATTACACGCGAACTCTGCACGCTTCGTGCAAAGCACGGTGCATCGAGGTCGCGCCTGCGATCCTTGGTGCAGACATCAATGCGGCATCTCGACTTGTCGCAACAGCAGCAGACTGCTCTCGATCAGCTCAGTGATCAGCACAGTGTTGTGATTGCAACCGGACAGCAGGTTGGCCTGCTGGGCGGACCGATGTACACACTCTACAAAATCGCGAGTGCTGCTTCGACGGCACGTGATGTGTATGCGACACATGGCATCGCTGCTGTTCCTGTGTTCTGGCTTGAAGACAACGATCACGATGCGGCCGAGGCCAGCACAACTCAGCTCGCAACCTCCGACACCATTACGTCGACAACGGCATGGGATGGCACTGAGCCTCGACGACCGGTGTCGTCGCGCAACCATACTGCAGCAGAGTGCGATGTCATCACATCGGCCCTTGCGACGCTGGGCGGACAATACGCCGAGGGCGTACAGGGACGCTACGGTGGGGTGTATCGCGACGGCGTTGCGTGGACAGATGCATTTCTCGCAGTCTTGCAACCCTACCTCTCTGCATGGGGTGTGCTTGTTGTCCGCGCAAGCGATGTTCTCGCGCACGGACTCCACTCGCCTATCCTGGTGCATGAGCAGAGCTCTGTGCCAACCATCTCTGATGCGCTCCGCAGAGGAACGCAAGTCATCATCGATGCCGGCTTTGAGCCTCAAGCACGTCCATCTGATGTAGCATTCTTTGCTCGCGACACTGAAGGTCGGCAACGCATCACGCCAGAGGGCAACGATGTCGTCATTGGCAGTCGTCGTATCTCCCGTGCGGAACTCGACAACGAACTCATCGCAGCACCGCAGCACTTCTCACCGACCGTACTTTCCCGTCCGCTCGTACAGGATGCCGTTCTTCCGACCGTAGCATCAATTCTTGGCGCTGCGGAAATCGCCTACCATGGTCAGCTGCGCGAAGCCTACGAGCTCTGTGGCATCCCAATGCCAGTGCCGCTGCTGCGCCACGGCGCTACATTGCTTGACACACGCACCGAACGCAACATCCGCAAGGACAGCCACGATCCATCGTGGTACATGCGATCAGTCGATGCCGTTGAGCACGAGATCACAGCTTCCGTTGCAGGCCTCTCAGTACCCGATGCCGCATCGCTGTCAACGCTTGTCGATGCACTCGTGGCACCGTACGAATCTGCGGCAGAGCGCATCGACTCAACACTTATCGCGACAGTCCGAGCTCAGGCAGCAGGCATACGTGCGACCCTCGAAGCACTCGAAGGCAAGCTGCGTGCCGCTGCGAAACGAACAAACGCAACCACCATCGATCGACTTCGTGCAACACATCGCATGATGCACCCCAACGGAACCCTCCAAGAGCGCGTGTATCCTCTCGCATTCTGGGAAGCTCGGTTCGGTGTTGACACAATTCTACAGCTTGTTGATCGCATGTGCGCCGAGCCACTTGGTTCGCATAGCGTTATTGGCATTTCAGTTCTACCAACGTCATCGCCACAATGAACCGTCTCTACATCCTCGTGGTCGCCGCTCAACAAGCAACCAAGCAGATAGCTGCGCTGCGAGCCGTGATTGCTGCATACCAACGTGGCGACTCCGATATGGCAGCAGAGCTTCTTGCATCGCTTGAGGGCGACGCGTGAGCACGATCGTCGTCATCGGCGGAGGCATTGGTGGACTTGTAACGGCGGCACGATTGGCACATGCCGGACACACAGTTCATCTCTTCGAGCAGTCTGCAACGCTCGGCGGCAAGCTCAACCACATTGAACACGACGGCTGTTCCTTCGAGACGGGTCCTACCCTCGTAACCATGCCCGTTGTGCTTGAGAAATTCTTCGCCAGCGTCGGCATGACAATGTCCGATACGCTCACGCTCGATCGCGTTGATCCAGCGTGCCACTATCGCTGGAGCGATGGTTCGCGGCTCGACCTCCCGTTCGATCTCGATGCGATCCCTTCTGCAATCGATCAGTTTGCGCCAAGCGAAGGCGCTGCCGTGCGGAAGTATCTCGAGGACGCACGCGAGTTGTATGACCTCACAAAGGACGTCTTCATTTTTTCCGAGTTTGATGGATTCCGCGAGTTCGTCAAGCCACGCAACGCATCGCTGCTGCGACACCTTCCCAAGCTGCAGCTCGGATCCACGTTGCACCAAGTTCATCGCAAGCGTTTTCGAGATCCGCGTGTCATTCAACTCTTCGATCGCTTCGCAACCTATAACGGCTCGTCGCCGTATCGAGCTCCTGCCACGTTGATGGTGATCCCATGGGTGGAGATGGGGCTTGGGTCCTGGTATCCGCGCGGTGGCATGTATGCAATCGCTGAGGCTATCGGCGGTGCCGCACGTACGTGCGGCGCACACCTTCACACGTCAACGTCGGTGCGTCGCATCCACCACAGCCGTGGCAAGGTCACAGGCGTCGAGCTGCGCGACGGAACTGTTGTTGACGCAGATCACGTGGTATCGAATGTCGACGTTCACGTAACACGTCACCACTTGCTTGGCATGAAGCAATCCGAACCGAGCAACCTGTCAACCAGCGGACTCGTCCTGCTTGCATCTGTTGAGCGCCGGGACCGAGGGCTCGCACACCACAACGTCCTCTTCGCCGATAACTATCGCGCGGAGTTCAACGCTCTGCAGCACGACAAACTCCCCGATCAGCAAGCAACTGTGTACGTCTCACGATCTGTCCATGCCGACGCGACACGTGCACCTGATGGATATGAGAATTGGTTTGTGCTTGTCAACGCACCACCGCGTGGTGTCGCACCCGATCTCAACAGCAATGAACAGTCTGTTTGGCACGGCATCGAGCAGGATCGTGCGCAGCAAGTTCTTGATCGCATCGGTGTATTTACGGAGGCCCCGGTCGTGCGATCGATGGTTGTGCGCACGCCAGACACGATGGCGCGCGAATGGTCGTCATATCGAGGCGCACTCTATGGTGCGTCGTCAAACTCCATGCTTAGCGCATTCTTGCGTCCGCGCCAACGCTCCACCGACCTCCAGAATCTTTGGTATGTTGGAGGGAGTGCACATCCAGGCGGGGGCATTCCACTTGTCGCTACAAGCGGGATGATTGCCGCTGACTGTATTCTTCGACAATCGTGATTCACCACATCTCACATACCATGTTGCACTCATCACATGAACACACCTTGCCACGCATCCTTATCGCCGTCGCACTCGTCTGCGCCACATTCCTCGCCTCCTGCGGATCACTGACGAACATCAGCAGCTCGCTGATGAACGTAAAGCCCATGCAGTTCAAAGTGCGCAGCATCACAGCTATGCGTGTCGGAAGCATCGACATCTCGTCAAAGACATCGATGACCAGCTTCTCGATTCCCGAAGCATTGGCACTCAAAGACATGATCGCGGCGAAGACCTTCCCCGTCACGTTTGTTCTTACCGTGGATGCCATGAATCCAAACGCAGGCACGAACGGACTCAAAAGCGTGCCCTTGACGCTTGAGGATCTCCAGTGGCGCCTTCTCATCGACGGACGTCCGACGATTACCGGCGGACTGGATCGTCCGCTCGAGATTGCAGGCAACAACGGCACAACGTCGATTCCCTTGACCGTGTCAATGGATCTCATGAAGACCTTCGGCGACCGTGATCTTCAGAGCCTTGTCAACCTCGCATGCGCACTCGGCGGTGCAAAGGGTAGCACGGCATCAGTCGCCGTCGACGCACTTCCAACGGTACGGTCGCCGCTTGGCAAGCTCTCCTCAGACAAGCGCATCATGATTGTTGATACGGAGTTCCGCGGTAAGTAATGGAAGCCCTCATTATCATCCTCGCCGTTCTTCTGAGCGGCACCCTTGATTACCTCGCTGCCGCGCTCGCATACATGCCGCTTTCGGTCGTGTCTGCCCTTGCCGATGAGGGATCTTCGTCTGGCGTCATTCTCAAGCGTGCCCTCGACGAACCAAACGAGACGCGCCTCGCACTGTCCATCATTGATGGACTTGTGCTCATCCTCGCTGGTACAATCCTCGTGATGAAGCTGCTCCTTGACCACGACATGGTCGTATTTGAACAGTTCGCATGGGAGATCGGCTCGCTGGCTATCGGACTTGTCATCGTAAAGGTTGCAGCAAGCGCTCTCGGAGAACGCACTGCTGATCATGCACTGAGATTTGTCAGTGTCGGCATCCGCACTGCTGCAATCATCGCTGCGCCCTTCGTTGTTGCACATCGCGCCTTGCTTGCTCTCACCAAACCACGCACACGCGAGGAAGAGGAAGAAGAAGCGCGGGAAGAACTTGAAGCACTCGTGGAGACTGCGCGGGAAGAAGGGGCTCTTGATGCGGGCGAGTATCGCATCATGACCAACATCATGCGACTCAGCAGCATTGAAGTATCCGACGTCATGACGCCACGGACAGTGGTGTCGTCGCTGAACTCCGAACACACCGTTGAAGACGTCATCAAGCTTCCCGAGCTGCAGATGTTTTCGCGCATGCCGGTGTACGACGGAGCTGATCTTGATGCCGTTGTCGGATATGTGATGACGAAGGACATCTTACGTGCGGCACTTGCTGGACGCAACTCCGTGCAGCTTGCTAAGCTCAAGCGCGATGTGGCGTTTATTCCGGAGAACATCGCTCTCGACCAGGCGCTCGAGCAGTTCCTGCAGAAGCGTCAGCATCTGTTCATGGTCGTGGACGAATACGGTGGCGTCGAAGGACTCCTCACGATGGAGGACGTACTCGAGACCATGCTCGGCGCTGAGATCATCGACGAGGCCGATCATGTGGTCGACTTGCGTGCACTTGCAAAGCAGCGACGCGACGCTCGTATTGCGCAGTACGCGCAGGGGGCGTAATCAGCCGCCCATTCAGCGGATGACCTTGATCGATGTGAACTCGCGCAGTCCTATTGTGCCCAGCTCACGTCCGTACCCACTGTCCTTTACCCCTCCGAATGGCAACCGCACATCACTGCGAACGAAGTCGTTGATTGCGACAGTGCCGCACTGCAACTGCGCTGCGATACGGGATGCACGTTCCGAATCCTGGGTAAACACCGCCGCTGCCAACCCGTAGCGACTATCATTGGCCATGGCAACAGCCTCCTCATCTGTTGTGAACGACCAAACGCCAGCGACCGGTCCGAAGAGCTCTTCACGAAAGAGTGGTGATTCCTGCGATGCATCCGTGAGAAGCATTGGCGCTACGTACCATCCATTGACTGGCATATCAGACTGCGAACGATGTGTGAGGACGCGCGCACCGAGCGCTAGAGAACGCTCAACCTGATCGAGCAGACCATCACGCAGATCGCGTCGCGCAAGTGGTCCGATCTCTGTTGCATCATCCATTGGATCACCAACGCGGAGCGCATCAAACGCTGCAGCAAGACGTTCAGTGACCTCGCCGAGGACTGATGCATGCACCAAGAATCGCTTCGCAGCGATACAGCTCTGTCCGCTGTTTACCATTCGCCCACGCACGCATGCCTCAACGGCAGCTGCGATATCAGCATCGCCGAACACGATATACGGATCGTTACCACCCAGCTCTAGGATCGTTTTCTTCACCGCTGCTCCAGCCAGAGCAGCCACAGCCGAACCACCGCGCGTCGAACCCGTAAACGTCACGGCCCGAATCCGCGGGTCGGCGATAACCCTCGCAACCGCAGTCTCATCGATGCGCAAATGCTGCACCAGATCGACCGGCACGCCAGCCTCGTGAAGTGCGCTCACCATCAGCTCCGCGCTTCCCATCACGTTCGGGGCATGCTTCAACACAACCGCATTCCCCGCAAGAATAGCAGGCGCTGCAAAGCGGATAAACTGCCAGAGCGGGAAGTTCCACGGCATGATGGCGAGCACCACGCCCATCGGATCGTACCGCAACTCAGCACGCGCACCTTCGATGTCGATCCACTCCGAGGCCAACGTCGTAGCCGCAACCGACGCCAGATAGCGGCAGGCGGCGGAACACTTGTCCACTTCTGCACGTGCTTGGCTAAGGGGCTTCCCCATCTCCACCGTCATCATGTGCGCAAGTTCTTCACGCAGCGCATCGAGTACATCGGCAATGCGCTCCACAATCTCGCGGCGAGATGTATGCGATGTGGCAGACCATGTGCAACTTGCAGTGTGCGCGGTGGCAAGCACCGCATGCACGCGTTCTAGCGAATCTTCGTCATACACGGCCACCGTGCCACCTGTGGCTGGATCAATGCTCGTAAACTTCATACCACAAAGCTACACTTGCCTGTATGGAAGTCCTGTTTACCCCTGACATCATCATCTCGCTGATCACGCTCACCGTGCTCGAGATCGTGCTTGGCATCGACAACATCATCTTTATCTCGATCCTCGTCGGACGTCTCCCTGAGCGCGATCAGGCACGAGCACGCACCATTGGACTATCGCTGGCACTCGTGTTGCGCATCGTCTTCCTGTTTGGAGCCACCTGGATCGCCCAACTCACGACAGATCTTATAACCGTACCGTCTATCGGCGGCCTGACGCCCGCGTTCGGTTTCAGCGGTCGCGATCTCATCATGCTTACCGGTGGACTCTTCCTGTTGGCCAAGGCGACATCCGAGCTGCACGCCAAACTGGAAGGAACCGAACACTCAGCCAAGACGGGCGCAACGGCATCCTTTGGGGCTATGATCGCCCAGATTATTGCTCTGGACTTGGTTTTCTCCATCGACTCTGTGATTACCGCCATCGGCCTTACGCAGCATTTCTGGGTGATGGTTGTGGCAGTCGTGATCTCCGTTGGCGTTATGCAGATGAGCGCCGGCGGTATATCCCGCTTCATCCATCGACACCCCACGGTTAAGGTTCTGGCCCTCGCCTTCCTGATCATGATCGGGACGCTCCTGGTGGCGGAAGGCTTCGAGGTGCACGTTCCGAAGGGCTATGTCTACTTCTCCATGGCCTTCTCGATGGCCGTTGAGTTCCTGAACATGCGTCTTCGCGGCCGTGCTGAAGCCCAGCCAGTGGAGCTCCGTCAGCCCCCTTATCAGAGCTGACAACGTTTTTACTTGCTATGCGTCACTTCCGTGACCTATTATAGCTGAACTCTGCATATGGCACGAAAGGGGACCAATGGCCAAGAAGCTCACGCCCAAGAATCCGGCATCTACTCTCGACACATCGGCAATGTTCGACGTCCTGTACCGCTTTCCCGAGCAGGTAAAGGAAGCCGTAGGCATTGGTGAAAGCGCTCCCCTGTGGCGCCAGCAAGCAACATCAAACCGCTTCGCATTCTTCGGTCTCGGAGGATCAGCAATAGGTGCAGACCTGCTCCGGAGCTATGCGGCAGCGACCGTCGGAGCCGACCATCTCGACATATCGGTGCATCGCGGATACTCAGCTCCAGGCTGGCTCAATGCCGATACAAACGTCGTATGCTCAAGCTACTCTGGTGAAACCGAGGAAACGCTCTCCGCCTTCGATGAAGCTCGCAAGCGTACAATGCGCATGCTCTGCATCACCACAGGTGGATCGCTCGGCAAGCGCGCCGTTACCTACGGCATGCCGATCATCAACATCCCGCCGGGTCTGCAGCCACGCTGCGCCATTGCCTATGCCTTCTTCCCGCTGCTGACCGTGATGACGCGCTACGGTGCGTTCGACGCACGTGCAGGCCGGGCAAACGCCAAGGGCATTCGCGAGATTCTGGCCCACACCGAGGAGATGCGTGACGTCTATGCATCCACGACGGCTAAGAACCCCGCACTCCAGATCGCAAAGAAGCTCGCCGGAACCTATCCGGTGATTTACTCCGCCTCCGAGCGGCTCGACGCTGTTAATCTTCGCTGGCGTGGCCAGATCCAGGAGAATGCCAAGCAGGTTGCTTTTGGCAACACGCTCCCGGAGATGAATCACAACGAGATCAATGGATGGCAGTTCCCGAAGGGCAAGACGAAGCCCTTCTCCGTGGTCTTGCTGCGCGACCCAGATGACCACAAGCGCACGCAGCTCCGCTTCGATGCACTCAAGGACATCATCAAGACCAGCGTAGCAGAAGTACAGACATTCGAGGGCAAGGGCAGCACGCTGCTTGCACGTATGTTCTCGCTGATCTACCTGGGCGATTGGGTAAGCTGGCACCTGGCAGTGCTGAACAAAACCGATCCAACACCTGTACCTGTCATTCAGCAACTCAAGACCCGTCTCGCCAAGGCCCGCTAACGCTCTACGCGACATAGGTTTACGGCGCCCCGACACAGATTCGTGTCGAGAGCGTGCTTTTTGTCCGTTTTTCGCTATCTTTGTGGCCCGCTCATTTTTGAGTAAACCATGGCTACAGCAAAGAAAACGGTCAAGAAGGCAGTGAAGGTTGCAGAAGGCGACGCCGCCGAAGCACCCAAGAAGACCAAGCGCAAAGCGAAGTACATCGTCTTGTACTCGCCGTTCCTGATGCGTGACACCAAGCACGAACTTATTGGCGAACCCGTTGAAACAGATAACGGTCGTCAACAATGGGCTCGCTGTTCGGTTAGCCATCACTCACAGCTTGTAAATCTCGACGCACTTGCCGCATCGGCTGAGAAGAAGGTCACCGAAATCAAGCTTGCACGTGAGGACTCGAAGGAGTACTCACCGAAGAGCGAGTACAAGGTTGGCGACGTGATCTATCATAAGTCGTGGGACGATGTTGGCATCGTTCGCGCAAAGGAAGTCATGTCGAATGGTCGCGCTTCGCTGCTCGTCCACTTCGAGAAGAACAAAGAAAAACGCCTCGTCGAAAACTTCAAGTAATCTCTTTTTTCAAAGGATCTCCCGTGATCGGAGTAACAATCCAGAGCAACGAGTCGATCGACCGTGCACTTCGCCGCTTTAAGAAGAAATATGAGCGCTCAGGCGTTCTGCGCGAGTTTAAGAAGCGCGCATTCTTCGTTAAGCCGAGTGTTGAGCGTCGCATGTCTCGTATGAAGGCGGCTCGCCGTCAGCATCGCGCTCAAATGGAACAAGAGTAAGATTCGCCGCAATTCCTACGAAGGCGCTTCGCAAATGCGAGGCGCCTTTTTGTGCTTCATGCCGAACCGCTACGTGTGTTCCATGCGAGGATCTCTGCTGCATCGCTAAACGACAGACGGTCGGCACCGATGATTTGATACTCTTCATGCCCCTTACCAGCGACAAGCACAATGTCGCCATCGCCTGCGGCATCAAGTGCAGCACGAATAGCCGTTCGGCGATCTTCGACGACGGTAACGCGCTCGAGGGCAGCGCCTTCAATACCGCCGAGAATGTGTCGGATAATGGCTGCCGGCTGCTCCGATCGTGGATTGTCGCTGGTTACGACCACTGCGTCGGCAAGCTCTGCCGCGATGCGCCCCATTTCAGGTCGCTTGCCGCGATCACGATCGCCACCACAACCAAACACGACATGAATGCGCGCGTTACGCTGACGTGATAGATCACGGAGGACGCGGATCGCATTTTCCAAGGCATCAGGTGTGTGCGCATAATCGACAACGCCTACTGCGCCGTTGTGCAGTGGATAGCGCTCCATACGTCCGGCCGGACCCGTCACGGTAGCGATAAGGGCCGCAACGCGATCGGCAGGCATACCATCGAGCATGCACAACACGGCACACAAGGCTGCATTCATCACGTTAAAGCCGCCCAGGAGCCTCGTCGTGAGGACCACGCGCTCTGGGAGTATGGGAAGATCCGAGCGTTGTCTGAGCAGCGTAAACGTAGCGCCTTGTAGGTGAAGATCTACATCAACGATGCGGACTTCGGCATCGACGCCGAGGCCGACAGTGACGGCGCGCTCCGCCTTGCAGTTGCGCTTCATGTACGGCGCCCACTCGCTGTCGGCATTAAACACTGCCGATGCGTCGGGCGCGAGCATATCGAAGAGGCGCTTCTTCGCGCGTGCGTAATTCTCCAGCGTCTTATGATAGTCGAGATGATCGCGCGTGAGATTCGTAAAGATTGCTCCACGGAATTCTACGCCCCATACGCGATGCTGATCAAGCGCATGAGAACTCACCTCCATGGAAACCGTGGCAACACCGTGGTCGCGCATGTCCACAAACAAGTCTGCGAGAGCATGGGCATGTGGTGTGGTGTAGTTGGTTGTGTGTTGGACACCACCGTATCTATTCCCCGTGGTTCCGATGAAACCAACGCGTTGTTGATCGCCGCGGAACATCTGTTCGAGCAGTGTGGCACAGGTTGTCTTCCCATTCGTTCCAGTCACGCCATACACGCGCATGCCTCGCGACGGGTAGTGGCAGATCTCCTGAACAAGCTGCGCATAGGCTAGGCGAGCATCAGGTACGATCACCATAGGCACCGACAATGTGGTATCGGGCGCATGTTCAGCGACCACGGCAATTGCACCGTTAGCCACGGCCGTTGTGATTACGGAGTGTCCATCGAATGATGAACCCTGGATTGCAACAAAGATCCAACCGGGACGCACCGAACGCGAGTCGGTGGTAACGTCGATACAAGCAGGGAGCGCGAGAAGATCGTGAAGTGTCATCGCCGTGAATTTACAACGGGATTCTCTGCAGATTTGTACCAATGGAACTGTTTGATTTTCTCGCACATCGACTACAGCAGCCGTTGCCCGGTATTGATGCGCATCGGTTGTTCTTTCCCGATGAGCTGGCTTCGATCTCGCGGATCGCCGAGCCACCGACCGACGCACGCAAGAGCGCAGTGCTCGTTCCATTAATTCGCACCGATGCAATGTGGCCGTTGGTGTTGTTCACGGTACGAAGCGAGCGATTAACACATCACACCGGACAGATCTCCTTCCCGGGCGGACGTTTGGATCCGCACGAAGGTCCGCGCGAGGCGGCAATTCGCGAGTTCAACGAAGAGGTCGGAATCCCATCAAGTGCTGTTGAAATTCTCGGTGAGCTATCACCGATCTACATACCGCCATCCAACAGTGCAGTGACGCCGATTGTTGGCGTGATTGATCGCGCGTCACATTGGCCAATCAACGAAGCAGAAGTGCAGGAAGTCATCGAAGTGCCTCTGTCGCATTTTCTCGATCCCTCATCGCGATCGATAGCAACGCGCGACGTCTTTCGGCGACAGATGGAGGTTCCGTTCTGGAACATTCACCCGCAGATACCTCTCTGGGGTGCAACTGCAATGATCCTGAGCGAACTGGTAGCCGTTACTCGCGAATTTGCAATGGAGCATCACCAATGATCAAGCATCTGTCAATGATACTCGCAAGCACCGTTGCTTGCGCGGCCTTCTGCACGTCGTGCAATGATTCCGAAGTGCCAGACGAGCGCTTGGTGTCGGCCTATGTCGACGTGATGATTGTGCGGCAGTCGAGTTTGGATACGACTGTGATTGCACAACGCGTCGACTCTGTTCTACAGCATCATGGCTTTACAAGTACCGAGTTCTTCGACCGTGTACGCGAAGAGGGACAACGTCCACGGATGTTCAAGGCGATGTTCGACTCAGTAGCTGCGCGCTACGAACGCATGCGCGATACGACGTCCCGATAAACGCGGTGTCCGGCACGACCGAACGCTTCGAAGTAGCCAACGTACCATTGATTGAGTCGCACTCCAATCGCCGCTGATGCGGCTACATCGTCAGCACCTGCAACACCGCCGCAGCGAATCACCTCGAATGCATCACCTGCGCCGCACGCCGTACGCGCAGCAATGGCAACACCACAGAGCGCCAGCGAGTCACTCCGCAGTGGAGCACCACTCAGTCCCCCACCATACGTTGCAGTGAAGTGGTCGTACAGCGCGCGATCGCGCTGATCGATGAGCGCAGCGTGTTCCGCGTATCGTGTGGATGTATTCCCAACGACGATCCCATTGAAACCACGCTCGTGCAGCGCTTGCACAACGCCTGGAAGCTGTTCTACTGACGTGTCATTTGAGAACTTCACGACAACCGGTAGATGTCGTGAGCGTTTTGCCAGCACGTGCGATGCAATCATGTCGAGACGTCGCACGAGGTCGGCATCAAGCGCTTCGCGATGTGCATGCCCAGGCACGTTCGGACAGCTCTCATTGAGCTCGATGTAGTCGACGCCTGCATCGGCATACATGTGCATGCCATCGACAAGCTCAGCAACCGCAACGTCAGCATCGAGTCCAGGCTCGGCGCTCACACTCGCACCGATCGGACACCCAGCAACGCGCGTGAGTGTCGCAAGACGTGATGCTACTGCGCGGTGTCCGGCATTCGGCAAGCCCATCCAATTCGACGATGCATGCGAATTCGCATACGGCACGGCAGGCCACTGCACGCCATCACGCACATTCCCTGTGCGCACGCGTGAAGTCGTGGTCCCCGCGACATACGCGCCAGCGCCTTGGGCTGCGACAACGTCGTAGGCTTCCCCGCCCTTAAACATGCCTGCTGCATTCCAGAGTGGCATGCGAAACGTAAGGCCCATCGCCGTCACCGATACATCGGCAGGGGGCACGTAGTGTTCCCGCGGAACATCCGTGGCGAAGCGTTTCGCAAACGCTGTGCGACCAGCCGAGAAAAGCCGTACCGCAATGGCAGGAGGAAGCGCTGAGACCACACCGCGCAAGCGGTGCTCCAGCGACGCGAAGCGTTCAACAGCACTCATGTATGCAAATTACAACCTTGTGCCTGCGCGCCGAAGGCGAACTCTCCGTAGTTTTTCATCATGCATACAAAGCTCGACATCGCGCGGAACTGGCTTCCACGATACACCGGCACCGAGATCGCTGCGTTTGGCGACTACATCTTGCTCACGAACTTTCGTGGTTACGTCGAATCATTCGCGAAGCGGCACGACGTGCCAGTGCTTGGCACCGACCGTCCGATGCAGACCGCAACGTCGGGCAACCTTACGATTATCAACTACGGAATCGGCTCGCCGAACGCTGCGCTGATAATGGACCTGCTGGTTGCGCGTATGCCGAAGGGCGTGCTGTTCCTTGGCAAGTGTGGCGGACTTAAGGCATCCACAGAGATCGGACACTTCATTCTGCCGATTGCGGCGATTCGTGGTGATGGTACAAGTGATGACTACTTCCCACCCGAGGTACCGGCGCTTCCTTCGTTCAAGCTCCACAAGTTTGTGTCAGATCGCATTCTCGATCACAAGCAAGACTATCGCACAGGCGTTGTCTACACGACGAACCGTCGTGTATGGGAATGGGACGAACAGTTTCAACAGCGCCTGCAGGACCTGTCATGCCTGGCAATCGACATGGAAACTGCTACCATCTTCATTGTTGGTCACAAGAATGGAATTCCACGTGGAGCGTTGTTACTCGTGAGCGACGTACCCGTTATGCCAGAAGGCATCAAGACCGAAGAGTCTGACAAGATGGTAACTGAGACGTTTGTCGATCTCCATCTCACGATTGGCATTGAAGCCATGCGCGACATTGGTCTGCAGGGCGAAGAAATCAAACACCTCCGCTATGAACGCTAAACTCCTCATCGCTCTCGTTTGCATCCTTCAGGCTGTCACCGCGATGAGCCAAGCTACCCTTGTGTCGGGTCCGATGCTTGGTCATATCGACATGCGCAGTGCCTCCATCTGGGTGCAGACATCAACGGCTGCGCGCGTACAGGTGCGCTACCGCGTGGTAGGCACACCACGCACGTTCACATCAGCGCAGGTTCTCACCGACCAGCGCACGGGATTCTGCGCAACGGTTGTGCTCGATAGCGTCGAGCCGCAGCGGGCGTACACCTACGATGTGGTTCTGGACGGGGCTCCTGTATCAACAACACTTCCAACGACCTTTACCACACGTCCGATTTGGCGCTTCCGTGGCAACACGATTCCCACGGTGTCGATTGCACTTGGGAGCTGTCACTATATCAACGAGCCAGGCTTCGAGCGCTTCGATTCAACTGGCAAGGAGCGTGGGTATGGAACACCAACAGGCATCTTCGATGCGATCGCTGATCGTAAGCCCGATGCGATGGTTTGGCTTGGCGACAACACGTATCTGCGCGAGGGCGACGTCGGCTCCCGCGCTGGGATCTTCAAGCGCTATGCGCACACACGCGCGTGGCCGGGATCGCAGCGACTGTTCGCAACGGTTCCCAATTACGCCATCTGGGACGACCACGATTACGGTCCGAACGATGCAGACTACACCTACGCACTTAAGCATGACGCGCGCGATGCATTCATGGCCTACTGGCCGAATCCATCCTACGGCATCGAACCGCATCAAGGCATCACATCGACCTTCGATGTTGCAGACGTGCAAGTATTCCTGATGGACGATCGGTGGTATCGCACCCCGAACGCACGCACGGATATTCCTCGGCGCATCCTCGGCGAACAGCAACTACAGTGGCTCATCGATGCACTCGCGTCAAGCAAGGCTACGTTCAAGGTTGTTGCCATTGGCTCGCAAGTACTGAGCGACAACATGAAGCGCGAAGGATTCGCATGGTCGCCTGCTGAGCGCGACACGCTCATCGCTGCAATCACACGACTCAAGATCAGCGGCGTGATGTTCATCTCTGGCGATGTGCACTTTGCCGAACTCTCGAAGTTGGATCGACCAAGCACGTATCCGATCTACGAGCTCACATCGTCACCGTTGTCGTCGGGCGTAAACTCCAGCGAGATTTATCGCACAAACTCACGTCACGTTGAAGGCACCAAGTACATCGGACACAACTTCGGTCTGATCACCGCGCAAGGCAATCGCGGCGACCGCAGCATTACGCTCCGCATCGTCGATGCACAGGGCACAGACGTATGGACGCGCACCGTGCACGAGCGCGAACTGCGCTAACGCCAAACTCAGTACTCAGGTTGCCAGATGTGCTCGCGAACAAACGTTGCGACATCGGCAGGACGCTCAACGCGAGCAAGACCCTCGTTGAAGAGGTACTCTGTGACTGCGTTCGCTACCACAACAGCTGCGTCACGGATATTTGACATCGGTGGATAGATGAGCCCCTTTGCAAACTGCTCATCAGTAACCATCGACGCCAGTGCGCGCGCTGCAACAGCGAAGGCTTGATCTGGAATGCGCGATGCCTGCGTTGCATACACCGCAAGACCAACACCAGGGAAGATGTAGACGTTGTTACCCTGCCCAGGATAGTATGTGGTGCCGTTCAACTCAACAGGCAGGAATGGCGAACCGCTTGCGAAGATCGCTGCACCGTTTGTCCAGGTGTAGGCTTCTTCCGCAGAGCATTCGCTCTTTGATGTTGGATTCGAGAACGGACAGATCATCGGACGTGGCGTGTTGCGCGCCATTTGTTCGATCACATCCTGCGTGAAGCTCTTCGGGATGGTGCTTGTGCCGATGATTGCTGTTGCCTTTGTCACCGTAACGGCCTCGAGCAACGTCGACACATGCGGTGCGTCGTGCGCGAATGGCTTCTTGGTGTCTGCAAGATCTTCGCGGGAAGACACGACGAGCCCCTTACTATCGACAAGCCAGCACCGCTTGCGTGCTTCATCGATCGTGATGCCTTCTGCGACCATGATATTGCAGAGGAGATCTGCAATGCCAGTTCCGGCAGAGCCCGCTCCAAAGAACAAGAACGCCTGTTGCGAAAGATGCTCGTCCTTCATGCGAAGCGCAGCAAGAATTCCCGCCACGCCAACAGCTGCAGTGCCCTGAATGTCGTCGTTGAACGACGAGATGCGATCGCGATAACGCTCGAGGATCGGACCCGCATTTGGATTCGCGAAGTCTTCCCACTGAATGCTGCAGTGCGGGAACACGGTCTCGACAGCAGAGACGAACTCTTCGATGAATGCATCATACTCTTCACCGGCCAGTCGCTTTTGGCGAATACCGATGTAGAATGGATCGTTGAGAAGCTCTTCGTTATTCGTGCCAATATCGAGCACGATCGGGAGTGTGAGATGTGGCGGAACACCGGCGCATGCGGTGTAGAGCGCGAGCTTTCCAATCGGAATGCCCATACCCTGCGCGCCAAGGTCACCCAGACCAAGAATGCGCTCGCCATCAGTAACGCAGATCCAGCGTACGTCAGACTCTGGCCAATTGCGCATCACATCGACCATACGACCGCGATGACGTGCGCTGATGAAGAGTCCTTTCGGACGACGATAGATGCGTCCAAACGTCTGACATGCCAGACCAACGGTCGGGGTGTACACCACAGGCATGTACGCAACAGGGTCGCGCATCAGGATGTGGTAGAACAGACTTTCGTTACGTTCTTGGAGATCGCTGAAGTACACGTAACGATCAATGTCTGTTGGCAGCGAGCGGATATGGCCTTCAATACGCTGAATCTGCATGTCGAGCGACGAGACAATATCAGGGAGCAAGCCGCTCAACCCATACTTCTGACGCTCTTCGCGTGTGAATGCCGTACCCTTGTTGTATCGCGGATCCCGGAGCATGTCCAGGCCGCGCTTCGATGTTTCATCATGTATTGACATAGCCTGCTAAAATACGGACTCTTCGTAGCTTCGAACACCATGAAGCAGCTTCTTTCCTTGCTTTTCTGCGCGATGTGCGTCGCGAGCCAGCTCTCCGCACAAAGCACTGCGCAACCAACAACCTATCGCGCCGGAGTGTTTTCCGATCGCCTTGGCATCGATGGCGGACTCTACTTCCCGATGGGCGACATCAAGCGCGGACTTGACTTGTCGACTGCATGGGGGATGAATCTCAACTTCTGGCGCTTCATTGATGATCGCGTTGTCGGTGTGGTTTCCGTAGGCACATCGTTCTACCAACTCGGTAAAAACGTCCCAACAGACTCGTCGACGATTGACCTCTCGGAGCTTTCGCTCAACGCCACGCCTATTATGGGCGGCATTGGATATGTGTTTGGCACGCAGGATCTTCACCCGTACGTGATGGCACATGCGGGTGCAACGCTCATTACGGTCAACATCGGGGCGCGACGACCTTCCGAAGAAATCAACAACGAAGCCTACTTCACGCTCGGCGCAACTGCTGGTGTTGGCTATGCAGCTAGCGCACGCCTCACCATTACATCAAGCGTTCGGTACACGAAGATGTTTCGCGAAGATCTTCAAACTCTCTCCGTACTCTTTGGCATCGCCTACCACCTATGAATCTCCGTACGACGCTCGTTATCGCGCTATCGTTCTGCGCACTCGCAACAATCACGCAAGCGCAGGAGAAGCACCTTCGCAATATCAAGCAGCTCACGTTTGGTGGCGACAATGCAGAAGCCTATTGGAGTCCTGACGGCACGAAGCTCGCCTTCCAATCGAACTTCAAGGGATGGGGCCATTCGTGCGATCAGATTCATGCGTTGACGATTGCAGCAGCTGGTGATTCAACGTACCGTCCGCCGATGATCAGCACTGGAAAGGGGCGCACCACGTGCTCGTACTTCATGCCGAACAGTCGCGATGTTCTCTACGCAAGCACGCATCGTCACGACGATACATGTCCGCCCGGACCACCAGAGCGCGCCGACCGCAAGTACCTATGGCAAGTACTCCCGACGTACGACATCTACGTGGCAGATCCATCGGGCAGCGTGATCGATACGCTCACCGATCGATACGGCTACGATGCCGAAGCAACGGTTTCACCCAAGGGCGACAAAATCGTCTTCACATCGGATCGCAGTGGCGACCTCGAATTGTGGACGATGAACATCGACGGATCGGATGTGCGACAAGTAACGAACGAGCTCGGCTATGATGGCGGCGCGTTCTTCTCTCCTGATGGAACGATGCTCGTGTACCGCTCATCGCGACCCAAGACGCCTGAGGAACAAGCCGAGTACAAGGAGCTTCTCGCGCAGGGTCTCGTCGCACCAACGAACATGGAGATCTACGTCTGCAACGTCGACGGATCAAACGTGCGACGCATCACATCTCTTGGCAAAGCGAACTGGGCGCCGTTCTTCCATCCGTCGCAGAAGAAGATCATCTTCTCATCGAACCACGCATCACCACGCGGCTACGACTTTCAGCTGTACATGATCAATGTGGATGGAACGGGGCTCGAGAAGATCACGAGCGAGAGCATCTTCAATGCATTCCCGATGTTCTCACCCGATGGCAAGTACATCGTATGGTCGAGCAATCGCAACAACCAAGGCACGCGCGACACAAACGTGTTTGTTGCCGAGTGGGTTGATTAGGAGAAGTGGCCAGTCCACATGCGTCACCGTGCAACGATTACCTTAAGAGCGTTTGAAGTTTGCGAGTTTCGCACAACTAAGAAATAGACGCCTTCGTTGACATTGTTGACGTCGAGTGTCACTGGCTTTCGGTCGCTTGGCATCACGAACGTTGGCAACTGTCTCGAATAATCCCTCACTACACGACCGCTCAGGTCGCACAACTGAAGCGTTACCGTTGCCAGATCCGCTGTGGCAAACTTCCCAATATCAACGGCAAACGTTCCACTCGTGGGGTTGGGCCGAACATTCTCGAGATATACATGCGAAATGTTCTGTGCAATTTCATCAACCACAGAGGTGGGCAGACCGGACTTCAATGAGACTGTGCAGTGTACGCCCCATTTGGGATGAACAAACACAAGGCGGTCGTGCGAATCGAATCTCACCAACGCATCGGTAGTTTCATTAAATGGCGAACGGACTGCCCTCGGAAGTACAATGTCCGATGCAACTCTTTCACCAACTATGCGGATAAGACGCAACGACCTAGTATCGAGTATGCTAAGCGTGTCGTTAGAACTGTGGAATGCTAGGCCATATTGCTCGCGTGGTTTCAAGACTGACACTGAGCTTTGGAGCATTTCGGAAGGTGACTTCCAACGAATCAATGTTACCTTCAAACTGTCTCCAGTAACAGTCGTTGCCCACGGCATAAATACGAGGATCGCGGATGCAGAGTCGGTGCCAGCTATCCAACAGGTGGACGAAGTTGGCGCTTGAAGTGTCCAGGCATCTTTCACAGTGTCTGCAGTGACACGTCGGGGAACGACCACGAATCCAGATCCTGATCGGTTAACGACAAGCCATTCCGGCAGGGTAACAGCCTGCCTCATGAAACCTGATTGACGTGGCTCAAACACAATTGAACGCCAAGTTTCACCTTCGTCCTCGCTAACTCCAAAACCACCATTCCTGAAGTCCGTGAGATAGTTGCCCATGTTGTCAGATATCAACGGCCCCTTGAACTCAGTGCTTACAAGGCGCACACTGGCGAGATTACGATCGGTGATGAACACCCCATTGTTGCCGGCTACAACCAGGGACGTATCAGAACGAACACGAACTGTGGAAACATCGCCGACCGTACTCAACTCCCATGGCATGTCCTTAAGATAGATAGAGGTGCTATCATTCACTCCGGATACGCCAAACACAGTCTGCCCCGAGGATGAGCGCCTCTTCCCAAACACGACAATCGAGTCTGAGTTGATGTCAACGGTCCAATTCGCCTCGCCTACCCATGATGGCAGAGGTCCCGACACCTTCATTGTATCCGACTCGGTCACGTGCCGAGTTGAACCATCACGATGGAACGTTAGGAGTGATCGCCCATCATAGTGAACTGCAGATAGGCTTGCTGTTGAACTAATGGCGGAATCAACTACGCGACCTCTATCTCGAGTAGGGCCTAGGGTAATAGCAAATGTTCCTAAGAGCGGCCGAAGGCCGGACAAGACAAGCACTCGGCTACCGTCATCATTGAGGCCCATCGACGATGCAATGTAAAACAGCTCGCGACCATATTGACCGGTGACATTTGCAAACTTCTCGGACAGTCTATTCTGTTGCACAAAGCATTTACCTGCCATGCTGATGTATACCAGGGAACCGTCCTCAATAACGTGAAACTGTCGCGGCATTGCATCGAGATCAAGGATGTTCGTATCCACCGTATCTCCGGCGAACACAAGCACAGCATTTTCGTCTGTAGGTACGGCGAGGATGGTGTCTCCCTTTACTGCAATTGCATCGATTGTGGATGAAGCAATAGGTAGACTCCGAATCGTCATCACTTGGTTTCGAGTGAGACGTTTTACCGTTCTCCCGGCCGCATACACGAGCGTGCTGTCGTGATCGACAAACAGCGAGAATACGAGCGTATCCACAACTCGAACAGAACCCAGCTGTGGCGCTGATTCGAGTAGCCGTCCACGTGCTGTAAGTAGAAACAGACTCCCGTTCACGTACTCGATGCGACGAACGAATTCACCCTTTTGCTGCGGCAGAACGGCAAACGTGCCGTTACGCGGGTTGAACAACGAAACACTTCCGTTAGCTCGCAGCACGCAAACACTTGTGTCCACCTGCCTTGCCTCAACGACAAACGAGTACTGGTCGGGATAGAGAGGTGCGAACCTACTTTCTTGGCACCATGACACATTGGCTGTGAATATGGTGGCCACAAGGCAAACAATCACGTGCTTCAGCATATCAGAGTAGGGCTCGTGTCACAATCAGCGGTTTAGTTACTGTCGCAGGTATTCACGTTACAGTCGTTACAGGGGGCTAATCTCTGGGCACAACATAAACGAGAAACATAAACGAGAAACACAAACGTATCACACTCCTGAGACAATCAGCACGGCATTTCCCTGTTCTGCACGCTCCCGAATTACACCAATGGAGTGAAGTGCGCCGAGTCCAAGCACAGACGCAACCGCAACAAATGCATCAACATGCGCAGGATCGACACTCACCAACAGTCCACCGCTTGTTTGCGGATCGCAGAGCACTGCACGTTGCTCGTCTGTGAGCGCACTGATGCGATGACCATACGCTGCGAAATTGCGATTGGTACCACCAGGCACGCAGCCTTGTGCGACGTAGGAACGAATCGCTGCATCATCGATGAGTGGCACCGCTGATGCGTCGAGCAACGCAGTGCACGATGCTGCTGCCTTTATTTTCCTAATCCATTACTGCAGTATACTGCGGGCCAGACCCTTCTCGGCGTAGTTCTGTTGATCGATCCGGATATACTTGCTGGTAGGGATTCTGTACTTCTCCGGCAGAGTGGACAGTGGTGTGGTAGATGAGGCCATTTTCCTTGCAATCGGTGGAAAATCAATGTAACATGCCTCTGCCGAGGGGGCTAGATCGGTTGTTTGATGGGAGAGATACGTAGTTGACTGCGCGGAGGAATCGATGCGCGATTATTGCTGTAGGCTGATTGTTGCCGTTGCCCTTGCGACCTTGGTTGGGCTTTGTCCGGCAGTTGCTGACGCGCAGGAGATCTTGCGTGGGGGCGAGGTGATACTAACGACAAGAAGTGTAAGTCACCAGACGGTTGTAATCGGGCCAGACAGTGTCTGTGTATATGCTCGTACTTACTCCGGCGATAGTACACCAGTTGTACTTCATCAGTTCGACGCAAAGAGGCGTTTCTGGGACTCCATTCCGTTTGGAGGCAGGCTCCTATATGCTGCCAACGGTGGCCTCATGGCAGGCTACGAGACCTTGTTTGACTCTGCCACCTCCGGCTTTGTGAGGAAGATCTGGATCGGCCGGACGATCAACGACATCCGAACTGTGATTGCTGGAGACTCGGGCGACATCCCCTCCACCAGTCGGATCATCGACATCGTGGCCCATCCGTACAGCCCAGCGGTGGCGATCGTTAAGCTGGGTAACTATCCCCGGGACTTTCAGCATGCGTTCATCACAACGGATGCGGGCATCACGTGGCGGACGTTCGACCCACCAACAAAGGCCGGTGACTTCCGGAGGTTGTACTACTATGGGTTCGACGCGCGGTATCCAACCCGTATCCATATCGCGGTGGAGCGCGATGCAGGCTTCGGGTTCGAGACTCTCGGTACCCGCACGGTATACACCGAGGACTTTGGGCAGTCGTGGACCGATACACTGCGGTACGTCAATGGTGAGCCAATGCCGGTGATGGAGCCGTGCATAGAACAAGGTGTTGGCATCTGGAGCAAGGTAGGAGGTCTGGTGTATGAGGATCCTACAGCCAACGGAGCGCCAAAGCACTGGTGGCTCACATCGGACTCGTTGTTTCTCGAGCCGGGCGAGGCGCCGAGAAGGGTCCAACTGCCGTGGCTTGAGAATGCACGAAGGTGTATAGCACCAGGTTCCGATACAAACGTAGTAACGTTTGAGTACTATTATCAATGGCACCTTAGCTATCACCAGAAGTGGCCGGACATCGTTGTGCTGTCCTTTGATTGCAGGTATCGGGTGGACACGGGACTTGTTCGTGAGATATTTGTTGCGATGACGAATGATTTCGGTAAGTCTTGGTCGTTACTTGCGCGAATCAAGGCGAATACAATGCGGGACGAATTCGATTATGTCGAACTCGATGACATCGATCTCGACCCGTCCGGCCCGCACATATACGTGTCATATCGTCATACAAGATATCAGGTCATTGAAGGTCGTACCCAATTCTTCGGCGCTGCCTACACGGTGCGCTGGAGCAACATCCCCACCGGAGTCGAGGACCACGGTGTTGCCCATCCAGGACCATTGGTCCTCCGTACCTCGCCGAATCCGGTATCCGGATCCGCCACACTGCGTGTGAATGTTGAATCGTCGCTGGAGCTGTCTTCCGTGAAGGATGTTGCGATCTACGACGCTAGCGGGTCACTTTCCGCTACGTGTGGTGCACACATCGTATCCGACAAGGCGTTCGATGTCAAACTGCCTGGGCTCGTGCCCGGGGTGTATATCCTCGTCATACGCACGGCATACTTAACGAATACAATAGGGTTTGTAGTTCTGGACTAGGGTAGGCCAGGACCATTTCATGTTTTAGTTGCTAGGAGGTCGTCATGTATGCTTTTAGGAACGCCGCGATGTTCGCGGCGTATATGATCAGATGCTGCACCCTTTACTTCCATATCCATGACTGCAGTGTACTGTGGTCAGTACCGATCTTCTCGGCGCAGTACTGTTGTCCGATACAGAAATACTTACTGGTTGGGATACGATTAACCTATCTGAACAGCGACCTCTGTTCGAGCCGACATTACGCCGATCGAAGTAGCTGATATCGTGTTGTTCTGCGCACATACCGCAACAAATTCATCAACATACGCAGGATCGACACTCACCAACAGTCCACCGCTTGTTTGCGGATCGCACAGCACCGCTGATGCGTCGAGCAACGCAGTGCACGATGCTACCACTTGCTGGTAGGAGATAGGGACCTCCAATTATTAACGCTTAGCAACCCGTCGAACAAAGTCCACAACGTTCTCAATCTCAATGTCTCTCGCGATTATCTCGCCCCCTCTTCCAAGAATGAGAATTGTCGGGAATGATGTTATAGCCAACTGATCAGCTAGCCTCTTGATGCTACCCTGGGATTTATGAGCAAACAACTGTTCTCCGCTCCTGTTCTGAGAAAAACGCTTCCAGATCGGGAAACGAGCACTATTCTCACACGCTATGTGAATAGTCCGAAACCCCATGGACTCGATAGTGTCTGCAGTGGCCTCAACCAGATCGTAGCTATCGATACAGGGCTTGCACCAAGTGCCCCAAAAGTGGAGCATGTACATCGAATCAGGATTAATCTCACGAGTAATGATGACAGAGTCATACCGTGTGCCCTCAAACGAATCTATGACCTTCGTTGAAAGAGCGTCGCATAAACTTTGCAGATCGATTCGAAGTCTGCTACAGAAGTACGAAGAGTCAGTTTCGGCAAGGCTCATGAGGTAACGTGGCAACTCCTCCGTACACCGTTCGAAGTGAAAACCTGGAACAACCGACGATCTCTGATACAAACCATACCCTACTTCACACGCACAGGACTCTCCAGCAATTGAGAGCACCTTTTTCGCAACGTCTAGAGATAGTCGTCTGTCTAAAGTGCCATCTTTGGAGCGCATCCATTTCGGCATTTGGTAGGCCGACGCATATGCAATACTCCTTACCATCATATATGCCTCATTAGACAATGATATCATGCGCAGAGATCTCGCTCCCTTTCTCGACTCGAATACCTCGCGTCTTCCATTTGTAGATGTCTCTGCTTCGACTCTTGCAGAGTCCGATTCAGCCTCGTATCGCGTCTGCACGGAATTGATGTACCAACGGACAGGTTCAATCACACTGTCACGAATAACTGCCTTTTGAAATGGCATGTAGAACATGTCTGATAGTGTGGCCTCCGCTATGTTCAGCTGCTTATTGATCTCAGCGTACGCCTGAGAGAGCATGGCCGATGAGGCAACTATAGGCCATACTGCACGAGTGAGATGCCTTACCGCTTCGCTATATCGCTCAATCACCGGATCATTTGCCTGTGCAGACGCGTGATAGCATGTGAAACGAACAACTAGCGAATCGTGAAGCAAGGGATTTATGAAAAATTCCCGCGCATATGCTCCCTCAGGGAGATAAATGTTTGCATGGTACGCCTTGCTCTTATCGAGTTCAATGCTGAAGAATTGATTCAATGGACCGCTATACAATGTGTCACCACTACTCGCCAGGGTCAATTGCCAATTCACGTTACTGCTCAGGTTATCGATGCGTAACGTAATCTCTTTGGACTCTATTTTGCGAAGCACTTGTGCAGGTACGTATTGGCAGGTAAATACCACCTGAAACAAAATCACCAGCCATACTCTATTGATATAGCTGGCGTTGCATACATTGTACTCAGAGATCATTAGTTGAACGACCCCAAGTAGCCAGGTGCTGCCTGAGGGTCGCTTGTGAGAACGCATTCGACTCTGTTCCCGTTACAATCTCCCCCACAAACTGGTGGTAGAGAACACGGATCGTAGTTACAAGCCGGGTGGCTGCATCTGTGAACCATTCCGCCCGCCCCATTGAAGATATACGAGTTTCCACCTGAAACAGTCAGTGCAATCCAACAGGTAAACGCTTTGCCGGACTTAACACCGCGCCCCCACAAAAACCAGTTTGACCCAGACTTGACAAGGTCTATAGTAGTCGGAGACACCGTCGACCCGTCGTTGAACTCTTGTTCAAAGGCGCTAGCGAGAGTCACCTTGCTTGCTGAGAACGTGTACGTACCTCCACTGATTGTCGCTACAACGGTCTGTGAATGTGCGCTCGATACAAGTGCAACGAGCGCTACACCTGTCAACAGAATCGCACGGATGAACTTTCTCATATACATCTCCAAATTGAGTGAAATAGATAGTATTGTCCACTTTGTTTGTAGTTGGACTCTTGATCGTATGTTGATTGAAAGCCAGTGAATTGTATAGATACCTCCATATGCTGTAGATGATGCATACTGTGATTGCGTGATTTAGGAGGCCAGTTTCAGAACACCGTCATTGTATTCGATCCCGTGAAGAATACTGGCGGCGTGAACGAATCCATCAATCCTCCGCCATGTCTTCTCTGCCTGTTTCGCGAGCATGAACATCATTCTAACTGCAGCCTCTCCTGGGCCGTTAGCGTTGGTCTACTTACTCCATTGTCTGATCGAAGCTAACATTGATTCAATCTCGTTCGTCGGCTCTATGGACCTAAAGTGTTCGGCTATACTTGACGACGCAGTGAGAACATACACCAACATATTTACACGAGCAAACGTAATCCACATTGGTCGTGCGGGCAACAGAGAGCACGACGAAACACAGCTCCAGGCTCTGTCACCCTATTCGGCATGATCTCCGCTATACGATGCAACGCAGTGCACGATGCTGCACCCTTTACTTCCATATCCATTACTGCAGTGTACCGAGTGCCATACCCTTCTCGGCGAGGTTCTGTTGTCCGATACAGAAATACTTACTGGTTGGGATACGATTAACCTATCTGAACAGCGACCTCTGTTCGAGCCGACATTACGCCGATCGAAGTAGCTGACATCGTGTTGTTCTGCGCACACACCGCAACGAACTCATCAACATGCGCAGGATCGACACTCACCAACAGTCCACCGCTTGTTTGCGGATCGCACAGCACCGCACGCTGCTCGTCCGTGAGCGCACTGATGCGATGACCATACGCTGCGAAATTGCGATTGGTGCCACCAGGCACGCAGCCTTGTGCGACGTAAGAACGAATCGCGGCATCATCGATGAGTGGCACCGCTGATGCGTCGAGCAACGCAGTGCACGATGCTCCATCGGCGAGCTCGACTAAGTGTCCGAGTAGACCAAACCCCGTGACGTCGGTCATCGCATGCACGTAGGGCAATGCGCCAAACGCTGCACCTGCTGAATTGAGTTTCACCATCACGTCGCGCGCCCATGTAGCGTGCTCAGGTTGCAGCACGCCATTCTTCTCGGCCGTGGTGAGGATGCCGACTCCGAGCGGTTTGGTGAGAAATAACACGTCGCCTACCTTGGCGCCTGTGTTTGTTTTGAGATGGTTCAGTGCTACTCGCCCCGTAACGGCCAGACCAAAGATCGGCTCCGGACTGTCGATGCTATGTCCGCCTGCAAGGGGAATGCCTGCTTCGGCGCACGCCATGCGTGCCCCTTCCAAGACTAAGCGTGCAGCCTCGACCGGCACCGTATTGACGGGCCATCCCAACACGGCAATGGCCATCATCGGCGTACCGCCCATTGCATAGACATCGCTGATTGCGTTCACACTAGCGATGCGACCAAAGTCAACAGGATCATCGACGATGGGCATGAAGAAATCTGTCGTGCTCACAACCGCCGTACCATCACCAAGGTCGTACACAGCTGCATCATCGCGTGATGCATTGCCTACGAGCAACCGCGCATCATGCGGTGCAACAAACGTCGAATGCAAGATGGTGTCGAGCACGGATGGAGAAATCTTACATCCACAGCCAGCGCCGTGCGAATACTGCGTTAGCCGATATGAAGGTGTGCTCATGGCGTGTTGTTGTTGATGCGTTGGGTTTGACAATACGTGTAGGTCGCGTCGTAGTACGACAAGGCAAGGTCTGCTGCGGTCGCGAGATCGCCCGCTGCAACAGCTTCGCAGGCGCGCTGATAGCGATCGCCACCAAGCTTGCGCTCGATGCGAGAGAATGCAGAGAGCAACATCTCAGCAGAAACTTCACCGTAGTCGCGCACTAAGCGAGCGATGCGTTCTTCGCGCGGTGTGTCAAGCGTCGTCATCCGAGCTGACTGCATGGCATCGAAGAGCACATCGGGAAGATGCACTGTGCCGATGGTGCGGCTTTCATCTTCGACGTAGATCTCGCGTGATGGATCGCACGAAGAGAGGAAGAGTGCAATGTTGTTATGCACTTGCTCCGTTGTGGGCTGCGTGCCCATTGCGCCAAATGCCGAGCCCTTATGATTGGCGAGCGCTTCGAGGTCGAGCACGCGCTCACCACGTGCAGCAAGCGCATGCAGATGATCTGTCTTCCCTGCTCCCGTCATGCCGGCAATCACATGATACTTCCACGGCTGTGCAATCACACTGCGCGCCCACGACTTGAAGCCCTTGTACCCGCGTGGCACGATGCGTGGTTGCAATCCGGCAGCTGCATAAAGCCAAGCTACCGACGAGCTGCGCATGCCGCCGCGCCAACAGTAGACGATGAGCGGACGGTCGAGGGCACGTGCTTGATCGACGAGTTCATGCATGCGCGGACCGACATAGCGCAAGCCTTCGTCGAAGGCGATCGTTGCGCCCTGCTGCACATACAGCGTGCCTACATGCGCACGCTCGTCGTTGCTGAAGAGTGGGATGTTGACTGCATTCGGAATGTGTCCCTGCTGGTATTCAGCAGGTGAACGCACATCGATGATGGCGTACTGTGGATCTCGCAGATCGTCAAACACCGTAGTCATCATGCTCCGGCAGCTGCGAGTACTCGGACGGCGGAGCAACAACCTGCTCTGTATCACCGCGACGATACTGATTCAAGGTCGCATTGAGTTCGGATGGGAGTTGGTCAACGTCGCGCACAACTATCGTTGTTGCGCGCTCACGACGTCGGTACAACCATGATGTGATAATCTGGAGCTCATCAAGTTCGCGATCAGTAAATCCACCACGCGGTGCTGGACGCTGGAACACGTCCATGAGCATGTCGATGAGTGGTTCGCGCGGAGCAGCCGTGCCGATCACGCGCTGATACATGAGTCTACCTGCACGGAGCGCATAGACTTCCACCGTCGCATAGCGATCGCTGGTTGGGATCATGATGATAACGTTGGTGTCGGTGATAGCGAGCGGACGATCGGTACCATGCAACGTGGCACGCTCGATCTCACGAATGCCGTCGCGAAGCATCGCCGCACGCTCGAAGTCAAGATCCATCGCAGCTTCTTCCATCTGCATCGATAAGCGTCCGATTGCTCCCGACTCAACATTCATCAGGAATCGTCGCGCATCGTCGATTGCTGCGCGGTAATCATCTATCGTCTGATGCAATGCACACGGACCTAGGCAGCGCTTGATGTGGTAGTCGAAGCACGGCCGAACGTCGGCATGCGGAAAGAGCGCGCCGTTGCACGTTCGGAGTTGGTGCTCCCGCACGACCATGTCGCGAATGCGCTCGGCCATGCGCTGACTCCGGAACGGACCAAAATACTCGCCTCCATCGTCCTCGATGCGATGCACAAGCTCAAGTCGTGGGAAGTCTTCCGTTGTGATCTTCAGGAACGCTGGCGCATGATACTCCAGGCTTGCTCGGTTATGGAGCGGACGCTTGGTCTTGATCTCGCGTGATTCGAGGAGCATTGCACCGAGCTCGGTACCGGTTACTTCCCACTCGATGTGCCGGATATACCGAATCATCTTCTGCACAGATTTGCCGTGCAGCGGACCGTCGTGGAAGTACTGTCGCACGCGATCGCGGAGCGACTTTGCTTTGCCGATATAGAGTGTGTTTTTCTTGGTGTTCAGGAAGTAATACACACCCGGCTCATCCGGCACTTCATCAAGGCGCGGCGCGAGGAGCTGTTTGACGCGTTGATTTGACTTCGTCGGTGCGAGCTGACGTTGCGCGTGCTGGAGATCGATGAGATCACCAAGCGTTGCGGCATCGTGCTCTGACCGTGCGCGCTCAATCAGTTTGATCAACACCTTTGCAGTCGCTTCCGTATCACCCATCGCTCGGTGGCGGGCTGTGATCGTGCAACCGTAGTGCTCTGCAACAACGCCAAGATTATGTTTTGCCAGACCAGTGCTGAGACGTCGCGACAGTCGGCATGTGCACAGACGTGGGACGTCTGGCACTGGCTCGCCCATGCGCTGGATGGCATGACTGACGAAACTCCAATCAAACCCGACATTGTGCCCGACGAAGACTACTACCTGGTCATCTGCGGCCAGCTCTGCAGCGATCGTAGGCATCACCGCATCCTCATCGGGGGCATCACGAACCATGTCTTCTGAGATACCCGTCATCAACTGAATGAAGTCTGGGATGGGCTGCCGCGGATTCATCAGCGACTCGTACCGACGCACGATATCGTCGTCCTCGACCACGCACATCGCGATTTCGGTCATGCGATGATCATGCGCCTTGCCGCCCGTCGTCTCGACGTCGACGACGATAAACCGGACTTGATCTAGAGGGGTCGTGAGCACGCCGCAAAATAGTATGCGGCGTGCTCCATTCCCCCATCGTTATCGCACAACTACAGGGAATACGACCGAAACGTCGGTCTCGTCGCTCGGCGTGGTGCCGTTTTTCGACGTAGCATTGTCGAAATGCGACAACTGTACCGACATTGTACCGGCAGGAGCAGAGCCACTCTGGCTTAGCGCAAATGCCAATCCGACAGGCAACTGGCGGCTGTCCTTGTCAGTGATCGTCAGCGTGCCAAGGCCATCGCTAAGCTGATAGAAGAACTGGTGGTTATCCCGCTCGGCCTCGATCGTTGCCGTGAGATCCTCAGCAGGCGACACGGATCGATTGGCGACACGCAGTCTTCCGGTGTATGTGATCCCAGGACGGAGCACGACAGTGTCGATACGGTTCGGGTTTGCCCCACCCGGACCGTCAAGATCTTCCCACGTCACGATCTGTCGTGGAACTGTTGAATCGGATGCCGTGAGCTCGATCTCGATCGTTGTCACGACGTCGTGATCTGCGTGATCGTGCGGGTCGCTGCCGTGCTCCGAGCATCCGCTGAGCCCGAGGGCCATAATCGTGATCGCAGCAACCGGAGCAAATCGCTGTGTGAATGTGGTGATGTTCATCGCAAACCTCTGAATGAGTTAGAATATGGTGGTTATTCGAAGAATGATGTTTCGTCCGGGATCATCGGCGAAGTACCGATAGCGATTGAGATAGTCGCGATACTGCGTGTCATAAAGGTTGTTACACGCGAGCGTGATACGCATTTGCACGGATGGCGACAGATCGATCATGCCGCCAAACGACGCATCGACGATGGCATACCCCGGCGGTGGAGGCGCGTAATCCTGTCCTGCCACAAAGCGGTCCTGGCGTCGCACGCCCAACACGCTCACATCGATAAATGCATCGTGAAGGTGAAGTACGTCATCACCATGGATGTGCACGCCAATGCGCGCCCGATCGCTCGGCATCAAAAACAGCGGCTCGTCTGCGCGGGTATCGGTGCCGCGCACGATGCTGGATGTTGCATACGCCTGCACACCACCCGTGACATGTACGCGCAGCGAGACGTCGCCACCAGCGAGCAACGCTGGCACTTGTGTAAAGCGATACGTTGGGAACGTACCACGCACGGTGATTGTCGGACGTGATGGATCGGGGAGTGCGAGGATGTATCCATCAAACAGGTTAGCATACGCCGTGACTTCGAGCTCAACGGTAGGCGTCGAGAGCGCATAGGTTGCATCGAAGCCGACTGATCGCTCTTCGTGCAGGGTGCTGTCGCCGATCTCGTAGAGCGCGCTTCCGTGGTGGACATCGTTGGCGTAGAGCTCGTTCACCTGGGGTGGACGCCATGCTCGGGCAATGTTGAGTCCGATGGACTGCTCCTCACTCAACGCATACAGTGCGCCAGCACTTGCCGTAACCGAAGCAAAGGTGCGCTGCTGCTCTTCACGAGCCGATGTGTTCCGTCGCTGAATCGACACGTCGAGCCAGCGCACATCATACCGCACGCCAGCGCTTAGCGTAAGATCGTCAAGCATGAGCGATTCGTAGGCGAACCCCCCTACACCCCATGCGACGTAGTCTGGCACAAGGAAGACTGTCCCGCTACGATCGTTCACCTGCCGCTGCGCGCTCATACCCGCCGTCCCGCGTATGTTCTTCGCGAGATCATGCTCGAGCTTTGCATCGAGTGTGTACGTTGTGAGCAGCAAGTTCATTGCCGGAGTTTGCAGCGCGCGCTGCAGTCGTGCTGCAGAGTCGGGTCCGATGATGCGCGTGTTATGTGCATCGTACTCACTCCGATCGTTCTGCTGCCATCCATACGTCACGCGCAGCACTGCATCGTCGTGCACGCGTGCGTGCCCCTGCATCGAGAGCAACGTGTGAGAGATTTCCTGGCGCGGACTCGTGATATCGTACCCAAACGCCGGCGAGGTCGATGGACGTCCGCGCTCAATAGCGCGACGTAAGTCTTCTGCGTTGCCGAGATGCGATCCGGCGAACACACCAAGTGTTGTGGCGTACAACGATCCCATGACGGTCATGCCGAGGTCGTCATCGCCAATGCCGACAGTACTTCCGGCGCTCCACTCGCTGAACCCGGTATTGCCGAGCACGTATGTTGGCGTGCGTGCATCACCCGCGCGTCGCAAAGCCCCTTGCACCCGATAGCCAATCGGAAGACTATCGGAGATGCGATCTTCGAGAAAGCCACCGATAGCCCCTTGACCGGAGTTGGAGAAGAGGTTTGCCGAGACTTCGCCATGCATCACGTCATCGTGTGGGAGGGGGCGCGGCAAGACGTCGATCACACCACCCATTGCGTTGGGTCCGTACATCACCGATGCAGGCCCCTTCACAACAGCGATGCGTGCAGGTGTGAATGGATCGATTTCCGGTGCGTGTTCAGCGCCCCATTGTTGACCCTCCTGCACAACGCCATGGTTACGCAAGACGATACGCTGCCCCATCATCCCGTGAATCATCGGTTTGCTAATACTTGGTCCGGTCTGGACCACCGTAACACCCGGCACACGCGTAAGAACATCGGCAAAGGTTTGTCCGCGATGCTCATCAATCTGCGTGGCAGAAAGTTCGGTAACGTGTTGCGTGGGCAGCGCGCTCGACCCATGCGATGTTCGTGATTCGACCACCACGGCGCCTTCGGATCGGCGTTGCGAAGGTACAAGCAGCACCTCGATGCGCACATCATCACGTCCGCCTACGGCAAGCATCATGCGCTTCGTTGCATAGCCAACATGCGAGAACTGCAACAGCACCGAATCGCCCGCAACGTCGTGCACGTGAAACACACCATTGCGGTCCGTCACAGTACCACGTGTTGTACCGATCACGCGGATTGTAGCAGCATGGAGAGGTTCACGCGTGGCCGTATCACGTACAACACCATGCACGTGCACATCAAGGAGCGCTAGAAGCGCAAAAAGAGTAATCACAACTCATCACACCAGGAATGGACAAAATGCACTGCCGTAGCAGCGCATGCCGAGGGTGGTTAGATGTTTGTAGGGGGCGCTCTACCAGGTTGTTGGAGCGGACATCGGTCACTGACCATGTTGGCGATCAGCGGCTCATGCGCCGTGCCAACCATGTCGATCACGACATGATGCTCGAACACGATCGCTGTGTGTACGTCCTTGGTGACGTCGCAGAGCGCACATGCATCGTGTGCTTCGTCGTGGTGGCATTGCTCAATGTGCTCAGCCTTGAAGATCTCACCACCGTGTGCATGCACTGCCCCAGCGCTCAGAACGAGCACGAAGCAAAGAAGCACGATGGTGGCCAAGGGGCGAAGCATGGGTGCAAAGATAGAACGAAGAACACAACATTCTCGTGCTCCGTATTTTGCCCCATGCGCGCAATCATCCTCGACTCCGACGGTCTCCACCTGCGAGACATCCCCTCTCCGCACTGTCCACCGGGCTACGTTCGCCTGCGGCTTCATGCTGCAGCACTCAACCACCGGGATCAGTTTATCCGCGAGGGCAAGTACGCCAAGATCGAGCTGCCGGCAGTACTCGGCAGCGATGGTGTGGGTACGGTGATAGAAGCACCGACGAGCGCGCATCTGATTGGCACACGCATGATGATTAATCCTGCGCTTGAATGGGGCGAGGATGATCGCGCGCAGGGTCCGAACTTTAGCGTACTTGGCATGCCCACACAAGGCACCTTCGCCGAAGAGATTGTTGTGCCGGAACAGAACGTCTACCCCGTTCCCGAACATCTGACCGATGAACAGGCGGCAGCACTCCCATTAGCAGGACTCACAGGGTACCGCGCGCTTATCACACAGGGATTCTGGGAGCCCGGACAAACCGTGCTCATCACGGGCATTGGTGGTGGCGTTGCGAGTTTGACTCTCGCCTTTGCGCATGCACTTGGCGCACGTGTTATTGTGACAAGCACGAGCGACGCAAAGCTTGCGCGTGCGATCGAACTTGGTGCTGCTGCCGGCGTCAACGTCCGCACCGATGGATGGGCCAAACACGTACAAGCACTTGGTCCGATCGATTGCATTGTCGACTCCGTTGGCGGCGAGACCATCAACGATCTCACCAGCATCATTTGTCCGGGTGGACGCATCGTTGTCTATGGCGCAACGCTTGGGCACGTGCCGACGTTCAACATGAGCAAGATGTTCTGGAAACAGATTCACCTCATCGGATCAACAATGGGTACACCTGCAGACTTCGAGGACATGGTGCAGTTGGTTGAAACAGCGCGCATTGTTCCGATGGTGGATTCCGTGTTCCCTCTCGCAGACGCTGAGCGCGCATTCGACCGCATGATTGCGGCCGAGCAATTCGGAAAGATCGTTCTTCGATGCAACTAACCTCGCTTCTCGGACACGCCGCTGAACTTGTGCGCATTATTCGCAAGAGTCCACAGCCTGGCGATGCTCTCGCGTCAGAGTACTTTCGCTCCAAGAAATACCTGGGTGCAACGGATCGCAGATTCATCTCGGGGTTGGTGTTTCACACACTTCGCACGCTGGTGCTTTCCGAGCGTGTGGCAGAGCGTCTGGGGCTCGCCGATGTAGTGCATGGGGCGTATGTCTTGCGCGACAATCCCGACAACGTTGATCTCTCCTGGATCAGCGAACTCCCGATTCACGAACAGGTCTGCACGCAAGAATGGCTACTCGATGCAACACGCGAGCGCTGGGGCGACGACGCTCCCCAGGTGTGGCGAGCGATGATGGACAGCGCGCCGATGGTATTGCGTGTCAATCTCCGTCGCGCTAGCCGCGACCGTGTGCTGAAGCAACTCCAGTCTGAAAACATCGAGTGTACACTCGGCGCAATCTCCCCCGCTGCGATCGTTGTGCATCAGCGCGTCAATCTTATGCAGCACCCGCTCTACCTCAGTGGAATCGTCGAGGTGCAGGACGAAGGAAGTCAACTCATTGGTTATGCGGCAGCTCCGGACGAACACACACGCATTCTCGATGCGTGTGCTGGTGCTGGAGGTAAAACGCTGCACTTGGCTGATCTTCAGAATGATCACGGCAAGCTTGTTGCGCACGACATCGCATGGCCTCGTCTGAAAGAGGTGTCAAAGCGTGCAGCACGTGCTGGCGTGCGTTCCATCCGCGTCGAGCACAATGCAACGTTCGACCGACCTCAGTTCGACATGGTCGTAGTCGATGCGCCCTGCAGTGGCATGGGCACAGTACGACGTTTGCCGATGGCAAAGTGGCGTCTGCAGCCCGACGTCGCGGCACGCCACGGCGCAAAGCAACTCGCCATCCTGTCGCAATACGCCGGTGCCGTTGCGCCGGGAGGAGTACTCATCTACGCAACATGCAGCATCCTGCCCACAGAGAACGAGCATGTTGTGTCGGCATTCCTCACATCTCATCCAGAGTTCGTTGCTGACGATCTCGCACCGATCATGGAGCGCATGAACGTGCAGATACAGACAACGGGCCACACCTTGCAGTGCGACCCGTTGCATCATTCGACAGATGGATTGTTCGTCGCACGCATGCGACGGAGCGAGTAACGCGTTAGCGCGCCACTGTGATTGGGAGTGTGATGCGCTGAGCACCAGCTGCAATCTCGAGGCGATGCACACCAGATGCACATGCGGCAACATCGACAGGTAGGATGTGGACACCTGCAACAAGGCTACCAGCGAGCGTTTGTGCGACGCGACGTCCTTGTAGATCGAGCACAGTGATCACAACGTCGGACGTTGCGCCAAGGTTGACCTTGATGTACACCGACGAGGCAGCAGGCTGAGGTCCGACAATCGAAGCCAGAGCGCCCGTCACAGTTACATCGTCATACACGCTCGTTGTTGGTGTTACCACAACTTGTGCAACAGCTGTTGTGATAGCACCACAGCCTCCAGTGACGTCGCAGACATAGGCCCCTTCATCAGACTTCGCAGCTGATGCTACTGCGTAGGATGCAGCTGTTGCACCAGTGATCGCTTCGCCGTTCTTCTTCCACTGATAGGTGAGGTTGGATCCCGAAGCTACGACCGTGAGTGTGAAGCCCTTCTTCTCTTCGACCGACACATTGGATGGCTGCGTTGTGATTGCCGTCTGCGTTGCTACCGATACAGTTGCTGCTGTTGACGTTACCGCTGGCGCACATGTTCCGGTAACGATACAGTCGTATGAACCGCTCGACGATGCATCGACTGCTGTGATGGAGAACGTTGGCTGCGTAGCACCAGTAATCGCTGTTCCGGCCTTACGCCATTGATAGGTTAGGCCCGGACCAGACGCTTCGATCGACAACGCAAGGGGCTGTCCGACGCATGCGCTCGCGTTCGCTGGCTGACGTGTGATCGTTGGCTTGTCGGAGATAACGAACGGAGCAAGAAGCTTCGTCTCATGACCGTGCATCGTTGTGACGCGCACCACATACTCACCCAACGCAATCTTCGGAATCTTCCACTGGTAGTTGCGTCCGAGAACACTCTTTGCAAGGTCTGTCCATGTGTCCTTGCCAAATGGCGCGAACTGCACGCGATAGCGTACAGTATCATTCACACCATTGATGGCCCATGTCACAGGATATGTCTTATCGATGCAGAGCACGTTGCCCTCAACCGGCAGCGTGAGCTCAATTGTACCGTAGGCAATCTTCCCGATGTAGCCCTTTGGTCCGGACGATGCCTTGCCAAACGTTGAATCGTGCGTACGCAAATCCGCTGACGTGGTATTTGCGGCATAGAATGGATAGCCATACTTGTTGAGCTGAACGCCAACGACGGTATCGGCAAGCAGACCAGTAACACGCGTGGAGTTAACAATCGAACCAAGGTTAACTGTTGTTACGAATCCATCCGTCGGACCCTGCACTGCGTCGATTGCACCATCACCAACAACTGGGTAATCCAACGATGTTGTGGTGCCTGCAATCGTTACGCTCGAGCTGGTTTCGCTCAAGCGCGCGGCATACGGCGTGTCGTCACCCGATCCACCCACATACGCACACCCTGTAAGGCTACCACCGTCGACACCAATCACGGCATAGAACGCATCCTTACGTCCGAGGTTCGATGCAGAGAACGAGCCTTCTGTTGGCATGTTCGTCGACGTCGTCGCACCAATAAGGTGGATCTTGCCCTTGTCGTCGACCTTCACGAAGACGCCTTCGTCGTCCTTATTACCGCCGAGAAGGGTTGCGAAGCTGTCATCATCCGTTTGCGAGAATGCCATCGATGCGTTGAAGCGAATGACGAAGGCATCCGATGCGCCACCATTGTATGTGCGATCGTACGGCAAGCGGCCATCCCACGTTGTAGCGTATGCTGGAACAGCTTCGAAGTCAGTGGCATTCGTCATGCCCGTCAGAATGATTCGTCCAAGTCCATCGAATCCAACAGAGTTAAAGTACTCCATGCCTGGCTTACCGTAGTAGCGCGACTGCTGGATTGCACCACCTGCGTTAAATGTCGCGACGAACCCATCGGTCTGTCCAGCAAGTGTACGACCACTCGTCAAGTTGACTGTTGCAGTACGCGTGCGGTTGCCGTCACGGTATGTCCACGTAAGCGTCGACGTCGCGGGTGCGGTCACTGTCATACCTGTTGTCGACAGCGTGCTGCCGCAGATCACGATCGTGCCGTATTGATCAACATCAACACCGCGTGGGATATCGTCGTTATTGCCACCATGATAGAAGCCGGTGCGCAGCTTTGTGAGCGTTGAGTCGAATGATGCGACAAATGCATCAAGTGCACCCCTATAGGTCTTTCCGGTTGCCGACGTAACAGTTGGGAGATCGTTCGAACGCGTCTCACCAACGATCACGATGCCATTCGCATCTGCCTTCGACATCGTGCGCACACGATCGTCACCACTGCCACCATAGTATGTGTAGCCCAACACGCGCGTGAGCTGCGCATCACAACGCATCACGAATGCGTCGAGCAGACCATACTTCGTCTTGCGATATGTACCAAGCGTTTCCGGGTAGCTCAGACCAAGCGTCGAGCCCGCAATAACGACGTCGCCATTATTGAGTATTTCGATACCTGCCACTACATCGAACTCGGATCCACCGATGTAGGCGCCGTACACAAACGATGTTGGAGGTGTTGCCTGAATTGCGCGAGTATCGTCACCGCGGTCACTTGCGATCGTCAGTGCTGCACGAGCTTCCGACGACGTCGACGCGATCGTACGCTCGACACGGCCATCGGCTGTAAGTGCATACTGGACTGTCACGCCCGGTGCCACGTTTGGGAACACCACGCGGTCGTATGCTGGAACCGTAATGCCCGCTGGGTGCTCCGGTGTGAAATAGGTAGCCGTCGCTACGGCCGCACCATTGACCGGTCGGAGTTGAACACTACGTCCATTCACCAGCAGCGTCTGCTGCGACACCGTACCGTGCACGTCGAGCTCGGTGACCGATGCGTCCTGAACAGTTACGCCTGTGGTCGTAATCCACACCACTGCGCCTGGCTGGCGCACGGCATAGAGCACGTGGGACGGCCACTGTCCAGCATTTGCAATAAAGCCCACGCCGCGCAGCGGCATGCGTGTTTGAGTTGCCATGGCAGATGCAGCCAGAGCAAGGCCGACCACAAGGATCGCCATAAGGTGTCGACCAAACTTCATAGGTACTGTGCGAACTGTGCAGAAATTCGTGGAAAGCGCAAGAATCCCGCAAAGTTAGCAAGGTTACATCTGCGTAACAGACGGAACAGCGTACGCTACTTCTTATGCGTCGCGCCCACGACGAGGTCACCTGTGATGCGCGTACCACGACGATCGGCAACAACGGCAGCAACTGCGCCTGGTGTAAGGGGCTCTATAGCCCGCGTTAGGTCATCACGCGACGTCACGGGCCGACCGTTCACTGAAACGATGAGGTCGCCATCCTGAAGTCCAGCGTGGTAGCATGGGCCATAGCGCTTCACATTCTTGAGCGTACATGTGGAACCGGTCGAGACGATCTCTGCACCAAACAACGGCTTGCGAGTTGCCACGCGATCGAGCTGTGTGAAGGGCAGCTCCATGGTGTCAAGTTGCACATCGACGGAGAGTGAATCGCCATTACGACCGAGTCCGACGGAGATGCGCTGTCCCGGACGGAACATTGCCATATACTGCATGATGTTGTCTTTGGTGCGGACGAGTACACCATTCAAGGTTCGGATAATGTCGCCTACCTTCACACCGGCACGGTCGGCAGCACCGCCGGTTTTGACACGCTCAACAATCACGGTTTCCTCGACCTTTGATCGGTCATAGCTCAGCGAGGAATCAAAGCTAGCCGAGCGAGCCATCACGCCGAAGCTCGGACGTGCAATACGTCCGTCCTCACGCAGGTCGTTGTACACGGCCGTTACCAAGTCGGGCGTGAGTGCCAAGCCATAGCCAACATTGTACCCTGTTCGCGACATAATCGCCGTGTTAATGCCAACGAGATCGCCCTGCAGACGGAACAAGCCGCCGCCTGAGTTACCCGGATTAATCGCTGCATCCGTCTGCATGAAGCGTCGAACCGAGTAGCCATCATACGGTAAATCGTCACGATTGAGTGCAGAGATCACACCTGATGTCACGGTGAACTTGAGTCCTAGCGGACTTCCAATCGCGATTACGAGTTCACCAAGACGCACCGACGCTGCAGGTGCGATGCGTGCCGCATCGAGATTGCGCGCATAGATGCGCAATAGCGCGAGATCAGATGAAGGGTCAGAACCGATAACATCAGCGTACATCCGACGACCGTCGTGAAGTGTGACGAGAATCGAGTCTTCATCAACCTCATCAACCACGTGCTGATTCGTAAGGATGTATCCATCTGCACTCACAATCACACCCGAACCCACCGATCCTGACGGCAGATCATCCAGATCGAAGTCTTCTCCGCGCTCGCGCGCGTGCTCAGCGAAGTGCTTAATGCGCTTGCGCAGCGCCTTGTTGACGCCAACATTGATACTGACAACTGAGCGCTTACTTGACTCCGCAGCAGTGACGAATGCATTGCTCAGCGTCGACGCATCAATGCTCTGCGCCAGCATGCTTGTTGAACAAACGAACAGCGTGAGCGCTACACCAACTGGCAACGCCCACGCTGACATTTGCGACCAATTAGAAATCAAACTTCTCACCGGCCTTCTGCTGCTTTGGTGCTGGGAATGGCTTGTACGAACCCTGCCAATGTTTCGGGTTGAAGACACGCTCAACAGCGACCTTTGCTGCATCGACATACGTGCTGCGGCCATGCTCTACGAGCACATCGTTGACAGCGATGCTGAGCGCCTGGTTCGAGAGGTTAGGTGAATGCGCATGTGAGACGAGACCGTAATACGCCGAGCTCCACAGGATGCGTCCGCTCGATACTTCAACAAGTGCAACGCTCGGAAGGATCAGATACCCTTCCGTGTAGTTCACGTTGATCGTCGTCATGCGTGTATTGAACGCCGTTGTTGTCTCGACACCAGCAAGCTTCTGCCAGCGGTTGAACACCGTATACACGATCACAACGGCTGCATCGTAGCCGGCCTTTTTGGCGTGCGACATGACCGCATCACTTGCAACAATGCCCTTGTGCGGTGCATCAGTTGCTGCTTCGGCCGTGTAGCCGCGCTCTTCGAGTTGCTTTTGCATCGCGAGTGCGAGTTCGAAGCTTGTACCTGAGTTCGACGAGTCCGTGCGAAGCTTGAAAGGGATCTCAACTTTATCAGGGAAGTGACTTGGTGTAAAGCCGTAGGTATCCGTAGTGTTTTGTCGCGACAAGAGTGCAGATGTATATGGGAATGGGACGAACATAAACAGCCACATACCCGGACCGAAGGTCGCCGCACCACCATCCTTGATCGACTTCGCCTTGCCATCCGACAATGCATAGACGCCAATCTTCTTGAACTTCATGTTGTCGAGACCGTCGACCTTCTCTGTCTGGTAGTGCATACCAAGCTGGCCTACAGCAAGACCATAGCAACCTGTCAGCGACGACACACTCAGGATCATCAGTGCCACAAGCGAGAGCTTTGTAACGATGGTGTTCTTCATTGTGCACCTGTCAGATACGATGGACGATTCAGGTTCAGGGCGATCTCGACGTTCAGACCACCGCGGAAGTACGATTCATTCAAATCCACATATGTCTGTGAACCCTCCGTAACTGTGCGCATACCTGTGCCAAGCTCAACGTACGGTCCGGCATTCAGTGCGATTGGTCCAATTGGTACACGGAGCAACACACCCGCCTGGAGGTTGTAGTAAAACGAGTTGTCGCCGTTGGTGTAAATGTCCGATGTATATGTCGCTAGTCCATACGTCGCATCAAACAAGAAACGCACGCCTGCGCTCTCCGACCGACCTGTCCGTACTGCAATACCCATGCCGTAACGCATTTCGGAGATCGACTCCTTGAACGTCCCGTAATAGTAGCTGCTACGTTCGCCTGTTGCAGATGCGAAGCCAACTTCGAACACCGCCGCGACGTATCCATCACGTCCAACGGTACGAGGCATAAACCGCACGTACGTTGCCTCTTGACGCATCTCCGCGGCTAGTTGCCATGCATCGTAATACACAGCGAGGCCCGCACGGAGCGAACCCTGGTATGCCTGGCCTTCAGGGGGCTTACCAAACAGCGGAAGTGATCCGTGGGCAATCACACCGAAGCTTGGCGGCACATAGGCCTGGTGCCAATCCTTTGGATCATCAAGGGTTAATGGATCGGAGTGCTCCGAGTCTTGTGCGGAAGCACAGACCGACATCGCCATCAGGGCTACGATGCCTTGTGCAAGTGTGCGCCCGATGTGGCGCGTGCAGAACCAACGAGGCATGGACTGTACCTGAATTGTTCGGAATGACGGCAGCCCAGAAACTGCCGAGTGAAGCACAAAGATCAGCATTCACGAGCATTCCGCCATGTATGCACAGCTGCGCACGTTAGCGCTGTCGCTTACTTCTTCTCCTCAACTGTAAACGACGCCGTTTTTACGTCGCACAGGACGGATGACAGATCGTTGAAGATCACATCATCTGGTTCGAAGTTGGTATGCGGAAGCTCGATCTGTGTGAACGGACCGCGCACGGTAACTCGGGTACGTACAACTTGTCCGTCGTCGCCAACAATCTTCACCGGTACGAGCATTGCGAAGTCGTCCGACACGCCTTCTTGTGTGACCTGGAGAACAACGCCCCACTCCTGCTTGGGAAGTTCCGCCTTCTTCCATGCTACGCGATATGTCGGCAACTGATTGCCATAGACCCACTGATCGAAGAACCATCCCAGATCAGCACCGGTTACGTCCTGAATCGTCGCTCGCAAGTCTTCCGTTGATGCATGACCACCCTTGTGTCGCTTGTAAAACTCGCGCATCACCGTCATGAACACATCTTCCTTCATCGTGCGCAGATCAAGCATCATGTTGCGCAGCATATGGACGACCCAAGCCCCCTTCTTATAGACAAACGTGCTATACGCTTCGCGGAACTGTCCTTGTCCATAACTCACACGGTGCCCGAGATCGATCGGCGGGGGCGCGAGATTGTCACCCACGACGCGACGTCCGTAATCGAAAATTGTGGCGCGATACTGATCAAGCAGACGAAAGAACTTTGCGCCCTCTCGTGCCGCTAATTGCGAATACATCAGGCATGAGTACTCAGCGAAGCCTTCCGAAATGTATCGATCGCGGTACGTCTTCGGCTTTACAGAGATACCCCACCATTGGTGTGCAACTTCGTGCGATGTGAATTGCTCGCCAAAGAAGTCGTCGGTTCGTGCGTTGCTTGATCGGAAGAACGCATACGATGACAGATGAAGAAGCCCCGGGAATGCCTCGCCATGATTTCCAGGCAATTCCGTCGCATTGAGCTGCGGCACGTCGATCGGACCAAATAGGTTCGTGAAGAACTGCAGCGATTGCTGGACATCCATTGCTACTGCATCGAGCTGATCGCTGGTCATGTAGTGCACAGTCGCCTTCGGCACACGTTCCATGGGTGGCAGCGGGCGAGAACGAAACAACCCGATATGAAACGAGTGATTCGAATTCGGAATCGTCGTTGTCCATCTGCTCGAAAGGGTTCTGTCACCAGCTTCACTCGGTTCTGTCGAATTGCCTACAGAAAAGACCTTCATCGACGAAGGATACGTGTACGTGACGTCGTAGAGAGCTTTGTGGGTGTAACTGTGCGACGGCAACCAGTCGATTGACGTTTGTACCACAGTGTAATCCTCCACGCGATCAATAATGTCGCCATGGAAATACATCGTGAGCGCAAGCGGTTCGCCGCGACGGAATGCACGAGGCAACTGCACCCAGAACGTATAGCCATCTTTGGCGCGAACATGCTGCAGGCGTGCCGTGCCATGGAAGACGGAATCGACGGCCAATGCCGATGTGAGTCCAAAACTCATCCATCGCACGCTATCCGAGCGCACCGTCATCTGCACTTCATCACGCACGTTAATGTCGAGCGAGCGGAGAATATCGCATTGCACTACGTGCTTTTGTGTCGACACAACGCACATTGGCTCTGTTCCATCACTGGCAAGTCGCGGCATGCCAGACGGATCTGGACACTGGCTAATGAGTGACATCGTTAACGCACCGAGGTTCCTGACGAGGAAGCGGAGCGAGTATGGCTCGAGAGCATAGGGATCATGCTGCAGAATGCAGGCCATTTCATCATCACGCCATGCACGCACATAGAGGAGCGGCACTCGCTCGTTATTGAGCATGCACCGTGCAAGTGACTCTTCGATCTCTTTGCTTTCTTCACTCACAACGAGCGTGCGCCACTTCGCAACAAGTTCTCGCATTCCCGGCAATACAACCGGAAGACGCCGTTGCTCGTCGAGCAATGGCGCTAGACGATCATCGGCACAGACGATGACCATGGATGTCACATCCTCAACGAAGCGATCTTGCGGATAGAACCTCCGCAGATTTACGACCTCTGTTGTGATGTTCGGTGAGTAGGTCACAGTACCACGGCCCCTAAACACGAGCCCGATGCTTCGTCCACCGATTGCGCGAAGCGGCACTACCATGCCACTATCGAGCGAGAGCGTGATGAGCCCGTCTTCGAATATCAGGCCCTCAACGAGCCTGCCGTTCGCCGAGTCTAGCTCAACAGCTACGAGTGAATCACGCGTTGACTCGTACGCCGTCTGTGCAACACCCACCGTGCACAGACATAGCGCACAGAGTACACCACTAATAACCTTCCCGATCATCATCCCCTCCACATACGATAGTATCTATACTTCCTTGCCAACATAGGCATGAAGCACGTTACGTCGTCATTACAGAAAGGGGCTACCATTACAAACGCGTAAAACCACGCACGTGGATACAGCCTATTTCGCACGGTCCCACACGATGTCGACGTCGTACAAGGTGAACGATGGATCACGTGTCACGATGGAGAGGCTCATCACGTTGGCCTGCGCGATGAGCATTCGATCGAACGGGTCGCGATGACGCCACGGTAGACTCTGCAGCGCAGCGATCTGGGGCAGTGACACATCAAGCAATCGAATATCGGATTCAGCATTAACGCGGGTGACAAACCGTGCGATATCGGCATCTGCAAGTACGAGTTTGCCCAACGATGCCTTGATCGCCATTTCCATAACAGAGATGGTAGAGAGGTACACCGGTCCATCATACGAGGTGATGCGATTCCGAGCGTGCTTCGGGAGTTTATCTGGCGATGTTATCGCCCACAGCCACGCATGTGTATCAAGGAGAAGTCCGTTCACAAGGCCTCGTTACCTAACGTCAGGCATATAATCTGCAAAATCCGTCAACGGCTCATCGAAGTCAGCCGAGATGTATGTGACGCTACCTTCGGCACAGCCAAGAACACGGTGCGATGCTTGATGGGTATACGGCACAAGTTTCGCAACTGGCATTCCACTCCTTGCAATGATCACCTCTTCGCCGCGCTCTACAGCAATCAGCAGCTGCGACAAACGAGTTTTGGCTTCGTGTACGTTCATTGTCATGACAGTGCTCCGATGTTCATTGTTAGCTAAGATAGATGACTAAGCTACAACATCGTTGAGTTTCGCGCATCCTAGTGCGAGCGGATGATTCGGTCTAGCGTGACATGATACTTGCTGGAAGCACTCGTTCGTAATTTTCGTGACATGATTACCTCCCGCCGCCACTTCCTCTCGACGAGTGCACGCGCAGCTGCCGGACTTGCCGTTGCACCAACGTTTGCATCAATTCTTCAGAGCTGCACATCCGATACGCCGGTTGGCCCAACAGGTAACTGGGTAGAGCTGGCGAATGCACTCAAGGGAATGCTCGTGATGCGCGACGATATCGACTTCGCGCGCCTCAACACGCAGTATGCACTGGCGTATCTGTCGGAGGTGCCAGAGGCAATTGCATTGTGCGAAAGCGAGGCCGACGTTGTTGCATGCGTCAAGTGGGCACGCGCCAACAAGGTCAAGATCGTGCCGCGTTCTGGCGGTCACTCCTATGCGGGGTATTCACGCACCACGGGGTTGATCATCGATCTCTCGCAAATGTCTGGCATCACCTACGACGCAGCTACGCAACGCGCCACGTTACAAGGGGGCGCACACAACAAAGAAATTTACGTGGCTGGAAGAGCCAATGGTACATCGATTACGCACGGACGATGCAAATCTGTTGGTGCTGCAGGCCTTATCCTTGGCGGAGGTATTGGCTTCAACATGCGAGACAAGGGTCTGTCGTGCGACGGCCTTGTATCGACACGCATGGTGCTCGCTAACGGCGACGTGATCAGGGCGAGTGCAACAGAGAACCCTGAGGTATTCTGGGCCGTGCGCGGCGCTGGCGGTGGGAACTTCGGCATTCACACGGAGTTCGTTATGCAGATGTTCTCTGTCACGAACGTCACGTGGTTCCAAGTACAATTCGAAGTCGAATTGGAACGCATCTTCGATGTGTTTCAAGACGTCGCGCTTGCAGCACCGCCCGAGTTTGGATGCAAATTCATGCTCAACGCTAGCCGTCGTGAAGGCGAACACTATCTGTACGTCGATATTCTTGGCCAACTAGAGGGCGACGAAGCGCAGCTTCGCTCGCTACTCAAGCCGGTGTATGACGTGGCAGCCCCCTCATTCGAGATCATCAAGAATCTTCCGTATTGGGATGCACAGGAACATCTCTCCGTAGATGGGAGTCCTGAGTATGCGCACGAGCGCACACGCTTTGCGTTCGACAAAATCTCTGCCGAGGGTCGCGACACCATCTTCCGCTACATGCGCGAGTGGCCAGGAACGTCGGTGGACGCAATGTGGAAGTACTTCCTCATGGGCGGACGGATCAAGGACGTGCCGAATGATGCCACAGCATTTCCGTTCCGCAATGCAACGATGATCTCGTCAATCGACCTTGAGTGGCAAGCACAGGACAGCAAGGTGCTCGCAGCAAACTTCGCATGGCTCGACGCATTCCATGCTGCAATGGAGCCATATACATCAAGGAACTGCTTCATCAACTTCGTCGACCGACGTCAAACGAATTATCTCGAAGCATACTACGGCAACAATCTCGAACGCCTTCGCGCGGTGAAACGTCATCTCGACCCCGACAACGTGTTTTCGAATCCAAAATCGGTGCCATTGTAAATGCAAAGGGCGACCATGTATGGTCGCCCCTCGCTCTTCCCGTTGCGACCCTATGTGGCCGCCAGTGCATCAATGAATCTTACAACGCAATCACATAGCGCACACCAAGTGCGAGGCGTTCCCATGAAGCTCCACTCGACTGCACTGTGAAAACCAATGCGTTGGAGCCCATGCCGTAGCGGATGTGTGTACCATACGCATTATATGAACCACGATCCCAATTGCTTACAACATCGTTTGACTCTTCTTCTAGTGCCCAGCCGAGTGTGAAGAAGGGAATCACCGATACTCGCTCGGAGACAACACCTGTGTACGACGTTGACAATGCGAGGCTGAAGTCACGATCATTCTTTACAAGGTCGCCATTGTCATCATCAAATCTACCTGCTGAATACCCAGCGACAACGCCGAGATTGAAGCCTCCTGTCGAACCCGCCCACACAGGGAAATAGCCAACGCTCAACGACACGTCTGACGTTGAGGAGGAAAGACCGTCTGAGCCGCCGTTCCCCATAGAGTAATCGGCCTGAACGCCAAGTCCGAACGAGGCCATATACATTGCACCGAGCGCGTATTCGCTCTTGGCATTATCCTTCAACGCAAGACTCGCAAATGGCGTCACCGCCGATGTCCCAGATGGCGTGAAAGGCACCATCTGTGCCGATGCTGTGCCGGCGATCATGATTGCTACAATCATCGTAGCCACAAACTGCTTCATACATCCCCCGATAGATAAAACAATGAACTGCTGTGTGCACGTTGCACGCGGGAAGATACGTAGCCAGTCCGTATTGTATGTTTGTTGCATTCTTCAACAGCGCTCGAGACTTGAGCGCACATAGGGGGCTATGATGAAGGTGTTTGTTGCGCTCTGCGCATGCGTTGCATTGATCGTGTCGTCGTGCACTGAATCAACAGTCATCGAACCAGATGTTCCATCGACATCCGAGATCCGCATCGGCACGCAAGTGTGGATGACGACGAATCTGAATGTGAGCACGTTCCGTAATGGGGATTCAATACCACATGCATCGACGTATGAATTGTGGGAGAAGGCTGCGAACGAGGGAACACCTGCATGGTGTTACTACGACAACAATGCAGCGAATGGTGCGCGACACGGCAAGCTTTACAACTGGTATGCTGTGACAGATCCACGCGTACTCGCGCCAGCAGGATATCATGTGCCAACGGATCAGGAGTGGACAACGCTCGTTGATTTCCTCGGCGGTACAGACGTCGCTGGTGGAAAAATGAAGAGTAAGAGCGGCTGGCTTAGTAACGGCAACGGCAATGACAGCAGCGGCTTTTTCGGTTTGCCTTCCGGCTTCGTCGACTTCAACGGTCTGTTCTACAGCTACGGTGAACTCGGACACTGGTGGAGCTCAACAGTGAGCAACAACAACCTTGCATGGAAGCGCTACCTCGGACGCAACACACAGAAATGTTACCGCGGCGCATTCTACATGGGCAACGGTTTTTCTGTGCGCTGTGTAAAGGACTAACAACGCCGAACGAGCGAACTCCGCACGGACGACCCTATGTGGTCGCCCCCGACGGAATCATGGCATCACCACCAACGGAACGCTGCCTGCAAGACCGATGTGGTCGTTGATTACCACGTGGTATGCGCCGGCTGGGATTGCTGATGCATTGAATGTGATCCCCTGAATTCCTTCAGCAACAGGACCAGCGTACAGAGTTTCGATTGCGCGTCCAACTGCATCGACAAGGTGCACAGTGATCGTGCATGCACGCAGAACCGAAACAGGCACTGTGCACGTGCCTTGCGTTGGATTGGGCGCAGGATCCATCAAGCGAACGCGATACCGCAATGATGCTTCGAGATCCTCATGTCGGTCCTGTTCAACCGATGTTGGATTTCCACCGAATGACGAGCCTACAAGGTTTCCATCCTCCGAAAGCTTCATAGCACGAAGCACGGTATTGAGACGACTTGCGCCAAGGGGCTTGCCATTGCGATACTGCTGACGATTGCCGCGCAGCGTGTCGAGCTCCTGCGTAACGAGATACATCACATCGTCATATCCCACGGATGCATCAGCCGACCAGATCGAGCGATCACCCTCAGAGTATACTTCGTGATTGCTGAAGACCTTCCACGAGTCTGGTGGTGTGTGAATGGATCCGACAATTGCAATCACCTTGTGACGCGTGCTGTCCGTCTTATCGTAGTCGTACGCATCAATCAGCGTAAACAGCGTTCCGCCATTCGATACATCACCCTTGATATGTCGGAAGAGTCCAGTTGATGCACCGAGGTTTGGAGAACCCATGATCTTCCATGCGCCATCCTTGTAGCGGTGATAGGTCAACGAGCGCACATAGCTCGCAGAGTCTGCCGAATGTGCGTGACCGTATATCAGCACAACGTCGTTGCCGTTTGACATCAGTTCGATATCCGACTTCACGATGCCAAGTGCAGCTTCATCTACAGAGCCCATGCGCTCCCATGGCTTGGTCGACGTCGCCGAGACTTCCCAATACGAGACTGTCTCTTGTTGCGCGTTTGATTCGTCATATATGCACGCAATCAAATACTGTCCATTCGGGAGTGACGTGATATTGACATCGCGAGCGTTCGGACGCGACCACACAACCTTTGATTCGCCGAGTTGCCAGCCCCTTGCAGTACGAATGATCGGACGCGCACGAATGTCCGACATATAGACAGGGGGCTGCCCAGGCAATGGAGATTCAGTGAGTCGAATTGTCTGCCATACAACCATCGCAGTCGATGAGTCATTGGCAACTGCAATGCGAGGTGTACCAGTGAATTGCGCTGGCTCCGAAATGCGGCCAAGCTGCTGTACGGCGTTTGTCGTTGCATCGTACATCGCTGCATGCACTTCTTCGTACCCCAGCAGATCATTCAGATTCGATGATCCATAGTACCGTGAGTCAAACGCATTCTGCGTCCATGCGACAGCAGCATTCCCCTGCTTGCCTACAAGAGCAAGCGTTGCATGATGCATGCCATTGCGATTCTGCATCACGGTTACCGACGATTCAAGTCCGCGCGTTCTGTTGTTCAGCGTCGACAACACAAGGCGACCCGAGTTGTCGAGCAGCGCCTGCTCGATATGCACTGCGAGAAGATTGCTCGTATCGGATGCAATTGCCGGTGCCGGATTGTAAAACGGCAACTCTTGTGGCAATCCAGCAAGTGGTTGCACTCGCGTCGGTATTTCAACTGGAGGCTCAGGAATACCTGGCTTAAACAACGACTCCCATGAACTACTGAACACCAAGTACGATGGCATTGCATCGTCATCCTGCAACCAACTGTTCAAGCGACCTCGGAACAAGTCGATATTGATGAGGCCGAAGAACAACGACATTTCTAGATTGAACCAGTTCTCGTGAATACGTCCCGCAGGCCAGTATCGCTCCTTGCGACTATTCACGGCACCCGAATACGTGTTGCCGTAGGCAACGATCATGTTGTGTGTAATTGATGCGTTGATGCCGAAGATGCCCAACAAGCTTGCATCAATACCACCACCACCGGTAATAATCCAGGACATACCCTGACTCGTCGGGAACTCATTTGGCTCAGTCTCGATAGATGGTTGCTCCTTTTCGCTCAGGTGTACAAGCGTTCCCTTCTCTTCCGTGCCAAGGTTCACCGTTGATACTTGCTTCGCTGAAAGATCCAACACAAACGTCGGCGTCAAGCTCACAATCGATGTTGCCTTCGCGAGCTTCTTAATGATGCTGCCCATTTCCTTGATCCAACGCACCATTCCAACAACACCACCGCCCGCGGCTGTGTAGAGCTGTCGTATGCGCAGCTCTCTATTGGGAATGATAGCCGAGTTGTCAGCCAATGGAGCTTCGACAAATCGGTACAGCGCTGTGAAATCATCGAACGTCGATCCATCATTGACGGTATTGGAGATGTTGAAGTTCGCATCATCTGCAACACTGATCGTCGGCTTCCAAAACGATTCCGTTTGCGGTGCATCAAGGATAGAAAAGCCTCGTGACTTCGTGTTGTAACGCGCCGCTACACTGAGAGATCCATTGGGATCACTCGATACAAGCTTGCTTGAGACACGGCCGAACAATGGAAGGACATCGCTGACAGCAAAGAATGGCATTGGGATGCGAACTGCGAGATCAATCAGACTGTCTGTCGCTGCACCACTGAGCGATACGTCTGCACCGTTCAGCCAATCAGCGCGTGGAAGAATCGTAATCGCAGTCTTCTGGATCTTCGTTGGCTTCGTCGCGCCAGCGAACTGGTATCCGACATTGATTGCCACACGTGCACGATCACGTGCGACGTGCGGCCATGGATACGACGCAACATTGCGCTGCATCGTGAAGACTGACGTTGAATCAACGACGTTGCGTGATTGCGTACCAACAGCGAGTCCGTCGAGCACGGTCTCATCACTACTCATCATCACAAATCTCAGCGAGTCGATTGCCGCCGACTTCGGCTCCATGCGGAAGTCATACATACTCTTCATGACGTCCGTGCTACGAGTACCGGCAAGCACTGATTGCTCGAATCCTGTTGTATCAGCAATGATGCGCTGATCGGGGAACTCGCGCATTGCTACTGGGAACGTGTAGATCTGCTCGAACTCCTTTGTCGTTCCACTGAGTGAGCGGGCAAAGCGCTGCACGCGAATGCCCACAGCCGATGCGGTATCGAACGGATTCAGATCGAGTGAACGGCGCACGCGCACTGACGCTGGGAGTGGGCTCCGTGCAGCGTATGTGAAGCCCTGAGGTACATCCGGCGTGAAGATGCCAAACTCCTTACTCCAGCCAACAATGCTGATGGTTAGACTATCCGCAATCTCAGCACGCGACGTGATAAACCACGATGGAGAAATGCTCGCAATGATGTTCGTTGTCGGAGCTCTCCCCTGCTGGAACGGACCCCATCCCTGTGACGAAAACACCCAGTTTCGCTCACGCGGTGCGTCCATCACAGACTTCACTTCGATGAGCGCGAGCGTATCAAGAATTGCCGGCAACTGTACACACGTCGATGTCCGTACGAGTCCGCGAATGAAGAACGGACTATCCTCAGGACGCAATGCGTTATAGTCGTACTCCGCAAACCGTATCGTATCACCATTCGGACGCGCAGCTGCAAACGTCATCACAACGCGTGAAGAAGCGTCGACGAATTGTAGTGAATCGATTTCGGTGATGCTATTCACATTTGTCGCTACCATCTGTTGACGCAGTGCAAAGCTTGTTGTGTCGTTCACGCGATAGGTCGGATACGATAGACCAAGCGGCACATGCAGCAATGGGCTTGTACGAAGCTTCAACGGGATCGTTGTTGCCACGCCCGTCCTCGGCAGCGTCATACGTTCTGAATAGACGGTCATGCGGACTGCATCCGTTGAAAGTGGCAGCTTCGACACTGCATACAGTGCCTGTGCGACAATACCTGTGGACGATAACTGTGCCGGCACAGGAAGCATCTCGCGGTCGATGACGTTCCCCGCACAATCCAATACATCCATGACGATCGAATCAATAGCAACAGTGGGTGCAAGCCCCTTACCGGATGTCCAACGAAGCGTGAGTTCAGCAATATCTGAGGATCCCTGACGAAGTGGACGGTTCACATACGTTGGAGGAGCTGTCGTAGCATCAAGTGAATTTAGCGTAAGACTAAACGGCTGTTGCTGCGATGTGATCGCACGACGATATCGGATCCCATCAACAGGTCCGCCGTCTGATATGTAGCGAACTTCGAGTGCTGCGATGTTGAATGCACTAAACGCAAACGGTGATGCAACACGCAGCGTAGGATCATACCCCAATCGATACGGAACGTCGATCGCTACTGAATCGATAATGTTATCGCGATCATCATGCACGAGCAATTCAATCTGTCTCGTCTGCGCTGGAATGCGACTGAAGGTGAGAGTTGTTGAAAACGGCTTTACTCCCCGAATCAGTTGCGTTGCTGGGTCAACATTCCAGTCAAGACGAAGAACATCAAACGGGATCGCTGACGTCATCGACAATGTGTCTGGCGCTGTGTTGATCGAGCGTACGACTTCGGCTCCATCATCTTGCACATATGGCGTGACTGCCGATACACTCACCTTTGCGTTCACCGGAAGCACGCCCGCATCTGTGGTCCATTCAACGGAGTCCTGCCCGGTGCTGCGCATGACAATCTTCTCGACAACAGCGTCTGGATCATTTGTTCCGCTGAGTGCAAACCGCACAGCTGTTGCTTGCGGAAGGATTTTGCGCAAACGCAACGTGATCGGCTGGTTTCGCGTAACAACAAACGTCGAATCAAGATGTGGCGACGTAACCAACTCACCCGGTGCTGGCACCATGATGATTGGATGATCAACAGTGCGATCATTCTGTATCCGTCCGTTGAAGTCGATCTGTCGAACAAACTGCACCTCAGTTGTCAGTGGCAGGTTGACTGTTGGGATTTCAACACGACCCCCTATCGGCTGCTTAAAGCGATACGACGTGTCGGGCCAGTAGATAACGCTGTCGCGCGATTTTACACCCGAGAGATCAATGAATGGAGACTCAAACAACGGCGTTGACGGATTCGTTGTGTCGACAACAACGAACTTGCCCCCTATTCTCGTCCAGCCATCACCACCGGCATACGGACGGATGTTTGTAATCGCTGGTGCGACGACAGCTGTATCACCTTGTGTAAACGGACCCCACGACGCGGACGTGAGGTAGTACGTTGTTGTGTCGCGTACTTCAAACGTCAGCATATCAACTGGGTCGTGGTCACGCATGTCGTTGGTGCAGAGTGCACGGACGAAGTAGGTTCCGGCGCGAAGTGGCGCGACAAACACAATCAACTTGCCGGATCGCACATAGTCGGTGTATCCGGGGCCAGATCCTGATGAACTAAATGTTGCAGACTTGAGCACAACGCCCGAGCTCGAGATCAACTGCATCTGGAGACGTTGCACCCGAGGCGGAAGACTATCGATGGTAATCGTGTCTTGCTTGTTTGTGCCGAGTTGAAATGGGAAGGGGCTCGAACTCGCAAACACGGGCGGACGTGGTGTGATATCAAGCTGGTAGCGTTGCTCGGTTACAGGAAGATTCGGTCCGAAGTGCGCACGCACGACGAGTTCCGATCCACGACTCACATCACGCATGTTGTATACAAAGTGCATGCTGTCCTGTTCACCATTGTAGGGACGTGTGATCCATACTGGTGTGCGACGTCGATTCGTTGCTGTTGTGTAGCGAATCCCCCACTCCACCTGTGTGCAGCCAGGACCAAGCCCCTTGACAACGAATCGGTTGATGCGATCACGTCCATACGCGAACGGACCGAACCCCTCCGACGCCGTAACGTCTGGAACAGGGATTGAATCGGGCACAGCGCGCTCGGTGAAGTATCCATTCTCAGGGCCATCATCGTACATGATTTGCGCACGCAAGCGAAGGCCTCCCTGATGCTGCAATGTCCCGTATCCGAGCAATGCTGCTGTATCGAGGTACGGATTACCCACGGATCGATTCCACGCAATGGTATCACCATTAGCATTGACGAGCGACATCATCACACTGCGCGTCTTTGGAGGCTGATTATCAAGTGCATACAGATGCACCTCTTGTCGACCCACAATCGCCTTCTTGAGATCATACAGCAGATTGAACTTCACAAGATCAACTTCAACAAGTTGGTATGGATCTGTGAAGCGGATCGGGAACGTTCGGGACAAGGTGTACTGCGTGCCGCTATTGCGATGTCGCACCGTGACGACGGTGAGGAACTGCGGTTCTGGATCGACCGGAAGATTTAGTAGGTCGACGTCTGTCTGCCAATCCGTTCCGTTCTGCTGATGAAGAATACGCACGGTAGATCCGTAACGTGCGTATATCTGGAAGTTGTAGTTAAGGACTTCGAGGTTCGGATCCGATACGAACGCCTTAAACAGCACCGGGTACCGCGTACTCAGCAATCGCCGCACAAACGGTCCAGTAGGACCAACACTCAGTTGTGCGTGTGATGTTGTAATGCACAGCATGCCCGCAAGAATTGCGAGATAGATTCGAGTCATTCGGAGTATCCTCTAATACATGTCGGCAAACGCGAGCGACAATTTACCGAGTACGTGCCGTAAAAGGCGCTCCCCGGTAGACACCAAACGTCCTACCGCAGCAAATGCGAAAGGACGTGGATTGAGAACTCGTGCGCTCAAGGCATCTTGGAACCGAAAGTTTAGCAGATTTGATACGACGAGTTAGTCACAGGTCCTGATCTACGTGCCTGCCGGCGCAGAGGGCGAATCCTTGAAGCAATTCATATTGACCATAACGGCCACGCTTGCCCTCATGACCGGGCATCAGATTGATGCATTGGGTCAGAACAGATGGGTGAAGACGTTTGGCGGGACAGGGTATAACGTTGGCCACGCTGTTGCAACGACGCCTGGGGGAGACGTAGTCATTGCGGGATGCACGTCAGCGCGAGACGGGGACTTTGAACGGGAAGGGCCACTGGAGTACACCGACATATTCGTGATTAAACTTGGAAACGATGGGCATGTCAAGTGGAAAAAGTACTATGGTGGAGATAGTGAAGACATGTGTCGTTCTATCGCGATCGCTCCCGACGGCGGCATGTTACTCAGCGGTTATACATACTCGACGAATGGCGACTTCGAAGGGCTGAGCAAGGGCGGAGTCGACATCTTCGTCATCAAACTTGATACAGATGGAGACATTCTCTGGAAGAAGTTGTACGGCGGAGTTTCCGATGACATTGGCTCCGGTATGAGCACTTCTGGCGAGAACATTCTGATCACGGGGAGCACCTTCTCCAACGATGGCGATTTCGAGGGATTTAATGAGCGCTTGAACAATGCATTTGTCATCAAGCTTGATAAAGACGGGAACGTCCTCTGGACGAGGGAGTTCGGCGGCAAGCGAGAAGATATCGGCTATGCAGTTACGCCGACTTCACAAAACGACGTCGTGATTGTTGGCACAACAGAGTCTGACGATGGCGACTTCGATAAAATGTACAAGGGTGTGGTTGACATATTCGTGATCAAACTTGACGCGAAGGGGAACACGCGTTGGAAGAAGACCCTTGGCGGTTCGCTGTTTGACTATGCCTACTCCGTTGCATCCACACCGGATGGTGATGTTCTGATTACTGGCGCTACGAATTCGTACGTTGGCGACTCCGCGGGAGTCCGCTACGACTTTCAAATCCTTGTGGTCAAGTTCGACACAGACGGCAACGTTATCTGGAATAGATCGCTCGGAGGAACTGAATCGGAATTTGGCAACTCTGTCACGACAAGGTCTGACGGCAGCGTTCTCGTCACAGGCTACAGCGAATCCAATGACGGCGACTTCGCAGGATTAAACAGACTATGGGAAGACATATTCGTCGTCAATCTTGACCAAGATGGAAGTGTTCGTTGGAAGGATCTGTTCGGTGGCAGCAACAATGAACGAGGATATTGCATACGTACTTCAGCAAACAACGACATGTTCATTGTGGGAACCTACGTGTCCAATGATGGCGATTTCAGTGGCATGGAAAGGGGTGCCCCTAACGTCTTTGTGATGAAGCTCGACTCAAGCGGAGTTCTTAATCCCCCCGCATCAGTCACTGACAACAGCTCAACAACTCTATTTCTGTCCGTCTCTCCCAATCCCCTCTCCGTGTCATCAACGATCACCTACAACCTCGACACCCCATCGCAGGTTCGCATCGAACTACTGAACATGTTCGGCGAATCCATCGCGGTGGTGCATGACGAACGTGTAGTGTCCGGCATACACAGAGTTTCACTCAACATCGGATCCGCACCTTCAGGCGTATACAATCTCCGAATGACATCGGAGGCAAGCGTGCACACCACGCAGGTTCTGGTGGTGCGGTGAGGCCCCTTTCAACAACAAACGTCCTACCGCAACAGGTGCGATAGGACGTGATGTGTAGTCCCGAGCAGATTCGAACTGCTGACTTTCAGCTTCGGAGGCTGACGTTCTATCCAGCTGAACTACGGGACCAACTGGAGGACAAAAGTACGGAATTACGGAGTGTGACGTTTAGCGACGCTTCGTTGGCCGCAATGCATGCTCAAGAGCGATGTTCCTCGCGTCGTGCACGCTCTCGCGTTAGACGTGCGCGCACCTGCTCAGGGCTCATGGTGCGCTTCATGCGAAGGTCTTCTTCGCCATGCTGCACACGCTTCAAGAGCTCGATGGCCTCCATCATGCGGTCGTTCACAGTGGAATCAGCAGTGCGCCGCAATTCGCTCAGCACCTCCGTGGCGTGAGCTTTGAAGTCACAAATGGGCTTGATGTTTGAATTCTTGGACATGACGACCTCGCGTTGTTATGGTATCCTCGGATGAATCACTGCACGCCAGAGCGGCGGCACAAGCGAGAGCATGAGCATCACGGGGTAACCGTGCGGGAGCTGCGGACTTTCATCATGCACGCGAAGCGACTGATACCGACGCTGCGGTGCGATATGATGGTCGGCATGACGCTGCAACTTGAAGAGACTAACGTTTGATGCGCGATGCCGCGCTTCCCATGCATGCGTTGCCGCAACGCGCTCGAGTACGCCAGGCTTCAATTCGCGACGTTCGAGTCCGTAGTGCTCAACGTAGTTCACCATCTCGAGCAGGATGATGGCAATGATGGCCTGAACCAGGAACAGCACCGCAGGAAGCCAACCAACGATGAATCCAATCGCAAGCACCAGCGCAGGGAAACTCAACGTCCAACGCCACATGCGATTGTGAACTCCATAGGGGGCTTTGCCAGCGCGACGATTGCGCTCGGCCTCGATAGACCACACCTGCCACCATGAGAAGATCACACAGCGCACGATGAAGGCATAGACAGTTTCGCCCTTCCTCGCTGTTGCTGGATCGATGCGCAGCCCAACGTTGCGGTGATGTCCCTCCACATGCTCGACACCAAAGTGCGCGTACGCTACCTGGTGGAGCATGAAAGATCCAAGGAATCGCTCAAACCGTGATGTTCGATGAATAAGCTCGTGCGCCACCGTAATACCGATGCCGCCGGTAACGATTCCTGTGCTCAACACATGCAGTGCGTATTCCCACGCGCTCCAGTCGCACGTCGACCACATCACGACACATGCTGCGAGATACAACGTTTGAACGATGCCGACTGCGTACGTGACGTATCGGTACCCGCGTGATGCTTCAAGCTCAGAGATATCGTCGGACGCTGGAGAGGAATGATCCTTGCCAATGACTTGGTCCAGCAACGGCAAGCCGATGAATGCCATAATCGACGCTGCACCGGTCCACGCACCGCCGAGGATCAGTCCCGCAATTGCAAGTGCATGCAGCACAAGCACGAGTGCGAATTCGTAGGCTGGGATGGGGCGTTGCGTTTGCATCACCCGAACTTGCAATTATGCGATGCTCGATGCAAGCGAAAACTCTTCTGCAAGGAGTTCGTACGATGCTCGCCGAACAGCATGGTCGTCGGTGATGGTGACAAGCGCAATCTCATCCACAGCATACCGCTGTTGCAGCTCGTGGAGTCCGCCGGCAACCTGTGAAGCAGTCCCGATATGTACGGTGGATCTCCGCATGCCGGTGATAACGCGCTCCATCGCACTGACGTCGAACGACTCGCCGTTCACATGCGGGAAGCGAACGTTCTTGCCGCGGAGGAACGACTCCACGAACCATCGCTCACTCGAAACCGCGGCGCGCTGCGCATCGGCTTCCGTCTCGGCAGCAAACGCAACGGTTGCGATCATGGTATAGGGTCGGTCGCACCAAACACTTGGCGTAAAGTTCGCGTGATATGCCGTGAGCGCGTCAACAAGGTTTGTGGGATCGATAAACGAACCGAACGTATACCGGAGTCCGCGCACAGCTGCCTGACGTGCACTCTCTGCGCTGGTGCCGAGGATCCACGGCTCAGGCACATGCGCTCCGTCGGGCACAGCAACAGGTGCGCCGTCGTTGGAGGGCTCGCGCGTGTCACGGAGATATGCCAGGACAGTATCAAGACGTTCCCAGGAGTCGAGCGGACGTTCCCCGAGGGCTTTCATAACGCGCTGGTCGCCCCCTGGAGCGCGACCAAATCCTGCGTCCACACGTCCCGGAGCAAGTGCCTCGAGCGTGCGGAGCGATTCAGCGATGCGAAGGGGCTCGGCATGCCCTAAGAGGATGCCCCCACTCCCGACGCGAATCCGCGAGGTACGAGCGGCGGCGTTCGACATCATGATTTCGGGTGAGGCTCCGGCGAAGGAAGCCGATGCGTGATGCTCTGCGAACCAATAGCGATGGTATCCGAGCGCATCAGCATGCTGCACAAGATCCATCGTCTGGGCGATAGCTTCAGCACCACGCTGTCCGGCGATAACGGGCGATTGATCGAGGATGGAAAGCTTCATGGTGTTTCGACGGTGGTGATGTGCTGTCGGTCAATAGTAAAGGCAAGCACTGGCTGGGCGCTCCCCTCGACGAGGACGCTGAGTACGTCCTCGGTTACGCGATGCCCGCCCCCTCGCAATACGTCGATTGCTTCGGCAACCGCAAGCGTATGGTCGGGCTGCTCCATCACAATCCGCAGGAGTTCGGCCTTGGCCTGTTTGATCTGAAAGGAATTCATCACTGCGAATCTACGGGAGGTATCTTTGCCGGATGCAATGGATCTCTACGCTTATCCTCGTTCTGGCATCGGTGCATGCCACTGCTCAGCTTCTCCCACAGCAACCACAGAAGCGCTTGGTCGCCGGTGTTGTCAATGGCGACACTGTATGGCTCGATGAATACTCGCGCGAGGTTGGACGCCTCACAGAGTATGCGTCGCAACGTGGGGACGTCGACCCGTCCGACATCATGCAGCAGGCATGGACGGATCTTGTAAACCGTCGCTTGATGCTGCAAGAAGCAACGCGACGCAAGATCGATCTTCCGATGCGCGACGTCGATAGCATTCTGCTCAACGCTACTCCGGAGTTCATTAAGCGCGGACTGGTGGATGAGAAGGGCAAGTTTAATCGCTCGCTGCTCGCAGCGATGCTCAACAACCCTGATTCGCTTATCAAGGCCAATACCGAGGGCCTTACCGCGCAACAACGCGCGGACGAACGCGTGCAGCTCAATGCATCGATCGCACAATTGCGCGAACGCATTGGCCTGATGGAACTCGAACGTCGCATGCGTGCCGACCTAGCATCGTCGGTTCCATTCGATACAACTGGTCTGCGCAAGCGCTTCGCTGATGCCGCTACATCCGCCACGGCAGACGTTATTCTTGTGCCCTGTCGCAAGGATCTACCACAGCCGTCGGTCACAGACCTACAAGCATATCACACGACACATGCCGCCGACTTCACAACACCAAAGCCGATGCGACGCATCGCGTTCCTATGGTGGCCAATGCAGGCAGCCCCGGTAGACTCTACCCTGTTCCTGAGCAACGTCAAGAACTTTGTCGGACTCCTCAACGACGCTCGCACGGCACGTCAGCGCGATTCGGTGTGGACGAGTGTGGCAACAACCACGTCGAGTGGCGCACTGCGCCTTTCGCCCGATTCAACGGATCATGCGCAGTTCTATGCAGCGGTGAAGGGCAAGAAGCCAGGCACAGCGGTTGGCCCCATCATGCACGCAACAGGTGCACACGTGCTCCTCGTCGATACGGTGCACACCAAGAAACCGCTCGCACGCAACATCAGCGTGCGGGTTATCGTAAGCGAGATCGAACCATCACGACAGACCATCGACAGCATTTTGTCGCAGGTCGACGACGCCGCCGACCTCTATGAGCAGGGTCTGGAGCTCGGCGCAATTGCCGGACGTTTTGGCCGCACGATTGAGATGTCTCGTTGGTTCACCGATGAAGAAAAACTCTTCGGCTCACATCGCCTCGTTGATGTTGCATTCCGCACGCAAGTGGCCGCCGCATGCGATCCAATCGATACACCAGAGCGCGGCATCGTCCTGCCGATCGTCACTGATTCGGTGCCTGCTGGCGCTATGCCGTTTGAAGCTGCTGTGCCACAGATTGCCGACGCAATCAATCGTCAGCGTGGCTGCGGAGATCGCCTCCCAATCGCAAAGACTGTTAGGGGGCTTGCATCCCGCCTCAACGACGGACGTCTCATGATGGCAGAGAATGTGAAAGAAGCGCAAACAGCGCGCGGTCTGTCCGTATTCGCCGACGGAATGATCGGCGAAGTACTCTACGATCCAACAGCTGCGCGCGAAATCCTCGCCAAGCCCGTGCCCGATCTGTATGGTCCATTCCTCGGCGAATCCGGCTGGTACGTTGTGAACATCACCGGCGTTGTCAAAGCGAATCCCGAGGAGTTCCCGATGTGGCTCGAACTCCGCAAAGAGGATCTCGAACAGGAGCAACGCGCTGCCGCGTGGGACAAGCTTCAAACATCATTGCGTACAGCTGCTACGATAACCGATAACCGCTGGATGTACTTCCGCTACTAACCATTCGCAGAACCTATGGCGCTTACCATCCTTGATCTCGGTGGCGTGCTCTTCGACATCGACTTCCATCGCACATGTCGTGCAATGATGTCGCTTTCAGGTTACAACGGACGTGATATCATGTTCGGTGTGGAGGATCAGGATCCCGTCTTCGTTGCCTACGACCGTGGCGATCTACCGACCTCGGAGTTTCGCGATCGACTTCGCGAACTGTACGGGTTTACGTGCAGCGACAAGGATCTTGACCGTGCATGGTGTGCTATTCTCGATAACGGACTCTTCACACATGCAGAGGCCACGGTTGCGCATATTCGCCGAACCCGAGCATCAAGAACGAGCGATCGACTGGTGATCTTCTCCAACATCTCCGAGTTGCATTACCTCGACGCGCGCGATCGTTGCGCGCCTGTGTTCAATGCTGTCGACCACGTCTACCTATCGTTCGTGGAGCGCGTGCGAAAGCCCGACCCAGCTGCATTTCTTCACGTATGTGCTGCAGAAGGGGCTGATCCATCGGACACGTTGCTGATTGATGATTCCCGTGCAAATTGCGCCGGTGCCTCAGCACTTGGCATACAAGTAGTTCATGTAACGGATCCAACAATCCTCACGACGCTATGACGGCATTATCATCCCTCCTCGTACCGTGCTCCTTCGATCCCACATTATGGACTGATGCTGAGCTGGGCAGATTGGTGCATCGCGCTGCACAACACCTTTACCAACGTGAAGACCAGGAAGCGGCAGCAGACCTTGCTGAGATACCTGAAGATCTTCCATCAGATCTTGCCATGGCTCGCCTCATCTGTGAGCTGTGGCTTCTGAACCAGAATGGGGAGAACGACTCGGCAGTTGAACTTTTCGAGCGCAAGCGCGATATCATTGATCCTTCTGCACCGCTCGGCGCATACGCTCAGTACTATAGTGCTCACGCTCTCGCACGTGTGGGTCGGAATGAGGAAGCACTGGACTTGCTAGCCGTTGCTGAGTACACGTTGCGTGATTTCGACGAACACATTGCCCTCGGTATTGTCTACGCTGTTGTGGGGGGAGTGCTTAGCAATCTCGGCGACTTGCGAGCAAGCGTCAAGTACTTTGCTGCCGCCTACGACGAACTCTCCGCACATGGTACAGCTCGACAGATCGTGCGCGCCGCGATCAGTCTCGTGTTTGCGTATGCCGTGATTGGACGACATGAAGATGCCCTGCGCATCGCAGAGAGCGTCTACGGGCAATTCACAGATGAAACAGAAGGCTCGGAGCGGTCGGTTCTATATGGACACCTCGAGCATTGCTGTGAGTTGCTTGGTCGCTATGAAGAAGCGCTCAAATGGAATGCGATACACCGTGAACTCGCGAGGCAACATCAGCAGCACGAACTACTCGTCTGCCTTGAGGTCGGCCATGCATTCTTTCTCTTGCGCCTCAAACGGTTCGACGAAGCGCAACAGATACTGGCCAGCATTCCCGATGCAGCTACAATTGCGATACCACACTACAAGGTCCGTTGGGCATGGGCGTGCGGACTTCTCGCGCATGAGCACGGCAATACAGAGAAGGCTCTAGAGGCATTTACGGAAGCCATCGAGCATTGTAAGCTCAACGGCGCAAACGACGAACTTCGGCTACGAGTCTCCGATGAGATCATCCAACTCTCACAGACTGAGGACGGTCTGCCGCGCGCTGATTTCGCAGCGTCATACCTCGACTTTCTTAAGCAGCGCGTTCGTCACGTTGATCAAGTGTCATCCAATGTCTTGGATGCGCACGCGCGCTATGCTGCTCGTCTCGCGCAGTACCGTCTCGAGCGCGACGAACAACTCCACACAACGATCCTCGAGTCTGGCGAGCAGTCGCGCCGCGAGATCGCCATCGCCATTCACGATGGCGCAGGGCAAGAGCTCGCAGTAACAGGGATGCAGCTGGACGCTGCATTGCGCGAACTTCCGGCGGATCATCCAGCACGTGAGTATGTCGAGCAGGCTCGGCATCGCGTTACCGATACCGCTCGCGAACTGCGAACGCTCTCGCACGCCCTGGGCACTCGAAACCTGGAACGCGACGGACTTCCTACTGCTATTTACAACCTGGCGAGCGACGTGCGATCGAACTCACGCATCGGCGTCACGTGCTTCACCGACGAATCGCTTGAACACATCCAGATCGATCTTGCTCAGTCCATCTATCGCACGGTCCAGACGTTGGTAAGCAATACTCTTCGCCATGCCTACGCGACCAATCTGGACATCTCCATTACGTTGGAGGGCCAGCTTGTTCGCGTTGGTATTACCGACGATGGTGTTGGGGCCGATGCAGCACGTGTCGAGGAAGGCATGGGCTGGCGCAGCATCCGCGCGCGCGTAGAACTTCGGGGCGGTACGTTTACGGTTGATACAAAGCCCGGGGCAGGCACGAGCGCCGTGGCAACATTTGCTTACTCTGGCAACGCCTGACCGTTTGTTTCACGTGCGAATGCGAGGGCAATGGCTCCGAGCACGTAGGCAATCGCAAACGCCGCGATAGCATTGTGGTAGCCATCAAGGACGTGCACAAGCACACCTACAAAGAACACGCCGACCGCCGTCAACAAACGTCCAGCGTTCATCGAGATGCCTGTGGCCGCTCCGCGGATCAACGTTGGGAACAGCTCGGGGATGTACGTGCTAAGCACACCTTGATTGATTCCGATTGCCGCAGTAAGGAGGAAGATCATGACAAACAGTGCTGGACTCGGCACAAGTCCGGTCTGAAATGTCGCCACAGACAGTGCTGCGCATGCAGCATATCCCACAAACACCGTCCGCCTGCGTCCGATGCGATTCGCCAATGGCGCACCGACGAGCGCCCCAGCCATGCTCCCGATGCCAAGCACGATACTCACCATTCCACGGTTGTGCTGCGCGTCTTCAGGACTGCTCATGCTGTGCACCCATGTCGGCATCCATGTGAATGCCGCCCAGAGTCCGATGAGCATCGAACCAAAGAGCGTGATGCCAAGCACAAGGTCCCTACGGTACCGAGCGTCAAAGACGTTCTCACGCTCGAGATGGGCGGCTTCATGACGTTGATCACTACCCTTCCACACATCGGACTCACGGACAAGGAACAACACAGCAAGACCGAGAACGATCGTCGAGCTCCCCATCGTGTAGGCGAGGTGCCAGTCCTTCACCGCACTGCCTATAACACCCGCAACGAGGAATCCTAATGGGAACGAGTTCATCATGATCGACACCATGCGGACCCGATTGCCCTGCGCCCATGCTTCGGAGATCAACACGGAGCCGATGAGAAGTATCCCACCCGCACCAGCACCGGTGAGGAATCGTATGGCCACGAGGAATGGCAGCGATGGCACAAAGGCCGTGCAGAACACGCCCAACGAGCACGTGCAGATCGCCGCAAAGAGCGCCAACTTGCGTCCAATTCTGTCTGATACTGCACCAAGAACAAACGCGCCAACAGCCCAGCCGATCAGAAACGATGCCCCTGCATACGACCCCATTGTAGCGACATCCTGCTTGGTTGCTGCACCACCCGACATTTCCGCGGCGATGATTGGCAGATAGGTGCTAAAGAGCGACCCGGAAATGCCAGCGCTTACTACGCTGAGCACCACGATTACGTACAGTATGGCGCGTTGACTCATCTGGCAAAGATAGTGCAGTGCTATATTCGCACTCCCGATGTGGTCATCACCCGTAGCGGTGATGCTGTGAGGGAAGCATGTGAGAATCATGCGCGGTTGCGCCGCCGTATCGGACGACAATCCATCCTAGCTCGCAAAGAGCAGTCACTGATGTTGTGTTGATGACACGACGCGGGAAGGCGGATGGTGAGGACGACTCCGAAGCCGGAAGACCTGCCACATCGATCTTCAACTCGGGGCCTCTGCACCCCACCGTCACGCATCATGACGGGATTGAACAAGGAGCACGCAATGCGTGGAGCTCTCCTCATGGCTATGTGCCTGCTCGGCACACTATCTCTCACTGCCCAACGAACGATCGAGACACCGCCCATTCCGGCGTCGGTCCATGCCGTGGGCGATATCGTTCACGTCTTCTGCGCGCAGTCTGATGTCGACTACGACGGCACGCTGGATCCAGGCGAGCTGCCTGCCGCTTGGCTGCAAGTCGATCGTTCTTCACTGCAGGTTCTGCGCACGTTCACCTTCCCATGGGCTGATGTGCAAGTGTTCCGCTTGGGAATTGCAGCTGAGACAAACCGCGCCTACATTATGGTGGACGGAAAGGTCGAGGAGTTTAAGCTCGACGATCAATCACCGATTGGCGTGATCTATCAAGCGCCGGGTGCATACTCGGTGTCGACAACCTCCGCGGGCAACTCGCTCTACATCGCACACCGTCCGTCGTTTACCGATCCAGGCTTTGTTGTGCGCAAGGTGCTGGGAACAGGCGATTCCACATCATTCGCAGCCGGACCAAATCCACAGCAAGCCGTGCGCTTTCGCACAAGCGAAGGAACGGCCGGCGTGATTATCCTCTCCGAAGGCGTCTTTGGTCAGGAGTCTGGTTCAATCGACCTGTGGGAAAACATCAACAACGTCGATGAGCGTGTAACGCTGAATGTGGGTGATACACCGAACCATATCACGGTCCATGGCGATAGCGCGTACGTCACCGCCAACGGCTCACATTGGGTTGCGGTGATCGATCTCAAGCAACGAAAGACCGTTGATACGCTGCTTATTGGAACCGAGGGCTTTGATGGTCCGCGCGAGTCGGTGGTTGCCAACGGGAAGCTTCTTGTGAGCACGTACGCGGGCGATGTCCGTGTGATCGATCTTGCTACGCGGAACATCATGCGCATCATCCCGATCGGTGCAAAGCCGGAAGGACTCTGCATTGCTGGTGAGGATCTGTGGGTCACGCGAGCCTATACCGCCGAATACGCGCCAGCAAAGGACGTTGTGGTGTTTCGCGTGATTGATGCCACATCGGTGCAAGCTGACCTCCGCACTCCCGTAGCCCCTCGCGCCATCATCGCCACCGGCACCACGGTGCGTCTGCCGTTTGCGGCTGCGCGCCCCCTAACTATGCGCACATTGGATGGTCGTACTTCGACGATTCGCGCCGTAGATTCGGAACATTGTACAATCGATGTTTCAACTCTCTCGCGGGGCGTGTACGTGATCACCGATGGCACGTCGTCCGTGACACTTATGCGATGAAGCTTCTCCCCCTCCTGCTGCTCTGTGCGGTTGTTGCATCAGCACAACCAACTCCTTCGTCTGACCAACTTGATCTTGCGTTTCGATCGATGCGCTTCCGCAACGTCGGTCCGTTCCGCGCAGGACGATCACTCGCAGTAGCCGGACATCCGGATCTGCAGCAGACGTATTACTTCGGAGCGACAGGAGGGGGCGTTTTTAAGACCGATGACGGCGGCGATACGTGGCGCGATGTGAGCGACACAACGTTCTCTACGTCGAGTGTGGGCGCTATCACGATTGCGCCATCCGATCCGAACGTGGTGTACGTTGGTATGGGCGAGACCGATATCCGCGGCAACATCTCGCCAGGCGATGGCGTGTATCGCACAACCGACGGCGGCACAACGTGGTCGCACTGCGGACTGCCACAGGCGCAGATGATTGCCGACATCGTAGTGCATCCAGACAATCCCGACGTTGTGCTGGTGTCGTCGATGGGCAATGTGTTCACAGCAAATGCCGATCGCGGAATCTTCAAGTCAATCGACGGTGGCAAGTCCTGGCGCAAGGTGCTGTATCGCAACGACAGCACAGGCGGTATGACGCTGCGCATGGATCCACTGAATCCGCGCATCATCTATGCATCGCTCTGGCAAGCCTACCGCAACGCCCACAGCATGAGCAGCGGCGGCGCAGGATCGGGTCTGTTCAAGAGTACCGACGGCGGCGATACGTGGAAGGAGATCACACGCAATCCCGGCATGCCGAAGGGTATGCTTGGAAAGATCAACGTGGATGTATCACGTGCGCAGCGCAATCTTGTGTGGGCAATGGTCGAGAACGAGCACGGCGGACTCTTCAAGAGCGTCGATGCTGGTGCTACGTGGCAGCGCGTCAACACCAACGCAGAACTCCGACAACGTCCGTGGTATTTCAATCATGTGTTTGCCGATCCCATGAATGCCGACGTTGTGTACGTGCTCAATGTGGGCATGCACAAGTCGATTGATGGCGGTCGCAGCTTCTCGGGCATGGATGCTAACCATGGTGATTATCACGATCTATGGATCGATCCTCGCAACCCACGTCGCATGATCATCGCAGATGATGGTGGCGCTGTTGTGAGTGAAGATGGCGGACGTCACTGGACGGCAGATGATGTAGCTACTTCACAGTTCTACCACGTCACTGTCGATTCGCACTTCCCCTATCGTCTCTACGGCGCACAGCAAGACAACACAACGGTCTCGATCCCACACCGTTCAATAGGTGGCTGGTCGATCGAACGCAACGATTGGTACTCGGTAGCAGGCTTCGAGAGCGGCTACGTAGTGCCACATCCAACGAATCCCGACATCACATTCGGGGGCAATTACTCTGGCTACCTCGGACGGAAGTCACACACGCTGCAACAAGAACAAGACATCTCGGTGTATCCGAATAATCCAATCGGCGAAGGGGCGAAGGATCGCGGCGAACGCTTCCAATGGACCTTCCCGATCGTGTTCTCACCACATGATCCAACGGTGATGTACACTACATCACAGCACGTGTGGCGCAGCACCAACGAGGGCATGAGCTGGTCGCGCATCAGCAACGACCTTACACGCAACGACACAACGAAGCAGATTCCATCGGGTGGTCCGATCACAAAGGACAACACGGGTGTTGAAGTGTACAACACCATCTTCACGTTCGCAGAGTCACGCGTTGAAAAGGGCGTTCTATGGTCGGGCAGTGATTGTGGTCTGATCCACGTCAGTCGCGATAACGGCACTACCTGGACCAATGTCACACCGAAGGGTTTGCCTGAAGCCCTTGTCTCAATCATTGAACCTTCACCACACAGCGCCGGCACAGCCTACGCAGCGATCAATCGCTACAAGCACGGCGATGACGCGCCGTACATCTACACCACGACTGACTACGGTGCAACGTGGACACTCACAACTAAGGGCATTCCGAAGGGTGCCTTTGTGCGTGTTGTGCGCGAAGATCCGTTCCGCAAGGGGCTTCTCTATGCTGGCACTGAGCGCGGACTCTGCATCAGCTTCGATGCCGGTGCTACGTGGAGTCGCTTCCGTCGCAACCTCCCACTCACGCCGATTCACGATCTCGTTGTGCATCCCACAGAGAAAGATCTTGTGATCTGCACGCATGGACGCTCCTTCTGGATTCTCGACGATCTCACGCCACTACACAACTACAAGCTGCGAAGCACAGCAACCCTCGCTGCATATCCTCCACGTCACACCTATCGTGTGCAAGGGGGCTCGTGGTCGAGTCCAACAATGAACGTTGGTGAGAACGCGCCATCTGGTGTGCAGTTCCACTATCAGCTCAGCGACACAACATCGAAGGAACTTACGCTTACGATTCGCACTGCCGCCGGTGATAGCATCGTCGGCTTCTCGAGCGCACGTTCACCGAAGGGCAAGCCCTTCGATGTCGACAACACGTTCTACCGCGACTCGCTGCATCGTGTATCAGACGAAGCCCTTACGCGCCATCGCGGTGGCAATCGCTTCGTGTGGGACATGCAGTATCCCGGTGCAGAGCCACTTGATGGCGCACTCCTCTGGGGTGGCGGCACGGAGGGTCCGCGCGCAATGCCTGGCACGTACATCGCCGAGTTCGCACTCGGCAGCGACACACAGCGCGTGCAGTTTGAAATCCGCATGGATCCACGTCTGACCACACCGCGTGAAGCACTGCAGGCGCAATTCGACCTGCATCAGCAGATCAATGCAACGCTCTCGCGCGTACACAAGACCATCGCATCGATTCGTACTGTGCGCGGATCGATTTCAACATTCCAACAGCGGATCAGCGATCTCGATACAGCTACAACGCGTGACATACGCGCCGACATGACATCGATCAGTGATTCGCTCACGACAATTGAGAATGTCCTTGTTCAAACGAAGGCTGTTGCGTTCCAGGATCTTCTCAACTACCCTGTAAAGCTCAATAACAAGATCGCATCGCTTGCGAGCGTTGCTGCGAGTGCCGACCGACGTCCGACGCAACAGGTGTACGATCTCTTTGCAACGCTCAAGCGTCAAGCCGACGCACAATGCGATCGCGTAGATGTAATCATCGCCAAGAACCTTGTCGACGTCAATGAGCGCATTGCTGCATTGAAGCTTCCAGCAATTGCGGGTCCGAAGAAGGACAAATGAGCACACAACGCATCATCCTTCTTGCGTTCACCGCGACTATCGCAATCCTCGGCTCGATGTTCTTCATCGATGTACCGTTGGCGAACTTCATTCACAAGTTAGAGACGCCGTGGCTGCGATCTACAGGCATGGTACTTGAAGAGCTCGGCAAGTCGCACTGGGTTCTCGGGTACTGTATCCTTACGATTGCCATAGCATGGCGATCAATGCGCGACGTAGCGCATCGACACATCGAGTTCTTCCTCAGCGTTGCCATCAGCGGAATCGCAGCCAACATCATCAAGGTCATCGCGTGTCGTCCGCGGCCCATGCTCATGCTCACAGAAGGCATCACGCAGTGGGATCCACTCGCCTTCCGCATGGACTACCTCTGGAACAGCTTTCCGTCGGGTCATGCAACAACAGGATTAGCCATCGCTATTAGTGGTAGTGCCGCATGGCCCCGCCTGCGCTGGTTCTTCTGGCCACTTGGTATTGCGATCGCGATTGCCCGCATGATCGTCGACGCACATTACCTCAGCGATGTAATCGCAGGGTCGGTGCTGGGGGCGATGGTAGCTATCACCCTTCGCTCCGCTCGGGTGATGACGCGTGTGCGCAACGTGGGGTGAAGTCACCCTTCGCTCCGCTCGGGTGATGACGCGTGTGCGCAACGTGGGGTGAAGTCACCCTTCGCTCCGCTCGGGTGATGACGC